>CAVXUH010000004.1:0-22786 GCA_963764885.1 Candidatus Aminicenantota bacterium
GGCTCAAAACCGGCCCGGCCAAGGCCGCCAACATGAACACGATGGCGATCTTTTTCATCTCGCTCTCCTCAGAAGATCCTGGAAGCCACAGAAGACGGGAAGATCAAAGAGCTCCGCAAATCCTCAACAAAACCGAATAGACCTCGGCGATTATGGGATTTCCCAGCTACCCCTCCACTGTGATTATGATAATTGAGAGTGGCGGGCACGGCAAGCAGGGTACGGGCGGCGTTGCCACCCAAGGATGCAGCCCTGCAAGTTCCCAGATTTGGAAAAATGTCCTGTTTGCCCATGGCTTTCGAGTGCCACCCTCCACCTATGAACGGCAAAGTGAACAATGGCTGCCCGGCGCCGCCGGGGCGCAACAGGACGCGTGATCAGTGTGCGGGCAGCGCCAGGGGGACTTTCTGAGAAAACCGGCTCCGGCCGGAATCACAAGGAGCGACATGGAGAAAACCAACAGGGCCCCGGCTGCGAGCCGGATGGGAGAAAAGTGACGAGGGGGGGAAACGGCGTTCTTTTCCCGTAAATCCGCATTCAAGATCCGGCTCAGCCTGTCGCCCAGTAAATCATCCCCCCAAAATCTGGCCAGACCTTGGGCCGCCACAAGATTTCTGCTTTGAGTCTTGACGAGCGCCGAGGCCAGGTCGGCGGGTGAACTCGCCAAAGAGAGAGCGTGCCGGTCGGCGATCAGTTCGGAGTCCCGCCTCAGTCCATCCAAGAGCCGGCTCACCATGGGAAGAAAAAGAAAAACCGGGCGAAAAAGAGCATAACAACGCCGCGGAGCGGGTCCTTCCTCACAAGATGGCTGTGTTCGTGACGAAGGACCGCTTTCACTTCCTCGTCGCTGAGCGACTCGAGAAGACTGGTCGAGACGAAGACCCTGGGATGGAATAACCCGGCGGTGCAGGCGAAACTCAGCCGGCCGGGAAAGACGACGACTTGCTCGGGAGATAAGGCGGATTCTTCGAGGAGCCTGTGCAACCGCGGGGGAATCTCGACTTCTCTTAACGAGTGGGAAAAGGCGCGGGCTCTCCGCGCCTCTGATATGCTCCGGCCTAAGGCAACGATAAGAAGACCGACCGAAGCCAGCACGGCGAACACTTCAAGGCCGTCGACGACGGTGATGCCCAAGGACATTAGGCCGGAGCACTTCGCCAGGCATTTTTGGAGGAAAACGTCGAAAAGGAATGTCCCAGTCTGGAAGATCCTCGATGCCAGGAACGGCAGAATTGACAGGAACCCCGCTCCAAATCCAAAAAGATAAAGGTCGTGGCGCCTGATCGAACATTCAACGCCGGTCATCGCTTATCCCCCTTCCTTTTCTGCTCGATGATCTTCACGATCTCGTCGAGTTTGTCCCGGTCCCAATCAGAAACCGCTTCTGCGAACGTAGAAACGGCAAGGGAGGGCGAGATCTCGATGATTCCCCTCATGACGGCTTCGGCCACGCTTTCTTCGAATTCATTCTTTTCGAGGGCAGCCTCGAACACCAATAGACCGCCGGCCCTTTTGCGCCGGACACTCCCCCTTTTTGACCATCCGGCCAAGGAGGGTTAAGACCGTCGTATAGGCGAGCGCCTTGGGATGCCGGACCCGCTCATAGATTTCTCTTCCCGTGAGCGGACCGTTCTGCCAAAGAACCTCGAGGATGGGGGTTTCGGAGCCGTTGAAGATCTTGGAGAGTCCGGGTTCGGAAGGCTTAAATACTACCTTCATTATCGATCGCTCCTATCGGAACCATAGGAATACTATGCTATTCTACAATACGTAGAATGTCAATACCCTAACGAGTCATCATCATCTATAGAAACGCAACTTCTTGATTGTCATGTCGATGCGGACCAATCAAAGCAATGTCATGGGATCACCACGCTTCGCTCGTGATGACGTCTTTCTATCGGTAAATCTGGACCTAAAAGTCTTGGCAGTATCGGGTTCGTTATGCCCCGAGCGCGACTTGCTATGGATTCTTATTTTACGACCAGCCGGGTGAAGGGGAAGACGTAAGCCTGGAGAAAAACCATCAGCCCGACGAGGGCGGCCAGGGCGAGGCTGTGGAAAAACACATACCGCAGGATGTCGCCCTCGTGGCCGTACCACCGCGTGGCCGTGCTGGCGACGACGATGCTCTGAGCGTCGATCATTTTGCCCATGACGCCGCCGCAGCTGTTGGCCGAAGCCATGAGCACGGGGTTGAGGCCGATCTGCTCGGCCGAGATCCGCTGCAAGCTCCCGAAAAGCACATTGGACGAGGTGTCCGAGCCGGTCAGGGCCACCCCCAGCCAGCCCAGGAGAGTGCCGAAGAAGGGGTAGAGCTTGCCGGTCTTGGCGAACGTCAACCCCATCGCCGCATCGAGGCCCGAGTAGCGCGTGATGTAGCCGAGGGACAGCATGGCCGCCACGGTGAGGAGCGAATACCTCACCCGGTGGAGCGTCGCCCACCAGGTTTTGGCGATGGCGCGGGGCGTGCAGCCCATCATGATGCCGGAGAGGATCGCGGCGATGAAGATGCCCGTCCCGGTGAAGGAGAGCCAGTTGAAGCTGAAGACCGCCGTCTCGGCTGCCGGCGCCGCGACCACGGGCGGCATCCTGAAGACGAGCTTGTCTACGAGCGGCACCGGCACCTTGAATGAGGAGAGGCCGTCGAGCAGGGCCTTGACCTGGGGTATTCCCCAGATAAAGACAAGGACTGTCAGGATGCCCCAGGGCGCCCAGGCCATGGCGAGCTCCCTCCGGCTGTGCCGGAGCGTTGCTCTGTGATCATCGGCGCCGCAGGCCTCGGGCTTGCTGATAGCGCCCGCTTCCATCCCCCAGACCCGCTTGGGATGCCAAACAAAAAGGAACGCCACCAGCGCGACGATCGACAGGATCGAGGCCACGATGTCGACGAGCCACGGCCCGTGGAAGTTCGAGATCAGGAATTGCGGGACGGCGAACGAGGCGCCGGCGACGAGAAGCGCCGGCCAGATCTCGGCCATGCCGCGGAGGCCGGCAAAGGCCCAGACCAGCCAAAAGGGGACAATGATTGAGAAGAACGGCAGGATGCGGCCGGTTTGGGCGCTCAGGGCGAGGAGCGGCAGGCCGGTCACCCCTTGGAGGGCGATCATCGGCGTGCCCAGGGCGCCGAAAGCCACGGGCGCCGTATTGGCGATGAGCGAAAGGCCGGAGGCGGCGATGGGGCTGAACCCGAGGCCAATGAGGATCGCGGCCGTGACGGCCACCGGCGTCCCGAACCCGGCCGCGCCCTCGAAGAAGGCGCCGAAGCAGAAGGCGATGAGGAGGAGCTGCAGGCGGCAGTCGCGCGTGATGCCCGTCAGGCTTTCCTGGAGCACCTGGAAGTGCCCCTTCTCGTTCGCCAGGTTGAACAGAAAGATGACGTTCAGGATGATCCAGCCGATCGGGAAGAGGCCGTAAACGGCCCCGAACCCGGCCACGGCCCCGGCCTTGGATGAGGGCATGCTGAAGACCACGACCGAGATGAGGAGCGCCGAGACGAGGCCCAGGAGCGCCGCCCAATGGGCCTTGATACGGAAGAAGGCGAGCCCGCCCAGGAGCACGATGATTGGGATGGCCGCGACCAGGGTCGAGAGAAGAGTATTCCCCAGGGGGTTGTAAACCTGCTGCCAGCTCATCTAGTGCCCCGTCTTATAAATACCCCGTTCAAGTATGTCTCAGAGCCGGGGCACTTCCAAGGGGGAGTTAAACTCCCCCTTCGGCGCTTCGCTCCGCTCCGCTGAACCCCTGAGGGGGGCCACTCCGCCCCCCTCAAACTCCCCGGCGGTTGCGCGTCAACGGGAGCGAATCCGTTAACTCAAGCTATTTGCGAGACGCGCCACTCGGCCCCCGCTTATATCACAGGGTCCGGGAGCGGTCAAATGACTTCTGATAACGATCAGCGTCTTTTTTTATTTGATTTTTGCGCGGGTTCCCGAGTTGGCAAGGCCGCCGGGTTCCTGTATCCTGAGAGTGGAATAGGATGGGGTTCAGCATGAAAAAGTCCGAGCTGGTGATCGGCATCGTCAAAGAGCTCTACGAGAAATGCCGCTGCGTCGCCGTCGTGCCGCAGTCCGTGCGCGAGCTTGTCGGCCGCGGGCACGCGATGATCGTCCAGAAGGGCGTCGGGGTGAAGAGCTTCTATCTCGACGAATACTACGCCGCGGCCGGCGCCGACACTGGCCGATTCTCCGGCGGCGGTCTGGGGCGAGGCCGACGTCATCCTCAAGATCCGCCCGCCCATCGTCGACAAGACCACGGGCCGGCACGAGCTCGACGAGATGAAAGGCCGGGGCGGCGATCATCTCGCTCCTGGCCCCGACCCGGAACCGCCTGGTCGTCGACAAGCTGATCGCCAATCGCCTGACCGGGTTCTCGATGGAGCTCATCCCCCGCCTCAGCCGGGCGCAGAGCATGGACGCCCTGAGCTCGCTGGGGACCGTCACCGGCTACCGGGCCGTGCTGGTCGCGGCCGACCTGTGCGGCAAGTTCTTTCCGCTGCTCATGACGGCGGCCGGGACCATTCCGCCGGCGAATGTGCTCGTGATCGGCGCGGGCGTCGCCGGGCTCCAGGCGATCGCCACGGCCAAGCGGCTGGGCGCGCGGATCGAGGCCTTCGACACCCGGCCGGCCGTCAAGGAGCAGGTGGAGAGCCTGGGCGCGAAGTTCCTGGAGATGGAGCTCCCCGAGGATGCCGAAACGAGGTACGGCTACGCCAAAGAGTCCTCACCCGAATTCGTGAAAAAGGAGATAGGAGCTGCTGGCTAGCCGCCTGCCCCGAGCCGACGTCGTGATCACGACCGCCCTGGTTTACGGCCGGACCGCCCCGATCCTGATCACCGAGGAGATGGTGAAGCTGATGGCGCCCGGGTCGGTGATCATCGACCTGGCCGCGGAACAGGGCGGGAACTGCGTCCTCAGCCGGCCGGGCGAGACCATCGAAAAGCACGGCGTCTGCGTCTACGGAGCCATGGACATGCCCTCGCAACTCCCGCTTCACACGAGCCTCATGTACTCGCGGAACGTCGTCAACGCCTTCTATAATCTCTACGCCGGCGAGGACGACACCATCGACCTCGCCGATGAGATCAACGCCCAGGCGCTCGTGACCTACAAGGGCGAGCTGAAAAGCGAGCTCGTGCGCGAGTTCCTGGCCAAGGGAGAACGCGGGGAAGGCCGTCCCGGGGGCGCCGGCGGCGCCGGCGAAGCTTGATGGACGGCTTCCTGACGGCCCTTTACGTTTTCGTCCTGGCCTTGTTCGCCGGCTACGAGCTGATCAACCGCGTGCCCAGCCTCCTCCACACGCCGCTCATGTCGGGGTCGAACGCCATCTCGGGCATCACGGTCGTGGGCTCCCTGATCAGCGCCGGCGCGGGCCACAGGGGACCGGCGGTTATCCTGGGGTTTATTGCTGTCATCCTGGCCACGATCAACGTGGTTGGCGGGTTCGTGGTGACGGACCGGATGCTGCGAATGTTCAAGAAGAGGCTGGGCGGGAAATGACCTCCGTCACGGGACTCGTCTATCTGGCCGCCGTCTGCCTGTTCATCCTCGGGCTCAAGCTTCTGAGCTCGCCCCGGACGGCACGGCGCGGAAACCTTCTGAGCGCGGCCGGCATGCTGATCGCGATCGTGGTCACTCTCCTCGACAGGCAGATCCTCGATTTCCAGCTCATCATCGCCGGCCTAATAATCGGGAGCCTGGTCGGAGTCGCGCTCGCCGTGAGAGTCAGGATGACCGCCATGCCGCAGATGGTAGCGCTCCTCAACGCCTTCGGCGGCGGCGCTTCGGCGCTCGTGGCGATCAGCGAGTTCCTCCGCCACGCGCCGAGGTTCAATACCGTTACCGAAGTCACGACGGCGCTGGGCGTTTTCATCGGGATGGTGACATTCACCGGGAGCGTCATCGCCTACGCCAAGCTCGAGGAGATGGTCCGGGGCACGCCGATCGTATTCCCCGGGCAGACCGCCCTCAATTTCGCCCTGATCGCCATCATTCTGGGCCTGTGCGCCGTCTTCGCCGCCGTCTTCCCGTCAGCCGGGCTGACTATCCTGCTCATCATCCTCGTCCTCTCGAGCATCGCCGGGGTCCTGCTCGTGATCCCGATCGGCGGAGCCGATATGCCGGTGGTCGTCGCCCTCCTCAACTCCTACTCCGGGATCGCCGCCGCCGCCACCGGGTTCATCATCAACAACTACGTCCTGATCGTGAGCGGGGCCCTGGTGGGCGCGTCGGGCATCATCCTGAGCCAGATCATGTGCAAAGCGATGAACCGCTCGCTGACGAATGTCCTGTTCGGGGCGGTCGGCGGGGAGATCGCCAAGGGCGGGCCGGCCGGCGCCCGCCGCGTGACCCGCTACAGCCCGCTCGACGCCGCCACGGTGCTCGAAAACAGCCGGCTGGTCATCATCGTGCCCGGCTACGGGCTGGCCGTCGCCCAGGCCCAATATGTGCTCCAGGATGTCGCGGCCGCCCTGCTCAAGAAGGGGATTCGGGTCCTCTACGGGATCCATCCCGTCGCCGGCCGGATGCCGGGCCACATGAACGTCCTGCTGGCAGAGGCCGGCGTCCCCTACGACATGCTCAAGGACATCGACGGGATCAACGAGGAGTTCCGGGGGTGCGATGCGGCGCTGGTCGTCGGGGCGAACGACGTTGTCAACCCGGCGGCCCGGGAAAAGGGCAACCCCCTGTCCGGGATGCCCATCCTGAACATCGACCAGGCGCAATCCGTGATCTTCATCAAGCGGAGCCTTGCCCCCGGGTTCTCCGGAGTCGATAATCCGCTGTTCTATGACCCCAAAACGATGATGGTCTTCGGCGACGCCAAAGACGTCCTCCACCGGGTCCTTGATGCCCTTAAGAACGGCGCCTAGCCGCCCCTATCCCCCCGAAGTGATCAAGTTCTCACCAAAAACGGACTGTGGTCGATATTGTTCAACCGCGCCTGATAAACTCTTGAGCCCACCTGGATCCTGATGGTTCCCTCCGCGGCCAGCTCGATGTCAGGCGGCTCCTGGCTCGACCGGCAGGCCAGGCCGACCATCATCATGGTGTGCTCTTTCGACGGGACTGACGTGCCGACCCGGACATAGGGATGGATCCCCGCGCCCGGCGGCAGCGGCAGCTTTTCCGCCGTGATCTGCAAGGCGTCCAGGCTGACGCACCGGGCCTGAAAAACGGCGGCCGGCCGCCTCATGACAAAAGCGCCCTCGGACACCTGGACCGACCCCAGGCCGTCGCTGTTTTCCACGTGCCAGTGGGCAGAAAAAAGCGAGGGTTGGTCTTTTTTGGTCAACCTGTCGATGATCACCAGGATCGGCGCGTCGGTAAAAACGAAGACCGAGCGCAGCACGCGTTCGACATCCGGAAGCACGAGCTGATAGGCCGGCGTGGCGTCGCTCGTCCAGAACACGAACCCGTCCCTCTGGCCCTTGCGGATGATCCGCGCTTCGGCCAAAGACGCGTTGGTCCCTTCCCGCCCGTCATGATACTGATGACCCTGATTATCGATCAGGACGGTGTTATGCGCCGGCGACGATCGCAGGACCCAGCCCGGGTTGAGGTGATCGTAGGTCGGGTGTTTGCTGTCGGCCAGCAGGACCTCGCCGTAGGCCTTGAGGATTACCGAATTGCGGTCGGCGTGCTCGTGGTTGGCCGGTCCGCCGCTGCGCATGGCCACTACGAGGTCATCCAGTCCGTAGCCTGTTCGATAAACCAGCCAATCCAGGTCCCAGTGCTTGAAATGGTGGACGGCGCCCGGTCTTTGGGCCGCCACCTCCGGCCGGTGCCAGATGACGGAAAACGGATTATGATCCCGCGGGTGCTCCGAGCCCATATGTTGCGCCAAACCATCGCCCGTCTTGCCGGCGATATAAAAACTCACCGCCGATTGGAGTCCGCTTCCCGAATCCCCAAAATTCACGCAGGCTTTGGGCTCTGCCGTCTGCGGCAGCTGCAAGCCGAGCATGAACTCGACAAAGCCGTTGTAATTGATGCGGTCGAACAGATCCAGGCCCAGCTGGCGCTCGACGACGGCTTGAGTGAGGAGGAGATGAAAAGTTGTGTAATCGCCGTAGGACCCGCCTTCGGGATAGCTGCCGTCACGTTCGTAGAGACCGGCGATCGTCTCATAGCCGTGGCGGGCCATTTCCAGCCAGTCCGCCCGGCGCGGATCGCCAGGCTCGAGGGTCAGCGCGCCAACCGTCAGGCCGGCGATGGGGATGGCCTTGAGATTCGTCTTGTCCAGGATGATGGGCCAGCGCGAGAAATCCCGGGCCTCCGGCTTGACCCAGGGCGCAAAACCCCAGCCGACGACCTTCTCCGGATAGCGCATCCCGAACAGCGACCGGAAACACGGCCGGCAGCCCTTTTCCGCGATCTGCTCCCGCATCCGCGTTTTGGTATCGTCAGCCAGCCGGGGAAAAAGCCAGTCCAAGGCCAGGCTCATGGCGATGGCCGTATCCGGCGCCCTTTGCAGGCCGATGATATCCCGGCCCGCTTCCATGAAGTAATCCCAGGCGGGAAAGGAAAGTATCTTTTCGATCGCCAGCCTCGCCATCTCCAGCCGCTGTTTTTGTTCCGTCATCAGATAGGCAAAAGACTCGCGCTGGAGGATCCCGGTCACCCGCGGCAGATGCCGGTCCTGGTTGCTCAAATCCAGTTCCTTGTCTAAGAACGCTTCATCAGCCGCCAAGTCGGCGGTCAGGATCCTTTCCCTCAGATCGCTGAAAAGCGGCAGGGACCAGGTCCGGCGTATCCGCGGCAGGTCCCGCGGGTCGAAATAGAGGCCCGGGGCGGAAAACGGCTCCGGCCTCGGCTTTCCGGCTGCCGGCCAGGGATGGAACGCCAACGCGGCGGCCGTGCTGTTTAAGAACTCCCGTCGATTCATCCGCGCTCTCCTTTCCGTGCTAACATGACAATTCTGGCACAAAATCGTGACACCCGAAATTGGTGACAGGATATCAATTCCCCAATTAAAACTCGAGAGGGGAAATATGTATTGCGTCCCGAATTAGCGGGGGGTATGCGGCAGCCAGACAACCATTTCGCCCGCTCCCCTGTTGGCCCAAGCATAGTACGGAACCGCCATGAACGACTGCCGCCTCCGGGAGGCCGGCCTGCCGCCCGAGCTGGGATCGATGACCGTCGCCTTGCCCGTGATGAACTCCACGCCGCCGAGCAGGTCCGACCGGAACCAGTGGCTGAGCTTCTCCCCGTCGGCCAGTGACAGGTTCAACACCCGCCCGCCGTTGTCGACGCCTTCCGCGCAATAGACAATGGGCCCGCGCTGCAGCGCGACTTTTCCGGCGTCCTCCTTGACCTGGCCGTCGGCGGCCACCCGCCGGATGGGCATGGGAAAATCGACGTCGATGAGGTCGCCGCTCCGCCACTTTCTCCGGATCTTGGCGTAACCGCCCTCGGTCACCATCGGCACCGCCTTGCGGTTGACCAGGAGCTTCACGGGTTGGGCGTTTTCATCCAGGAAGCGGTAGAGACCGCCCGGGACCGGCCGGTTTTGCGCCCAGCCAGGGACGCGTACCATGACCGTAAACTCTCCGGGCCGGGCCGGGTTGACGATCAGCTTCGCGCCCCCGTCCCACGGATATTTTGTTTCCTGGACGATCTCCAGCCGCCGGCCGGCCAACTCGAACTGCGCCGTACTCGAGACGAAAAAGTTGACATAGACGGCGTCCCCGCGCGTCGCATAGACATAGCCGGGGAAAGACGGCAGGAAGCGGGCGACGTTCGCCGGGCAGCAAGCCACGTCGAACCAGGCGCTCCGTTCGTACCCGCCCGAGGATTCGAGCGGGTTAGGGTAGAAGAACCTGTCGCCCCCGAGCCCTACGCCCGGGAGGATCCCGTTAAAGACGATCCTTTCCAGGACATCGACGTATTTCGCGTCGCCCGTGAGCTCGAACAGCCTCTGGCTCCAAAAGGCGCTGCCGACCGCGGCGCACGTTTCCGCGTAAGCCTTGGCGTTGGGAAGATCGTAGGCCGCGGCGAACGCCTCGGTATCGCCGGCGGCGCCGATCCCGCCGGTGACGTACATCTTCTTTCCGGTCACGTCCTCCCAGAGCCTTTCGGAGGCAGCCGCGTATTCGGGGCGCCCGGCGAGCGCCGCGACGTCGGCCATCGCGGAATACATGTAGGCGGCCCGAACCGCGTGACCGACGGCCTCGCCCTGTTCGAGGACAGGCTTATGGTTCTGGAGATACGTCTCGGAATTGTAGATGACAAAGGGCGAATCGGCCGGATACGTTTCGCCGTTGTGGTACCGGCCGCGTTCGTCCAGGAAAAATTTGGCGAGGTCGAGGTATCGGCGGTTCCCGGTGATCCGGTAGAGCTTGCCCAGCCCGATCTCGACTTCCTGGTGCCCGGGGAAGGCGCGGCGCCGGTCGGGGCCGAAAGTCCTCACCAGGAGGTCGGCGTTCTTGACCGCGATGTCCAATAACGTCCGCCGGCCGGTCGCCAGGAAATGGGCCGCGGCCGCCTCGTACAGGTGGCCGACGCTATAGAGCTCGTGGCTCACCCGGAGGTTCGACCAGCGCTCCCGGCCCGCGCCGGGGGCGGGGTTCCTGGGACTGATGGTCCGCGCCGTAAAAATGTAGCCGTCCGGCTCCTGGGCCTTGCCGATGAGGGCGATGAGCTCGTCGAGCTGCCGCTCGAGCTCCGGGTCGGGATGGACGCGGAGGGAGATGGCCGCCGCCTCCATGGCCTTGAAGACGTCGCTGTCGTTATAGCGCTTCCCGGTGTGCTTCCCCTTCTTGAGGCCGGCGGCGATCCGGAAGTTATCGACCCGTCCGGACTCCTCGTTCATCTTGAACAGGTAAGGGACGGTTACCCTGCGGTTCGTGTCGATCCGGGGCGCCCAGAACTCGTCGGTGAGCTTGACCCTCGCATAATCCACGGGCTGGATCGGATAGTCCGGCTTCATCTCCGGATACTGCCCGGCCAGCAGCAGGAGGGCGGCGCCCGGCAGGGCGAGCACGGCCCACAGGAGCCTTCTTCTCACTTTTATTGCGGGTTTCTGCATTTTCGCACCAGGCCACCCTCGCCCCGCCCCCTTCAGCCTGGGGAGAGGAAGATTTCGGACCATGTGTTCGACCCGGCATCTATTCTACCTCAAATTCCGGCTGGCCACTCGGACGGATTTCTCTCCTCCACTGCGAATTGCGACCGCCGTCCCGGTTGACAACCCATTCCGCCTCTGGATATCCTTCTGACGTTGATCAGCCTGAACCTGTCGTCTCGACAGCGCCAAGAGGGAGGCGAAGTCTATGAAATCAACACGGGGATCCTGGAAAATCGAGCATATCACAATGGCAGCGTTGGCGGCCGCGACGTTCCTGCCGCCGGCATGTCGTAAGGAGACTGCGCCCATGAAGCCGCCCGCTGCCGAAGTCATGAAAGTCCGCGACATCTACCATGGCGTCGAGGTCGACGACCCCTACCGCTGGCTCGAGAACTGGAGCGACCCGAAGGTCAAGGCCTGGAGCGACGCCAAAAACGCTTACGCCCGGGATTTCCTCGACCGCCTACCCGGCGTGGCGGCGATCTCCGCCCGGGTGAAGGAGATCGTGGAGGCGGCCTCCGTAAGCTACCATTCGCTCGTGTGGCGGCCCGGGAGGCTCTTCGCCCTCAAGCAGCAGCCGCCGCTCAACCAACCGCTCCTCGTCGTGATGAGCTCGGCCGACGCGCCCGCGACTGAGAAAGTGATCCTCGACCTCAACGCGCTCGACCCGTCCGGCGGCACATCCATGGATTGGTACGTCCCCTCGCCCGACGGGGGCCTTGTCGGCGTTTCGCTCTCGGCGGGCGGGTCCGAGTCCGGCGACGTTCACATCTACGACTCCGAGACCGGCGGCGCCCTGGCCGACATCATCCCGCGCGTCAACGGCGGGACGGCCGGCGGGGACATGGCCTGGTCGCCCGACGGCCAGGGTGTCCACTACACGCGGTATCCGCACGCGGGCGAGCGCCCCCCACCGGACATGGATTTCTTCAAGCAGGTCTGGTATCACGAGCTCGGCGCCCCCGCCGACCGGGACCGCTATGTCATCGGCCGCGACTTCCCCCGGATCGCCGAGATCAAGCTCCAGGTGGATAACCTCTCGGGCCGGCTCCTGGTCACGGTCCAGGAGGGCGACAGCGGCCGGTTCGCCCACTTTATCGTCGACCCGGACGGCGCCGCCCGTCAGGTCACGAAATTCGGCGACGCCGTCGTCGAGGCCGCCTGGGGACGCGCCGGCGATCTTTACCTCATCTCCCGGCGCGCTGCGCCCCGTGGCCAGATCCTCCGCCTCTCGCCCGCAGACTCTCCCCTCGAAAAAGCCGCCGTCCTCGTCCCGGAAGGTCCCGAGACGGTCATCTCGAGCTTCGGGTCGTCGCTGTTCGCGGCGACGGCCGAGCGGCTTTACGTCACCTATCAGCTCGGCGGCCCCTCCGAGGTCCGCGTCTTCTCTCTCGACGGCCGGCCCCTGGCCAAGCCGGCCGCCGCGCCCCTCTCGAGCATCCAGCAGATCGCTCCCCTCGACGGCGATTCCCTGCTCTTTCTCAATTCGTCTTACGTTGAACCCCAGGCCTGGTACAGGTATGATCCGGCTGACGGCGCGACGAAAAAGACGGCGCTTTTCTCCTCGTCCCCCGTCGATTTCTCGGACGCCGAGGTGGTCAGGGAGTTCGCCGTCTCGAAAGACGGCACGAAGGTCCCCGTGGACATCATCATGCCCAAGGGCATCACTCTCGACGGCTCGCGCGCCGCGCTCCTTTACGGCTACGGCGGGTACAATGTCAGCATGTCGCCCGGGTTCAGCGCCCTGCGCCACATCTGGACCGAGCGGGGCATGGTTTTCGCCGTGGCGGTCACCCGCGGGGGCGGCGAGTTCGGCGAGGAATGGCACCGGGCCGGCGCGCTGGCCCGAAAACAGAACGTCTTCAACGATTTCGCGGCGGCCATGGAGCATCTCATCGCACGAGGCTACACCAGCCCGCAGCGCCTCGCCCTCATGGGCGGGTCGAACGGCGGGCTCCTGGTGGGGGCGATGATCACGCAGCACCCGGACCTCTTCCAGGCCGCGGTCTCGTCGGTGGGCATCTACGACATGCTCCGGAACGAGCTCACGCCGAACGGGACCTTCAACGTCCCCGAGTACGGCACGGTCGAGGACAAGGCCCAGTTCGAGGCGCTCTACGCCTATTCGCCCTACCATCACGTAAGAGCCGGCGCCGCCTACCCGGCGGTCCTGTTCATGACCGGGGCCAACGACCCGCGGGTCGACCCGCTCCACTCGCGGAAGATGACGGCGCGGCTCCAAGCGGCCAGCGCCTCCGGGAAGCCCATCTTGCTGCGGACGAGCTCGACCACCGGCCACGGTATCGGCGCGCCGCTCGCGGAGCGCATCAAGGAGGACGTCGCCGAGTTCGCCTTCCTCTTCCACGAGCTCGGAGTGCTCACCGCGCCGCCGCGGTGACGCCGCCGCCCCCACCGCCAACACCCGAGGCTGCGGAAAAAGGGGACGGTCCTATTTTTGTCGTATTCCGAAAAGATACAATTGTCTGGCTACAAAAATAGGACCGTCCCCTTTTTCCCGTGATCCCTCTTTGGCACCTGAATTGAAATTTCAGCGCGTCTGAGTTAACTTGGCTGCCGGGAAGCAACGCCCGCGGGCCCGCTCCCCGGAGGAGGAAAGATGCAAGCCCTTAAGACCGCCTGTGCTCTTACATCGATACTCGGCATTCTTGCCGCCCCGGTTTTTCTCGCCGCCCAGGAAGCCGATGTCACGAAGCTCCCGGCGCCGCAGATGACCGGCGGCCGGCCGCTTCTGGACTGCCTGAAAGCGAGGCAGTCGGCCCGCGATTTCGCCGTCGAGAAGCTCCCGCTCCAGGTCCTCTCAAATCTGCTGTGGGCCGCCGACGGCATCAACCGCCCCGAGTCTGGAAAGCGCACGGCGCCCTCGGCCGTCAACTGGCAGGATATCGATATCTATGCGGCCACGGCGGACGGGCTGTTCCTCTACTTGCCCAAAGAGCACGCGCTCAGGAAAGTCCTGGCCGAGGATGTCCGGGCAGCCACGGGCTCCCAGGATTTTGTGAAGACAGCGCCGCTCAATCTGGTCTATGTTTCGGACTCTACGAAGCTCAAGGCGGGAACGGACGAGGACAAGCGCTTCCACTCGGGAGCGCACACCGGGTTCATCAGCCAGAACGTCTATCTTTATTGCGCCTCGGAGGGGCTGAGCACCGTTGTCCGCGGCCTGGTTGACCGCGAGGCCGCGGCCAAGGTTTTGAAGCTCCGGCCCGAGCAGCACATCACGCTCGCGCAGACCGTGGGCTATCCGAAGAAATAGCTGAAGCCGCGTTTATCGATCGGATCGGGCCCGATCGCTGTTCCGAGAGCCGCGCGCTGAGCACCAGGAGCTTGCGCCCCGGACAGTGCTCTGATCGACCGTCGCCCCGCTATTTCGTCCGGGGCGACGGCTGGCGCCCGCCGTCATCATACAGGCCGACAAGCTCAACCGCCTTCCCGTCTTTGACCACGAACTCGACCCGGAAATAGTCCAGACCCTCGGCCGCGAACAGCGTCGGGGTCATCGGCGTCAGCCGGAACCTCGGGCCGGTCCGCTGGTAGAAGAGCGTCCCGCTTTCGAACGTGACCGTCCGGTCACCGTACGCGCCGGCGTAAGTCTTGAGGACCTTCTCAGCAACGCGCGCCGGGCTGGCGTTGGCCTTGAGCCCCGTGAGGATCCACTCATATTGGGTCTTCTGCCGAGGGTCGGACGCCTTGGCCGCCAGTTTCTCGATGGCCAGCCCGTAGGCCCGGTCGAACGCCTGCTCCGCGGGCACCGCGACGTCCGGCGCCACCCCCGTGCCCTCCCAGTTCGTCTTGCTGACCGGGTTGAACGCCCGGGCAAAGGGGACCCTCAGGATGAACTCGTCCTGGACGATCTTGGCGTCGGTCGGGTGGGCGCCGCCGCCGGTTGTCTCCCCGACGATCGTCCCTCTCTTGAGGTTCTTCATGTTGTAGCTGAACTCCTCGGCGCCGGAAAACGTCCGGGAGCTTGTCAGGATATAGAGGTCCGCATTGATAGGCTTCGGGCCCGGGACGTAAGGAAGCGTCCAATAGTTTTCAGTCTTCTCCTCGTCCCGGTAGCGGATGTCGTTGAGGTGCTTCATCTCCGAGAAAAAGTAGGAGCACAGAAGCTGGATGCCCGTCGTGTCGCCGCCGCCGTTCTGGCGGAGGTCTACGATCACGGCGTCGCAGTAGCCCAGGAAATTCATGGCCGCGATCATCGTCGGCCCGGCCTCGCCGGCGGACCCGAAAAACCCGAAGTCGAGGTAGCCGACGTTTCCGGGGAGCCGCTCCACCTTACGGAACCCGAAATTATCGCGCTTCTGGACGGCCAGCCGGCGCTCGCGCGCGGCCTTGGCCTCGTCTTCGCTCCGGCTTTCCCGTCGCTTCATTTCGGCCGCCTGGTCGGGGGCATAGGCGAACCCGATATGCTTGTCCTTGCCCACGGCCAAAAGGTCCTCGGAGACGGCCCGGGCGAACTCGCGGCTGCCGCCGAGCTTGTCGTACTCGCCGTTCTTGAGCCTGGCCCGTACCTGATCCTCCATCTTTATCGCCGTATCGGGGAAGATATAGTTCTCTTCGAGGAGCCGACAGACCTCGTCCACGATGGCCTGTTTCTTGGCGGCGTCGAGCGCCGGGTTCTTGGCCTCCTGACCGATAAGAAGCGGCGTGGCCAGGATCGCCGCGACGCCGAAGGCCAAAGCCCGCCGGGCCGCCGTTCTGAACGATCTTAGCATCTTGAACCTCCTGGGCTTGCGGTCTGAAGACAGCGGTCTCATGGCCTCTCGCCCGAGGCCGCCAGCTCGATGACGATCCGGTCCTTCTCCAGCTTCAGGACTCCGGGGAGCCTGGCCGAAAATTGCAGGTTTGGGGCGGTGAGTCCGAGCTCGCGGAAGCGGAGGACCGCCGGCCCCGGGCCGGATGGCCTGGGCGCTCCGTCGAGAACGACCCCGGGCGCCGCCGGCGCAAAGAACGCGACGCGCTTGTCTTTGGCATCCCAGTCGTTCTCTTCGTAGATGGCGGCCTCGTTGACCTGAAGGGTCAGGCCGTCCGTCTTCAGCGAATAGACTCGGGCCTTCGTCGCCAGGGACTTGGCGCCATCGTCCACCACCCAATTCCTTCCCTGTGAGCTCCGCGAACGGGTGATCGTCCGGTAATGGAGCCGGACCTCGACACGCGTCCCCGCCTGGCCCTCGAACCCGGCCAGGTCTTTTTCGAACCCGGCCCGGTAGCCGGAGATGAGCGCGGCCGCGCCCCGGCGGATCGCGGGGTAATCATATTTCGCTTTGGCAGCCTCAAGAAGCGGCGTCCGGTCTTCGGCCTTCAAGGCCAGCTTGTCCCTGAAATACTCGTGGAAGGTGAACGTCCCGACGTTCCGGACCAACTGCTGTTTCCAGCCGGGTCCCCAGAGATCGGCCAGGAACCCCAGGGAGCTGCCCACGGGATAGATCCTGTTGCGGATCATATCGTCCGGAGAGACGGCGCGGCCTGTCGTTCGCCCCTCGAAATCCTTTCGGAAGAGCTCGGCGATCGGGACGGCGTCCAGGTCCTTCCTGAGCGGGGTGGTCCGGCCTTCGAGCGCGGATCCGAAATCGAGTCCGTGCCCGAGCGCCAGGCATTTTTTCTCGACGTAGGCGGCCGTCCCTTCCCTCACCTCCTGGCCCTGCTCGTACCGGGCAACAAAGGGCGGCGCCTGGCCCCAGCGCGCGGTCCGGACCGCGACGAACATCGGGAGCAGGGCCTCCGCCCGGTCGCGCCGACCGGCGAGGGACCCGGTTATGGCCTCCTCGAGGATCCGCATTTCGAGCGCGGCCAGCGCGGTGTTATCCGCGTCGAGGATCGGGTAGCGCTCCTCCCGTTCCCAAGGGATGTCGCCGAAAGTTTCGCTCTGGAACTGGTGGAAGGACTCATGGACGATGAACCCGAGCACGGAGGGGGCCTCGGGGCCGAAGGTCCCGAACTGGCCGTCCAGGAGCCCGAGGGCGACGGTCTGGGCTCCGCCCACGTCCAGGTCGAAGGCCAACTGGCCGACAAGATCCCGATAAGATCCGGCCAGGTAACCCGCCTTGATCCGCAGGGGCGGCCAGTCGGCGGGAAGAGGGCCGAAGTCCCGGGCCCCGTCCGGCGGGTTGACGAGGAGGGCCCAGCGGCCCGGGATATAGACGAGGAAGGGCCGGCGGGAAAGGTCGAACCCCGGCCAGATGCGCTCCGAGGAGCGCTCAAACACCCGGACGACCCCCTCGCAGGCCTTGAGGACGGCCAGCTCGTGTTCGGACAGCAGCGGACCGCGGGAGGCCCCCGAGGGCATCGCCCCGGAGATAAAGATGAGCGCGACCGCTGCAAGAAAGCTGAAGCGTCGCATGGATGGGGTCTTGCTTATATTATAACCGATGGCGCGCCGGCCCGACGATGAAAAGCCCCTTGGTCGGGCTTGCCGGATCCGCCGGCAAGCCCGACGCCAGGGCCGCGGTTATGAGTAAGAAAGCTAAGACGTTCCGTCGGCCGATCATGCTGCTCTGCGCTGACTCCCGGCGGCCAGGATATCGCTCAGGATAGATATATACGTTTCCCAGACCGCAATAGTTGCAGTTCCCGGGCGGCGATGGAGCCTATTTTTTAAACGGGCCCGGAAAACTTATCAGATCGGTCCGTGTCTTTCCGTTTTCCGTGATCCTGGCCAGCGTATAGACCGTCCCGTCGTCACCGATCGCAATGGAATTGACATAGAGCGGGCGTTGACCATCGGGATAGAAAACCGAGCCGTGATCAAGGTATTTTCCCGTGGGGATGTCATAGGTGATCAGATGAAGGTCTTCGAGACCTTTGGCCTCGCCCTTGGCCGTCGAGGCGGCGCCTTTGACACGTTGGCCGTCGATATAGATCGGACCTCCGGTCAGGTAATAGATCGTCCGACCGTCAGGGCCCAGCTTGAACCCGAGATAACCGTAGCTGAACTGGTCGCCCATGCCCGTCAGCTTCGAGGGTACGGAGGTGAGTCTTTCGAGCACGTCGATCCGGGGGAGGGACGGGTCGAACCGGAAAAGGTAACCGGAGTTGCCGTGAACTCCATAGATCTTCTTGTCGGGAGCATGCCAGAAGGCCTGACGCCAGTTGTAGGCCATGCTTCCCGACGTAAATACCTCGTAGGTTCCAAAGTAATCCTTCTTCAGATCGTCGCCCTCAACGGTTTCGACCGTATCCTGTCCCGCCCTCAGGCGCTTGATCTGTCCCTCGGCATTCGTCAGATAGACGGTGCCGTCGTCAGGATTGACCACAAGCGAACGGCATAAGACGCGGAAATCCCTTCCCTGGCCATCCTCGCCTGGTCCGGTAAAGGCCCCGAGATCTTTCATCTCTTTCCCGGCCACGTCGCACCGGAACAGATAACCCGTCGGCCAGGTCAGACCGTAAATGAGACCGCGCCGGGTATCCATGTTCATGGTAATGATGCCTTCATGATGGGGCGCGAGACCCAGGTCTTCAAAGGTCTTGGTTTTCATATCATAGGCAAGGACATGCCCTCCGCGGTAAGCTCCATAGCCTTTGGCGGGCAGGCCGGGTTTTTCCATGCCGTCGATGATGCTGTAATAGCCAAGATGTGTGGCGAAATAGAGCTTGCCGCCGGCTTCGACAAAGTTCACGTGGCTTTTTCCCTGGGCCACCACTTTCATGTCGTTTTCGCCGCAGATCCCGGTCAGGTCGCCCAGATGTTCGATGTGGCCGCTGCCCGGATCGAAAGAGTACATCTGACCCGCTATGTCGATCAGCTGCGAACAAAGGACATAGTAGATCTTGCCGTCGCTGGCGGAAGAAATGCCGTTATAGGTATCGTGCGCTTGGGGGAAGCCGGAATTATGGACCGTGGCGATGATCTTGGCATCGGGAGTGGAGGCGACGCGGGCCGGCGTGCCCGGCTGGAGAGCCCCCCCCCAGCCCGTCATGGCCAGCGCGCCGTAAATAAGGTCGTCAGCAGGAGTCGTTGTGTTTTCTTTGGAGAGTTCATTGAGCCCACCTGATCATGAATGGCTTTTGATCTTATCGGCATTTTTGTGGATCCTTTCAATGGCGGCCGCGATCTCATCCATGTCGGATCTTTCGGCCAGAAGCAGATTCTGTCCAAACCAGACGGCTTCCTCGCACAACCGGTCATTCGCCGGACACTCGTTCCTTTCCAGGTATTTCCCGTAATCCAACGACTCGGGGGGGTACATCAGTCGAAAGTTTTTCGATTTCAAAGCATCGGCTAAGTAGGGCTGTTTGTTAAGCGGCGTGTACCCGCTTGAAGCCGGTATTCCTTCCGCGTTAAGCGCTTTGATGAATCCCTCTCTTGTCAGACCCTGAAACTCCTCTTTCTTGTACCGGAAGGGATAGAGATGAAAGGCCGCCCGGGTGGCCAGTTCATTGAATTTGTACGGCCAGATCCCGGGGATCTTCTTTAGCTGCGAGCTCAGGTAGGCGGCATTCTCATTTCTTTTGGTCGTCTGGGCGTCGAAGCGCTTCAACTGAGCCAGCCCGATGGCCGCCTGGTACTCCGTCATCCTCAGCTTGGTTCCCGCAATAACGGCACCCGGAGCCACCTCGCCGATCATGGTGCCGTGGGGAAAGCCGTAATTATGATAGGAGAAACATCTGTCCATGAACGCTTCGTCATCGCTGATGATCGCGCCGCCTTCGCCGATGGGAATGTTTTTGGAATTCTGGAAGCTGAAACAACCGGCATTACCGAATGTTCCCACTTTCTTATGGTCGATCTCGGCCAGCCAGGCCTGGCAGGCGTCCTCCACCACCAGGAGATTATGTTTCCTGGCAATGGCCATAATCTTTGTCATGTCCGCGGGCAGTCCCAAGATATGGACCGGCAGAATGGCCTTGGTCCGGGGCGTCAGCCTGGCTTCGATCTTCCCGGCATCAATCTGGAACGTCTCGGGATCGGTGTCCACGAAGACCGGCATGGCGCCTGTTTGCAGCACGGCTTGAACTGTCGCGATAAAAGTATAGGGCGGGACAATCACTTCATCGCCGCCGCCGATGCCGAGCTGGACCAGGGCGGCGATGAGCGCGGTGGTTCCATTAACGACGGCCAGGCAGCGTTTGGCCCCCATCATCTCCGCCCATCTTTTTTCGAATTCCGCGACGGTCCCCGCCCGCGACCAGACGCCGCTCCGAAGCACTTTGATAACCGGCCCTTCATCGGCCGCGACATCCCACACCGGCCAGCCCGGCCAGCCTTTGGTTCTTATCTTCTGCCCCCCAAGTATTGCCGGAATGCCGGTATTGCCGGCCCGCTGAGCCAAAAGGGAAGGCGCCATGCCCAAAGCGACTGCGGCTCCGAGGCCGGCCAGTGAGTTTTGCCTAATGAATTCACGCCGGGAATAGTTACTTTTTTTCATTTTCCTTTTGCCTTTGCCCTCGGGCGGATCCCCGGATAAACGGGATGATTGCGAATTCAGCGGGCCGGACGATCATGATGGATAATTATATAGAGTTAAGAAGATCGAAGTAAACAACTGCCGTTTATAATATTGAAATCCTATCCCGATTCAGCACCTGCATACCGAAGCGCCGTATTTCAGCAGTTCCCGGCTTATCTCTTCGAAATCCGCCACGGGGAAGCTCAGTCAGATGCTGCCGTCGTCGTTCACCACGGCCTTCCGGGCCCATGAACGGTTCTGCGGGTCGGTTGGGTCGCTCCTACCTCGGACCCGACGGGCCGGACCCGATCTCCAGGAGACTCGCAGCGGCTCTCCTTTCTACCTGATCGAACATGCATTGGGCTGGGGCCTTATCCGGCCGCCAGCGAATTCAGCATGGTGACGACGTCGGGGAAGAACCGGGCCGGGCCCTTACCCGACTTCGCCTGGAGCTCGACGCTTTTCCCGTCGCGAAAGGCGAGGCACCGGAAACCGTCCCACTTCGGCTCGTATTGCCATTCCCCACCCCGGGGCAGTTGCCGGACGAGCTCCGCGTCCATCACCGGGTACGGCGGCCGGATGGGGAGCCGGAGGGTTTTCGTCATGAGATCTCCTTCGCCGCCACGACTGACCTCAGGTCAAAGCGATTCCGCGGCGACAGGAGCGCCTCCCAGAGATCGCCGCGGCGCGCCGCCCGCCCGGGCATGTTGTCGATCCGGAAGTCCTCCAGGCGGATGCCCTTTTCCACCTCGCGCCAGGTCACCGGCGCGGAGACGGTCGCCCTCGACGTCGGCCGCACCGAATACACGGAGGCCAGAGTGCGGCCCCACGCATTCTGGTTGTAATCGACCAGGACGCGGCCCGGCGGCCTCTTCTCGATCCGGTACTCGGCGGTGATCGTCGCGGGGTAGAGCCGCTCGAGGCTCTTGGCCAACCGCTTGGCGAACGTCCAGACCTGCTTCTGGAGGGGGCCGCGCACGATGGGCACGTAAACGTGCATCCCCCTCGATCCCGTCGTCTTGGCCAGGTTCGGCATGCCGAGCGCGTCGAGCGCGCGGTGGACGATCTTCGCCGTCTCCAGGACCTTCCCGAACCCGGCCGGGGGCACCGGGTCGAGGTCGAAGTGGAGATAATCCGGGCGGTCGATATCGTCGCAGCGGGCATACCAGGGATTCAGGTCGATACAGCCCAGATTGATGATCCATAAGAGGGTGGCGAGGTCGCGGACGACGGGAAAATCGATGATGTTCCCCGAGGCGTGCTCGATCGAGCAGATCTCGATCCAGTCAGGTCGCGGTTGGGGCGCCCTTTTCTGGAAGAAATACTCCCCGGCAGCGCCGTTGGGATAGCGTTTCATGACCATGGCCCGGTCAACGAGGTGAGGGAGGAGCACTGGCGAGATCCGCAGGTAATAGCGGAGGAGGTCGCCCTTCGTGAGGCCCAGCTTCGGCCAGAACGGCTTGAGGAGGTTTGTCAGCTTGACCTTGCGCCCGGAGAGCTCCAGCACGGCTTCGGTCAAGGCCGTGGGGATGGAGACGGGCGGCGCGGCCGCCTGGCGCCGGGGCGGCTTGACCCGGGCGGGCCGAAGGGACCGGTCCGGTTTCACGCCTGGAGTCCGCATCACCCCGCCTCCTTGCGTCCCGGCTCAGGCGGCCTGGGGTAGCGGCGCGGCGCGAGCTTGGGCGGCTTCTTCCCGTGCAGAACGGCCCCCTCCGCGGGGATGCACTTCAGCTCCTCCCGGTCGACGGCCCGGCGGAGAAGCAGGCCGCCGCGGCTCATGTCCCCCCGGGCGACGAAATCACGGGGGAAGAGCAGGCGCGTTCCGAACGCCTTGAGCAGCACGTTCAGGTACTTGCCGGTGGCGATGCTGCCCAGGAGGACGAAGTCCGTGTCCGGCCCCGCGCGACGGGCCAGCCGGCGCGCGTCGCGGGCGAGCGGTCCGGGCGTAGGCCGCGACGTCTTCCCCGATGTCGGTGGCGGCGAAGACCCGGAGGTCGCGGGCGGTGATCGCGGTCTCCGGAGTCAGGAGGCCGCGGCAGGGGGTGATGATGAACACGCCGGGGCAGGACGGCGGAGGGTCGGCGAAGGCGCCGGCATAGGCCATCTTGCCCCGGAAATAGAGGCCGCTCAGGAAGGTGAACAATTCCCCGAGGGGCAGGCCCTGATCGCGGAGGCGGCGGGCGACGTCGGAACGGGATCGCGGACGGAGGGTCATCTCTTCCGCCCTGGTCCCCCGGCAGTGGGCGGGTGAAAGCAGGAAGATCCGGCGTCTTTTAGGAATATCACCCTCCCGGGTTCATTCTATCAT
>CAVXUH010000005.1:0-199277 GCA_963764885.1 Candidatus Aminicenantota bacterium
ATCACGTCGACGCGCACCCGTTTCATTACCGCTCCGATCTCGAGGCCTGGTGTGGACAATGGCGCCTCGCCGCCGGTTCATGCCACGAATTGGGACGTTATTAGGAGCCAGCATGGCGTCCCGATCCTTTGGAAGGCTTGCGCTTCGTCTTTGCCGCACTCTCGGCTTGGCGATCTAACAACCGCCGATCCCGACCCTCCTGCGCCATCACGTCATCGGCGATGTGCCGAAGCCGCTCTTTGCCGGACCCCCTGGCCGGCCGGACGCTGCTCCCCCAGGATGGGGCGACGGGGTAGCTTTTTTTTGCGCGGCCAACGCCGGCGTTGGCGTGAGTGGCGTCCACGTCGCCGCCCCAGCGGCCGAGGACGGCGATTACCCAGCTTGGGCCAGCATACCCGAAACGTGAGACGTCAGGCGTTCACCTTGCCCCCGAAGATGGCGAACCGCTGCAGAAACCAGTTGCGGAAGGGCTATCCGGTCAACGATTTCCTCCGGAACAAGCTTCAATCCTTGGTCTGCAATCCGCATCCGGCGGCCAAGCGAGGGAAGGAGTGCGTCCCGTACCCTGGATTTTGCACCATCGGCCACGATGACAAGATCTCGCCCGCAGCCTGACTTCCGTCCTCAAGGTGAAGCTCACCTGCTGGATCAGCGCCGATCACCGTCGAACCGGTAACGATCTCGGCACGGCTTTTTGTGCTGCGTCCCGCGCGGTAAACGTCGTTAGTCCTTCTCGCGGAATGCGGTGATCCTTAGTGGGCCATCATCAACAGCCAAACAACGAGACCGGCAGCAAGCAGACGGGGATTCCTCCTGGGCTTGAACAGCAGAAGCAGCAATACCGCAGCGATAAGGAGAATAATCAGGCTCATGCCGAGTGCTCTTACCTGCCCGGCTTCGGGCCGGGAAGGGAGGCAGGGTTCAATGAAGCTCGCCCGGCTCGCGGCCAGGCGCTTACGCATACGCTGGATCAACATGCAACGAATGTAGGTCTGAAAGGCGTTTTGCGGAGTTCCCGCTTGAACGCCGGGACGCGAGCAGGCCGGCGGAAACAGGGAAGGAATTTGCGAAGGCTGGGCCGGTCCCCGACCGTCCGGGACGGACTTATCGCCCTTGCGCTGGTACCGTGCTGCAACCGATCGATCCTGAGAGGACGGGCGGACCATCGAGGCCTGCCGCAATCGGCCGAGGCGTTGTCGGGGACCGTGCCGCCGCGTAAATAGGCGGCATTTGCGCGAGCTTGGGTTCTACAAGCACAGCTGGGGTGGCGAGGTTGCAACGCCGAGCTCGGCGTCGTGGATGCCAGAAATGGGGCCAGAAATCTGGTCCGAGACGTGATGGAAATGTAGCAGTTCACCCTCCGATCGCCGCCAGGTCGGCCGGCAGAAGGATCCGCAGCGGTCGTCGGTGACGAAGGGCAGCAAACATCGACGGTCGCTCTGCGCGTCGAAGCAACGTTTGCCGGGTGCCGTCATCGTCGGATCGTGAGGACTTGGCGCAGAGGAATTTCTCGAAGTGCCCTCATCTCTTTCTGCCCACCCTGAGATCGTCAACCGATGGATAACCGCGCTTCCGGAGCGCAAGATCGATCCCTTGCATGACGAGATCATGGATTTTGCAGCGCTCTTTGAAGGCGGCCTCTCGCAACGCTTCGTAGACAGGTTTGGGCAGGTACAGGCTCGAATGGACGACATCTGACCGTGGCCGGCGTCCAGGGGGCTGCGCGGATTGGCCGGTGGCGGTTGGTTGGCTCCTGGGGTGCTTGGCCATCTGATCCCCCTACGGCTCGCGGGCTTCCTACGGCCATTGTAACATGACCGCGCCGTAACGCGACGGCACGATCATCTCGTCGTTCTGTAGCGCTACAGCATTGACATGCTAAGGCGCTACACTTAAACAGATGCAAGCGTCGGTTTGCCTGTTATGGACCCAGCCGCTGCCGTTGCCCTGCCAAGAAGCTTGTAGCGCTTGCGCGGCTGCGATGGGCTTAGGCGCCGAAGATTTCGCTCGATCGCGCGTGGCATCAGGTGCGTGATCGGCGGTCAGGCCGACGATTGATGCCATCGTGCTGGCTGGGCGCGGGCGTGATTCGGAGGCACTCGACGATCGCCTCGACAGCTCGCCGCCTCACGAAGCGCATTCAGGCACTTTAGGGGACGAAATGGGATTCGATAGAAAATTGAGCACAGCCGAAGTTGTAGCTGCCGTCGAGCGTGCATTCGCGCGCCAGGAAGGTCGGGGCGGCAATCGACACAAGTCTCAAGCCGCCAAGTATAACCTTCCGGCGGTGTATCCCTTCCGACTTTTCGCTCGTCAGTGCAGGCGGCCCGCTCTCGTATAGCCCCGATTTAATCAGCCAACTTCGCCCAGCGGCCGAATACGTTGACCGTATATTCAAAGGACAGAAGCCAGCCGATTTACCGGTGCAGGTGCCGACCAAGTACGATCTCGTCGTCAATCTCAAGACGGCAAAAGCGCTCGGCCTCGATGTGTCATCGACGTTGCTCGCCCGCGCCGACGAGGTGATAGAGTGAAGACGCGGCGCGCATCCATCGCGCTGCTCGGCGGGGCAGCGAGACCGATACCATCACAGATGTGTCACCGACAGGTCGCCTGCCGGCAGCAGGCGCGAGTATACGGGGTCGACGATCATCCAGCAGGCGATTTAGCGCGCAAAATTCTTCAGCAGTCGGGCTGCAGCAGGTCTATCTCAACAGCGTCGACAATCTGCGCCTCGGTGATGCCCGCCCTCCACTTGTCCCGCAGGCCCTGTTCCAGGGCTGCGCGGTTCTCGTGAGGATTGCGCGCTTGCAGTTCTTGTAGAAGCTCCTTGAATTGCTCACCGTCAGGCTCCTCGGTGATTTCTACCGAGGACATCAGCTTAGCTTTCGGCATGGTAGGTTTCCTCTAAAAGGCCAGTAACAGTCTCGCCGCTTGTGGCGCTTCCGATTGCGCCCTCGTGTGCTCATCCACGGCCACAGCTTTGTGCGGGTTCTTGGGCGCAAGCGACGAGAGCCGCTGCACGCGCCGGCGGCCGCTCACATCGGCTTCTGAAATTTGAGCACGAACTCGTCGACCGCCTTGCCGCTCGGCGGTTGGATCGAGAAGTCGCGCGCATCCTCGGGGTGGCGCCAGAAATCGCCTTCGGCCACCAGCTTGAATCCCGCCGCCTCGACTTCGCGACGCAGCGCGCTTTCCTCGATGCGGTGGAGGCTCTTGCCGACGGATGTCCCGTCGCCGGGTTTCGCGGCATGGTCGGCAATCACCAGAACGCCGCCGGGCTTGAGCGCCGCGTAGAGCCGCGGTTCATGCGGCGCGGTCGACGTCATGTGATGGTGTCGTGGTAGAAGAAAAGAACGTGATGACGTCGAGGTCGCGCACGTCGGCGGCAGTGGATCGTCGAACGGCCGCACCAGATCGGTGATGTTCCTTGCCGCCCGGCGTTTTCAGCCGCGCCTCGAACCGACTCTTCGCGCGCTCGCCGATGTCCGCGGGATTTTGACCGAGACGACGCCGCTCGGCTACCGCGCGCGCCATCAATTCCGTGCTGTAGCCGCCGCCGGCGCCCATATCGAGTACCTTTATGCCGGGATGCGCGCCGGTAAATGCCAAGAGCTTGACCGGGTCACGCCGCTTGTCGGTCTGCACGTCCGCTTCGGTGCGGTCGGGCGCGGCGACAACGGCGGCGTAATCGGGCGCGCGATCCTGCGCCGTCGCCGCGGTCATCACCAAGCAAGTGCTCAACAGACCGACAATGGTCAGACAGCCTGTCATCAAGCAACGCGGCCTTCGCAGTTGAGCTTGTACGGTCATGTCGTTGTTCTTCGTTGCAACCAGGTTGGGTGGCTCGGTCACGGTAGAGAGTTGCGCCCCTTTCCGCTCCCGCCGCCCCGTGTACGAGTTATCCGTGTGGGCGCCGAGCGCCGCGGACGAACGGCCCTCCTGACACGGGCTGTCGCGCCCCGGCTGCACTATGCGCCGCTTCCGAAAAAGGATTCTATCACGCCTGTGTGAACGTTTGCCGGTGAACACTTCACCGCCCGGCCGGAATCGCATGATGAAGACTTTGTTGTGCTGGAACCGGGAGAAATGGCCCTGCACCACGTTCTGGCTGGTGGAGCGCGAATCATGGAACACGTCCCGGTACGTATCATCGAGATTTGCTGGCACCTCGATCGGCTTCTCCCCCACGTCGCCTTCTCATGCTGCTTCTCATGAACCGCTGGTGTCCCAACCACGAAAGGGCGGAGGCTTTGACCCCGACCTCTGAGGGACTCTGATTTAAGGTCGACTCACCCGGCGTTCTTCACCACCCGGCCCCTCAGACTTGGTAAAGCAAGCGATTTGCCCGGACGCCCTCACCTTATAGTGGTCGCTTTGACAAATTCCGTCTACGATCTGGCAATCAAAAGTGGAAAGCTGCATGTGGGTCGTGCATTTCACCGATAAAAACGGCAAAGCAACCGTGTCTGTCTGCCAAAGCCGCGATGCCGCGCTCAAAAGCGCGCGCGGGCTGCGGCAGCACTTTTGCGTAGTTCACTACATCTCCGGCCCCAACGGCGCGCGAATTGAACTTAAAGATATTCTGGAGTGGTGCTCGCAGCAGACGCGAAAAATGGGCTAGAGGTAAGCCCCCGCTGCGTTGTGCGCTGTTCCCTTCATCTTATCCACTTTCCCCTCCGCCTGCATTTTTGTGTCGCCGCTCATTTTTCCCACGGTGTCCTTGACCGCGCCCTTAGCTTTGTCGGCGGCGCCTTTGATGTCGAGACCATCAGCGGCAGCATCGCCCGCTTCGAGCGCGATGTCCCCGCCTATGGCCCGGACCTCGTGGTATGGCAGCTCGGCACCAATGACGTCGCGTGGGGTGGCCGCGCCGACGGCGACGCGAAACATGGGCTAGAGGTAAGCCCCCGCTGCGTTGTGCGCTGTTCCCTTCATCTTATCCACTTTCCCCTCCGCCTGCATTTTTGTGTCGCCGCTCATTTTTCCCACGGTGTCCTTGACCGCGCCCTTAGCTTTGTCGGCGGCGCCTTTGATGTCGAGACCATCAGCGGCAGCATCGCCCGCTTCGAGCGCGATGTCCCCGCCTATGGCCCGGACCTCGTGGTATGGCAGCTCGGCACCAATGACGTCGCGTGGGGTGGCCGCGCCGACGGCGCTAGGGATCGCGTGGTCGCGGGCGTTCGCCGCCTCAAGGCCGCCCCGGCGCCGACGTGATCCTGATGGACCTGCAGTATGCGCCGCTCGTGCTCGCCCCGTCGCGACATTCCATGATGGAGACGATTATCGCGGAAGTGGCGCGGCAAGAACGCGTCGGAGTTCTTCCGCGCTTTGAACTCATGCGGCGGTCGAATTACCGCGCGCACTCGTGGCGTGGGATGACTTGCACAACTCCGCGGCCGGATACGATTGCATCGGCCGCGCGCTCGCCCGCGCCATTCATACCGCCGGCCGCCTGACGACACGATGATGTGTTTTTGCTGCTCGCAGCTGCGCCCTTCAATCCGCTTGGATGTTGTGTTCGCGCGCGACCGGCCCCCACAATCGCATCTGCTCGCTGACGAACTTCCGAAGCTCTTCCGGGCCGCCCAGCGCGAACGTCACCTGCTGGGTCTCATTGAGCTGCTTGGCGACGCCCGGTTCGCGCAACGACGCGGCAAGCTCGTCGGCGAACCTGCTGACGATCGCCTTGGGCGTTCCTGCGGGTGCAAAAACGCCCCACCAGGCATAAGCTTCGAACCCGGGAAAGCTCTCGGCTATCGCGGGCACATCCGCGAGCGTCGAAGTCCGGGTCTTGCCTGACTGTGCCAACGCTCTGATCGAGCCGGCCTGAATGAACGGAACGGACTGTGCTGTGCTGGCGATCATCAGATCGACATGCCCGGCGATTAGATCGTTTATGGCGGGGCCACCGCCGCGATAGGGTACGTGCACGATGGAGCTGTTGTGGAAGCAGGCAGGCGTGCTCGTTTTTGCCATTGCACTATTTGCGAAGCGGCGTTTCGCAGTCGTTGCGGGTGTCACCGTTTTTCTGATCTTGTTCTCTTTGCTGTTCGGGCCTGACGCTGCAGGGCCATCTACCCAACCGCCACCTTCAAGTGGCATCGCTTACCTCGCTGATCCAATCATCATCGAGTTTGTGTTCGGCATGTTGATCGCGCTGGTCCATCGAGGGGGCGCTCGGCTCTCGATGTGGGCCGCAATCAGTTTGAGTCTTGCCGGTCTTTTCTGGCTTGCAGCAACCATCAATTCGCTCTCTCGACTATACAGCGCCGGCATTGCCGCAGCACTAATCGTCGCCGGCGTGTCCCTGTCTTCGATGTCGGGCCCAAGAAACACCCTCTTTGTTCGTGGCGTGGTGTTCTTGGGATACATTTCCTATGCGCTCTACTGCACGCACCTCCTAACATTTAGTTTTGTGGCTTGGACCGCTACGAAACTTGCCGTTAGTCTGGTCGGTCACACATGGGCATATATGGGTGTCATGTTGGTGACAGGTCTTGTCATCGCCGCGGGACGTATTTCATGTTTGAAAAGCCGACGACGAATTTTTTGAAAAGACTGATCAAACTCTTATTGGTAAATGCGGTTCCTCGCCCGGCGTACCCGTCAGCAGCGTCCGATTGGCTCAGCCGAAAGTCTACCTTCTCCTAGGGAAACAGACGCCATCCCGGCACGTTCATTGGCGGACAGGTGAACGGAACCAGACACGCTGAAAGACATCGAGGCGGCTGGCGAACGGCAGGGACGTGTCCGCTTAATCGTAACTGGTGTTCCACGTGCGGACAGCTACGGGAGTGTGTCGAAGCCGGCGCACGCGCTTTCGGCGCTGGATAAAGCGACTAGTTGTGAGGTGTGAAACGGCGCCTTCAGCCACCCCTATACTGCGTGCGGAACCTATCATACTTTTTTTGGTGCCACCGCAACACACTCTTGGAAATACTCCCGTTGAGCCTGCGCAGAGCCCGTTCCGCTACCGGCACGCTGCGTCGGATGCGCCTTGTCGCCAGTGCACGACAGGTCTTCGCAAGCCCCGCGCTGATCGGAACTTTTGGGTTTGAACGTGGTTGGCGCAGACGCTCTACATCGTTGTGTGCGCTCGAGATCACACTTCGGCCAACGCTATATTCCGAAAGGACTGGCGGGATCGAAATCAAACTCGGATGTGACAATATGCGGTTCGCGCCTCGGGAGCCCGGCCTTCGCGCCTCGTCCTCAAGCTTAGCGATGCGAGGAACTCCTTTCGCCCAACCTACCTTGCCCGCTGAGAGTGGCGGCCATCGCTTAGCGTCACTGTTTAAAACGGAGAGAGCAGTCTTGGGAATTGTTCGATTATTGGCGGTTTTCATACCCGGATCGAGGGACATCCCAGTCCGCGCTTTTTGTCGCGTGAAAAAATGCGCAGGCGGATCTACGCTCGACGCACCTACGGTCCCCGAAGCTGCAATCAGCGAATAACCGACTTCAAACATGCCTTCGAGGCTGATGGGTCCATCCGCTGTCACGGTGTCGCGCAGCGGATTGTCGGGGAGGAGATTTTCACCCACGTCGGCTGGCAGTGATTCCATTCTAGCAGGTTGTGCGGTCCGTACGGGCAGATCACGCCGTATCGCGCCGCGATCTCGTGCCACAGCAGGGCGCTAGGTGTGCCAGGTGCGCCGATCCCGGTAACGTCGACGGCGAGCCCATAGGTATGGAGCGAATGGAATTTGTCGGCGAAGCCTCCGATGCCGAACGCAGGTGGCCGATAAGCCGAGAAAATTCCGGCCAATGGCAGCCCGGCTCCTCTCGCCTCAGCAATGGCGGCCGCCAGCCGATTGACGAATGCCGGATGCAGCAGCCCGATCGCACGTTCGGGCCCTTGCCGGGTCATGGTGTAACCCGGCGAGGCGGTCGCAATGAGATAGGCGCGCGCTCGCGCCGTCTCGTCCATCTCTCTTTCACGCATCGGGCACGAGCTGTCGCCCGACGACGAGAAAGTCTCCGCGTAACAGATTTCCGAAGAAAGATTTTCCGCTTCCTGAGTTACAGGTTCTGGCTCGGCAAGCGCCCGTTGTCCCGCGAACGAACCCACGACCGCGCTGACAACCACTCCCGCCATCAGGGTCGCTAACCGAAGTAGGCGCATGTTGTCTCGTTTGTTAATAGACACCGCAGTCCCTCAAGACGCTTTCCGAGGAGCAGTTTCCAGCTGCTACGATCGGGTCGACCGGCGCTCGCACGCAACACCAATAAAGCCAAAGACGCGATCTCGGTCGCAGATGAAGCTATCAACCGCCAGGCCGGCGGCGAAGGCGAACAAACCCGAAAGAGCCGAGCTTTATTCCAAGCTCGGCGTAACCGATGACAAGATTCCGGCGCCATCGAAGGCGCCCTGATCTGCGCGAAGCCTGAAGTCGTCCCGCTGCGGGCAAAGCGCAACGCCGCCGCCTGCACTCACCGCGTGATGGCGGAGGTGTGGACGGGGTACAGCGTTGTTGCTACCAAGAATGCACGCTGCGTCAAGTTGGCACGTCAGCGCTGATAATGTTATTGGGCAGATCCAGACAACCAGATTTGTAAACAGATCATACTCCCATAGGAAATAACTATTACTAAATATTTTTCTTGCACGGTAAGAAGGCTCTAGCGGGAGGAAGACAAATCGGGGTTAGGCATGGAAAATTTCGATTTGGAGTGGAACAACGCTGACTTGTTTTTTCTCGTCGATACGCTTCGGCATGGCATGCCCGTCGATAGAGTGGCGGGCTTTCTCCACCGATCCGAAACGGAAGTTCGAGTGACCCGAGCCCCAAGCTTCATCCGCCGATGAGTAGAAGTCCTGGCTTCATTTGAGCCCTGATGGCTCGGTGATGCAACGGGACGGCGCGCGGAGCTCCCGCATAGCGGAAGCGCCCCGTCCCGTTGCATTCCAGGAGCTGTGATTTCGGCGTAGGCGGCTGGCGGCAGATTACCGAGTGCGCTGTGCGGTCGAACGGTGTTGTAGTCATTCTTCCAAATGGCCAGAGCCTCTCGCGCATGGCTGAGCGAACCGAACAGCGTCTCGTTTAATAACTCGTCACGCAGGCGGCCGTTGAAGCTTTCGATGAAAGCGTTCTGCTGCGGTTTTCCGGGCGCGATGTAGTGCCACTCGATCTGCCGCTCTTGCGACCAGCGCAGGACCGCCGTGCTGGTCAGCTCCGTGCCGTTATCCGAGACGATCATGGCAGGTCGGCCGCGGGCTATGATGAGGGCATCGAGCTCGCGCACGACCCGAAGACCAGGCAACGAGGTATCGGCAACCAACGCCAGGCACTCCCGCGTGAAGTCGTCGACGATCGCCAGGATGCGGAAGCGGCGGCCGTCGGCCAGCCCATCGGACAAGAAGTCCAGGCTCCAGCGCTGATTGGCGCCCTGGGGGATCGTTGTCGGCGCCCTGGTTCCCAAAGCGCGCTTGCGCCCGCTACGCCGGCGCACCTGCAGCCGTTCCTCGCGGTACAGCCGGCGGAGCTTCTTGTGGTTCATGGCGATGCCCTCGCGCCTGAGCAGGATATGGAGCCGTCGGTAGCCGAACCGCCGGCGAATGGCGGCCAACTCGCGCAGGCGCGCTCGCACCAGCGCATCGTCCCGCCGGCTGCTGCGGTAACGGACCGATGTGCGATCGGCTCCGAGCGCCGAACACGCCCGCCGCTCGCTGACCTCATACGTGACCCGAAGGTAAGCGACGGCCTCTCGCCTGGCGGCGGGCGTCACCATTTTTTTGAGGCGATATCCTTCAGCATCGCGTTGTCGAGCATCGCCTCAGCAAGTAGCTTCTTGAGTTTGGCGTTCTCGTCTTCCAGAGCCTTCAGGCGCTTGGCGTCCGACACTTCAAGACCGCCGTACCTCGCCTTCCATTTGTAGAACGTCGCACTGCTGATGCCGTGCTTGCGGCACATGTCGGCCGTCTTTGCCCCGGCCTCCTGCTCCCGCAATATCCCGATGATCTGCTCTTCCGTGAACCGGCTCGGCTTCATGTCCATCCCTCACAGGTGATGGACTCTACCCATTTTTGGAGGAGGCTTCGGGGCTCAGGTCACGAGCGAAGGCACAAGAGCTCAAGGTCTCCATCGCGGACGACCCCGCGCGAAGAAAACCGGCGTGACATCAGTCTCCGACCTAAGCTGCAGCCTGCTGAAGCGCGGCGGCCTGTACGTGGAAATCTTCGCTCTCGCGTCGAAGTTCTGGCAGCATTGCAATCCTCAGCGCCACCTCCTTAGCTTCACCTAAGGTCATGGCATCAGACACGATGGGATTCTCCTGCCCATAGACCCACACGATCGGCCTCCCATTTCCGTCACGAACACGAAAACCGCCGGCAATCTTGTCGACGGACCACGGCGCCGGTAACGCCTGCATGTTGACCCTCCTGGTTGGCACCCGCCTCTCCAAGGGCAGGTATGTCCAAAATGCACAGGTACGTGAAAACCTTATAACGGTATAATTTTAGTTCGGCATGTCTCGATATCAGTTTTGATATCCCCTGGTTGACGTTGTGTTCACGGCCAGGGCAGAGGTCGGTGGCGCAGAGGATTCAAAAAAGGCAACCCCGCCGTGCCCTTGGCCGGCTGATATCACGGCGGCCAACCAGGCCTCCCAGGAGGAGAGGTTGCAGACCATAATGCGAATGCTGCTTATGGCTTTTAGCCGAAGACGGCGGCGGTCAGCATTTCTTCCACATCCGCGACATCGCGCCCGGTGTGGCTGATCTGCCCGGACAGCGCGTTTAGTTTGAACTCGGCGCCAACAAGCGAACCGGCAAGCCGCAGGCAATTAGCGTCGAGCTAATCGCGCCGATCTTGGATGATAAGCGAGCACGGGCCCAGGATACGTTCTATGTCGGCAATGTGAAGGGAGTTGGGCGCGTTTGCCAACAGACCTTCAGGGACACCTACGCCAAGGTTGTCTGCGCCAAGCCAATTGGGCTGCCCTGCTCTTTAACAACGACTGAGGCAATCACGGCCGCTTGCACCAAGATGGCAACGGCGGCGGCGGTTGCCGACCAGGCAAGCGTGCGCGGAGTAAGGCTCCACAGGAATTCAAAGATGCCGGCTACGCGGCCCCGACGGGGAGTCTCCCGATACCGCAATCCCCGTTGCAGCGGCCTGCTCCCGGCTTGGGCCCAGTGGGCTGGAGCTGCGTGCGCTGGGCCATAAGGCGCGGCTGATGCCGGCGCAATATGTCAAGGCTTACGTCAAGCGGAACAAGAACGACCCCGCGAATGCGGAAGCTTCGCGATTTTGTCCCAGCTCGTGTCCGCCTCGCAATTCTTCGGGTGTCCGAGCCCGCTAGGCCGTATTCGTGTCCCCGCTGAGGTGGGACAAGAGAAGCTTCTCTCCAATTTCTTTCTGGATAGTCCGAAGCCATTGTTCCGCGCGGGCTGCTCGTTCTCGCCAGTGGTCAACCTCAGCCTTCATTTCGTGCGTTCGGTCTCTGCTCTGAGTTCCATGGAAAGCTTGTGTGCAAAACTCATAGTGTACTGCGGCCCGGTTTTGAGACACCCGGCTGGGCCTATTCAGGCGGCCAACTTTAGATCGGCCATTGCATTCTGATCAAGCCGGCATTGGTCGGCCCGCACTTGGGCTGGGGTACGATAGCCGTGCCGGGCGACGAGCCAAGTTTCGTTGTAGTGCCTGGCGAACTTGATGAGCGCGGCTCGCAGTTCTTCGATGGTATCGAAGGTCCTCACCCACAGCAGGTTCTCCTTCAAGGTTCGGATGAAGCGCTCTGCGACGCCGTTACCCTCGGGCTCTCGCACGAAGGAGGACGAAGCTTCGATCCCCAGGCATTCGATTTCGTCCTGGAAGTCGCCGGACATGTAGTTGGAGCCATGATCGTGACGCAGCTTCAATCCACGCGCCACCCCGGGTGCGATAGCTCCGAAGCAGCGATGCACGCCTTGCCGCACCGGCTCCAGGGCCTCGAAGCGATTGGCCGACCGCGATGCATGAATGCCGACGACTTCCGAGTTGGCGTGTTCGACGGTGACGAAGACATTGGCCCGGCCTTCCCGGACGGTGATCGTCTGCGTCATGTCGGTGCCCCACATTTCATTGACCTTGTCGGTGATGATCATTCCATCGTGCGGCTTGGTCTCGGTGCGTCCAACGCGATGCGGCGCGAGCAAGCCGTTCTCCCGCATCACCCGTCGCACACGGCGGGGGCTCGCGCGAACCCCAGCAAAGCGCAATCGCGCCCATAACTTGCGGTAGCCTTCGCCGTGCAGGCGGGAGGCGGCTATTTGACGGCGGATATGATCTGCCAATTCGGCGTCCGAACATGCGCCGACCGGACCAGGGCGACGCGGTGGCGTGTTCGGCTGCGTCTCTTTGAGAGCGCGATAGGCGCTGGCGCGCGAGATACTCCACACACGCGCAACACGCGCCAGACCATAACAGCGAGCAACGGAGGGCGAGAGCGTCTGGCTCATCGTCTCGACCTCCTGTGCGCCAAAGGGCGCTTGCCCTCCATCGCCGCGATCTTGCTGTAGAGCAGCTCGTTGTCCATGGTGATCTCGCCCACCTTCGATTTCAGCCGGGCGATCTCATCGTCGCGGTCATCACGTTCGCGCTCTTTCAGGGCTGTTGCTGCTCCAGAAAGCGCGCGGTCGCGCCATTCGGTCAGCTTGGCGACGGAGACATTCGTCTCCCGGGCCACCAGTTCCAACGGCTCGCCGCGCAACAACCGCGCCACGACCGCCAACTTACGCCTAACGGAAAAACGCTTCGGCCCATTCCCTTCAACGCCCGAAGGGGCGCCTGCGCCAGCTTTGGGGGAGCGCTCCGGCGCCCCTTCGGGCTTGCGCCCGTCATCATTCGTCATGTCTGACACTCCGGTTGAGGTTCAATTTACCTCAGCCGGGTGTCTCAATTATCCGTGCCGCACCCCAGTGCAAAACTCATAGCGCGATCGCAGTCTTCTTTTGCCAGGTCGGCGGCCGCTCGAATTTGGGCAACGATGGCTTGTCCCGCGTCATCTACTTGCGCGACTTTAGTCTGCGCCTTTTCTGTGGGCACAAATTTGAGCACTTGTTCGGCTGTGTCATTGGCACGCTGATGCATGACTAGGGCCCTCTCGCTTGGAGTCGCGACGGCACGCATCCCCTGATTTGTAGCGTGCCGAAATCTGCCAGGGGACTTTTCCGAATTGCTCCGCAGTTATGCGGGGCTCCAACGATCGGGCTCGTCGAAGGCAATTCTGAGGGTAGGAAGCGTTATCGAACCCCGACGGGAACTCTGCGCAAGAGTCGCGACGCGATCGGGAAAACATCTCTCCGATCTGACGATCAGGCTCTCGCTTACAACGCGCTCGTGTTCTTCGAGTGGGCTCTTGATCCTGTACATGTGATCGCCATCCCGAACCGGCATCTCACCTACAATCTTGTAGTCGCCCGGAGCCGCAGATCGACAAATCAAATGCGGAATGCAGGTCACCACTTCGCCAACGCTGAATTGGCCCATTGTCCCCCTCCACCCCAATAACCGAAGAGCTACAGTGGCAACCCAGACTTTGTTTGGGCGATGCCCATGCCATGACAAAACGGTGGACCAAAATAGATTTTTTCAAGGTGCGCAAAGCACATGATCCCGCCGCAGGACCAGGTGGGGTTGACGGATCCCCACACCCTGTTGGAAGCAGCACCCAGCCCCGCAGGGCTTTCTTGGGGCAGCGGAGTGCCGCTATTAAATCCGCGCGCGATCCAGCAGACCGCATTCCGCGCATCGATAGGTGGCCACACTGGAATTTTTGAAGTCCGGCTCGCTGGGCTGGGCCCCGAACCGCGCGAGACCCTTTCATTCAGCTCAGTCGTGGTCGTTACGCGGCAGTGGGGACGACGCTTCATACATGTCTTGCCGACGCTCGCCACCCCGGGCGAAGATTCTTACCACGATGGTGGCACTGCTCGCGACGACGGCGAGGCAGCCGCCGCCGGTGCGCCGTCAACCGAAATGGCGAGCCGAAATCCGCTCACAGTCCCCGGCATGAGTCGGTTCCGTATTCTATCGATGTCAACGACATCAGCGTCTGCGCCCGCTACCAATGCAGTCCCAGCTTTGAGCCGAGCGCCGCGGCCGTGATGATTGCCGGTATTCCCATCGCGACAGCCGCAAGCGCCATAGCCAGGGCATCAATCATGGCAATTCCCCTTAAATCGGCGAGCTCCCAAAACGTCTGATCAGGAGCTTAAGAAAACCTTCGCGCGATCACGTTCTAGCGTGCGTCTGCTTCATTCGTATTTCGCCGCATCGTTTATGGTTTCGCGACTTGTGGCAATAATCGGGCCAGCGTTTCGCGGTTTGTGGCAGGAATCGGGCGGGTTATTTGCACGCCGCCGTCGCCCACCTACCTCGTTTCCGTCGCATGGATAATCCCGGAATTTGGCGCGTGCAGCGTTCGCTCGAGCGGCTCTCTGACCCCAGCCGGCTATTGCGTGAAGAATGGCGAACCTTTTTTCTCCAGATCAAATTTCGGCGCTCCGAAAAACCATCAATCACACACCACGGATACTGTCGAGGTTGCAAGGCTCCAATGCAGGTCCGAAAATCGCAAATTTCAGAATTTCAGCAGCCCGCATGGAGGACAATAGCGCAGGAGCCTTGCAGGCTGCGCGTGCCCAGTGCGGGCGCCGGATGCGCCCCGCATGAATTGGACGACGACCTCGCTGGCGGTTGGCAGCTCATGTTGCAATGTGGCGCCCACCCGTATGCTGATGCTCACGCTTCCATATTGGCCGAGAATTTCAATTCTCTCTCGCTGTGCAAGTTAAACTTGAGACCAAAGAACAAAGAGGGCTGCCAACCTGCGTACCAGACGATGCGCTTACCGCTGTACGACACGAACGGAAGCTGCATACCGTATTTGAACTTCAGCTTTATCACCTGATATCCGTATTCGCCCGCGTCGTTTCGCTGCACCACTTGAGGGTCAGGATCCCCGTGAACGACCTCACTTCGTAATTGCGATCTTGCACCCCGATGACGAAGGCGCGGAAGTTTTGCAATGGGTTTCGCAGCGCCCAACCAAGTGACCGACGCCACTCGGGCCAATCCTTGTGGTACCATTCGGCTTGATCAACCGTTTGCTCGGTATCGTTGCCGAGCCACCATAACGGGTTCAACTTAATCGAAAGCCGGATCTTTTCGCGGTCGGAGAATTGATGAGTGGTCATTTGCCGCCGACAATATAGCAAACACCAGGACGATCGAAGGACGGCGGAGCGAGGCTCGGCTGGAGCTGGGGGTGCCGCAGATTCGAAACTGGCACTCTCCGCGGTCACACCGACTCAGCCAACGTCTTCCAGCCAAGGCAAAAAATAGGACCTAATCGGGAGGTGGCGTTTTAGTAGAATCAACGTAAAGGCTACCCCCGTCTTGGCTGTCCGCCGCGGCGCCCGACCGCCCGCTATCTTCGGACCCGCCCAACAGGGCGGCATCAGACGCCGGCGAAACAGAGGACGCGAGGTTTCTAGCTTCGCCCGCGCCCACCAACTTTTGCTCCTGAGTCCACTGCCCGCCCCGTTGTGCGAACGCCCACGTCGCACCGATTCCTCCATTGTCGTTAGACCCACCGACCAAGGCGACACCGCTATCAGCGGAAACCGCAACGGAGGGTGAAAACTTTCCCACAGCGCCAGTGCTGACGAGTTTCTCGCCTTGAGTCCAAGCGGTGCCATTGCGGGTAAACACCGTTGCGGTGCCAGCACCGCCGTCCCCGGTTAATCCTCCTACTATCGCCATGTTACCGTCAGCGGATAAGGCGACGGACATGCCTTGCCGAGCGGTTCCCGTAGCGCCGCCGCTGACGAGCTTCTCGCCTTGCTGCGTCCAGGCTCCCTCGTTGCGGATGAATACCCATACTGCGCCCGCCGGTCCGAGACCAAAGGGCACCGATCGATCCCACGGACTGTCACTTGGCCCCCCGATGAGTGCGGTGTTGCCGTCGGCCGACAGCGCGATCGACATGCCTTGGCTGGCGGCTCCCACAGCGCCCGAGCCGACGAGCTTCTTGCCTTGCTGCGACCAGCTACCACGACTGCGGGTGAACACCCACACTGCGCCGGTCCTGTCATGGTCAGACCAGCCCCCCACAATAGCGGTGTTACCATCGGCGGACAGTGCGACAGAGGCACCTTGGCGGGCCATTCCAACGGCACCCGAGCCAACGAGCTGCTTGCCTTGCTGCGACCAGATACCACGACTGCGGGTAAACACCCACGCTCCCTCCGCCCGCCACCCACCCACAATAGCGGTGTCGCCGTCGGCGGACAGCGCGACCGACGTGCCCTGGCCGAGCGGTAAGCCTGATTCAATCGCGCGATGAGCGCTGGTGCCGACCAACTTGTCGCCTTGCTGCTCCCAAGCACTGCCGCTGCGGACGAACACCCAGGCGGCACCAGTGGCTCTATTGTCGCTAGGCCCGCCGACAATAGCGGTGTTGCCGTCAGCGGAGAGCGCCACGGCGGCACCTTGGGAAAACAACCCCCCTCCAGGTGCGTCCGTCGCGCCAACCAGTTTACCGCCCTGCTGTGCCCACACACCACCGCGGCGAATGAATATCCATGCCGCCCCGGCTGGCCCGATAGAAGGCGAGCGGTCGCGATCTACATTGTTCGGGCCAGGCCCGCCGACAATAGCGGTACTCCCGTCCGCAGATAGTGCCACCGACATGCCTTGATTGGTGTTTCCCGTAGCCGCGGTGCTGACCGGTTGTGCCAATTCCTGCAAGACTTCCGGGGGCGTAGGTTGTCCCGAGCGTCCCACCGCGTGTCGGGCGTGCTCAGCCCCGGCCGCTGCATGGCTTGGACCGGGCATCAAGGCCAAGTTCCGCGCGTCTGTGCGATTGAAACCCGGTGCGGCGATTTTCTGATCGTAGCGGCCCCGCAAATCGACAAGAACGAAAAGGAGAAAACCAGTGATCCCCAGAACGAATAGCTGAAGTAATACATCGGCAATCTTTCGCGCCACGGTGCACCCCCATACGAATGTGCATTCCACGAGAGCGACGGAGTAGTGGAGTTTTGTGTTGAATATGCGATAGCAGCGAGGTGGGACAGCCGACAGGCGCCGTCAGATCCAGTCAGGGTTAAGGGGCGTTCGCATTAGCCCAGTGGCTGGCCACAGCCGGATTGAAGCCATGACTGATGGCGGGCTCACGGATGCATTGTAGGACTCTCTCCCGATTCAAAGCGGCGCGCTCTAAAGTCGAGCTAGCGATCATAAAACACTGGTAGTTCAACCTGCCGGCTGAGAGCCCATCCGGGAAGTTCGGATTCATGGCGAGGCATTTAGAGCCGGCCTCGAGAATCTGAACAGGGCGATAAGTGGAGTTTCTGCCTGACAGCGGGCACGCTGTGCCCCGCGAATCAGGAGAGACAATGAACAGACGACCTCGTCGGAACCACACACCGGCCTTCAAAGCGAAGGTGGCACTTGCGGCCATCAAGGGCGATCGAACACTGTCACAGCTTGCGGAACAGTTCGACGTTCACCCCAATCAGATCACATCGTGGAAAGCGCAGCTCGAGGGCGGGGCTGCCGATGTTTTCGGTCCCGGTGGCGGCAACGGAACCGCGCAGCCGGCCGTCGATGTGAAGTCGTTGCATGCCAAGATCGGAGAGCTGACGCTGGAGAACGATTTTTTGGAAGGAGCGCTCAGCAAAGCCGGCCTGCTGAGCGCAAAGCGATGATCGACCGCACGCACGATCTGCCGATCACCAGGCAGGCGCGGGCGCTGAACATTAGCCGGGGTAGCGTCTATTACCTGCCGCGCCCGGTGCCGGAAGCCGACCTTGCGATCATGCGGCGCCTTGACCGACTGCATCTGGAGTTCCCCTTCGCCGGGAGCCGGATGTTGCGAGGCCTGCTGGCTGCCGAGGGGTGCAAGACTGGCCGTCGTCACGTGAAGACGCTGATGAAGCGGATGGGGATAGAGGCTCTCTATCGCCGTCCGCGGACGACGAAGCCCGAGCCGGGGCACAAGATCTATCCGTATCTGCTGTGCGGGATGGAGATCACACGGCCGAACCAGGTGTGGGCGATGGACATAACCTACATCCCGATGGCGCGTGGCTTCGTCTACCTGGCTGTCGTGCTCGATTGGTTCAGCCGTCGCGTACTGTCGTGGCGGCTGTCGATCACGATGGAAGCGGCATTCTGCGTCGAGACGCTGGAGGATGCGATGGCCCATCACGGCAAGCCGGAGATCTTCAATACGGACCAGGGCTCGCAGTTCACCGGCTCGACCTTCACTGGCGTGCTCGCCAACAGCGGCATTGCGATCAGCATGGACGGCAAAGGGGCTTGGCGCGACAATGTCTTTGTCGAGCGGCTGTGGCGCAGCGTCAAATACGAGGAGGTGTATCTGCGGGCCTACGAAGGCGTCAGCGACGCCCGCGCTTCGATCGGCCGCTACCTAGACTTTTATAACGGCCGGCGGCCACATTCGAGCCTTGACGGCATGACACCCGATCAAGCCTACTTCACGCCGTTGCCCCTCCGCTTGGCAGCCTAACCCCTGCAGAGGCTCCACTTATCGACGCGGAAATTCTGTTCAGACAACCGGGACCACCTCTTTTGCAGCAAGTCGCCTGAGCATGATTCGGATCATGGCGAGGCGGATGAATGCGGCAACGGTCGTAGCGTAGCGTTCGAAGTCGCGAGCCAGGCATTTTACCGCGCTGGAAACGCCAACCCGATCAAACAATCCTCGATCCATTTCGACAATACGGCGGCGGCTAGGCGGGCCGGAAAAGATGCGCTCAACGAGCTACTTGCGTGATGGCCGGCCGACGTCGTCGTGTCGCCGGCTGTTTCTCCGCTCCTTGGCACCCAACGTCGGCTTTGCATCCGGTTGTGCGATTACGATGATCGCCAAGGCCGCTCTGGAGCGCGCCGGCATCCGTGGCTACGCGCACCAAGGAGGCACCAAGCCGGCGCTGCGGGGATCGATTAAAATTCGCGGAAGCCGCAAGGCGGGCTGCGCAGCGCCCACTGCGTAACCATTGTCTCAGGCGACATGCAAAGGCAGCTGCAGGCGTATAGGTGACCACGGCCAAGGCGGCTGCACCTCCATCGACCCTGCTGCTCGGCAATGCCACCCCGGCGCGGAGACTATCACAGTCGGAACTCAGCCACGTCGTGAGCGTCGTCGCCGACGCCGTCGTATTAGCGGTGGGGAGCGGCCCCCGACCGGTTGAGCCACATGGCCGAGATCGAGACTGCCGGGCCGTGGGGCCCTTCTTGCCTAGCTGCACGCCGGTACGACTGTGCTATCGTTGACCTGTAACCCTTCCGGTTCTCGTACTCGACGAGGGCACCGCCAATCTCGACGAGGCCACGGAAGAGACCATCGCGGATCTTGTTTCGCAGATGCCGATCACGCGGATCGTCGTGGCCCATCGGCCCGCGCTGATCCGGCGGGCAGACCGTGTATTCGTCGTCAAGGACCGGCAGATCAGGGAGGCTCGCCCGCAGATCGCGTCGCTCCGGAAATCGTCGTCCGGAGCGCCTATTCGTATCCGGGGCGAATTGGTTGCACGCGCCGCAGTTCGTATCGAGGCCGGTCCGTCGCCCCATCCCGGCGATCAGGACGTGACCATCGGATCCGCGCTTCGCTCTCTGTGATAGTCCTCGCCCGCAGCGCGAAAATTGCTGTGTCGTAGGAATCTTGCGGTCAGTTCGCGGAATGTCCTGGCTATAGAAAACCCCGGCCGCAGGTCAGACGGCCGGGGTTTTGCGCTTGCTAAGGATCGGACGGGGATGTCTCGCCCGACGCGCCATCGTTGCCAGCCGACGGTTTCAATCGGTAAAAGAAAAGCCCCGCGGTGAGGCGCGGCTAAAGTACGACTAAGCGTGCCAGCCGATCGCTGCGGATTTGGGGGCGCGGGTAGCGCGCCGTTACAATGGCCCGCCTTCTAGGCGTAGGTGAAGTTTTTCGCTCTCACTTAGGGTTTGGGGAAGCATGGCGATGGTCAACGCCATCTCTTCCGCCTCCTCCAAGGTGATGGCGGCGACACCACCTTCAATGGGTTCATCCTGCCCATAGACCCGCACGAGCACTCGGTCCGTCGAATCTCGAACCGTATAACCACCTGGAATTTTTTCTACAAGCCAAGGAGTTGGAAAGCGTCGCATTGGCAACTCCTGGTGCGTTGCCAAATCGAGGGCCGACCCACCCGCGGTTGTACTAGAGAAGCCGATGCCGCGAAAATTCCTCTTCCGTATGGTTGCATACCAGGATTGGTATGGAGTGGTTGCCGCTACCTGCCTAGTGAACCGCTAGCCTGCCGAACCGTGTAGGAAAAACGCGATTAGCTACCCACCATCCTCGCCCGCGAGTTCGTTCACGAGCGCAACAATGCGCAGGCGTAATGCGGATCGTGGTATTTGCATGAACGCCTTGGCGAGCCGTAGCCCATCCTCACTTGAAACGAAATCGTCGAGGTAGGCGGGCGAAGGGGCACTACCGTCCGACTCGAAAGGTCCGTCGGCCCCACCTTCGAAAAAGAACGACACCGGCACGCCGAGGATAACGGCGGCCTGCTGAAGCCGACTGGCGCCAATTCGGTTGAAGCCTTTCTCGTACTTTTGTATCTGCTGAAAGGTCAGGCCAAGTGCTTCGCCCAGCTTTTCCTGACTAATACCAACCATTCTACGCCGCATGCGCAGCCGGCTGCCGACGTGAATGTCGATCGGGCTGGGACCTGTGGTCTTAAGCCTGGGCATCGAACTATCCTACTACTGCGGTTCCGCTCGACCTCATTCGAGGTTGCGGAACGGCGTCACGCGATCTTTATCCTACGCAAATAACGGACTGGCATGCGGCAGTGCTGGGAACCCTCCGAGCTTTTGCGTACTCTCTCAGCCGCACGCCCGGCCCCTTCGTCTTGGTGCGTCGCTAGGTAAGTTTTCTGAGGTGAGGCTGATGGCCAAGTCGTACGCGCTAGTTGTCTGGTATGGCCCAGAGGTTCGGCTACAGACTCGGACTAGAGCAAGCCGGCGCAGAACAGGTTCAGCGTGATGTACAATAGCTGGAGCATCCTCCCCTGGGCGCAAGCCCGACGCCGCTTGGAATCGGCGCCTAACCTTCTTGGAGCGCGGTGGAGTTTGCCTTCACTCACCCTCGTGCCCGCAAGCTAGGGCTGACGCCGGGCGGCGGCAATGAGGTTGGAGTGCGGTGCAGCAGGGGCCGGCGTATCGGTGGGCGCCTAGGAGCGTGCCGACGACTTCCTAAACCAACGCCCTACTGTATCGTACGCCACGATTGAGAACACGAGCAGCATTCTAAGCACAATCATTGGGATGCCGACGATGTACACAGCCGCAGCTTATTGCCGGCGCGCTAGCCGCGATGCCGCGGCCGGTGCCTCATCGCTATGAACCACAAAAAGCTCCGCCGGCTGTACTGCGAGGAACGACTGCAGGTGCGCCGGCGTAGCGGGCGCAATCGTGCTTTGGGAACCTGGTCGCCGATATCCGATCCGTCGGCGATCTCAAGGACGCCATCAACCGCTTCGTCCTGGAAACCAATGCCGAACCAAAACCCTTCATCTGGACCGCAGATCCCAACCGCGTCCTCGCCGGTGTCAAACGCGGGAAACAAGCGTTAAAGTCGATCTACTAGATAATCTTTAGAGCCCCTAGAGCGGGCGACGGCCACGCCCGTCTTCGGCTCTAACTGAGAGGGAAGCTTATAAACTGGAGTACGAAAAACTGCGCGAATATGTCTTCGCCGGCAAGCGGGACCAGCTTTGGAAGGTAGGCCTTGGCGTAGGCCCATTCGCGGAGTGCTGTTTGGATAAAGCCTTGCCATTGGTTTTCGGCGTATAGGGTCTGGTTCGGATGTGCTTGAGACCGAGCCGCTTGCAGGCTCGGCCGAAGGCGCGAGATGTGTAGCAAGACCCGTTGTCGGTTATGACGCGCTGAATGCTGACGCCGAGCTTGGCGTAGTAGATCACTGCCGCTTTCAGGAAGGCGACAGCGCTCGCCTTGCGCTCACTCTTCTTGATCTCGGCATAGGCGACGCGAGAGGCATCGTCGATGCAGACGTGGACGTACTCCCACCCCACGCCCCGGCTGTTGCTCTGCCCCCTGCGATCGCCGGTCATGTGATGTCCTACGTGGTTGAACCTGCCAAGTTTTTTGATGTCGATGTGGATGAGTTCGCCGCGGATTGTTTGCTCTTCTGTAAAATGGCAGAACGAACCCAAATTCAACTTGAAGCAGTCACATATGGGCGCCTCTAAAAATAGTTCCTTCTCCCGAGCTGTGCGAATCTCATGCGTGAGATTTTGATTCGCGGAGGGGACGATGGCTCAGCTGGGATTTTTCGATGCCGATAAGCGCTTGGAAGCCTTGTCAGCGAAGGGCGATCCGCTCGAAGCCATCGATCGTCTCGTACCGTGGGAGAGCTTTCGCGCCGAGATCGAAGCGGTGGTGCTCACGCCGGACGAGCTCAAGAAGAGCAGCGCCGGCCGGAAGCCGTTTGATGCCATTTTGATGTTTAGGATGTTGGTTCTGCAAGCGCTTAACAATCTATCGGACGAGCAGGTGGAATATCAGGTGCGCGACCGGCTGTCGTTCTCGCGCTTTCTGGGGCTTGGGATCGAGGACAGCATTCCGGACGCCACGACGCTCTGGCTGTTCCGCGAGAAGCTGGCCAAGGCCGGGCTGATTGAAAAGCTGTTTGAGCGTTTTGACCAGCATCTTGCGGCGAAGGGCTACATCGCGCGTGGCGGGCAGATCATCGACGCCAGTATCGTGCCGGTGCCGACGCAGCGGAACAGTCGTGACGAGAACGACCAGCTGCGGGCTGGCCGCACACCAGCAGGGTGGAAGCAGAAGCTCGCCAAGTTGCGGCAGAAGGACCGCGATGCGCGCTGGACCAAGAAGCATGACCGCAGCTTCTTCGGCTACAAGAACCATGTGAACGCGGACGCCAAGTACAAGCTGATCCGGCGCTACGAGGTAACCGATGTCGTCGGTCCACGACAGCCAGAAGCTGGATGGGCTCTTGAACAAGGGCAACACGTCGGCGGAAGTGTTCGCCGACAGCGCTTAGGTCGAAAGACTTTCTGGAGGCTGGAAAGAAGCGCCTGGCTGGCGATACAGCCCGGGCCGCCACCTCGGACGAGGTCCACGATCTTCGGCGTGAGTCCACGGCGCTCAAGGAGGTGGTCGCCGATCTGACCCTGGAGAACCGTCTTCTCAAAAAAAGCGTGACGGCGGATGGGGAGGACGGCGAATGAGATATCCGGCCTCAGAAAAGCTGGAGATCATCCGGCTCGTGGAGCAATCCCATCTGCCGGTTCGGCGGGTGCTGGAGCAGATCGGAATCCCGAGATCCACGTTTTATCGATGGTGCGATCTTTATCAGACAGAGGGCCAGAGGCGCTGGACGATCGCAGCCCTCGGCCTGATCGGGTGTGGAACCGCATCCCCGATGACGTCCGCGCGCGGATCGTCACATTGGCCCTCGACGAGCCGGAGCTCTCGCCCCGTGAACTGGCCGTGCGCTTTACCGATGCCGAGCGCTACTTCGTGTCGGAAGCCTCGGTGTATCGCCTGCTCAAGACCCACGACCTGATCACCAGTCCGGCCTTCATCGTGATGAAGGCCGCCGACGAGTTCAAGGACAAGACTACGGCGCCAAACCAGCTTTGGCAGACCGACTTCACTTATCTGAAGGTGACCGGCTGGGGTTGGTTCTACTTGTCGACGGTTCTTGACGACTTCTCTCGCTACATCGTTGCCTGGAAGCTCTGCACCAAGATGAAAGCCGAGGATGTCACCGACACCCTGGAGTTGGCTCTGCAGGCATCGGGGTTGGACCAAATCAACGTGGCACATCGGCCTCGTCTGCTATCCGACAACGGCCCGAGCTACGTCTCGGTGGAGTTGGCGGCATGGCTCGACAAACAAGACATGCCGCATATCCGCGGCGCGCCCTATCATCCGATGACACAGGGGAAGATCGAGCGCTGGCATCTGACGCTCAAGAACCGCATCCTGCTGGAGAACTACTATTTGCCCGGCGAGCTCGAGGCTCGGATCGAAGCCTTCGTCGCCCACTACAATCACCTGCGCTACCACGAGAGCATCGACAATCTGACGCCGGCCGACGTCTACTTCGGGCGCGGTCAAACCATCCTGCTGGAAAGAGAAAGGATCAAACGCAAAACCATCCAACACCGACGCTTGCATCACAAAACTCACGCAGCCTAAAATCAAACCGGATGCGCCAGAATCTCCCTTAGATTAGGATGCCTCCTGTCTCAAAATCTCTGACGACGGACAGGCATTCCATCCAACTTATTGACCGGGACCCCTTCGAGCGTCCCTTGCCCCCGCTCCGACGCATGTCGGGCGAAAGGAGTGCCTTCAATGGTGGCTACAGTCTGCAGCTCGTCGCATCCCGCGCCGCGAAGGTCGGAGACGAGCTGGTAACGACAAGTTCAACAACTCCATCACGCGAGGATTCGCCGCAATCGGAGAGCCGAACGTGGCTGTGTGCCTTCTTCCCGGCATGGAGGTCGCGTTTGCGAAGGAAGTCGAGTACGAGCGCACTCTTAGTCTTTTCCCGAACATGAAACTCGGGGAGAAGGTGGCTCAGTTCCGGCAGATCAACATAGGCAAGCCGAGCGTGCATCACGATGCGCTAGAGTTCCCCGACGGGGAGACCGTGCTGCTCACCCGGCTGGGCGAAGGCCAGCGCGCAACCGTGCTGCAGTTGCCGCCTTCTCCGCGCCCTGTGAACGCAGCGGAGGGGCAAAAGCGCGATTCGCTTGTCAACTAATCGGGGCTGCTGCTCAATATCGAGTTTGCCTGGCTGTGTGCGTGATAGAAGAGAGCCAACCGGGGTGCCGATCGCTCTCCCAGTAGTTGTGCGCGAAAAGACGAGAAGTCTCCGGCCTCGCCCACCTCCGACTATTCCGTGTCCTTATCGGAAATCAAATCCGGACGTATTGATGGTGCAAACCTCCGAGGTGTGCGGTGGGCACGATACGGCCAACGGCCTGCACAGCACGCGACGCTGGTGCATCCTTGTTCAGCGATAAGTGCGTGCGAGCATCATTGTAATATTTTTGGTACGATCCCAGCAGGTGGCGAAGATGCCGTTCGCCGAAGACAACGACATGGTCAAGACAATCCCGTCGGATCGAACCGATGAGCCTCTCCGCATGTCCGTTCTGCCATGGCGATCGTGGTGCGATCGGCCGGTCCCGAATGCCCATCGCGCGAACGCGACGGATAAAGACATCGCCATAGACACAATCCCGATCGCGAACGATATATTGCGGCGCCTGTTGCCAGCCGTATGCCTCGGAGAGTTGACGCGCAATCCATTGGCCGCTCGGATGCGCGGTCACGCCCAGCCACAGAATCTCACGGCGGGAATGCCGCAGGACCAGAAATCCATACAACAGCCGGAACGAGATCGTGGGGACCACGAACAAATCCATCGACGCGATGCCGTCCGCGTGATTTCGAAGAAACGTCTTCCATCCTTGAGATGGCGGACGTCTTCCTCGCGCCATGTACTTGGCAACGGTGGTTTGCCCGACATCGATGCCGAGCTTGAGCAGTTCGCCATGAATCCGCGGTGCACCCCAAAGCGGGTTCACAATACTCATGTCTCGAATGAGCTGACGAACCTCCAGCAGAGTCTTTGGTCGGCCACCGCGCGATCTCGATTTCCACCGCCAATAGGCTCGGAATCCGGCCCGGTGCCAACGGATCACCGTCTCCGGTTTGAGAATTTTCAGGGCATCCAGCACGCCAGGAACAAGACGATACAGCCCAGCAAACACCAAGCGATCGATGCTCTTGAAGGCCGCTCTTTCGGTCGATTTGCGCTGCAGAATGTTGAGCTGATGGCGCAGAACAAGGATCTCCGCCTCAAGCCGTGCCCTCGATCGGAAGAGCCTGGTCAGCACACATGCCAGCAACATGAGAAAATCGATCATCGGGCACGAACATCACCCGATTCGCCGTCTGCTCGCTAGCCGGATGGGGTTTCCGGTAGGGACACTGGGCGACTCGTCAACAAGACGAATGGAATCAGTTTCCGGCCGTGGCTATACCAAGCCAATCCAGAGCTCACATCATTATTGATTGACGTTCTCGGCAAACGGGTACTCGACGATACCGAAGCGCTGAAAGAGCTCGAGCCTCTTGCGAGTGATTGCGCGTTTGTCCGTCGGTTCCTCGAAATGCGCCAGCGGAACAAGTTGGCTTTGGCCCGATGCGTGTGGGACCTGACCGGGATTCGAGTCGAACCGTCGGCCATGTTCGATGTGCATATCAAACGCATTCATCAATACAAACGTCAGCTGCTCAATATTCTGGAAACAATTGCGCTCTTCAAAATCATTCGTGCTCATCCAGGAAATTGGACGCCGCGCGTCAAGATTTTCGCCGGAAAGGCGGCCCCCGACTACACTCGCGCGAAGCTCCTCATAAAATTGGCGCACGACGTCGGACGCATCGTCAATTCAGACGAGACCGTCGGGCACCGGCTCAAAGTTCTTTTTCTGCCGAATTACAGTGTCAGCCTTGCGGAGCAAATCATTCCCGCGGCTGACCTCTCGGAGCAGATTTCGACTGCCGGAATGGAAGCTTCCGGAACCGGCAGTATGAAACTCGCCTTAAATGGCGCACTCACGATCGGCACGCTCGATGGCGCAATGTGGAGATACGCGAACGGGTGGGAGCGGAGAATTTTTTCATTTTCGGATTGACCGCAATCGAGGTCGAGGAGAAACGCCGATCGCGGTTTAGCGGCCGCGATGCAGTGAAAGCTTCGTCGCTGCTTAGGGATGTCCTCGACAGCGTCGCATCGGGGATGTTCTCGCCCGACGAGCCCGATCGATTTCGTGTCCTGGTCGACGAATTGTTGAATTATGACCAGTTTATGGTTGCGGCCGACTTCGATGCTTATTGGAACGCTCAGCGCGCCGTCGATGCCTTGTGGAATCAACCCGATTTATGGTGGCGTGCGAGCATCACGAACACCGCACGAATGGGGTGGTTCTCGTCGGACCGCACCGTCCGAGAGTACGCGGACGAAATCTGGGGCTTGAGCGTCTGAAGTCGTCGCGGTTCAAGTCGGTTCTGTCCCCTGGCGGACTGATGCGCTCTCCTCGGCGAACACGGAAGAAATTCACCCTGTGCCTTCCCAAACCTTCTCGGCCTGAGAAAACTTAGTGAGGCATTTGCGTCCGAAACTGCAAAGATTCTGTTGCGGATGAAGTATTAAGTAGGCGCAGCCGCCCCTTTAGGCTATCGGCTACGCCGCAGGATCGCGATCGGTTGCGGGCACAGCCCCGGCTGTGGAGACTCATGGCAAGCAAGACCGAGGTGACGCCGCAGAAGGAAGAGGTGCCGGAGAAGGAGGGTCCCGAGACCCCGCCGGACAGCCCACTGCTTGACCTATCGGACGCGGCCATCAAGAAGCTCATCCGCTCCGCCAAGAAGCGCGGCTACGTCACCCATGGCCAGATCAACTCGCTGTCGAAAGAGGTCAATTCCGAACAGATCGAGGATGTCCTCGCGATGTTCAGCGAGAAGGGCGTGAACGTCGTCGAGACCGAGGAGGCGAGCGAAGAGGGCGAGGAGCAGCGCGAGGAGGCCGACGAGGAGCCCGAGAGCGAAGGCGGCGAGCTGGTCGAAGTCCAGCAAAAGGCCCCGGCCAAGTCCGAGGCCAAGGAGCCGACCGAGCGTACGGACGATCCCGTCCGCATGTATCTGCGCGAGATGGGCTCGGTGGAACTCCTATCGCGCGAGGGCGAGAACGCCATCGCCAAGCGCATCGAGGCCAGCCGCGAGGCGATGATCGCGGGCCTGTGCGAGAGCCCGCTCACGTTCCAGGCCATCATCATCTGGCGCGATGAGCTCAACGAGGGGAAGGTGTTCCTGCGAGACATCATCGACCTCGAAGCGACCTATGCCGGCCCCGACGCCAAGGCCATGCCGGCGCCGGTCGGCCCCGACGGCCAGCCGATCGCGCCGCCGCTCGGCGCGGCACCGGCCCCCGGCGGGTTGGCGCAGACCCCGGCGCCGCCGGCGGCGCCCGCCAGCGCGACCCCGTTCAAGCCGGCGTCCGAGCGCGCCAACGGCGAGGAAGCCGAGGGTGGTGAGACGCCGCCGAACGAAGGCGATTTCGACGACGACGACATGGAGAACTCGCTCTCGCTCGCCGCGATCGAGGCCGAGCTCAAGCCCAAGGTGGTCGAGACTTTCGACAACATTGCTGATGCCTACAAGCGGCTGCGCCGCCTGCAGGACCAGGACATCCAGAACAAGCTGCGCAACGATTCGCTCTCGCCCGCGCAGGAGCGCCGCTACAAGAAGCTCAAGGACGACATCATCGCGGAGGTGAAGTCGCTGCGGCTCAACCAGGCGCGCATCGACGCCCTGGTCGAGCAGCTCTACGACATCAACAAGCGCCTCGTCGGCTACGAGGGCCGCCTGATGCGGCTCTCCGAGAGCCACGGCGTCTCGCGCGAGGATTTTCTGCGGAACTACCAGGGCTCCGAGCTCGACCCGCGCTGGCTCAACCGGGTGTCGAAACTCTCCGCCAAGGGCTGGAAGAGCCTCGTTGCCAGGGACAAGGACAAGGTCAAGCAGCACCGCCACGAGATTCAGGTGCTCGCCGGCGAGACCGGGCTCGAGATCGGCGAGTTCCGCAAGATCGTGCACATGGTGCAGAAGGGCGAGCGCGAGGCCCGCCAGGCGAAGAAGGAGATGGTGGAGGCGAACCTGCGCCTCGTGATCTCCATCGCCAAGAAATACACCAACCGCGGCCTGCAGTTCCTCGACCTGATCCAGGAAGGTAATATCGGCCTGATGAAAGCGGTCGATAAGTTCGACTACCGCCGCGGCTACAAGTTCTCAACCTATGGCACCTGGTGGATCCGACAGGCCATCACGCGCTCGATCGCCGATCAGGCGCGCACCATCCGCATCCCCGTGCATATGATGGAAGCAATCTCCAAGGTCGCACGCACGAGCCGGCAGCTGCTCAGCGAGATCGGCCGCGAGCCCACCCCCGAGGAGCTCGCGGAGAAGCTCGGCATGCCTTTGGAGAAAGTGCAGAAGGTTCTGAAAGTCGCCAAGGAGCCGTTGTCGCTGGAGACGCCGATCGGCGACGAGGAGGATAGTCACCTCGGCGATTTCATCGAGGACAAGAACGCGATCCTGCCGCTCGACGCCGCCATCCAGTCGAATTTGCGCGAGACTACGACCCGCGTGCTCGCTTCCGTCACACCGCGCGAGGAGCGTATTCTGCGCATGCGCTTCGGCATCGGTATGAACAAGGACCACACGCTGGAGGAGGTCGGCCAGCAGTTCTCGGTGACGCGCGAGCGCATCCGCCAGATCGAGGCCAAGGCGCTACGGAAGCTGAAGCACCCGAGCCGGTCAAGGATACTCAGAAGCTTCCTTGACAATTGATGAGGCGGGAGCTGACACCTTCCGCGCCGGCGCGTGGGCGCCTGTTGGCCCTCTCGATGGTGTGTAAGCGGGGTTTGGCCTGCGGGGGTAACGGCTGTGACGACTCGTATCTTGTCGGGATTCTGAGATGAGCAAGGTGGGTAGTAGCGACTCCAAGAACACGCTCTACTGTTCGTTCTGCGGCAAGAGCCAGCATGAGGTGCGCAAGCTCATTGCCGGACCGACCGTCTTCATCTGCGACGAGTGCGTCGAACTGTGCATGGACATCATTCGCGAGGAGAATAAATCCTCGCTGGTGAAGTCGCGCGACGGCATCCCCACGCCCAAGGAGATCCGCAAGGTTCTCGATGACTACGTGATCGGTCAGGATCACGCCAAGAAGGTGCTCTCGGTCGCCGTTCACAATCACTACAAGCGGCTCAACCATCAGACCAAGCACAACGATGTCGAGCTCGCGAAGTCCAACATCCTGCTGATCGGGCCGACCGGCTCCGGCAAGACGCTGTTGGCGCAAACGCTGGCGCGCATCCTCGATGTGCCCTTCACCATGGCGGATGCGACGACGCTGACCGAAGCCGGTTATGTCGGCGAGGACGTCGAGAACATCATCCTCAAGCTGCTGCAATCGGCCGACTACAATGTCGAGCGCGCCCAGCGCGGCATCGTCTATATCGACGAAATCGACAAGATCAGCCGCAAGTCCGACAACCTCTCGATCACCCGCGACGTCTCGGGCGAGGGCGTGCAGCAGGCGCTGCTCAAGATCATAGAAGGCACCATCGCGTCGGTGCCGCCGCAGGGTGGACGCAAGCACCCGCAGCAGGAGTTCCTGCAGGTCGACACCACCAACATCCTGTTCGTGTGCGGCGGCGCTTTCAACGGGCTCGAGAAGATCATCTCGGCGCGCGGCCGGTCGGCTTCGATCGGCTTCGGCGCCAAGGTAATGGCCCCGGAAGATCGTGGCACCGGCGAGATTTTCCGTGAAGTCGAGCCCGAAGACCTTTTGAAGTATGGCCTGATCCCCGAATTCGTCGGCCGACTGCCCGTTGTCGCCACACTCGAGGATCTCGACGAGCCGTCTCTGAAGCTCATTCTCACCCAGCCCAAGAACGCACTGGTGAAGCAGTACCAGCGGCTGTTCGAGATGGAGTCGATCGATCTCACGCTCGCAGACGAGGCGTTGGGCGCCATTGCCCGCAAGGCCATCGACCGCAAGACCGGCGCCCGCGGCCTGCGCTCGATCATGGAGGGCATCCTGCTCGACACCATGTTCGACCTGCCGAGCCTCGAAGGCGTCGAGAGGGTCGTCATCTCTCGTGAGGTCGTGGAGGGCACCGCACGGCCGCTCTACATCTACGGCGCTCGCGCCGGCGACGCGGACGCTACCGCATCGTAGGACGGGCCTCGCCGTGCGCCGCCTGCAGAAGGCTAATCCAATTCCACAAGGCCAACGTCCCATCAGACATCCAAAGCTATGGTCCCAAGCCGGCGGGCTTACGTCCGCTTTGGGTCTTGTGTCACGAGCGCCGTCTGTAGGACGGTGCGTAACTGTACGAGAGATGAAGGAGGGCCCTTCGAGGCCGGCAGTCAGGTTCTGGCCTCAAGCCACCGCAAGCTGGACTATCCGGCGTCTCATTCATCTGCGGCCAGTGTCGTTGATAAAGGGTCGTCATTGACGCTGGCCTTGTCCTTGGCGCGAAAAATGCGTGCTATCCATAAAATCATAGGGTTGCGATGACAATTCTCACCGTCAGACATATCACCACCTATCAGTACAAGCAGCCGGTCTCCTTCGGCGTTCGACGGCTTCCTGACCATGGGGCTGATCCTGGAGATGAGCGCCGTCAGGGAAAAAACGATATCCGGGCTCGTCAAAGATATCCCCAAGTACCATATCGTCAAGGAAAAGGTATATTGCCCGCCGTTCAAGGTGCACTCGGTCGTCTCCGAGGCGAAAAAGCTGTTTCGCCCCGAAGATCTCGTCCTCATCGACGGGATAAGAGCCGAGCGGACCGACGGCTGGGTGCATGTCCGGGCGTCGGCGACAGAGCCGATGATCCGGGTCGTCGCCGAAAACAAGTCCCAGGAAAAGGCGCAGGAGGACGTGGACCGCGTCCTGGCCTTCATCAACCAGCTCATATGACGACCAAAAGCCACTCTTTGAAAGTCGGCGTCTCCGGCGTCCGGGGTGTCGTCGGCGAAAGCCTGACCCCACAGCTCGCGGCCCGGTTCGCCGCGGCCTTCGGGACTTATATCGGCCGGGGCAAGGTCGTGGTCGCCCAGGACGCCCGCCCCTCCGGGCCGATGATCAAGAACGCCGTGATCGCCGGCTTATTGGCGACTGGCTGCCAGCCGGTGGATATCGGCATCGCGCCGATCCCCTCGGTCCTTGTTTTTACCGAGGAAAGCCAGTCGGCGGGCGGCGTGGCCGTGACGGCCAGCCACAATCCTCCGGAATGGAACGGCCTGAAGTTCCTGAGCTCCCGGGGGCTCTATCTCGATCCGTCCCAGGTCGAGGAATTCCTGGACATCTACCACCAGGGCGAATTCTCGTTCGTGCCGGCGGACAAGCTTAAGAAAATGACGGTGGAGCCGGACCCGCTGGCGCCCCATCTCACGAGGCTGCTCAAGGCCCTCGATGTGGCGATGATCAGAGAACGAAAATTCCAGGTTGTCGCCGATTGCTGTAACGGCGCCGGGGCCGTCCTGATGCCGGCATTTCTCGAAGCTCTCGGCTGCCGGACGGTCATGATCAACGCCCGGCCGGACGGGGCGTTCGTCCGGGGGTCTGAGCCCGTCCCTGAGAATCTCACGGAAATCTGCCGTGACGTCGTAGAGAAAAAAGCCGACGTCGGGTTCGCCCAGGACGCCGACGCCGACCGCCTGGCGATCATCGACGAAAGGGGAGAGCCGCTCGGAGAGGAGCTGACCCTCGCCTTGGCCGTGAAGTACGTCCTGGCCAGGACACCCGGTCCGGTGGTGGTCAATATCTCCACCACACGCGCGGTTGATGATATCGCCAGGGCGGCCGGCGTCCCCGTTTACCGGACAAAGATCGGCGAAATCCATGTCGTCGAAGAGGTCATTCAGAAGAAGGCGGTGATCGGCGGCGAAGGGAACGGAGGCGTCATCTGGCCCCGGGTCCACGCCTGCCGCGACAGCTTTTCAGCGGCGGGCCTTGTCCTGGAGATGATGGCTGCATCGGGCAAGACGATCTCTGAGCTGCGCAAGGAAATCCCCTTCTATGTGATGCTGAAAGACAAGGTCGAAGCGACCTCGGAGGAAGCCCACCGGCTCGTCGGCGAGCTCCGGCGGCGGCATGCCGGCGAGAACATCGGCACGCTCGACGGGCTGAAGATCCAGTTTGCCGACTCATCGGTCCATCTCCGGCCGTCGAACACCGAGCCCGTCATCCGCATCATGGCGGAGGCAAGGACCAGAGGATGAAGCCGCCCGCCTCCTGGGTTCATTCAAAGAGGAAATCCTCCGGCCCAAGAGCTGAGCGATCTGAACAGAATCGATGGAGGACGTATGAAAAGACGCGCGTTCATGTCACTGGCAGGCGGCTCTTTGGCCAGCCTCCGGTTTTTCAGCCCGCGTATCTTGTGGGCAGCCTCCGGCGCTTCACTTGTCAACACTCCCGAGAAGCGCTTCAAGTATGCCGATGAATTGTTGAACCGTTTGTGCGCCACGGGTCCCGCTCCAGCAGGTTCGCCAGCCTACGAGCAGCGCATCCGTATGATACTGGCGGAAATGCGCCGTTCCATCCCCGACGCCTTTCTGGACGAATACCGTTTTGAAGACTGGGAGGTAGTCAAACCGGCTGAACTGACGGTCGGGGATACTCGGATCGAAACCTTTTGCGGAAACCTTAGCCCCAGTACTCCCCCCGAAGGTGTTCAAGGTACTTTGAAGAAGATGGGAGAGCGTGCTTTTTCGGTGGTTGACTCGAAAGGAAAACAAGTTGCCACCCTTCACCGCTCGACCTCCAAAGCGCGCGCCTCCGGTTACCAGCCTAGGGAGCAGCCGACCTTCAGCTTCGGGAATCACGACCTTCCGATCTTGGAGGCGGCTGCGGCGGCCGGGACTTTGGTCCGTGCCAGTGTCCAGACCAAGCGAACGCCAAATGCTCGTGACTGGAACGCCGTGGGTACGATTCCAGGAAAGAGCAAAGATGAAATTCTGGTGCTGGCTCATGCCGATACCGTCTATAATGCACCCGGAGCCAATGACAACACGGCAACAGTGGTGGTGATGCTCATGCTGGCTCACGCCTTCTCCCGTGTACAGCCGGAACGAACGCTGACCTTTGTTGCGACTGGAAACGAAGAGTACGGCGGCTATCTGGGCGCCGCACACTACGCCGAGGTCCGCGAAAAAGCGGGGAATATGCGCAACATCAAGTGGATTCTGAACATGGACTCACTCACTTACGGCGCTGATTTCGGCGTCAGCAGTCAGTATCCCGAGATCAAGGAGCTGTTTGCCAACGTGCACAAGGATCTGAATATTCGGAATCCTTACCCAGGAATCAAATGGCGAAACACTGACGTGGTGCCGGGCATCGAACTGATCGACGGTGACGGCTGGGTGATGGATGCCGGTCCGTTTAAGCCGTCGGGAGGCAAGGCCGCCTTTGTTTACGCAGTCGGGCTGAGCGCGATCACTCACGCGGTTCAGCACACACCCGCTGACATTCCCGCAACCGTGCCGATGAACGCCGTGGAGACCACATTCTTGATCCTGCAGGAGGCGATCAAGCGATTCCCGATGTTGTCGTCGTAACCTGTGCTGCGCGATGTAGTCTGCGAGGGGGCACACATGCGAACCGTCAGGGCAATTTTGCTCGCCCTGCAAGACCAATTGAAGGACATCCTCCGGCCCAAGAGCTGATTAGGAGATTGGATCATGGGAAATGCTTTTTCACGCCGCGATTTTCTGGCAGCCGGCTTGGTTTTTCCGGCAGCCCTCATGCCGCGTACGCCTCAGGCAACCCGGACACCGAAGCTCGCGTATCGTACACTGGGGAAAACCGGCTTGAAGGTGACCACCTTATCTTTCGGATGCATGACGAACTCTGAGCCGTCGGTGATCGCCCGAGCGGCCGACCTGGGCATCAATCATTTCGATACGGCCCGCGCTTACCAGAACGGCCATAACGAACGGCTGGTCGGGCTGGCTTTGAAGGAAAGACGGAAGCAGGTCATCATCTCGAGCAAAAGCGGGGCCAAGACGAGAGCGCAGGCGTTGGCCGATCTCGAGACCAGCCTGCGTGAACTGGGCACCGATTACCTGGATATCTGGTACCTGCACGTGAAAAACGAGCCTGCCGAGGTGACCGACGAACTGCTGGAAGCCCAGCGTGCGGCCAAGAAAGACGGGAAGATCCGTTTCTCCGGGGTCAGCACTCATTTCAACATGGATCGCATGCTGCCCTATCTCGCCGAGCTCGGGCAGACGGACGTGGCGCTGACAACCTACAATTTCTCCATGAGATCCGTGGCGAGCGATCGCAATACCGACACCCAGGCGCCCAAAACCGATATGACGGGTATTATCCGGAGTGCGCGCCAGTCAGGCCTGGGCATCATCGTCATGAAAACGATGTCGGGAGGCGTAACCCGGGTCGGACGGGGCGACCGGCTGTACGGCGCGGATCCCCAGCTGCTGAGCAAACATCTGTCCCGCGAGGGAGTGCCCGTGGCGGCGATCAAATGGGCGCTGAAGAACGAAGCCGTGGACGCGGCTATCGTCTGCATGACGAATCACGAGCAGCTCGATCAGAATCTGCGCGCCATGGCCGAACCGTTCACCCCAAAGGATGAAGACCTCCTCGAGGTCCAGCTGGCCGCCATCAGCCCCATTTATTGCCGGATGTGCGGTTCGTGCGGAGGCGTCTGCGAAAAGGGGGTGCCGGTGCCGGACGTATTGCGTTTCCTCACCTACGTGGAGGGATACGCTCAATTCTCCATGGCGCGACAGCATTTCCTGGCCCTCCCGGAACGAGTCCGCGCGGTCCGATGCGATCAATGCCCAGCCTGCTCCGTCCGCTGTCCGAACGGCGTAAAAGTCCGGGAGCGCCTGACCCTCGCGCAGGAGATATTCGCGTAACCGCCGGAACGGCAGCAGGGGCTCGCTTTTGTGTTCGTACACGCCGAGGACCTCTTAGCAGAAAAAACAGTTGAATCCGCGGCGGGCTTCTGGAATCATGGGGCAAGAGAGGATTCGAGGTAAGCTATTCTCAATGGGAATAGATCCGGCCGAAACCGAGATCTTCTACTTCTCAGGGACAGGGAACTCGCTCTTCGTGGCGAAAGAGCTGGCGAAGAGGATCCCGCATTCGCGCGTGCGGCCGATCATCTCCTGTCTGGGCCAGGATGCCATCCGGACCGGAGGGGACGTCATGGGCCTCGTCTTCCCCGTTCATGCGATGGCTGTCCCAACACCGGTCAAGCAGTTCCTCCGGAGGGCCGACCTGCGGTCGGCGAAATACGTCTTTGCGATTGCTACACGGCTGGGGCTCGTGTTCGAGGACTTCGGCGCTGTGGACCGGCTGTTACGGAAGCAGGGGCTGCGCCTAGACGCCCGCTTTATCCTGACCATGGGCAGCAACGATGCCAAGAGCGAGGGCTATCATTGCCCGACTGACGCCGTGATCGCGACGTTCGAGGCCGACGTTCTCCGCCGCCTGGACGAGATCGCGAAGGTCGTCGGCAACCGGGAACGCCATCGACCCAAGGACACCGAGTTCACCATCGGGTTGCCTTACGGCCGGCTGAGGAACCGCCTTTTTGAGCGTTTCATCATCTTCCTGAAGACCCTGTCCGAGCGGACCGGGGGGGTGAACTATTATTATGCCGACGACACGTGTACAGGCTGCGGTATCTGCGAGCGGATCTGCCTTTCGGGCAAGATCGTGATGACCGGGGGCCGGCCGAAATGGCGCAAGGAAATCTTATGCCATATGTGTTACGCCTGCCTCAACTTCTGCCCGAAGCAGGCCGTCCAGATCAAAGGCATCCGCGGCGTGGTGAGATCGTTCACACCGATCAACGAAAGGTACTCCCATCCTTATGCCACGGTGAAGGATATTGTCGAGCAGAAATACGGAGACGAAGAGACCGAATAGCCCGCTCCTCGCCGAAGGCCCCGCTGCGTCGACAAGCCGTCTGGATCCTGATCGTTCGGTCTGGGAGTCGACAGGATGTGCGGGAAGGTTCAACATGGAAGGATAATGAGAAAGGCGCCAGTCATGGCGCCTTGCTCTCGCGACGGCCATCTTCCTTGCCCAATCCCCCTGTTCTTCCAAGCGGCCGGGCCCTCCGGAACCCCGGTTGTCTTGGATCGTCCAAGCGAGCGGCACGAAAGCAAGCCTGCGCGGGAAGATATGAGGCCGCCCGCCTCGTGGCCTCCTTTAGAGAGGAAGTCCTCCGGCTTAAGAGCTGAGCTGCCAGCCGCTGTTCATTTGGCCGCTTTCCCATTCAACCGAACTTAGCCGTGGTCGATCTCCGGCGCATCAGCTGGGTGACCCGAATGAGATTGCCGCAACGTGTCCCGCGTGAGGCCGCCTGAGAGGATAAGCCAATCCGGAAAAGGAGACTTCGCACCATGATCGTACGCCGCATCGCCGTCGCGGGGGACTCCGCCCTGATCATGGCGTCACGCTTCGCCCCTTCGTGCGTATTGATATATAACCGTTCGGACCGGGCAGCCTCCTGGGAAATGAAGTCCGGTCGGACAGAAGGAGCGATGAAATGAGATACGTTCAGAAATTTGTTTATCTGGCGGCCGGTCTGACCGCGATCCTGGCCTTGGCCGCGGGCTCTTCCCAAGCAGCCCAACAGAGGCCGAAGCCGGAGCAGGTCCTTAAGCACGAGAAGCTGGATGTGACCTTGCCGGACTTCGCTTCGGAAGGCCTGATCCTCGATATCGGGGGCGGCGGCGAGGGCGTGATCGGCCAGCTCAAGGGGAAGCAGGTCATCGCCGTCGACCTCATCAAAACAGAGCTCGAGGATGCGCCGCCCGGGCCGCTGATCAAGATCGTCATGGACGCCCGAGACCTGAAGTTCCTCGACGGCACGTTCCCGACCGTTACGGTCTTTTTCACTTTCATGTATATCGCGCCGGCGGACCACGAGAAGGTTCTCCGGGAGATCTTCCGTGTGCTTGAGCCCGGCGGCCAGTTGCTCATTTGGGACGTCGTGTTCCCGCCGAAAAAGACCGACCCGCGTCAGCTCTACATAATGTACCCGCTCCACGTCAAGCTCCCGGCGACGGAAATCGATACCGGCTACGGCGTCAGGTTCGCCGAGGGCCAGGGACTGGGGCACTTCGTCGAGCTCGCCAAGAAAGCCGGTTTCGACGTTCTTTCTCAACAACAGGAGCGGGGCTGGTTTTGCCTTGAGCTCAAGAAACCGGCCTGAAGCCGCTGACGGCGCCAATCGCAGCCTCCCAGGGGCGTTGCCGAACCGGACCGCGGCCAGGATGAGCGGCTCGGCCGCGACTCGTCGGCGGCCTGGTGGGAATTGACCTCCCGGCCTCAGCTGGCCGATAATGACCGGCAAGCGCCGGGACCCGAGTCCTTGACATCCACCGGCATTCAGGAGGTTCGCATGGAGCTTCACCCGTCGTCCACCGCCGCCTTGGAGAGACCTCACCCTCCCGAGGCTCGACCGCGTCGATCTCGTTACCGTCAAGCTGCCCTTCGTCGCCCCGTTCGGGACGAGCGTCTATGTCTGGACCGACAAGGAAGCGATGCTCATGCGCCTCGAATCGGACGGAGCGAGCGCCTGGAGCGAGTGCGTTTCCGACCCCGACCCGTTCTATTTTTACGAGACGAACGGGACGGCGCGACACATCATCAAGGATTTTCTGCTCCCCCTCGTCGCGCCGGGGATCACGGTCGGCAAGCTGGAGGACGGGTTCCGGCGCGTCCGCGGCCACGGGATGGCCAAGGCGACGGTCGAGAACGGCCTGCTCATCCTGCTCGCGCTCCAGCGCGGCCTGCCTCTCCACGAACTCCTGGGTTTTCCGGCCAAGAGGATTATGTCGGGCCTGAGCATCGGCCTCAAGGAGACGCCGGCCGAACTCCTGGCGGCGGTGGAACAGGCGGCCCTCCGGGGTTATCACCGCGTCAAGATGAAGATCAGGAAGGGACAGGACATCGACTGGGTCGGGGCCGTGCGCGCCCGCTTCCCGAAAATCCGGCTGATGGTCGACGCGAACGGCGATTACTCGCTCGCGGACGCGGCCCACCTGCGCCGGCTCGACGAGTTCGAACTGATGATGATCGAGCAGCCGCTTTCCTATAGCGACATCTACGAGCACTCGCTCCTGCAGAAGGAGATGAAGACAGCCATCTGCCTGGACGAGTCCATCCACGGCCTGGCCGACGCGGCCGCGGCCATCGCCCTGGGCGCCTGCCGCATCGTCAACGTCAAGCAGGGGAGGGTCGGCGGCCTCCTGGAATCGATGCGGATCGCCCGCTTCTGCGCGGGCCGCGGTGTCGATGTCTGGTCGGGGGGGATGGACGAGACGGGCATCGGCCGGGCCGTCAACCTCCACCTCCAGACCGCCGACGGCTTCACGCTCCCCGGTGACACGGCCGAGACGAGCAACTATTTCGACGAGGACATCGCCGACCCGCCGGTCGTGCTCGGCGCCGGGGGATTTATCGATATTCCCGAAGGTCCCGGACTCGGCGTCACGGTCGTTGCCGAGGGCATCCTCAAGCGGGCGCTCAGGTGGGAACGTCTTCGTTGATGGCGAGGGCATCCACGGCGGACGCAGAAGAGGCGCATCGGTTTCCGCCTATTTTTTGGCCGGGCTCGAGAGATCGTAGCTCCACAGGTCCGCGTCGCTCGAGAAGTACAGGCGTCCGTCCTGGATCACGATCCCGGCTTTGATCGGAACGCCCGGCCGCCCCAGCGCCCGGTGAGAGAACGCACCAGGCGTGATGCAGGCGATGGCCTCGCTGAACAGCGCGTAGATCTTCCGGTCAGGACCGAGCGCCATGGTCCGGGGGGCCATGCCTCCGGTGACCTTCCCATAGCCGCTGACCTCTTCATGGTGGACGACGCGGCCGGTTTTCGGATCGATGACGAAGAAATGGTCCGGAGCGGCCAGGCCGTAGATCAGCCCATCCGGCCCGGTGATCAGGTCGGCGATCGACTTCAGGCCGGGGGCCGGCGTCCACCGCGCGGTGATCCTTCTGCTTTTCCAGTCCAGCCGGTACACCAGCGCTTCCGCGGCCGTGGCTGTGCCTCCCGTCGCGGCCTCCGTGGTCGTGCCGATGATCACGTCGCCGTCCGGAAGCGCGGTCATGGCGGTAATCCCCTGGTCCTTGATCAGGTCGTCCCGGGTCAGGATGGTCCCCTGGCCGCTGGGAATGTCGTAGATCAGCAGCCCGCCCCCCGCCAAACCGCGGGCCGGATTGCCCCCGACCAGCACGTGACGGCCGTCGGGATGCGCGAGAACCGCGTGGGGCCGACCGTAAAGATCGCGGGCCTCGGGTTTGCGGAACGCCAACCGCGGGTTGGCGCCCTGGCCGATCGGCGCGTCCTCGAACGGCTTCGCCGGATCGAATTCGAGCAGCGCGCCGTCGCTGTAAACGGCGCCGTAGAGCTTGGCTCCCTGCCTCACCCATTGGTTGATATGCCCGCCATAGTCGGCCAGCCCCCAGTTCTGGATCTTGCCGGTCGCGGGATCGTAGCAGAACACGCGGAGGGGGATGCCGGTCGCCCCGTAAATCTTCCTGTCCGGGCCGCCGATGAGCGAATAGATCGGCCGGCCGGCGCATTGGTAATCGAACAGGATCTCCCTCGGCTTGACGGCGCCGGCGTCGGTGACGGAGACGCGCCGGCCGGGCACGCTGAGGTTCGAGAAATACGATCCGTCTGGCCAGCGGCCGGGCGGAGTGACCGTCGAAGTGAAGACGGCCCGGTCGGCTTTGGGGGCGCCCTCGATCATGGCCCCCGACCCGTCATAAAGTTTATACCACTCATCCTTCCCGAGCCGGCCGTAGACCCGCCCGTCCTGTCCGCGCCAGATCTCCGCTCCGTCCCGGAAGCCTCTCTTGTCTTCCGGATAGATCTGCTTTCTCTCGCCCGTCTCCGGGTTGAGGGCGAGGATGTTGCCCCGCACGAAATTCACGCAGGCGTAGACCCATCCCTTATCATCAGTCGCCAGGTAGATGTACTGGGGCCAGGTTTCCTTGGCCAGCGGCCCGAAGTTGGTCAAAACCCGCGTCTTCGGGTTGAACGCCACGAGCTCGCCGTTGGGGTACATGCCGGCGTAGATCACCCCGTTATCGCCGATGGTGAAGGACAGGGCGAAATCCTGCGGGATCTTGCCGACCGGGATGACCTTGTGGGATGCGACCTCGAACTCGATCAGCTGGTCGGCGAGCGTATCATAGAACTTGTTTTCAGGAGACAGGAACGTGGCGTAGGCTCCGGCGCTGTCGAAGCCCGGGTCGATCGAGGTCGTTTTACCGGTTTCGGCATCAATCATCACATACTGGGCGGGGGGCGTCTGACCCCAGAGCTTGAAGAGAATGATCCGGCGGCCGGCGCCGTCGAGGGTCGGGACCGCGCCCGACCAAACGCTCTGGGCCACCCGGGCCACAGCGCCGTGGTCGGTGAACCCCGGGGGAGTGCCGATGACCGGAAGAATGGCGACCAACACGGAAAGAAGATGGTTCATAGTGTTCCTCAGCGCCGGCATAGCCAGGCGACGATCTCCTTTGGTTTCCCTGCGTACCCGGTCTCGCTGCATGGGTAAAGATGCCGGAGCCCGATCGACGCGGCGATCAGGATCGCCATTCTTTGCCGGCTGATTTTCTTCATCGTCGTTTCCTTTCCCGTGCGACTCAGGTCATCTGGTACGACTTGAACCCCCGGCCCTGGACGTCGTAGGTGTCGCTGATGACGACGAAGGCGTCCGGGTCGATTTTTTTGATGTGGGCCTTCAGGTCCGCCAGCTGCTTGCGGTGGACGACCGTCAGGATGACCTCGCCTTCGCGATTGAGATAGAGGGACCGCGAGCGCAGGGCCGTTCCGCTGCGGTCGAGTCGGTTCAGGATGTAGTCCGCGATCTCCGCGGTCCGCGCGGAGGTGATGATGACGAGCTTGGAATAGCTCCAACCCTCGAGGATCAAGTCGATGACCTTGGTCGAGAGGAACAGGACGAGGTATCCGTAGAGGGGCGCCTCGAGACTGCGGAGGGCCAGTCCCGAGGCCGAGATGACCAGAAAATCCGTGACCATGATGCCGTAACCGACGGATATGCCGGTGAACCTGCTGACGACCATGCCGATGATGTCCGACCCGCCGGTCGAGGCCCGGCCCCGAAAGACGATACCCAGGCCCGCGCCGAGCATGACCCCGCCGTAGATCGAGGCCAGCACGGGATTGCCCGTCGCCGAGGGCAGCCCGAGGACCTTGTTGAAGAAGTCGATGAAGACGGAGGTCAGGACCATCCCGACCAGGCTGCTGAGGACGTACTTCCTGCCCATGGTCTTCAGGCCCAGGAGGAAGACGGGAATGTTGAGGACCATGATCAGCACCCCGACCGGGAGCCCGGCGAAAAAGTTGATGATGATGGCGATCCCCGAGACCCCGCCGGGGACGAAGTGGTGGGGGATGAGGAACAGGGCGTAAGCCAGGCCGTTGATAGCGCAACCGATGAAGATGAGGAGGGCGTTCTTGATCTTAACCATGGCGTTTCCTGAGTATTTTACCCGTTTGACCGCCCGGTTATCTAGTCTCGATAGGTCTCCGAGACGAGGCCCTCGAGATACTCTTTTGTCTTCGTGATGTAATCGCCCCGGTCCCCGTCAAGCTCGCACTCGATGATGATGCTCCCTTCAAAAGCCAGTTTTCTGAGCGCGGACAGGATCGCCGGAAAATCCACCTCGCCCGTGGGTATCGGCACCTCCTTGCCCAGCTCGTAGGGATCTGCCGGGTAACGCCCGTCCTTGGCATGAACGGCCCGGACCTGCTTCCCGATCACCTTCAGGCCGTCGACCGGATTGGCCTTTCCGTACATTACCAGATTGGCCGGGTCGTAATTCACGTAGAGATTTCCGGTCCCGATGTCCTGGATGGCCCTGAGGAGGGTGACCGGGGTCTCCTGGCCGGTTTCAAAAAAGATGTCGATGCCGCGGCTCAAGGCATACTCTCCCACGGATTTCATCGTCCCGATGAATTCGGCATAGAGGATATCTTTTGGATTCTCCGGGATGAACCCGAAATGAGCGTGCACGGCGGGGATCCCGGCCGCTTTGCAGAATTCAATTCCTCGATGCAGCCTGTCCACGCGGGCCGGCCGGTTTTCGCGGGGCACCAGACCGATCGTCGACGGCCCGTCCTTCAGATTCCAAGCGTAGAGGCCCGGGCCCATGCAGATCAGCGAAACCGGTCTCAGCCGGTATTGTCTGAGAGATTTCGATAATCGGTCCGCCAACTCGGGGGAATACGTATCGATATAGAGTTGGCAGGCCGCGAACCCCAGGTCCCTGACGGCTTTCAGGTCTTCCTCAGGGTTATTCGCGGAGCAGATCAATCCCAGCTCGATATCTTTAGGCATCTTAACGGACCTCCTGACCGCCCGGCTGCCGATGGCCGAGGCGATGGCGGGGATGGCGCCGGCCATGGCTGTGGCGGCGATGAACGTCCTCCGGCTCATTTTGTTCATGGCTTGCCGCCGCTATTTATCGAATTGGCTCAAGTTCAATCCGGGGTCGATCTTTTCAGAAGACGATATCAGCTCATCCCAGCGGACCGTTTTGTGACGGGCGGCGGCCTCTCTGCCCAGGATCGCGCTCATCGTCGATTCGCAGCCGTCCCGCAGCTGGTTCAGGTGATGCCCGGTTTCGATGCTGTCGATGAACGATCTCACCTTATTCCCGTCAGCGTCCTCGATCGACGAGAGGGAGGCGCCGGCGGCGATCTGCTGCGGACTGAGCGCCGCCGCCGTTCTGACGACGCCGGAATCCCATTCGTTCGCGCCGTTGATGAACACTCCGCCGGCGTAATGCGCCTCGGCGATCCCGCCGGTTCCCACGAACCGGGCGCAGACGTCGCCGAAGTGCGGCCCGGCCTGGGTGGAGTGGAGGCTGACGTTCACGCCGTTCGGGTATTCATAGATCACCTGGTAGTTCGTCCAGGCGTTCCCGAGTTCCGGGCCGCCCTTTTTCCCGCCAGCGCCCGTCGCCCGAAGAGGGACGCCCTGCAGCGCCCAGTTCCCGATGTCGACCAGGTGAATTCCCTGGTCCAGCAATATTCCGCCCGACAGCTCGTGAAAGTGATAGTGGTTTCGGATGCGCCACTCGTCGTTCGACATCCCTTGGCGGGGAGCGATGGGAACGCCCGACGAAAAGTAATGCAGCTCGGCGCTGATGACATCGCCGATATCGCCGCGCCGAATTCTGCCGATCATGTCCACATAAGGTGCGGCGTAACGGATCTGAAAACCCAGGACGACACTCAGCCTGTGGCCGATCTTCTCGCTCAGCTTCAGGATCCTCCGGCAGCCATCCATGTCGATCGCGGCCGGCTTTTCACAGTACGCGTGCTTGCCGGCTGCGACCGCGGCTTCCAGGATCCCGGGATGGGCATAGGCGGGCGTCGAGATCAAAACGGCATCAACATTTCTATTGCCAATGACCTTGAGATAGGCTTCCGACCCCTGGTGGATATGGGTCTCCGGGATCGCCGCGAAGCCTCTGGCGGCGTTGCACCGATCGAAGGCTTTCCGGGCCAGGGCCAGCTTGTCATCGAAAATATCCCCCAGGGCGACGATCTCGACATTCGCCTTGGCCGACATGGCGCTCATCACACCCGTCCCCCGCAGGCCGCACCCGATCACACCCATCCGGACGGACGAGTTGGCCGCCGTGCCGAAAACAGCCTCAGGCTTGAGCACGGTCAAGGCCGACAGTCCGGCCGCGCTTTTCAGGAAACTCCTGCGATCGATCTTCTTCATGATATTCCGGCCACCTCCCAGGCTCAGATGTCGTTGTCGTCCCTTCAGGGCGAGGGTTCGGCGGCCGGCTGAACAGCCGCCCGGGCGAGCTGGGCCTGGGCGCGGTCCGGCCGGAGGAAGAGGACGGTCACGGCGCCCGCGACCGCCATGACCGCGACCAGCGCGAAACCCAGGTTGTAGTTCCGGTTGACGTCGAACAGGCGGCCGACGATGACCGGCGTGAACGCCTGGCCCAGAGAATCCGTTGTGATGATGATCCCCATGAGCTTGCCCAGCGAGCGGACGCCGAAACACTCGGCGGTCACGAGCGGGATCAGCATGTAATCGGCGCCCATCCCGAACCCGAAGACGAAGGCGAAGACGTAGGCCATCCGGGTGACGTCTCCCGCGTAAAGTAGGGGAACGGCGCCGGCGACGGCGGCGAAGGCGATGAACATGACATACTTTTTGGGGATGCGGTCCGCCAGCCAGCCCATGATGACCCGGCCGAGGATGCTGGCGATGAGGAGGAAGCTGGCCACCCCGGCGGCTTTCTCGGCCACCAGGCCGCGGTCGCGGAGGAACAGGACGAAGTGCTGGATGAGCCCGCCGACCGCGCCGATGCTCAGGAAGCTGCCCAGGGCGATGAGCCAGAACTCGCGCGTCCGGAAGACTTGGCGGAGCGACCGCAGGCTCTCGCCGGTCTGCGGCGCGCCGCCGGCTTCGCCGGGCCGGCCGATTTTTCCGTCGGGCAGGCGGCCGACGTCCCCGGGGTGGTTCTTGATCACCAGCCAGCTCACGGGCACGAGGACGAGCAGGATGCCGCCGCTGATCGCGTGCATGGCGCCCCGCCAGCCGATGTTCGAGATCAGGAACTGGGCCAGGACGGGCGCGATGGCGCCGCCAATCCCGGCGCCCACATAAGCCAGAGCCATGGCCCGGCCGCGCCAGCGGTCGAACCAGCGGGAGATGAGGACCTGGTTGGGGATCGGACCGGCCGTCACATAGCCCGCGGTCTGCATGAAGTAGAGGAGATAGAACATCCAGAGGGCGGACATGAACCCGTAGCCGGCGAAGGCGGCGCCGGCCGCGAACAACCCGAATAACAGTATCTTCTTGGGCCCGAAGCGGTCGATCAGGATCCCGGCCGAGATCCCGAACAACGGCCCGATGACGACGATGCTGACGGCGAATCCCGCTGTCACCTGGGCCCGGCTCCAGCCGAACTCCTGGATCAGCGGAGAATAGAAGACCGGGAAGCTATAGTACATGATGCCGACGATGGCGAAGAGATTGAGAAAACAGGCGCCGGCGACCCGCCAGCCATAAAAGAGCTTGCCCCCGGGGCCGGACGGGGACCCGGTTTCAGCTGAGCCAGACATCCAGGTGCTCCTCCACGAACTCGTCGTCCCGGAGATGGGGATAAGCATTCCAGATGCGGTCGATCTCATCCAGCTGGCCTGGGGAGAGGTCCTCGCGGGGGTTCAGGCACCACCGCCCGGCCAGGAGCCCCTGGCGGTGCAGGGCTTCGTGGATCCCGGGCAGGACGCCCGCGTACGAATGATCCGCGTCAAACAGCGCGCCGTTAGCGTCGGTCAGCTGCGCCCCGAGGGTCAGCAGGCCGCTCGGGACCGATCCCGTCGCATGGGCCTCATTGGTTTCCGCGAGCAGTTCCACCGCTTTCCGGGTCCACATCGCCCACTGCCCCAGCAGACCGCCGACGATGCGCGCGCTCCGAGGCTGGCCGCCCCAGGTGAACCGAAACTCCGTCACAAGGTCGGAAACGATATTGTCGTCGTTTCCCGTGTAAAGGGCGATCTCGCCGGCGCGGCCGGATTCGGCGACCGCCCGGACGACATCCAGCGTCTGGTAACGATTGAACGGCGCGATCTTGATGGCGACAACCTCGGGGATCTCGGCGAACCTCCTCCAGAAGGCATAGCTCAAGCGTCGGCCCCCCACGGCGGGCTGGAGATAAAACCCGAAGAGCGGGATTGTCGCGGCCACCGCGCGGCAATGCGCGATAAGCTCGTCCTCGCCGGCCGCCTTCATGGCGCCCAGGCTCAGCATCCCGCAGTCATAGCCGAGCTCCCGGGCGAGGGCCGCCTCGCTCAGGGCCTGCTCGGTGCGGCCGACGAGGCCGGCCACGAGGACGGGCCGGGGCGCTTTTTCGCCCCTCACCCGGCGGACCTCCTCGCGCGCCAGCTCGAGCACCGGGCGCAGGAGCCCGAGTCCCGGGTCATGGATCTCGAACTGCGTGGAATGGACGCCGACGGCCAGCCCGCCGGCTCCGGCGGCCAGGTAATACCGGGTCAGGCCGCGCTGGCGTCTTTCGTCGATTTTCCTCTGGCTGGTCAGAGCCAGGGGATGGGCGGGGATGACCAGGCCGGAGAGAAGCCGGTTCCTGAAGTCGATCTCCGGGGAGCGTGGGTCCGTCATCGTGAGCTCCTTCAAAACCTGCCGTCGCGGACTTCGAACTTGGTGGGTTTGGCGTAGGTCGGCCGGCCCGCGATGACCCAACCCGCGACGAGGTCGAGGAGCCACTCCACGGGCACCCGCGGGACACCGAGGAGGCTCCGGCAGCGGGAGGCATCGCTGAGCAGGGCGGTCTCGCTTTCCGTGCCATTGAACCGGGGCTCGCGGCCGAACCGCCGGCCGAGTTCTTCCGCCAGGGTTCGCACGGACAGGATCTCCGTGCCCGTGACGTTGAGGATATCGGCGGGCGCAGCGGCCAGGGAGAGCGCCCGGAAAACGGCCGAATTGGCGTCGCCCTGCCAGATCACGTTGGCATAGCCCATTCCGACCGGGACAGGCTCGCCGTCGTGGACGCGCCGGGCGATATCGAGAAGGACCCCGTACCGGGCTTCGACGGCGTAGTTGAGCCGGATCAGGCAGACCCGGGTCGAATAACGTTCGGCAAAATAGCCGAACACGCGCTCACGGCCGAGACACGATTGGGCGTACTCGCCGACCGGCCCGGTCGGTTCGGTCTCCCGGCTGCCGCCGGCGGCGACCGGGACCAGGGGATAGACATTTCCCGTGGACAGGACGACGATCCGCGACTCTCTGAAGCGCTCCGCAACCCGTCCGGGAAGATAGGCGTTCTTGGCCCAGGTCAGGTTCTCGCGGCCGGTCGCCCCGAACTTCATCCCGGCCATGAAGATGACGTTGGGGCAGGCGGGCAGGTCAGACAGGCGCGCCGGGCAGGCCTCATCGTCGAGGAGGTCCGCGCGGATGAGTTCGATGCCGGCGCCGGCCAGACGCTCGGCCGCCGGCCCATCGCTGAAAGTCGAAACGGCGTAAAGCCTGCGAACTCGACCCCGCCAGCCGGAGGCTCCGTTCGATGCGCCGGGCCAGGGTGGGCCCCATCTTGCCGCCCGCGCCCAGGATGATGATGTCGCCATCGAGCCGCTTGGCAAATTCCACGTCTTCGGGATACGGGTCGGAGAGAAGCGTCTCGAGCTCCGCGACGCTCCCGGGGAATGTCATATCGGGCATCCGTTCTCCTCGTTTTCCATGAGACGGATTTTCATATTATCACATCGTACGGATTTGCCATATGGCGGGGGAAGGCATTAAGATGAGGGACGACAGAGGCGCGGCACAAGATGGCTGAATTGCTGACGGAAAAACCGATCGTCGGCGTCGACCTGGGCGGCACCAAGGTAAGCGCCGGGCGGGTGGAAAACGGGCGGCTGGCCGATACAGCCTCGGCGCCCATCAACTCCCGGTCCTCCGAGCAGGAGGTCCTCGAGGTCCTGTCGGAGACCGTCGCCCGGGTGTTCACAGCGGATGTCGCCGGCATCGGTGTCGGTGTCCCGAGCGTCGTCGATATCGACAGGGGCATCGTCTACGACGTCCAGAATATTCCTTCCTGGAGGGAAGTCCCCTTGGGCAGCTTCCTCGCGGGACGGTTCGCCAGGCCAGTCTATGTCAACAACGATGCCAACTGCTTTGCCGCCGGGGAGAAACACTTCGGCAAGGGGAGGCCCTATCGCCACTTCGCCGGCGTGACCCTGGGCACCGGGATCGGGGCGGGGCTCATCATCGACGGCCGGCTCTACAGCGGGGTCAACTGCGGCGCCGGCGAGTTCGGGATGATCCCCTACGGCGACTCGATCCTCGAGCATTATGCGAGCGGCCAGTACTTCGAGAGACAGCACCGCGTCAGGGGGGAAGACGCCCAGGCCCGCGCCCGAAAGGGTGACCCGGAGGCGATCGCCATGTTTAGCCGGTTCGGCGGGCACGTCGGCGATGCCGTCATGATCATCATGCTGGCGGTTGATCCCCAGGCGGTGATCTTCGGCGGCTCGGTTTCCCTGGCCTTCTCTCTGTTCGAAGCGCCGATGCGCGAACGGCTGAAGTCCTTTCCATACAGGAAGTCCGTCGAACGGATCATCATCGAAATCTCCGGTGAACCGCAGATCGCGATCCTGGGGGCCGCCGCCTTGTATTTCGACGCCCGCCAGCGCTGACCCGGCGCCGGGATTTCCCTTGACACCTCTTCGAGCCCTCATCTATATTTCCCCATGGTGTTTGGATGGCAAAATCGACATCAAGAGGCTTACTCCCTTCTGATTCGCGAAGCCAAAGGTTCATCAATGCTCTAAATAAAAGGAGTGATGTTATGAAACTCATGGCCACAGCGGTTTCCATGTTATTTCTCCTGGTTCCTCCCCTTTCCTTGAAAACCGTCGAGTCTGTTCTCGAGCCATGGACATACTCGGAGAATTTCGAAGAAAGGCTTCTCGGCGCCTGGGCTTCCTACCCTCACTGGCAGGATACCGCCTATGACCCCAATCTCCGTCCCAACACGATGGTCCCCGGAGACCCGAATTTATCGCTGGAAGAAAGAGTCACGCCCTACACCCATGTCGATAATTACTGCGGTGCCCAGAAACTCCTCGACATGTATGTTGTGCCAGGCTCTTCCATCAGGTTGAGGTACTACCTGAAATCGCACCTTCCGTTCGAATTCCTGAAAGTCAGGCTCGCCGCCGGACCGGAGGGAAAGGTGGACTGTACCTTCTCCAGTCCGAAAACAAACGGCTGGGAATGGATCACTGTGACATACGATGATTTTGTCCGGGAAAATCCCCGCCTGGCCGGCAAGGACCGCATCAAGGTCAACGCCCTCGCGGTGCTCGCGAAGGTTCCGAAAGCGGACCCCAGTATGCCGTTTTATTTCGGGCTGGACGACGTCACGTTCAAGGGCGCCCGGACGGCGGCGTTCAAGTTCGAGGAGCCGAAAGTCGAGAAACTCCCCGATTACAAGCCGTACATCCCCCTCCGGCACTATTTCAAGGGCGACCAGCTCACTCTCAAGGGAAGCTGGATCGAGGACGCCTCTCGAGTGGAAATCGATGTGGTTTCTTTCACCGAACGCGATAAGAAGGTTTATTCGGGTGAGCTGAAGAAGCAGGGGAACACCTGGGGCCTCGGGCCGATGCCGGTCAGCTGGAACGAAGGTTTATATCTTGCCACTCTCAAAGCCATGGGCGGGGATAAAAGACGGTCGGCTGTCCTTTCGGAAACGGAGTTCACCATTCATGTCGCGCCAAAGGGAATGAAGGGCCAACATCCCCGTCTCTGGTGGGGCAGCGCCGATAAATCCGTAATCGAAAACAAGTTGAAATCGGAAAAATACGCTTCAGTCCTCGATGGGATAGCCAGCCAGGCCGTGAGCCAGCGCCAGAAATTGACTGTCGAGAGTCTCGGCTATGATCTCGACCAGTATCCGGATGAAGCCTGGCTCGCGACCTGGGCCGAATCCGGCGCCAAGCTCATGGGGACCGGCGAACCGATCCAGGCCAACGCCCTCGCTTATGCTTTCAAGAACGATCGCGAGGCCGGCGCCTACGTGAAAGACCTCCTCCTCAAGCTGGCGGACTATCCCACCTGGCATCACCCCTGGCAGATCAAGCGCGGACGGTTCGCCGACCACCGGACCGGCGCCTGGAGCCATCGTCTGGCCATCGGCTATGATCTCGCCTATGACCTGATGACGGAGCCGGAACGGGCCAAGGTCCGCAAGGCCTTTATGGGGCAGCTCGTCCAGGGCGCCTACCGGTCTCATGTCTGGGATAACAACATCACCTCCAATACCTCCAATTGGATCGCCATGATCGCCGGGGGCTCGCTGATGCTGCAGGCGGCGATGTTCGGCGACGGTCCGGATGTGGAAAATCTGGAGCCCTATTTCACGGGAACCGCTCTCAAGCTGTATGATTTCCTGGAAAGCGTGACCAACCGGGACGACGCCTGGGGAGAAAGCTTTGGCTATAACAATTATAGTTTCACAAACCTCGGGCGCAGCCTGACCGCTCTCGAAAGGGTCTTCAACATCGATTTCCATAAACCGGTCGCGAATTCATATAAGGAATATATCTGGGCTGGACTCATCAAAGACCGCCGGTATTTCTACTGGGGTGATTCCTCCGGCGGCAGCCACCTGCGGAACGGGAATAACTGGCTCTGGCTGCTGGCCAAGACCAAGGACCCCCTCCTCGCCTGGTACTGCAACCATCTGAAACAGGGCGAGACCTGGGAGGATGTCCTTTTTGCCGACGCCGCCGTCACCCTGAAAGATCCTTTCGGCGAAAGCCCGAACCGCCTTTTCCGGAGTGTCGGAACGACCGTTTTCAAGGGCGGCTGGGAGCCGACCGATTTCTCCTTCGCCATGAGGAGCGGGGCGTTTTTCAATCACCAGCATCTTGACCAGGGAGCTTTCTGGCTCGCCGACCGGGGCACCATTTTCCTCGAGGAGAGAAGCGGCTCGGATTATTACGATGATTACCTCTATCAGCCCTGGTTCACCCAGCCGGTGGCCCATTCCACAATCCTGATCGACGGAAATCATCAGAGCCAGAGAACAGGCGACATCATCAACTTCGCGGAAGGGTTTGACGATCACGCGAAAACAACGCATTTCCTTGATGGTGAGCTCTCCGCCTTCTCGACCGGGGACCTGACACCTCTTTACTGGGATGCTGTCAAGGGCCTCGAGAGGAATGTGCTGTTTATTAAACCCCGCACCGTCATCCTTCTGGACACAGTCACTCCTGTGGAAAGCGGCACAGGAATGACAATGCTGTTCCAGACAGGGAGGCTGAAAGATCTCGTTCCCGGCGCGAAGATCTCGACTCTTACTGTTGATGGGAAAGCGCTCAATTTTGTTCACCTGGCGCCCGAAGCCAGGGAGGTCAAGGCTGTTGAAACCCCGCATTACCTGAACACTCTCAAGGATCCGGGAATCCTCCAGAAAGAAGGCATGCTGACTGTCACTGTCAAGACCGATCTGAATCCGCTCGTGTCGGCCAATCTCCTCACCACGACGACAGGCGGCGCTCCGGAAGTCAGCTGCTCGGCTGTTGAAGGCGGCATGACCGGCCAGACAGCGGGTTTGGATTTCGCGTTCTCGACAAGGCCCGGTTTCATTTATACGGCGGGAGACATGCAGACCGACGCTGTCGCTGTGACATGGAAAGGCGGGAGAGTTTTTGCGGCGAGGTGCACCAAGTTGTCAAAAGGAGGCAAGGTGCTTGTCCAATCCGCCCAACCGCTCACCTGCGAGGTTTCCGGGGGGACAGTCAAATATTATCATGGAGTCGATGATGAGGTCAGTCTAGGTATGCGCGCCAAACCCTCCAGGGTGACCGTGAACGGCGTTGCGGCCAAATTCACCCACGATGCCGCTGCGGGACTCATCAAGGTCGCCCTCCCGAAAGGCGAGGGGACTGTTATCATGAAGTGAAAATCCGACTCCACGAACCCCCGTCCCAGTAGGCCGGGAACCGGCTTAAATCCAGCAGCCCACCGGCTCCCGGCCGCCCATCAGCGTGCCGTGATCAAGTTCCGCTGCCGCAACGCTTCGACGGCTCCCTCCCAGCTCCCCGGCGCGCCCCAGAGGTAATAGGAGAAATACCGCACGTTCTGGTGGAAGATCGGCACCCAGGGCTGGAATTCGGCGTAGTAGTGGTTGGATTCGGTGTTGATCGGATGGTTCATCCACATGTGGAGGAACTCGGGCTCGCTCACGGGGTAGGCGCCCACAAAGCTCACGTCCTCCGCCGTGTCCCGGCCGGCGTTCCAGCCTTCCTTGATAGCCATGACCTCGCCGAAGTACTCTTCGGGCCGCATCCTGAACTCCCGGAGCCCCTTGACCGTGGGCGACGTAAAAGGCGTCCTCCGTCCAGTGCTTCGCTCCCAGGTCGAGGATCGGCTGGGGGCCGATCATGTGGAGCTCGGGGTTCCGGAAATTGATGGCGTACCGGACCTCGAGGAGCGGCGAGTCCCCGTAAAGGGTGAAGATCTTCTCGAGCCGGTTGCCGTAGTAATCCGCTGCCATCCGGACCTGGACGCTCGGCCCCGACCCGCGCGTGATCTCGGCATCGTAGACCTTATGTGTCTCGATGCTCGCCTGGCCCAGGAAGTCCTCGAACCCGCCGTAGGGATAGAAGCCCCTTTCCCGGAACGGGCGCTTGTCGGTGGCGGCCTCCTTGTCCGGCCAGAGCTTGAACAGGACGTTATCGTTCCGCTCCTTGACGATGTACTCGATGACGCGGGCGCCCGTGGCCAAAAGCGTGACTTTGACCTTGGCGTTCTCCATCCGGTACTCGGGGACGCCGTCGCCGTTGACGTCGAAGGGCTCGACTGTCGGCCGTCCTTCCGCTTTCTCCACGCCGAGCTGGCATTCCGCCGATGCGCCCAGGGCCTCCGTCCGGACCGCGTAGCGGCCCGGCTTGAGCGGCAGCGCGAACTGCGTCTCCCGGAACTCGCCGGGCGCGATGGCCAGCTCCTGCGCCTTATCGAAGACGGGGCGCCGCGAGCCCGGAGAGGCGAACACTCGCACCCGGACTGCGCAGGTCTTTCGGTCGCCGAAGTTGTGGACGGAGACCGGGAACGCGACTTCCGGGGCCTGGGCGTAAAGAAGCTTGTGAGTCGAGACCGCCGGCGGCAGGTCCATGACCGCGAGCGTCCGCTTTTTCCCGCCGTCCCAGGCGAAGGTCGTGAGGACCGGGTTGGCCCTGCCCATGGCCGCGAGACGGGGCCGGATGTCGAAGGTCAGGACCGTCGCCGTTCCCGGGACAAGCGACAAGGACACCGAAGCATCGGTCAGGAGCTCGAGCTCCGGGGGTGGGGTGATCTCGAGCTTCCCGGATAAGGCCGATCCCCGGACGTTCTCCAGCCGCACGCGCAGGCTCCTGCCTTTGACCGAGGCCTCGATCTGGACCCGGTCCCCGAAATAATCCTCGAGGTAGAGCCTGTCGAGGAGGAGCATCTGAAGGAAGTTCCGGAAGGGGGCGGGGCCGAGGAGCCGGGCCTGCGGCAACACTCCGACCTCGCGCCGCGCCATGATCGCCTCCCACATGGCCTCGCGGTTCCAGGGCTGTCCCTTGGGCGCGAACAGGACCATCGCGGCCGGTGCCTGCTCGCGGATAAACCCGGTCTCGAGGATGAAGGGCACGTCCTCCTCGTCGATCTGCTTTTTGTTTCCGTCGATGGCGATATAGCCGTCGTATTTATAGGGGTCGCAGTCGGCGCTGAAGACCGGCCGGAAGATATGGCCGCCCCGGTCCTTGACGAACCGGATCCACTCGTCCTCGGTGGGCATGTCCTGGATCTTGAGGCCCTCCCAGTCGCGGCAGCCGTAGGCGACGGAGCCGAAGTTGTGGGTGGCTTTCCCCGTTCCGACGTCGGTCGCGACGGCCAGGCCCACTCTCCCCAGCCAGTCCGGAAGCTGCGACTGGAGCATGAAGTCCATGTAGCCGCTGAAAGTGAACCAGTCGTTGCCCTGGTTGAGCCCTTTGCCGATCACCTCGAGCGGATGGCCCGGAAAACAGGTCACGCTGTGGAGCAAGGTCCCCGTCCCGAACCAGCCGCGGTGCATATCGAACCGGCCCGCGATATCCCTGACACCTGTGATCAGGCGCTTCAGGCGGTCCCGGGCTTCCGCCGAGCCGGACAGGACCGCGTAAAGGCGGCGGTCCCCCTTGGCTAGGACGAACGCCTGGATGTCGGCCAGTCCGGCGGCCCCGAACTGATGGCTGTTCAGGTCTTTTCGCCAGTCCGCGTCAGCCGGGATCTTGCGGGCGAGCCGGGCTCCGAAGCTCGAGGCCGAGTCGGAAAAGACGAGGAGGTCGGACACGGCCAGCCGGGCGGCGGCGTCCTCGAGCGACGGACTGTCGAGCTCGACCGCCGACGACCCGAGCAGGCCGGCCAGGAAGCCCTCCTGCATGAGCAGGCCCGGAACTCCCAGCTCCTCGGCGATATCGACCCTGGCCTGGCCGATCGTCCTGGCGACCCGGGGCAGGCTGAGCTGGAAGAGGTTCCCATACTGGCGCCACTCCCAGGAGAGGCTGTGCCAGTAGTTCGTATAGCCGCTGAACTCTCCGGGCGTGCCGATCGCCGCCCCCTCGGGCTGGGCAATGCGCACGAAATCGAACCCCGCCAGGATATCTTCCTGGACGAGGCCGAGGACTGGGCATGACATCAGAAGGCTGAGGATGGCGGCGATCAGGATCAGGGTGCGGATATTTTGGGGCATCGGGCTTCTCCTTGAGGCGGGCGTTTTTCCGGCACCATCCTATTTTACGTTTTGGCGGGCAGAAGTGAACTCTTTTTTGCGGCCGGCGGCTTGACGGGGCCGGGTTCATGCATCAGAATAGGCGCGCTCGCGGCCCCGGAGGCAGCAGATGCAGCCATCCCGGATGGTCGAGGAGGTCGGTCGTGCTCAAGAAGTACCACATCGCCAACAACCGCCTGGTCGAAAACGACGACGCGCAAAGCCCGATCCAGGTCTTCATCAGCCCGGACGAGAGCGAACGCCGGTTGCTCATCGATACCTACGGCATCGACGAGCACAACCTGAATTCCGCCCTCGACCCCGACGAGCTGGCGCGGCTGGAGTGCGAGCCGAACCACATCGCCATCGTCTTCAAGCGGCCGAAGAACTATTCGGGCGCCGACCAACTCCTGTTCAAGGCCACGACCGTCGGCCTGTTCCATTTCAGCGACAAGCTCGTCATCGTCATGTCCGAGGACACGACGCTCTTCGAGGGGCGGCTGTTCGGCAAGGTTGCTTCGCTCCGGGACGTCCTGCTCAAGCTGATCCTGCGCTCGGTCCATCATTTTATCGAGCACCTCCGGATCATCAACGCCATCTCGGATGACATCGAACAGAAGATCAACCGGGCGCTGGAGAACCGCTTCCTGATCAACCTGTTCACCCTCCAGAAAAGCCTGGTGTACTATCAGAACGCCATCAATTCCAACAGCGTCCTGATCGAAAAGCTGCGCCACAACGCCGCCCGGATCGGTTTTACCCAGGAGGAGGCCGAGCTGCTGGAAGACATCGTCATCGAGAACAACCAGTGCTTCCGCCAGGCCGAGGTCTATTCCAACATCCTGGCCAGCCTGATGGACGCCCGGGCGTCGATCGTCAGCAACAACCTCAACGTCCTGATGAAGACGCTGAACATCATCACCATCTCGATCATGGTGCCGACACTCGTCGTCTCGGTCTTCTCGATGAACGTCAAGATCCCCCTGGCGCACCTGCCCTGGGCCTTCTGGATCATCATGGGCCTCGCCGGCGTCGCCATGTCGGCCTTCCTGGGCTTCTGGAAATACCGGAAGTGGTAGCCCGGCGGCCGTTCCGGACTGGTGACGATCGGCCGGCGGGCTGACCTTTTTCGGCAACGTTTTTCGGCCTGCACCTGTAATAATCTCATGAAGGCCAAGAGATGAGCCCGGATTATGGCCGTTGGGGTGCGGCCGGTCGGCGGCCGCGATTTGTTTTGACCGGAGGTGCTAAGAATTTAGCAATTTCGCTTGACAAGGCGATCCGGTTATGCTAAAAATTTAGCATGCTAAATAATTAGCACGGTGGAGACTCGGATAAGGATCGACCATGAAGGCCCAGAAAAACCTCAGCCGCCGGGAACGCCAGATCATGGATGTCGTCTACGAGCTCAAGGAGGCGACCGCCACCCAGGTCCTGGAGCGTCTGCCCAGCCCGCCGGGCTATTCGGCCGTGCGGGCCCTGCTCCGGGTGCTCGAGCAAAAAGGGCATTTGACGCACCGCCAGGAGGGCCCCCGGTATGTCTTTGCGCCCACCCTGCCTCGGGACCGGGCCCGGCGCTCGGCCCTCCGGCACCTGCTCAAGACCTTTTTCGATAACTCTACCGAAGACGCCGTCGCCGCTCTCCTCGACATCTCTGAGGCTAACCTCTCCGGAGAAGACCTGCGACGCTTGGCTGACCTCATAAAAAAGGCGCAGAGGGAGGGGAGATAGGGAGATGTCCGGATTCGCCGGCGGCCGTGTCCTGATCCTCATCGTCGAGCTCTTCATCAAGAGCTCGATCATCCTGGCGGCCGCGATGCTGGGAGCCGGCCTGCTGCGCCGGCGCAGCGCGTCCCTCCGTCACTTCCTCCTCTCGATTTGCCTCGTGGGGCTGGCCGTTCTGCCCGCGTTGTCGGTTTTCTCTCCGGGCTGGCAGGCCCCCTGGTTTCCGAGCTGGGCGGCCGTCACGTCCTCCTCACGTTCAGGGCTTCCAGAAACCGCCGTCCTGACGGGGCGCACCGGCCTGGACCTCGGCGGCGGACCCGCACTCGGCCGGGGCGCGGTCGATCTCCAACCCGATGGCCCGGTCGCTCTTCCTCGGCCAAAGGGCGTCCTCGTGTTCCGGACGGTTTTAGCGACCTTCCTTCCCGCCTTGTGGCTGGCCGGCTTTGTCCTGATCCTGGGCAGGTTTTTGGCGGGCCTTTCCGGAATCCGACGGATCACCCGCGAAGGAGAGGTCCTCGACGATCCGGCCTGGAAGCGCCTGCTCGAGCGCTTCATCTCGACCGTCCGCCTGACCCGGCCTGTCGAGATCAAGGCCCACCCGCAGGTGATCGTCCCGCTGACCTGGGGCTTCCGGCACCCGGTTGTGATCATGCCGGACGGGACGAGCGACTGGACCGAGGAGACCCGCTCCTCGGCGTTTTTTCATGAGCTGTCTCATGTGAAACGGGCCGATTTCTTGGTCATGCTCCCGGTCCGCCTGAGCCTGGCCGTATTCTGGTTCAACCCGCTTTTCTGGGTCGCTTATAGAATGCTGAAGAACGAACAGGAAATGGCCTGCGACGAGCTTGTCCTCAAAGCCGGCATCCGGCCTTCGACTTACGCCGACAACCTTTTGTCTTTTGTCCGGTCCGTCCGGTTGACGCGGTCTCCGCTGGCCGTGTTTCCGGGCGTCCTCGGTATGTTCGGCCGCTCGCAGCTCAGGGACAGGCTGCTGGCGATACTCGGCCAAAAAATGGCCTTCAAGGAGGTTCCCATGAAAGCCAAAGTCATGGTCACCGTTTTGGTGCTTCTCGCGCTCGCCTTCATCGGCCTGGCCCACCCTCGGGGGGCCACGGCGACTCCGGGACCGGGGCCGGTCGCCCCCGACTCTTCCGCGCTGTCCATTGCTCTGGCCGCCCAGGCTGTTCAGGCTCAAGATGTTCAGAAGGCCCCCGAAAAACAAAAAAAGGAAGAGCCCAAGCCCGGTGAGCCGAAGGCGAAACAAGAACCGGTCAAGAAAAATATCAGGATCCTGAAACGGGCGGCGGAACGAGGCCAAGGGCCCATCGAGATCACCGTCATCGGGGCGGGTGCCGAAAAGACGATCCAGCTGGCGGGGAGCGTCACCATAAAGAAAGGGGAAGACGGGAAAACCGTCGTCCTCGGTCCCGGCGGAAAAGAGATCGCAGTGATCGAGGGGGAAGGCGCTCAGCTCAAGATCAAAGGCGGCGGGGTGGCCGTTTTCGAAGACGACGAGGACCTCGAGTCGGATGAACGGCCGGAGGTCTTTAGGGTCATCGAGGACGATAAGGAATTCGGTACCGTGCTCGACGGCGACAAAAAAGTGAGTACCGTGATCGTCAAAACCCGCCCGCACCTCGAGATTGTCAGCGAACTTGAAGAGCCGGAGCACATCACGATCAAGCATGTGAATAAGGGAGACCGCGAGATCGTCGTCAAAAAACGGCAGGTCACCGCCGAACCGCACGTTTCAGTCGAGGTCGAACAAGAGGAGCTCCAGGAAAAGCTCGCGGAGACTCAGGCCCTGCTCAAGAAGATCGAAGCGCAAAAGCTCGCCGAATCCAGCCTGGCCGCCCAGCAGGAGTCGCTCAAGGAGCTCGAACACTCGCTCCAGGTTCTCGAGGAAGAGTTGAACAAAGCGGAGCAGAACCTGAAGACCTTGAAGGTCGTGGCCGAGCCTGAGGTCTATGTGACTGTTCCCGACGCTAAAAGCTCTGAACTCAAGATCGAGGAATACAGGTCCAGCGAGGAAACCCCTGTCCATAGATTTGCGAAGACGCACGGCGACGAAGCATATTCGGTCGCCCTGACCATGAAGGATAACTCTAAGGAGACTTACGATAAGGCCGTGGCGAAACTTAAACAGGGGTTGCCCCAGGGCTACGAGCTCGAGTCAAAATTCGACGAGGCCTCGGGGACGATGACATTCAGGATTACCGCCAAGAACGGCATCGAAGAGGGCCGCGGGAAAGTCGAGACGTTGATCAAAGAGCTGCAGTCAGGCCGAAAAAATAGCCCTTCTTGCCCAGTCTTAAGCTACAGGGCAGGAGACCCGGCTTTGGCCTGCCGGCGTGCCGTTCGGGCCTTCGCGGCCGCGCAGTATCGATTATCGTGAATCGACCGGCCCGAGATCCTTGAAGCCGTTGCCGATGGTGCTCCGGTAGATGCCCCTCCCGGAGCAGGACAGGGCCCGGCCTTCGCCGAGCGTCAGGTCCGCGAGCTTTTCCCCTCGCCATGGATGCGATCCCGACCCGGCCGTCGAGGGTCAGGCCCTCGTATTCATACTTGCCCATTCGGGGGGAATGGATGACGGCGAAACGCTCTCCGGCGATGTCGATCCGGAGAGCCACGGCCCCGGCGCCGAGGTCCGCGCAGATAACCTCGGCCTGGGGCTCTTCAGCCCCCCTGAACGGCACATAGACCGCGGCGAAGACGGCCTCCGGCCCTTGCTTTTTCACCTGGAGGTGCCCGCGGTAGGGGAGGACGGCGCCGGCTTTCAGCGTGCCGCCCATGAGGTGGGCGGCCTTGATCTCATCCTCCTCGGGCGGACACGCAGAGGCGGTGATCGAACTCTCCCCGAAGCTCGGGAGAAGCAGCTTGAGCCCGGACTCGGGCGCGTTCGGGAACTTCCAGAGCGCCCCGACGGTCCCCGCCGACGATCCCGCCCGGCGCGCCTGCCGAAGCGGCGCCTCGGCCTCGACATCTTCCCAACCTTCGAGCCCCCGGACAACGAGCCCGCCCGTCCGCGCGTGGACCGTCCAGGTGAATTGCCCGGGGTCGCCCGCCATCCGGAAGATATCGACGATCACCGGCTCGCCCTCCGCCCTCGGCAGCAGCGCGATGAACCGTGAGTTGGCCGGCGGGAGACCCGCCTCGGCCAGCTTCGGTCCTGGCGTGATGTGCCAGAGGAGGGCGCGGCCGCCCTCGTTTTGCGCGGCGGCCTCGAGGACGGTATTGTGGGCCGGCGGGCTCACCTGCCACTTCTGGACCCAGGGCGGGGTCATGGCGTAGCCCATCTCGGACAGCATTTCGCGTCCGGCCGCCCACAATCCGAGGTTGAGATAATCCCGGTGCTTATGGTAAGGCGGCTTGTTCGGCGGCTCGTAGGCGCCGTAATCCAGGAAAGCCATGGCGCGCGAAGCGGCGTCTTTCCCGTGCCGGAGGACCATCAAGCCCGCGCCCTCGAAATGGGCGCTGTCGACGGCGTAGGCCGCCCCCGCCTCCTCCTCCGCCTGCCGGTCCGCGAACAACGCGTCGAAACTCCTGTCCTCATCCGACTGCCGCGCGGGGTTATCGGCAAGGTAGCGGAGCGCCTGGCGGTTCCCGAACCGCCGGGCGGCGATCCCGTTCTCCCGCCGCGACGGCAAGCCGCCGACGTGGGCATCATTGATCGGCGGCACGGTGCCGTCGGGATAGAGGAAATCCAGCGTCCAGGTGTAGCATTTTTCGAGGAGGGCGCACCGGGGATTGCCGTAGATGCCCCGGGTCGTGTTCCCGGCGATAACCTCGGGCACGGTCGCGACGCTCCCCAGGAACTGATTCTGGTAAGCCGGAGAGCCCTGAAAAAAAACGCCGTCTTCATAGAACAGGCCGTTGGCCGGGTCGAAGACCTGCTCGAAGGCATCGACCATCAGGTCGAGCGTCGCCCGGTCGCCGAGCAGCGCGCCGCAGGCGGCCAGCACCCACCAGGAAGGCCCCTGGTCCTGGAGCGAGTCGGGGGAAGCGGGGCCGCCCGGTCCGTAGCCCTGGATGAGGTAGTCCCGGGTATAGGCCACCAGGTCGCGGTCGATCTTGTCGATCTGGGCGGCGCTCAAGGCGCCCGAATCGTGGATGAAGTCATAGGCCTGAAGGACCCGCTGGACGAAGCTCATCTCCCGGAGCTTCCAGCCGGCGATCTTGGCGTAGTAGGGGTCGGGATGGTCGAGCCATTGATTCCTGTGGACCATATTGACCCGGTAGCCCTTGAACACTTCGGCGAACCTCTCGATGATGACGGCGGCCTTGTCCGCCATCGCCCTGTCGCCGTCCAGCTGGTAGAGCAGCGCGGCCGCGGTCAGCCCGCCGACGGCGTATTCCAGCCGGTAGTAGCGGAAGACCGCGGGGATGTTCCAGGTCTCCGAGCGGTCCGAGGCGTTCCACTTCCACCGTGTCCTGCAATCCGTGCATTCCAGGATCTCCCCTTCGTCGAGGAGGGTATACCAGGACCAGGGCGCCTTGCCGCAGACCGGGCACTTGATCGCCGCGAGCGGCGTTTTGTCGGGAATGAGAGACCGGAGCTTCTGGCGGTCCAGCTTGAGATAATAAGCGGCCTTGTCCCTCAGGGCCTGGTGGGTTTTCTGTGCCCACTCGAACTGGGCGATGTTCGCCTTGGCCCGGGCGATATCGGCGGGCTTGTATTGCGTGCAGGGGTAGCCGGTTTTCGAGGCGCCGGCCAATCCCGCCGGCAGGGCGGCCAGCAGAATAAGCGCAGCGGCGATTCCAGCGATCCGTCTCATGGCATTCTCCTTCCGGGTCGGGTATAATTTTCCGGGCGGGCCGGCCTGAAGTCTATCGACCGGTGCCGCCGGTTGTCAAGCTACGAGCCCGGGATTTTTCCGGGACGCCTCTCGTAAAGTCCTTTCGGTTTTTGGAGTGCGCATCGTGAAGCTGACGCAGATCATCGTCTTTCTCGTCATCGTTCTCCTCGTCTACGGCTCGATCAATTATTACATCCTGAGGCGCACCTGGCAGGCCCTGGCGGGATCGCCCGGCCTGCGCTGGGTCTTTTTCAGCCTGTTTCTTCTCCTGATCCTCGCCTATCCCGCCGGCCGTTTCCTGGAGCGGCGCATCGGGAATTCCGTGTCGGCTCTAGTGATCACCGTAGGGGCCTACTATTTTGCCCTGATGATCTACCTTCTCGTGGCGGCCTGGGTCGTCGACCTCCTGAGGCTCGGCGACAGGCTCTTCCGCATTTTCCCCGAGGCGGTCCGCCGGGATCCGCCAGGGTCGGCCAGGATCGCGTTCTTTGTAGCGGTCGGCGCGGCGGTCCTGACGGTCGTCGTCGGCCACCTGAACACGCTCCACCCGAGGTTCAAGCGGCTCGACCTGAAAATCGACAAGCCGGCCGGGCAGCTCCGCGAGCTGAAGATCGCCTCCGCCTCGGACATCCACATCGGGACGGTCACCGGGACCGAGACCCTGGAAAGGATCATCAAAGGCATGAACAGCCTGAACCCCGACCTGGCGTTCCTCCCGGGCGACGTCTTCGACGAGGATGTCTCGGGTGAGCGGGCGCGGGAAGTCTCCCGCCTTCTCGGGTCGATCCGCGCACCGCTGGGCGTCTATGCCTGCACCGGAAACCACGACTACTATGCGGGTATCGAGCGCTGCCTGGAGAACCTCAAGCTCGGCGGCGTGACCGTCCTCCAGGACGAAGCGGTCAAGGTGGCGGACTCGTTTTATCTCGTTGGCCGCAAGGATCCCTCATCCGTTAGGAGAGGGGAGAAGAGGACGCCCCTTAAAGACATCGCCGGGGGATGTGACCCCGCGCTGCCGCTCATTCTCCTCGACCACCAACCCCTCAAGCTTGAGGAAGCCGCCCGGAACGGAATCGACTTTCAGATCTCGGGACACACGCATGCCGGGCAGCTTTTTCCCCTCAACCTCATCAACCAGCTGGTTTGGGAAGTTTACTGGGGGTACAGCCGCAAGGGCGGGACTCAGTACTATGTCTCCTGCGGCGCGGGGACCTGGGGTCCGCCCGTCCGGACCGGGAGCCACCCCGAGATCGTCGAGATCCGACTCACCTTCGGCGAGGCGAGTTCAGCCGGCTCTGCCCGCTGACCCGATCGCCCCCACCCGAGCCTCATAAGGGGAAGGCTGAAGGGGGGCCTTCCTTATGGCTTTCTGACCGCGAACCTGACGAGAGCGATCAGCCAGAAAACGGCGATCAACGCCCAGATTCCGAAGACGGCCCGGCGGAGATCATAAACATGACGGAGGGCGCTCGCGTCCAGGCTGTAAGCCAGGTCCGGCGCGCACAGATACTTGACGATCCGGCCCTGCGTCCGCGCCCGGCCGGATCGGTAAATGAGGTGGGCGCCGTAGCTGTAATAGTAGCTGTCGTTATCGTTCCCGCCGGCATACGGCTCGTAGACGGCCGCGCCGTCCCGGCAGACGCGGGCGGTCAGGCTCTGGATGTTCCCGCTGTTGATGGCGTTGTAAACATCGGCGCTCCCCAGCGGCCGGCCCTCCGGATTCAGCATGAGCAGCTTGTTCAGGCTGACGTCGACTTTGGCCCAGATGCCCAGCTCCGGGATGAAGGTCTCGGCGAAAGCGTGGCCCGTGGTGATGACGGTGTCGACGCGGCCGGCGAGTGACATCAGGCGCGTCGGCATCCCGGCCATGTTGGCGAAGAAATGATAGATGAGCGCGTGCTGGCTGCACCAGATCTTTCCCTCTCCCGCGAGCACCATCTTGAGGATCTGGAGCGGTGACCTGGTTTTTTCGATGACGTCGCTGGGCGTCCCGCCGCAGCCTTTCCAGTGGGTGATCAGCCAGCAGCCGATCTTTTCGATCTTGGTCATCGTCGGGTCGGAGTCGGCGACGCCCATGTCCTCGCGCAGCATCCGGCGGGCCTCGTCCCGGTCGGCCGCGTCGATGTCGCCGTAGTCGCTGGCCCAGAAGGCCAGGGGACGCCGGGCGAACTTGCCGACCGGAATGCCGGCGGAGACGAGCCAATAGTTGTCGGCCTGGGTGCGGCCGCCTTTTTTGTAATACTCCGAGGGGTAATAGCCGAATTCAAACCACATCCGCGGGCCGGGGGACCCGGCTTTCAGGGCTTCGACGTTATACTTGTGCCGGTAATCCTTGAGCTTGACCACGGGATATTTCCCGGTCGTGGTATAGGTCTCGCCGGTGTCGTCGGTCACTTTCCACGATTCATAGGCGGTCTCCGAGGGGACGATGAGCTCGACCCGTCCCCGCTCGACGATCCGCGTGCCCGTGAGCGCCGGGACGTCGGACGGGACATAGAGCGTCTTATATGTCGCCGGGTAGTAGCTGTCTCTCTTGTCGCGGGTCAGGTAGAGCGCGACATTGGCTGCGTCCCAAAATGAAAAGAACGGTCAGGCCTGAGCGGGAACCTTTTCGAGCGCGTCATGTCGGCAATCCTCCGATGATGAACTTGCCGGCGTTCGTCCCGGGAACCGGGCGAAAGCCGCAGGGGCCATTCTATGGAATTGTCATGGGCGTGGCAACAGAAAAAGGACGGTTGCCTCACCTCGTGAATCAAGGTTGATGTCCCCCGAATTCCCTTGACGGGCTCCGCGCGGCGAGCATAAGATGAAAAAACGCTCATCACAAGCGAGGAGGATCGGAATGAAAGTGACGAATCCTCTGATCGCGTGCTTCTTCAGCGGCTGTTTGGCCCTGGCGGTTTCGTGGGGCGCTCAGTATGAAGCGGCCAAGAAAAAGCCCGGCTCCGTCGAGAAATTCCCCTGGCCCCCGGGCATCAGGGGCGCCGTCAGCCTGACCTTCGACGACGCGCGCCTGAGCCAGGTGGACAGGCTGATCCCGGTCCTCGACCGGCACGGCGTCAAGGCCACCTTTTATGTCTCTCCGGACAATGTGGCGGCCCGCCTGGACGGCTGGCGAAAGGCGGTCCGGACCGGCCATGAGATCGGCAACCACACCATGACCCATCCCTGCACCGGCAACTACCCGGCCTTCCGCTGGAATTCGCTCGAGGAGATGACCCTCGACGGCCTGGCCAAGGAGATCGACGACGCGCAGCGGGCCATCGGCCGGACGCTCGGCGTCGAGCCCAGGAGTTTTGCCTACCCCTGCGGTCAGACGTTCGTCGGCCGCGGCCGGGACGTGAAGAGCTACGTGCCGCTCGTCGCCGGGCGGTTCCTGTCCGGCCGAAAATGGCTGAACGAGGACGCCAACGACCCGGCCTTCTGCGACCTCGCGCAGCTCCTGGCCTTCGAGAGCGACGGCCGGCCGTTCGCGGCGCTCAAAGCGCTCGTGGACAAGGCCGCCGCCGAAGGGCGCTGGCTCATTCTGGTCGGACACGAAGTCGGCGACGGCGGTTACCAGACAACCCTTGCCTCGTCGGTCGAGGAGCTCTGCCGCTACGCCCGGGAGCCGGCGAACGGGCTCCGGATCGATACGGTCGGCGCCATCGCGGGATATATCGAGGAGGTTCGCAAGAAATGAGAATCCAAGGAAAGACGGCCCGCCTGCGTCACTCCAAGCGTCTCATCCCGAATCTCGTCATCCTGTCCGCCGGCCTCGGCATCGCCGGGCTGCTCGCCGCCTCCGGCCCGCAGAAGCCCAAAGTCGAGGTCCCGGCCTATCTCGACAAAACCCAGCCTGTTGAGAAACGCGTCGACGACCTGCTCGGCCGCCTGACCCTCGAGGAAAAGGTGGGACAGATGAACATGCCCTGCGTCTACGTCGACGAGCTCGGCGAGAGCATCGCGGACAAGCAGGCCGCGGTCCGGAAGTTCGCCCAGGGCACCTACTTCGAGGGCTTCGCCCCGGGCGGGGGCTTCTTCACGCTGCCCAACACCATCCTCCACGAGGGCCCGCGCCAGCAGGCGGAATTCCTGAACGAGCTCCAGCGGATCGCGCTCCAGAAGACGCGGCTGGGCATCCCGCTTCTCGAGACGGAAGAGGGCACCCACGGGCTGATGTGCTCGGGCGCGACCATCTTCCCGGAGGGCCCGGCGCTCGGCAGCGCCTGGAACATGGACCTCATCTCGAGGATCTACGCCGCGGCCGCCGAGGAGGCCCGGGCTATCGGCGTCCATCAGATCTTCACCCTGGTCGTCGAGCCGATCCGGGACCCGCGTCTCGGCCGGAACGAGGAGGCGTACAGCGAGGACCCGTTCCTCTGCGCGAACTACGCCCGGACGATCGTCAGGGCGGTCCAGGGGTACGACGTCTCGGCGCCGGACAAGGTCGTCGCCGGTCTCTGCCACTACCCGGGCCAGAGCCAGCCTGTGAGCGGACTGGAGAGGGGCGCCATGGAGATCTCCGAGCGGACCCTGCGGAGCGTCTTTCTCCCGCCCTGGGAAGCGGGGATCAAGGAGGCGCGCGGCTTGGGGGTGATGGCGACCTATCCGGCCATCGACGGCGTCCCCACCCACGCTTCCGCGAAGATCCTGACGGGCATACTACGCGAGGAGCTCGGGTTCGAGGGGCTGGTCCTCTCCGAGGGCAGCGGTATCGGCACGCTCGTCTACGAGGGGTTGGCCCCGACCCAGAAAGAGGCCGGCCAGCTCGCCATCCTGGCGGGGGTCGACGTCGGCATCTCCTATGAATCGGGCTATATGAAGGACCTGGTCGAATCCGTCAAAGAGGGCAAGGTCCCGGTGGCCCTCGTCGACCGGACGGTCCGCCGCATCCTGAGACAGAAATTCCGGCTCGGCCTGTTCGAGAGCGCGCTCGTCGACCCGGCCCGGGCCGTCAGGGTCGTCCACAGCCCGGAGCACCAGGAGCTGGCGCTCGAAGCCGCCAGGGAATCGATCGTCCTCCTGAAAAACGACAACCGCCTGCTGCCGCTGCGGAAGGACCTCAAGTCGATCGCGGTCATCGGTCCGAACGCCGATGACCCCCTGAACCAGCTGGGGGATTACGTTTCCCTCTCGGTCCTCCAGGACGTCACGACGATCCTCGAGGGCCTGCGGTCGGTCGTCTCCCCGCAAACGAAGGTCAATTACGTCAAGGGCTGCAATGTCGCAGGGGCGGAACTCAACGAGATCGACCGGGCCCGGCAGGCCGCCGCCGCCTCGGAAGCGGCGGTCGTCGTGGTCGGCGAGAACGAATGGCGGAAGCCGGACAAAAAGGGCACTGTCGGCGAGGGGTACGATGCCGCGACGCTCGAGCTCACCGGCCTTCAGGAGGAGCTCATCCGGGCGGTCGCCGGGACCGGCACGCCCACCGTCGTCGTTCTCGTGAACGGGCGGCCGTTGGCGGCGAGGTACGTGGCCGAGCACATCCCGGCCGTTGTCGAGGCCTGGGTCTGCGGTGAAAAAGGCGGCCGGGCGGTGGCTGAAGTGCTGTTCGGCGACGTCAACCCGAGCGGCAAGCTGTCCGTGACCATTCCGCGTCACGCGGGGCAGCTCCCGGTTTACTACAACTCCGCGAAATCCAAGGAATACTGGCTGACCAACGCCTGGGGCCGTCCGTACACCGACCTCGACCCGAAGCCCCTTTATCCGTTCGGCCACGGCCTGAGCTATACAACATTCGATTATGGCAATTTGAAACTGGGCGCCGCTAAGATCGGCCCGGGCGAGCCGGTCGAGGTCAGCGTCGATATCAAGAACACCGGGGAGCGGGCCGGCCGGGAGACCGTTCAGCTTTATGTCCGGGACATGATCAGCTCGGTCTCGACGCCCGTCATGGAGCTCCGGGGGTTCGAGAAGGTCGGGCTCGAGCCGGGCGAGACCAAGACCGTCAAGTTCGTCCTGAAGCCGGCCGACCTTGCGCTCCTCGACCGGCATCTCGAGCGGGTCGTCGAGCCCGGAGAATTCAAAGTGCTTGTCGGCAGCTCGTCGGAGGATATCCGGCTGAGCCGGAGCTTCGTCGTTCGCTAAGGAGGAAACATGGCCGGACCGGGAAGTCAGTGGATCGGCGAGGAAGAAAAGCGGGAGCTGCTCGATGTCATGTCCTCGGGTTATCTCTTCCGTTACGGCAGCCTGGCTGATCCCGCGTTCAAGCACAAGGTCTATTCCTTCGAGCAGGAGTTCGCGGCGCGCTGCGGCGTCCGCTTTGCGCTGGCTACGAGCTCGGGAACGGCCGCCTTGATCTGCGCCCTCAAGGCCGTCGGCATCGGGCCCGGCGACGAGGTCATCGTCCCGGCCTACACCTTCATCGCCAGCTTCAGCGCGGTCATCTCGGCCGGCGGCGTCCCCATCCTCACCGAAATTGATGACAGCCTGGACATCGACCCGGACGATATCGAACGCCGCCTGACGCCGAGGACCAAGGCGGTCATGCCCGTCCACATGCTCGGCAATCCCTGCGCCATGGACGAGATCTCGGACATCTGCCGGAAACACGGGCTGCGCCTGGTCGAGGATGCCTGCCAGGCCAACGGCGCTTCCTACCACGGCCGCCCGATCGGGAGCATCGGCGAGATCGGGGCGTTTTCGCTCAATGTCTTCAAGACCGTGACTTCGGGCGACGGCGGCGCCATCGTGACCGGCGACGAGGCGCTCTACAGGCTCGCCTTCGGTTTCCATGACCAGGGACACGCCCCTCTCCGGGCCGGCGTCGAGGTGGGGGAGAGGAGCATCCTGGGGATGAACTTCCGGATGAACGAGCTCACGGGAGCGGTCGCCCTGGCGCAGCTCCGGAAGATCGACGCGATCCTGGCCTCTCTCCGCGAGAAGAAGAGACTCTTCAAGGAGCTGATCGCGGGCCTGCCCGGCGTCGGTTTCCGGACGCTCAACGACCCCGCGGGCGAATGCGCCACGCTCCTGACCGTGATCTTCGACAGCGCCGAGCGGGCCGGCCGGGTCAGCCGCGCGCTCGGTACGAGGACGGTCGACAACAGCGGCTGGCATGTCTACTCCAACATGGAGCACCTCGGCCGCTATCTCCAGGAGCGCGGCCTGCCCGCCGGCCGGGGGGCCTATCCGCGCACCGATGATATCCTGAGCCGATCCATCAACCTCAGCGTCGGGGTGGTCGACGGCGGGCTGGGGGCCGCCTTCGGCATCAACATCGATTCCACGGAGGACGAGATCCGTGTCGCCGCCCGAAAATTCCGGGAGGCCTGCCGGGAATGAGGGCCAGGCGCCCGCGGCGGGAGCTTACGGCTGGGACGCGATCTTCACGTCCACCCAAAAAGAGTACGTTTTTGTTTTGAGGGAAGGCCGCGACATGCCGTCGAAGGAGCTCAGAAATTCCTGGGCCCGGGTTTCGCCCGATCCGGTAAACACGTCGCCGGAGACGATCGATTGGGGCGAATGCCAGCTGGTCTTGGTGCTGAGGACCTTCATCGCCGATCCCCCCCACTCGAACCCGATCTTGACGATCTTTCCCGGATTCCAGCCGGGGCCGGCCGGCTCCCGGCCGCGCGGCTCCAGGGGAATCCTGAATTCATAAGTCACGACGTTCTCTTCTTTCATCGCGCTGAAAGCGGGCGGAACCCCGCCGGGCGGCGGTCCCGACGCGGGGACATACTTCCCGTCCCGGTCGATCGCGTAAGCCTCGAACACGGGGTACTGGAATCTTGTCCGCAGGAACCCCTTGTCCTCTTCCGTCAAAATCTTGCCCTGGTTTTCCAGCAGCGATATGAATCGCTCGACCGGGATGTCTTCCTTGATGAACCTCGTGCCGTTGGCCCTTTCTTTTGCGCCATCGGGGCTGTAATAGATGGCCATGCCCGTGGCCTCGACCGCAGTGAACGACCCGGGGTTTTTGAGGACGACCAGGATAAAGAGGCTCCGGCCGTCATTCTCGAAGGCGTAGCCGACGTCGGGTTTTCTTTCGAAACGCAGGCTGTCGGCCGGCCATTCGTCAGCCTGGCCGTCGACCTTGATGGGGGAAGGCGTCCAGCGGCTCTCGGCCGTCCTGTCGGCGGGCAACGCCGCCCCGGCCAGAAAAAGGGCGAGCCCGATCCGGCTCAAGCGGGAGATGATGGCGTGGACTCCTATTCTGAATGCCATTTTATGTATTATACACCAGCCGCTCCCCATTTTCTGAAAGCGCCGGCGCCCCGCAACGGCTGGCTCTCTGAGAGGCTCCGCGGCTTGACACTTTAACTGAGTTTCCCTAAAAGTATTTCAGGCGCGAATTCGATATTTCGACCGGCGCTCAAAATCGAGAAAGGAAGGTTCAGCCATGAAATCCATCCGGCTTACCGCTTTTGTCTTGGCAGGGTTGTTCCTGGCCGCGGCGGCGGCCCGTCCGGAAAGTCCCTATTGTCAGGACCCGGCCGCGACGCGCGCCTTTTTTAAGAATCTCTGTGATTATATCGTCGCCGAAAAAGCGGATAACCGGGTCATGTTCCGGGGTGCCTATTATATGCGCACGCTCGTCGCCGGATTCGAGATCTTCGGCGAGCGAAAATACCTGGACACCGCCATCGCCTTCGCCGACAGGCTGGTGGCGAAGCAGAACCCCGCCGGTTATTGGCCGACGGGCTACGGTGCCATTTTCTTCGCCGACACGGGGAGCGCCATCGGACTGTTCATCGCCCTCGACCGTCACCTGGACCCGGGGCGCCGCCAGACCTACCTGGAGGCGATCCGTCGGCACGTGACCGCCATCGAGCGGGACGGGTTCATCAACCCCTCGGGCGGGATCGGCGCCGGCTGGCTGCATTATGAGAATAGCAGCCCATCGGGGCGCGTGGCCAAAGAATACACCGTCGGGTCCGCAGTCTGCGGCGGCGAGGTGTTCACCTGGATGTTCACGAAAACCGGGGAAGAAAAGTACCGGGGAATCGCCCGGAACGCCCTGAATTGGATCCTGGGCACCATGGTTGGGGACGGGCGGATCCCCTACATCTTTGAGGGGGAGAAGACCGACCCAGCCAGAACGGGCGACTGGCGGAACGATTATCTTCTCTGGGAACGGATCCCGTACGACAGCTCTGCGTATATCGGCGAGGGCGTCACCGCCTTCGACCTTCACTGCGGCCGGCCGGAATGGCAAGCGGAGATCCGGAAGAAGATCGAGCCCCACATCGAATGGCTGATCCGGACGCAGAACTGCAACGGAACGTGGGCCATCATGGACAGTCACGACCAGAAGCGGAGCCCGCTCATCGTCAACTTTCTGAGCTGGTATCACCGGCACGTTAAAAAAGACGAGCGGATCGTCGAAGCCATCCGCAAGTATGACCGGTTTCTCCTCGTGCCCGCCAACGCGAAGTTCTACGGCCTGCTCAACTGGGGGGCTCGTCCGGGTGTGCCGATCGCGGGTGAGGACGAAGCCAACGATGTCCTGACCGCCATGGTCGGCCTGGCGGTCGCCGAGATCATCTCGCCCGGGATCACCACCCGCTGGTGAGTCTGGCGGCGGTCATTCCGGCCGGAAGCGGGCGGCGCGCGGCCAGACCTCGGCCTCCGGGCGGTCGAACTTCAGGAGCTCAACGGGCGCCCCGTTGTGAACTATGAAAGCGACCGTGACGCCGGGGGAAGGGCGGTTGGGGGCGATGAGGACCTCTTCGCCCGCGATCGCCCCCTCCAGGTCCTCGACAACGAAGGCGACGTGGGGGACCGTCTTGACGAGCTCGGGAAGCGGACAGTCCGGGTCAAACTTCATCCACTCGACACCGTACGGGCTTTCCATATAGCCTGAAGCGTACATTTTGTAATCGGCGATATAGTTCGCCTCGGGCAAGTCCCGGTTCGTCGGTATCCCCAGGTGATGGTATCTCAGAGCCCGCATGGCGGTGCCTCCTGTAATCCCGTCGAGCTGCGGCTTCGAGTTTAAGTCAGACCCAGAAAATATGTCAATTGTGGCGGCCCGGGCCGGCTGGGCCGAAAATCCGTACCCAATCAGGACACGTATTCGGTCGGGGAATCGACGGGCGCGGGCGGCGGAGCCGGCGGCGGCTCCCAGAGTGCCGGCCGGCGAAGTCCGGCCCGGTCCCGGGCGGCGCGGCCCCGGGACCGCTCGGGCTCCGCGGACACGCTGCTCGCGTCCCGGCTTTCCGGCTGGTCCCGGTAGCACGCCTGGTGGGCGATGAGCGTCAACTTGGACCTGTCCCGGACGCCGCACTTGGCATGGATCTTCTTCATATGGCTCCGGACCGTATGAAGGGAGACATGAAGGCTTTCCGCTATTTCCTGATTTGTCATCCCCAGCCCCAGCAGGCGGAACACCCTGAACTCGCCGGCGCTGAGGCAATGGACGCGCGAAACGACCTCGCTTTTTGCGGCGGCCTGCGACGCCACATGCTTTTCCATCTCCTCGACCCGCTTTTTCTCCCTGTACTTTTGCCTCAGGAAATCGTTCACCTTGTTCCTGACCACCGTGAAGATGAAGGACTTGGGCGGGTTCCAGCCCGTCCCCAATTTCCGCAGCGTCAAGAGCACCGCAAAGTGGACCTCGGCGATGATGTCGTCGCCGCCGGGACGGCCGCAAGCGGCCTTGGCAACAGCCCCCCTTATCAGGCTGCCGTAGTCCCTCATGATCCTCTCCATGAGGGAATTCTGTTCCGCCAGAAAATCAGTCATACGTTTCCTCCAGAACGGTTCGGGGCCTCGTCGTCAAGACCTGGATTCATAATCCAGGCCCCACTCTAGTGACCAAAAATGAAATGGCCATTAAACGAAAATGAATTTTAAATTAAAATTACCCTTGAAACTTTAATTTGAATTTAATATTGTGTGCGGTGTGACCGGAATAGCCTCAGAATTACCGAGGGAATGTTTTGGGAGGATTCACCATGCGGATTCTGGTAGTCGAGGATTCACGACGTCTGGCGAGCATCATCAGGAGAGGTCTCCAGGAGGAAGGCTACACGGTGGATAACGCCTACGACGGAGAAGAGGCCGAATACATGGCGGAGACCACGCCCTTCGACCTGATGGTCTTGGATATCATGCTTCCCAAGAAGGACGGCCTGACCGTCTGCCGGGATCTTCGGGCGAAAAAAGTCAACACCTTGGTCCTGATGCTGACCGCCAAAGACACCGTCGAAGACCGGGTGCTCGGGCTCGATTCAGGGGCCGACGACTATCTGGTCAAGCCGTTCGCCTTCACCGAGCTCCTGGCGAGGATCCGCGCCCTGCTCAGGCGCGAGGTCCTGCCCAAGACCCCCAGGCTCCAGGTCGGCGACCTGATCATGGACAGCCAGACGCGGGACGTCTGGCGGGGGGAGAGGAAGATCGAGCTGACCGCCAAGGAGTATTCGATCCTGGAATATTTCATGCGCCGGCCCAACGTCGTCGTGACGAGGACCATGCTCGGCGAAAACGTCTGGGACTACGAATTCGACGGCATCTCCAATATCATCGATGTCTACGTGAGGCGGCTGCGTCAGAAGATCGACGAGGACGGGCAGCCCAGCCTGATTCAAACTCTCAGGGGAGCAGGCTACCGCCTGCGCGCAGCATGAACATTTTCAAGAACCTCAAGCTTCCCATCTTCCAGACCATCAAGTTCCGTCTCACTATCTGGTACCTCGTCGCCCTGGCCCTGCTGCTGGCAGGCTTCGGCGGGGTGGCCTATCATATGCTGTCCAGGGACCTCTATAAGAACCTCGACGATTCCCTGCGCACGCGCGTGGCCGAGCTCCAGACCTCGATCGAGGTCAAGAACAAACAGATCAGCTTCGAGCAGAAATTCAACGACCTCATCCTCATCTTTGACGCCAACGGCGCCCTCTCGCAGAGGCTCGGCCCCAATGTCCGGTTTTCCAATATCGAGGAGATGGTCCAGCAGGCCCTCTTCGGCCAGAGCGGTTTCCTGACCGCCCAGACCAACGAGGGACAGGACGTCCGGCTCTACGCGACGCCCTTCAACCTTGATTCGAGTACCCGTGTCGCCATCGTGGTCGGCCGGCTGACCCGGGAGATCCGCGAGATACTATCCTTTTTCCGGGTGATTATCGTCTGTGCGGCCGTGGCCGTCGTGATCCTGGCCGGCATCGGGGGCATGTTCCTGGCCAACCGGACCCTGAAACAGGTCGAGCACATCACCGATATCGCGCGCGAGATCGGCGAGGGCGACCTGAGCCGCCGGATCGACATCCGGAGCGAGGACGAAATGGGGAAGCTGGCCTCCACCTTGAACTGGATGATCTCGCGGCTGGAGACCGCCTTCCGCAAGCAGCGGCAATTCGCGGCCGACGCCTCGCACGAGCTGCGGACGCCCCTGGCCATCATCCAGGCGGAATCCTCGCTGGTATTGGATAAGAAGCGGACGCAGGCGGAGTACCGGAAGTCCCTGGAGCTCGTTTCCCAGGAGGTCTCCTATATGGCGGAGATCATCGGCAAGCTGCTCCTCTTGGCCCGGAGCGACGCCGCCGACGAACCGGCGAATTTCCAGGACGTCAACGTCAGGGACCTCCTGACCGAGCTGTCCTCGGACCTGGAGTCTCTTGCCCAGGAAAAAGGCCTGACGTTCGCCCTCGGACAGCTGGATGATCTCACGGTCAAGGGGGACAGGCTCAAGCTGCGGCAGCTCTTCCTGAACATCCTGGACAACGCCATCCGCTACACGCCGAGCGGCGGGGCCGTCTCCGGCTCGCTCGTGAGAAAGGACGGCAGCGCCTTCGTGACCGTCTGCGACACGGGCGTGGGTATCCCGTCCGAGCATCTGCCGTTCATTTTCGACCGCTTCTATCGGGTGGACAACGCGCGCTCGAGCGCCGAGGGCGGCACCGGGCTCGGCCTGGCCATCGCCAGCTCCATCGCCAAGCTGCACGGAGGGGCGATCCAGGTGGAGAGCCAGGTCGGCAAAGGCACCGCTTTTTACGTCAGCCTGCCCCTGCCCGAGGCCAAGCCGGCCTAACCGCCCGCCGCGCCGTTCACCGCGCCGGGCCGGCCGGACCCCGTTCTTCTGACGGAGTCCGGCGAGCTCACGCCTCAGTCCTGTTTGGTGGACAGCGGATCGGCCGAGCCCTCGAAGAACCGCCGCTGGAGCTCCAGCGTGACGGAGTCTTTCTTGACCGAGGCGATCATCTCGACAAGCTGCCGCGACTCGACGTCCGAGATGACCCTGCCCATCTCCTTGTTCCCGAACCGGCCGTCGCCGCGGTAGTGGTTGGGCTGCCGGGCGTACCACCAGATCCCGGTATAGGCATGCTTCAGCCCGGCCTGCCGGTTCTGGTCGGCCCCGCTCTGTTGTCCCGCCCTGTCCAGCTGAACGAGGTCGGGACGGTTGAACAGCATGGCGGAGGTCTCTTCTTCGCCCGCGTGCCCGTCGACCGTGGTCTTCCGCAGCTTCTCCAGCGCTTGGTCCATCGCCGGATCCTCGGACGGGTCGAAAAGATAGACGGCATAGTCCTTCGGGCCGGCCAATTGGGCCTGGCAGAAAAAACGGAGGAAGGCGCTGTTGCCGCCATGGCCGTTCACCAGGATGATCTTTTTGACGCCGTTCCGGGCCAACTCGTCGCACGTCTCCTGCAACAGGCTCATCATCATCTGCGCGCTGTAGGCGATGGTGCCGGGCTGATGTTTGGCCTCGAGGATCTGGCCGACATAATAGGCGGGGAAGACGATCGTGTATTCCTGCCGGGCGGCGCGGAGCGCCAGCGCGCGCACGTCGATAAGGTCGGTGCCGAGCGGCAGATGCGGGCCGTGCTTTTCCAGGATGCCGAGCGGGATGACGCAGGTCGACTCCGACTTGGCCACCGCCTGGACGAAGTCGGGCGCCGTAAGCTCCTCGTAGAGGACGGACAGGCCGGCGTCCAAGGACTTGGCGTCCTGGGCCGCCGGCCCCGCGGCCAGCATGGAAAACATCGCCAGCCCCAAGACAACCGCGATTCTGTGAGTCGGCTTCATTCGTTTCACCTCCCCGGTTTATTCTTTCCTCCCGCCCTTGAGGGCGAAATAGATCAGCCCCCCGAAATAGACGCCGATCATCACGACCATCATCACCACCGCCGGCCAGCTCATCGTCCGCTCCTCCGCTCTTTCCTCCGATTCTCCGTCACGGATTGCTGATGACCTTGTGGCCGGCGTCTTCGGGGTGGGGCGCCTTGATTTTTCCCGCGAGCCAGTTATTGGCCAGGACCAGGCCGATCAGGACAACCGCCCACTGGGCGACCATCGTGCCGGGGCTCAGCGTCTTGAGCGGGTTCCACCAGCCCCGCGGGTACCAGGACGCGGCCTGCCACACCCACCAGCCGAAGATCACGAAGAATATCGCCGGCATGGCCAGGACGCAGGCGTTGAACCACCTGCCGACGTAAATGTAGCTCCCTTCGTTGATCATCCCCCGGACCTCGTCGAGTCCCCTGCTGTAAGCGGCATACGCGAAGAACATTCCCGAGATGAGCAACCCCACCCCCCAGACCATGTCCTGGTTCTCCTGAAAGGAGATCCTGAGGGCCGACGGTATCCCGAGGAGGAAGCCGGCGGCGACCGTGATCACCGCGGCCTTCCGGCGCGTGATCCCCGTGTCCTCCAGGTTCCGGACAGCCAGCTCCACCATGGACAGGAGGGACGCCAGCGCCGATATCGAGAGGGCCAGGAAAAAGAGCGCCCCGATGAACGAACCCGCCGGCAGCGTCGGGAAAAACTTGGTCAGATAGATGAAAGTGAGCCCGGTGTCGCCCGCCCGCAGGGCCGTGTTGGCCGCCTCGACCGTCGGCGAGACGGCGAAGACAAGAGGTAGGATGGCCATCCCCGAGAGGAGCGAGGACCCGGAATCGGCGAAGGCGATGATGAACGAGTTGGCGCCGACGTCGTCCTTCTCCTTGAGATACACGGCGTAGGTGAGCATCAGGCCCCAGCCGGCGCCCACCGACCAGGCTGCCTGGGAGAACGCGTTCAGCCAGGTCTTGGCCTTGAGCAGCCCGGCCAGCCCGGGCCGGAAGAGAAACTCCAGCCCCCGCACGGCCCCCGGCTTGGTCAGGCCCCAGACCATGACGATGACCAGGATGACGATGATGCTGGGCACGATGACGGCGTTCGCCTTTTCCAGCCCCTTCTGGACGCCGCGGAGGATGATGGCGCCGGCGACCAGGATGGCCGCCAGGTGGAACAGCATTGTTTCCAGGGGAGAGGACAGGAAGCCCTTCCAGAGCGCCTCCGAGTCGAGGCCGGGCTTGATCTTCCCGGCCACGCCGAAGGCGAGATACCGGATCGCCCAGCCCGTCACGACCGAGTAATAGAACATGATCAGGACCGCGCAACAGCCGACCCAGGCCCCCATCCAGGTGCGGCGGCGACCGACGAAGTTGCGGAAAGCGCCGACCGTCCCCAGGCGGGTGGATTTGCCCATGGTCATCTCGATCATTAGGAGGGGAACGGCCCAGACGAGGTTGGCGATGATGAAGGCGATCAGGAAAGCCCCGCCGTCATTGGCGGCGACCACCCGCGGGAAGCGCCAGATATTGCCGGCGCCGAAGGCCATGCCCAGAGAGGCCAGGATGAACCCGACGCGACTGCTCCACTGGGGGCCTCGATCAGCCATGGCTGCCGAGGCATTCTATCACATTTCGCTGCACACTGTTGTAGAATAGGAGCGTGATCAAGGCCAGGCTCCTGCTTATCGCCCTCCTGGCGGCGGCCGCCGGCGGGGCTTTCCCGTTCTCCGAGCCGGTCCATCTCGTTAGGATCGGAAAGGGGGATGCCCGTCTCTGGAATGTGTTGACCAAGGAGCGGATCGAGGTCGTCCAGGAGCTCCAGACATGCTACCTGGCTATGACCGACAGATATGATATTGCGGTTCTGCGCCGGGCGGGCGTTTCGGTGGAGGTCATCGAACGGAACGCCCGAGGCCGGTCTTTTGTCGTGTTGCCGGCCGTCTCGGCCGAAGACCGCGCCGCCCTGGCTCGCGCCGGCCGGCTGACGGCCGTCGAGCCGGCGGTTCTTCTCTTCCGGACCGACGCCGGCGACCCCGCCCGTTACCTGCCGCAGGGACTGGCTCGGAAGCCGCTCCCTTCGGCGACCGTCCTGCCTTACCTGAGGCCGCCGGCCCTGCCCGCAGCCATATCGCCGGGCGGGACGGAACGGAATGATATCATCGACCGGCTCGTGGCGGATGTGTCCGATGTCAGTCTCAGAAGTCTCGTCGAGGCCCTCCAGGATCTCGGGACGCGCTACACGGCCACGCCGGGCTGCGATGCCGCGGCCCAATACATCTTTGCCTACTTCATCGGCTTGGGGCTGAACGTCCGGTTCCAGGACGTCCCGTCGAGCGCGGGCGTCTCCCGGAACATCATCGCCGAGCTGCCGGGCAAGGTCTATCCCGACGATGTGCTGGTCATCTGCGGCCACTACGATTCCTATTCCAATCAGCGGCTGACGCTCGCGCCCGGCGCCGACGACAACGCCAGCGGCACGGCGGCGACCATGGAGGCCGCCAGGATCCTGTCGCGGCAGCCCCTGGACTTCACGGTGCGCTTCATCGCCTTCACGGCCGAGGAGCTCGGGCTCCTGGGAAGCGCGGTCTACGCGAGGGACGTCCGGTCCCGTGGCGAGCGGATCGTGGGCGTTCTCGACCTCGACATGATCGCTTATGCTGACCGGCTGCCCGAGGACCTGGAGGTCATCGCCAACAACGCCTCGGATTGGCTGGCGGCCAAGTTCGCCGCGGTCTCCGGCGCGTACGGACTGATCACGGCCAACCGGAGGATCGACGCCTCGGCCCTCTTTTCCGACCACGCGCCCTTCTGGGACCGGGGCTATGCGGCCGTCTGCGCCATCGAGGACGACCCGATCGTCAACCCTTTCTACCACCGGACGACGGACACGATCGACACGCTGAGCTTTGATTTCTACGCCCAGGCGACGCGGGCCGCCCTGGCCACCCTGGCGGAGCTCGCCCAGCCCGTCCGCCCCGGCTGCCCCGCGACTCCGGCAGGCTTGACGGCGACGTCCTACCTCTATGTTTCTCTCTTCGGGATCGTCAGGAATACCGAGCTGAATTGGCCTGCCGGTGCGGGCGCTTCGAGCTACAATATCTACCGCTCCGGGGTCTCCCATCAGGATTATCAGAAGCTGAACACGGAGCCGCTCACCCGCCCCACCTATACGGACCGAGAGCTCACGTCCGACAGAGGCTATTTTTACGTGGTGACCGCCGTCGGTCCGACCGGTCTGGAGAGCAATAACTCGACCGAAGTTGAGGTCGCGCCGTCGATGGCCGTCGAAGCCGCCGGCGCGGCCGGCCGGCTGGCCTTCGAGGCGGGAGGGGCGAGGTGAAAAGGGCGGCCGCCCTCTTCGGCGGGCTGTGGCTCGGCCTCTGTCTCAACGTTTTTTCTCAATCGCTGTCGCTGGGCGTTTCGTCGGGGGCCTTTTTCCCCAAGGACAAGACCTACCGGGATATTTACGCGGTCAGCATTCCCCTCGAATTCGAGGTCCGCGTCGGGGTGTTCAGGCACCTCGGGCTGGCCGCCGGGGTCAGCTCTATCAGCGACAGCGGCGCCGCGGTCAACGTCAGTCAGGGGCCAGACCGTTATCCCGTCCGCTTCCGGATGGTCTCGTTCCCCCTGTCCGTCTATCTCCTGTTTCCCATGCGCGCGGTAACGCTCCTCGGCGGCGCAGGGATGGGCTTACATTCTTATGAAGAGACGTGGCAGACCGTGACGCTCAGCCGCAAGGGGACCACCTCCAAGCCGTTTGTCTATGCCGGCGTCGAATACCGCGTCCTGCCACGGCTGGCGGCGCGTCTGACACTCAGGTACGAAAACATCGGCGCGGGGAAGAACCCCTACCTGGCGAACGAGATCAACCTGGGCGGGCTGAGCCTGCTGGCCGGCGTCGCTGTCCGCGTCTTCTAAGCCCTAGATCATCAGCTTCTTCTTGCCGAACCTCAGCTTCATGGTCAGCACCCTGTCCGTGGAGAAGATCCTGGCCGCGATGATGATCAGGACGACAAAAAAGGCGAACATGTAAAGGATACCGAAGGCCACGGCCTGGTAGTTCTCGAGCAGCAGGTTCTGCGTCGTCAGGAACGGATGGGAAAAGGGGATGGCGTAGAGCAATATTTTTGTCGGTAAGGACAGGTTCTTGGGGTCGGAGAAGAAGGACAGGAAATAGGGGATCATCACGAGGAAGATGAGCGGCATGATCAGGCTCTGGGCGGCCCGGTAGTCCTCGGCCAGGACCCCCAGGATGGTCGCCAGGGCGAGCGCCACGAGAATGGCGAAAAAGAGCGAGATCCCCAGGATGATGTACCCTTTGGTGGTCATGGCCAGGCCGAGCTTCTGGATGACGCCGCCCATGCCCGAGCCGACCGCCTGGGAGACGTCGCCCATGAAGCTCCCCATCGAATACTTATAACCGATCATATAGACCACGGCCGAGATCAGCCCGACCACGGCCGAGGCGACCATCTTGGCCGTGACGATCGAGGTCCGGCTGATGGGCACGGTCAACAGGGTCTCCAGGGTCTTGTTCTGCTTCTCCATGGCGATGGCCGAGATGACCATCTGCGAGGCGTAGATGATGATCATCATGAGGATGATCGGCACGAAGATCGATTGCGATGAGACGAAACCGGCGACTTTTTCGGCCGCGCCCTCGGCCATCCGGTCCTTGACGACGACGAAGTCCTTGCTCTTGATCGGGTTCTTCAGCTTCTCCGGGCTGATGTCCGGGATCTTTTTCTTGAGATAGTCGTTCGAGAGGTACTCGTTCATCGCCTTGATGACGGCGTTGATGATGACCGAGCTGCGGCTGCCGACCATGGAAAAAGTCCTCAGGAAGCTATAGGTCTGGATCTCCTTGTTTTCGAACTTCTCGACGGAGTCGCCGAACCCCTGGGGGATGACGAGGAGCAGGTTGATGTCGGTGCCCTTGGTCCACTGGACGGCCTTGTCCGCGTCGCGCTCCGGCACGGCTTTCGGCTCGAAATTCGCGCTCTTGAGCGCCCCGATCAGGTTCTGCGAGAATGCCGAACCGTCCAGGTTGAGGACGGCGATCTCCTGCACCTTCATCGCCTTCTTCATCTCGGTCTTCAGCATCTGCCCGATGAAATAGAAGAGGAAGATGGTGAAGAGGAGCGAGATGAAGAGCTGCATGGTGATGAGCTCCCGGATCTCTTTCTGGAGGAGGTTGAGGAATTTTTTCATCGGAGGGCGCTCCTGAAGACTTCTTCGAGGTTTTTGGCGTGATATTTATCCTTGAGTGCTTCCGGCGTGCCCGAGTCCAGGATCTTGCCCTTGTCGATCAAAGCGACGCGGTCGGACAGGAACTCGATCTCGAGCATGTTGTGGGAGGACAGGAGCACCGAGATCCCCTCCTTGGAAAAGCGCTTGACGATCTCGCGGACATCCAGGGCGTTGATGACGTCCAGGCCCGAGGTCGGCTCGTCCAGGATGGCCAGCTCCGGCTTGGTCATGAGCGCCCGGCCGAGGAGGAGCTTGCGGGTCATGCCCTTGGAGTACGTACCCGACTTCTCGTTGAGGCGCGGCCCCAGGCCGGCGATCTCCTTGGCCCGCTCGATGAACTCCTGGGTTTCCGTCTCCGATTGCGCGTAAAAGTTGGCCATGAACTTGAGGTAGTCGATCCCCTTCAGATTTTTGTAGGCGCCGGCTTCCTCGGGGAGGTAGCTGATCTTCTCCCGGAATTTTTCCGGCTGTTTCTTCACGTCATAGCCGAGGAAGCTGACCTTCCCCCCGGACGGGGAGAGAAGGGTGGCGACGATCCTCAGGGCCGTCGTCTTGCCCGCTCCGTTCGGCCCGATCAGGGCGAAAATCTCTCCGCGGCCGACCTCGAAGCTCACTCCCTTGAGGGCTTCCAGGCCGCCGTAGAACTTGCGCAAGTTTTCGACGACAAGGACGTTGTCCATCAGGACCTCCAAGCGGTATTAAATATCGATTCTAGAGGAGTTTGGCGCGATTGTAAATAACGCCATCACCTAACATAGGGCCGGAAGGCTATGCACCCCTATCCCGCGAGCGGGCGTAGTCCCGGAGGGCGAACAGGTTGGCCTCGGGCGTCCCCCTGGGCACCTCGCAGCCGGCGGCGACGATATAGTGTGGACCGGCCTGGCGGTGGCATTCCTTGATGGCCGCCGTCACCAGCTCCGGAGTTCCGCGCCGCATCACCGCCACTGGGTCGACATTGCCGGCGAGGACTTGCGATTGTCCCATCGCGGCCCGGGCGCGCTCGAGGGACACCATCCAATCGAGGTCGACGATCTCGCAGCCAAGGCGGCCGAGCCAGGGCAGAATGGCCGTCGTGTTGCCGCAGATGTGAAGGCGCACGCGGCAGCCCATAGCGTGGACGGCGGCGACGAGCTTCTGCTGGTAAGGGAAAACGAATTCCCCGTAGATCTGCGGACCGACGAGCGACGCCGCCGCGTCGCCGATCCCGATGATGTCCGCGCCGGCCTCGACCTGAGCGTGGGCGAACTGAACCTCCATCTCGAGGACAAAATCGAACAGGGCCTTAACGAACGCGGGGTCGTCGATGAAGTCGATCATCAGGGCGTTGATCCCCCGGAGGTCGGCGCCCTCGGCGCACGGGCCCTCGATCCAGCCTTCGATCAGCTTCTCGCCGCCGACCTGCTTCCGGAACAGGGCCGCCGCTTGCACCCGGTCGGTCATCCGTCCGCCGCCCAGGGGGTCGGGGATGGCGAGCCCGGCCAGCGTCCTCTTGTCGGCGAGAAGCGCCCTTGTCTCGTCGATGGCCGGCGGCTGGTCGTCGAAAAACTGGACGGCCGCGCCGCAGTCGGCGGCCTCGCGCGCCGGGTCGGAGATGCAGGAGACGTAGTCGAGGTCGAATTTTCGCGCCGTCAGGAGCTGCGCCCGGACGAGCTCCCGATGGTCCGTGACGTATTTCCGGTAGCTCACGCCGATCTGGTCGGCGGCGAACATCATGGTGATGGGCATCAGCGGCAGGCTGTCCGGGCGCCGCCTCGATGACCCCAGGGTCGAGGCGACAGAGGGCGCCGTGGCGGTCTCATAGACGGCTCAGGGGCCTCGCGACTTCGGAGGACCATATCCAGGGCTTAGGTAGCCAATGGCGTCCCCGAGTCAAAGAGAACGACCAGGACGGTGCTGGTAGCGTCGTCGCGGAATGAAGAAGGGTGAGCACGGGGGGCGCTCAGTCCGCGAGCCAGGGACGGGGGCTGCCATCTCACTGCATCAGGAGACCTAGCTGCGGGCGGCGAGGCCGTCGGCGGCGGTGGCGGGGAGGGCAGCGGTGCCGCTTCGGAGATATCCCCGCTTGACGCAGCCAGCGGCGCACTGTTACCCGGCCGATCATTAGTCCTTCCCGTTCCTCCAGCATCTCGACGAAGTGGGAGTCGTTAAACTCGGCGTAGCACTCTTGATGAAGCCTCAGGATACGCTCCAGCGTCTGCAGGTCGGAAATCGTTATAAGCAGGCTACCCCCTATGCCGATGGGCTAAGCCTGAGGCTCCCTCGGTACGATACCTGGCCAGAAGGCGTTTAGCTTGGCGATAGCTGACCAGCAACAGAGGAGTCCCCTCAATAAGCGTTAAAGACCTGCGGCAGACCCGCTCAAGAACTTGAACACGCTGGATTCCACGAAAGCTCAAGGTGATGTTCTCCTTCGATGCCCGCCTCCTTTCGGAACAGGACGTGTTAGCATGGCAGTCAATGGGGATCATGAGCCATCTCAGGCGGCTTACCGCGGAATGAGCCTTTACAATCGGGCCGGATTGGGATATCTTCCTTGCTCCGGTTCGACGCCGGCTAGCCTTGACCGCGGGAGAACGCGAGATGCTCAAGCTTAACCTTATCCATACAGTCGCCTTTGCCGGGATCGTCCTGTTCCTGGGCTACGGTCTCCGCCGCCTGGTTCGTCCCCTGGAGAAATTCAATATCCCGGCGCCGGTGGTGGGCGGCTTGGTCATTGCCCTCTCGACCCTGATCGCTCGACAATACGGTGTCACGCTCTTCGAGTTCGATATCACGCTCCGAGATCCTCTGATGATCGCTTTTTTCACGACCATCGGGTTCGCGGCGAGCATTTCCTTCCTTAAGAAAGGAGGGCCTCAGGTTCTCGTCTTTTTTATCGCGGCGACCGTATTTGCCGTGCTCCAGAATATCTGGGGGATCGGGATGGCTCTTCTTGTCGGAGTCAAACCTTTAATGGGCGTGTTGGCCGGATCGGTCTGCCTGACCGGCGGGCCGGCCACCGGGTTAGCCTTCGCCCCGCTTTTCGAGAAGGCCGGGGTCAGCGGCGCGGCCACCATCGCCGTGGCGGCGGCCATGTTCGGCATCGTCTCCGGCGGCCTGGTCGGCGGTCCGATGGGCACCTTCCTCATCGAGCGGAACAAGCTGAGGAAGCCCCGGATCAAGGGCGCGGCGATCGATATGGAGAGCGCCGAGAATATCGTCGAGGAACGGATGGGCGAGCCAAAAGTGGCCGTGCCGGTGGACGAGGACAAGGAAGCCTACATCCTTCTCAAGAACCTGGTCGTTGTCCTAGTCGCCATGTGGGCCGGTTCCTGGCTCAGCGGGCTGTTCACCCGGCTCGGGATCACGCTACCCGCCTACGTGGGCGCCATGTTCATGGCGGCCTTCATCCGCAACTTCGACGACTGGACGGGCCTGCTGAAGCTTTCCCAGCGGACGATCGACGACATCGGGCACATCGCCCTGTCGCTGTTCCTGGTCATCGCCCTGATGACGCTCCGCCTCTGGGAGCTGGCGGGTCTCATCCTTCCGTTGGTTATTATCCTGGTCGGGCAGCTCGTCCTGGTGACGGCCTTCAGCGCCGGGCCCATCTTTCGGCTGATGGGCCGCGACTACCAGTCGGCCGTGATGAGCGTCGGATTTTTCGGGTTCATGATGGGCACCATCGCCAACGCCATGGCCAGCATGAAAACGATCGTCGAGAAATACGGCAGCTCGAAGCACGCCTTCCTGGTGGCCTCCATGGTCGGAGCTTTCTTCATCGACTTCACTAATGCCATGATCATCACGGTCTTTCTGAACATATTCAAGTGAGCCCATTTTGCCTTCTCTCCCTCTTCAGCCCTCCCTCCGGGCCGGCGAGATAAGAGGGTTCTGATCGCGAAAAAATCTGGTTTATTTTCTTTCCTGTTTTGATTATAAATAGGGGCATGAACAAGAACGCCCCTTTGCCCAATGAAACGAAACCCGCGACGCCCGAGCTGCCCCGGGTGCTCGGGCTCTTCAGCATCGTGGCCATCGTCATCGGCACGATGATCGGCTCGGGGATTTTTATCAACCCGCCCAAGGTGGCCCAGGACGTCAAGACCCCGGAGCTGATAATGGCCGTCTGGCTGATCGGCGGGATCCTGAGCTTTTTCGGGGCCCTGTCCCTGGCCGAGCTCGGTGCCACTTTCCCCGAGGCCGGAGGGATCTACATCTATCTCCGGGAAGCCTACGGCACCCTGATCGCCTTCCTCTTCGGCTGGACGCTGTTTCTCGTCGTCGAAGCCGGGACCCTGGCCACCCTGGCGGTCGGGTTTTCCACTAAGTACCTCCCGTATTTCGTCAAGCTTTCCGGCCTCCAGGGAAAAGTCGTCGCCGCCTCCCTGATTCTCATCCTGGCGGTGGTGAACTACATGGGGGTGAAAAAGGGCGCCCTGGTGATGAATTTCCTGACCAGCCTCAAGTTTATCGCCCTGATCGGCATGTGTGTCGTGGTCTTTATCTTCGCCAAGGGCAGCACCGGTAATTTCCTATCGTCTTCTTCAGGGACCCAATCCGGCGGCGGCGTGCTCGGGAGCTTCGGCGTGGCCCTGGTCGCGGCCCTCTGGGCATACAAAGGCTGGGAGACGAGCACCTACAGCGCCGGCGAGACCAAGAATCCGGCGAAGAATCTCCCGCTGGGGCTGTTCATCGGCAGCGCTGCGGTTATCTTCCTCTACATCCTGGCCAACCTGGCCTACCTTTACGTGTTCCCCGCCTCCGTGATGGCGCAGTCGAACCGGATCGCTGCGGACGTCATGGAGGCCGCCATCGGGCCGGTGGGCGCCTCGATCATCGCCCTGATCATCCTGTCTTCGATCACCGGAACGTGCAACGGCCATCTGATGACCTCGCCCAGGGCCTTTTACGCCATGGCCAAGGACGGCCTTTTCTTCAAGTCGGTGGCCAAGATCCACCCCAAGTATCTCACGCCCCACGTGGCCATCCTCGTCCTCGCTTTCTGGGGCATCCTCCTGAGCCTGAGCGGCACCTTCGAGCAGCTCTTCACCTACGTCATCTTCGGCTACTGGATCTTCATGGGCCTGACCGTGGCCGGGGTCATCATCCTCCGAAAAAAGCGGCCCGAGCTGCCGAGGCCCTATAGAACCTGGGGATATCCTGTGACGCCGATCCTGTTCATCCTGTCGGCCGTCTTTCTAACCGCGAATTCGCTCATCCGGACGTTCTGGAACTCGTTCGCCGGGCTGGGCGTCATCGCCGTCGGTATTCCCGTTTATTTCTTCTGGAAGACCCGGCCCAAGAAAGCTTAGGCTTGAGGTCGGCGGCGGCTACCTCGACAGGACGGCCAGGGACTCGAGGTGGGGGGTCTGCGGGAAGAAATCGAAACAGCCGAGCTGGCGCAGACGGTAGCCCTTATCGAGCAGCAGCCGGATGTCCCGGGAGAACGCGCCCGGATTGCAGGAAACGTAGATCATGTTGGGAATGTCGAGACCCAGGATCTGCTTCATCCCTTTGCCGCTGATGCCGGAGCGGGGCGGGTCGATGACGAGGAGGTCGAACGCCCCCAAGGCCGTTTCCCGCAAGACTTCCTCCACGCGGCCCTCGATGAAGCGGCAGTTGTCGATCTCGTTCAACCGGGCGTTCTCCCCGGCGGCCAGGATGTTCGCCGGCTCGGAATCGATGCCCACCACTTCATCGACGGAGCGGGCGAGCGAGAGCTCGATCGAGCCCGACCCGCAGTAGAGGCCGAGCGCCCGGCGCGCCCCCAGGCGTCGCGCCTCGTCGACGATCCTGGAATAGAGAATCGCGGCCCCCGCCGGGTTCGGCTGGAAGAAGGACTCGGGGTGGATGCGGAGCCTCAGGCCGGCGAGACGCTCTTCGACCGCGCTCTCCCCGGAAATGTGTTTTTTGCCGGCGTAATCGACGACATCCGAGACGCGGTCATTCTCCACCCACCAGAGGCTCTTGACCGCGGGGGCCTCGGCCGAGAGGCGCCCCGCCAACCTGTCGAGATCCAGGCGCTGGCCGCTCCTGGTGACGAGGACGGCGAGGATCTCGCCGGTCGATTTGGCCTCGCGGAGGACGAGGTTGCGGAAGTAGCCCGTGCGGGCCATCGGTTCGTAGGCCGCCAGGCCCGTGGCGTCGGCGAACCCGGAGAATATCGGAAAGAGCCCGGCCGCCGCCGGGCTGAATATCGGGCAAACGCCGAGGGCGACGGCCTCCTTCGCGTAGCGGTCGAGCGGCGACGCCCGCCGGCGCAGTCCCACCCGGACCTGGCCGGCCGGCCCGGTGAAGGCGTATTCCATCTTGTTCCGGTAGAAGTAGGGGGTGGGGGAGGCCGCGATCGGGTCTCTCTCCACGCCGTCGAGCCTCACGCCGCCGATCTTCTCCAGCGTCCGGACGAGGTAGCCCTCCTTGACTTCCATCTGCTTGGCGTAGTCGAGGTCCTGGAACGAGCACCCCCCGCAAACTCCGAAGTGCGGGCACTCCGGCGCGGCCCGGAAGGGCGACTTTTCTTCGACCCGGATAAGCCTCCCGAAGAGATGCCGCTTTTCCGCCCTGGCGACGGCGACCGTGACTGTGTCCCCGAGCACCGCGCCCGGCACGAAAATGACCGTCCTGTCGAGGCGGCCGACTCCCCAGTCGTGGGGCAGGGCCACGTCCGTGATCGCGACCAGGTGTTCGGGGGGCTGGAATTCGTCGAGCAACTTCTCCAGGCACCTGACCGGCAGGCCGACGACGTTGTCGTAGTCCCCGTCGAGCCGTTCGACGAACGTGTCGCCGATTTCCTGGACGGCGTAGCTCCCGGCCTTGTCCCTGTACTCGCCCGTCTCGAGGTAGGCATCGATCTGCCCGGCGGTGAGCTCCCGGAAAGTGACGCGGGTGATAGCGTAGCCCGTCTCCAGCCTCTCCTCGTCCTTCTTGAACAGGCTGACGGCGGTGATGACGCGGTGCCGGCTGCCCGAGAGCTTCTCCAGCATCTGCCGGGCCTGGGCGAGGTCGGCGGGCTTGCCCAGGATCTCCCGCCCCAGGTTGACCACCGTATCGGCGGCGATGACCAGGGCCGAGGGGTACTTTTCGCCCACGTCCCTGGCCTTGGCTGCGGCGGCGGCGATGGCGAAGAGCAGGGGGTCTTTTTCGAGGATCGTCGTTTCGTCGAAATTGCTCGGCACGACCCGGAACTCCGGGACGATCCGCCGGAGCAGCTCCTTCCGGCGGGGGGATTGAGATGCCAGGATGATGTCCATGAGGCATCCCAATATAGGGTCGAGCCGGCGATCTTGTCAACGCGGGCCCTTTGCCCTCTGTCCGGAAAATACGATCTTCCCCGACGACGGTCAACAGGAAGCCGGTTTGATTGCCGCCGCGGACTTATTCCCCGTCCTTGAGCTTGCCCAGTTTCGCGAGCATCGTCTTGATGTCTTTCCAGCCCTTAATGGCAACGTAGATTGTGACCGTCGAATACCAGAGGATGACCGCGGCTGACAACAGGTTCCAGAACCAGTGCTTGAGCATGGGCGCCGTCACAGCAGATTCTTGGATGCGATGAACTTCGCGAGCGCGTACAGGATTCCTGAGGCGATCAACATCATCAGCGCGTATCGCCGCCAATGCTTCATTGTCGCTGGCTGGTTATCCCGGGTTTCCCCCTTAAGATACCGGATGTCGATATAACGGACCAGTATGATCCCTAAGGTCAGTACCGCTAAGATTAGATCGGCGCCGACGGAGCCCTTGCCTTGGGCGATAAACAGGGCACAATAGACGATGGTGATTCCGCCGAAAATCCAAGTCAGGCGCACCAGCGCGGGGAGACACCCCCCGCCGGATTCGGAGTCTTCAGTGGATTGGAGATTTGGCACGGCCATGGCTGCCTCCATATCGGCGCGCTTGCCGAGCGCTGTCATCAAGGCGATTTCGGCACGCGCCCTGAACGATATGGATGGCGGCCCGACCACCCAGAAATAATAACCTGCGCTGCGCCCCATGCGCTACGCACCCGAGCCGCATTATAGGCGAATGAGGAAACCCGGTCAACGAAGATTCGGAAAACGTTTGTCCTGTGCGTAATGAGATGCTATATAGTTCCTTGATGCAGATATCGCGATCGGAGCCTCGTCGGAGATAGCGCCTGCTTATTCACAGGAGAGCGAGATGAACTTTCGATGCGCACCCGTCTTGGGTTTCATGATCCTGTTGGCGGCCGGCCCGGCCGGACCGAACACCGGCGGACCCGAAGTCACCGAATTCCGTATCGAGTCCTCTTCGCTCGAGAAAACAGGCCGGCTCCAGCAAGTTCGGTATATCGCCGGCGAGCAGGCCTTCCAGCTCAAGGACATGGTCCTTTATGAAGACGACGCCCCTGCCATCGGGAAGCCCCAAGGCGCGACGGACAGGTCCTGGTTCGAGCGCCTGAGCAAGGGTGTGCGGATCCGCAAGGACTTTGTCCTCGACGACCCCCGCGCCTTTTCAGGCTTCCTCGTCTTCAACGGGCTCGAGGCCGTGAACAACGAAGAGCCCCTCCGGATCAGCATCAACGGCATTGAGATCGTCCGGCCGGGCTCGAAATACGCCCATCCCTTCGCCCGCGAGTATTTTACGCGCGAGTGGACGTCATTCGCCGATTTCGACAACTGGTTCCGCGTCGAAATACCCGTCGGCGCGCTTAAGACTGGACGGAACGAATTCCAGCTGTGGGCGGAGTCGCCGGCCCCGAGCTGGGAGATCATGGTCGCCTCGGATAAAGAGTACGCCAGGGGCTCGGAAACCCGGCTCCATCATCCGAACCGGAGCGCGAAAAGCCGCGACGGCGGGCAGACCTGGGATTTCGACAGGCTGGGCTGGAAGGACGAGATCGACGGCGAATACGTCGTCAGGCTAAGCCTCGACCGGTTCGCGGCAGAGGGCTCTTTCTTCTCGCCCGTCATCGACCTGGCCGAAGAACCGGGAAAAGGCACGGTCAAGAAGCGGCTCACGCTTGAAGAGGCGGAGGTCGCTTGGGACATCGACCTTGCGGAAGGGACGACGGCTGATATCTTCACCCGGCTGGGCGGCGATCCTGTCCCGGGGTCGGGCGGCTGGAGCGCGCCCGAGCCTGTCCGGGGCCTGACCAGGACCTGGGCTTCTCCGTCCGGGAGGTACTTTCAGTTCGAGGTCGTGCTGAAAACGGCCAACCCCCTCGTGACGCCGGTGTTCAAGGGCTTGCGCATCATGACAAAAGCGCACCCGGTTCCCGACACGGCCGGCGCCTTCGTCAGGGTAATCGACAGCCGGAATCCGGACATCGTCCGTCCTTCCGTCCCTTTCACCCATGAGGATTTCGCCAAGCTCCGACATTGGCGGACGCGGTTCGAGCTCGACAAGGTCGTGGCCGGCGCCGGCACGGAATTCGAAAGACAGCTCAGGCTCATGCGCTGGGCCTACGAGATCCCGCTCGGCGAGCTCGACCCGTATCGCTGGAGCTATGACGATCTCCCCGTCCTCAAGACGGACGCCCGCGGCCGGATCCTCACGGACAGCGCCTTCCAGGAGAAGGGCCGGCGGCGCCGGGGGCATTGTCTTTACGCCAACCTGACCTTGATCGGGGCCTGCCTGGCGATGGGCTACCCGGCGCGCTGGGTCAATATCGCTACCATGAGCACCTACGGTCACGAGGTGGCCGAAGTCTGGTCGAACGATTTCAACAAATGGGTCTTCCTCGACGCCACGCGTGATTATTACATTTACGATCCGGATACGGGCGTCCCGCTGAGCCTGACTGAGATCAACTCGCGGTTGAGCGAGATCATCCCCCGGCCCGTCACCTGGGAATCGCCCCTCAAATGGCTGGTGCCGGACGCGGCGGCGGCGGAAAAAGTCAAGATCGCCTATCGGGAAGGCCGGAACAAGTTTTCGGTAAAAGACAGAAACCAGGGACCGGAGCTCCTCCTGCTCAAGGGCCACTTGAGCCTGGTCCTGCGCAACGATTTCGCCAGCCGGCCCACCCCCGTGCCCTGGCGCCTGTCGAGCAACTGGGGCGGGCCGCTTTTTTACGGCTATTTTGCACCGAAATTCCCCCCCAAGCGGGAATACGACCTCCATACCGACCGCTGGCAGGATTTTAATCCCCCGCTCAATCAGACCCATTTGACCCTCTCCGAGACCGGCGACCCGGGCGTTCTCCGCGTGGACGCGGACACCGAGACTCCCTTTTTTCAGGCTTTCCTCGTCCAGGTCGACGGCGGGCCCTGGACTGGAAGAGCCCTCGACCTCATTCTCCTGGCCGCTGCACGAGGGGCTGAACACGCTGGCGGTCCGCGCCCGGAATACGGCGGGCGTCACGGGGACCCCGAGCACGATATCGGTCGTCCGGAACGACTGAACATATCCCGGCGCGACCGCGGTTCCGGCGGCCTCTGTCCAGCGGGGTTCAGATGAAAAGGAGTTGAACCAGCACGAAGATCGGGAGAAGCACCAGAAGCGAGAACTTGACCATGTAGCCGAAGAAATGAGGCATTTGAACATGATGATCTTCGGCGATCGCCTTGACCATGAAATTGGGGCCGTTCCCGATATACGTCATGCTCCCGAAAAAGACCGAGCTCAGGCAGATGGCCTTGAGCAGGGCCTCCGGGATACCGGCCACCAGCCCGCCCGACGACGAGCCCAGGCCGAGCGCCAGGGAGTGGAACGTCACCGCCGCGGGCGTGTTATCCAGGAAGCTGCTCAATGCCCCGACGGCGTAATAGAATTGAGAGGGGAGCCGAACGCCAAGCGATTCGGCATTCACCTGAAGATAGACAATGCAGGGAACCATGGTGATGAAGATTCCCAGAAAGAGGTAGGCGACCTCAAGGAATGAATGCCAAGTAAACCGGTTGTAATGCCGTACGATCCTCTTCGTCGAGAGCCACGAAGCGGCGGCCATCAGGATGATCGCGGCCTCGCGGAGGAAGCGGAGGGGGGAGTGGCCCCCGGTCCCCGGAACATACTGCTCATTGAGAAAGGCGACGGCCCCGATCACGCCCAGTAGCCAGGCGAAATTCGTCACCCCCTGGATGTGAAGGGGCCGGCGTTCAGTGCGGTCGCGTCGCAGGCTCTCCACCGGCTCCCTGCCGTGGTAATAGGAATCCACGGCGAAATACACGAGGAGCAGCAGGCCGTTCACGAACAGCCATTGGGGGAAGAGCCCGAAGAACCAGCCGAACGGAGCGCTCCTGAGGTACATCATGAAAAGAGGCGGGTCGCCGAGCGGCGTCAGCAGGCCTCCGCAGTTGGCCACGATGGCGATGAAAAAAAGGACGGTGTGCGTCTTGAAACAGCGTTCCTGATTCGTCCGGAGGACCGGCCGGATGAGGAGCATAGCCGCGCCCGTTGTCCCGATGAAGGAGGCCAGAACTGCACCGATGCCCAAGAGTAGAGTGTTGACCCGGGGTTTGGCCTCGATATCTCCGGCCAGGTGGATCCCCCCCGCGATCGTGTACAGCGCTCCGAGGAGAATGATGAACGGAAGATAATCGAAGACCAGAGTCTCTCCGATCATCGCCTCCTCCTTGCGGGCGGCGAAATAAACGACGACCGGCGCGCCTAGCGCGAGGGCCACAAGGAGCTTGTTCCTGTTATTTTCCCAGAAGCGGGGGGTCGAGAGAGGAAGCGCAGCGATGGCCAGCAACATGATGAGAAAGGGCAGGCAGGCCAGGAGCGGGACTTCAGAGAGGGCCTTTTCCATGAGGGATGAATATAATCGCTGCCGTCTGCCGCGGTCAAGCTCAGACGTGCCGATTCTGAAGACCGGAGAATCTCCTGCTTGTATTCTGAGCGCCGGTGAATATGATAGGTTCCGACTTCGCACCCGATGAACGCAGCTGCCGCCGAAGACAACCGTCCCGGACACTTCCGCTGGACCGTCTGCGGCCTGCTGTTTGCCGCTTCCACCATCAACTACATCGACCGGCAGGTCCTGGGCATCCTGGCGCCCCTCCTCCAAAAGGACCTCGGCTGGAACGAGGTCCAGTACGGCTACATCGTCTCCGCTTTCCAGGTGGCCTATGCCATCGGCCTGGCCGCCTTCGGCCGGTTTATCGACCGGTTCGGGACGCGCATCGGCTACGCCCTGGCCATCTGCTTGTGGAGCGTCGCCGCCATGGCCCACGCCGCCGCCCGCGGCGCGCTGAGCTTCGGCGCCGCCCGCTTCGCCCTGGGCCTCGGCGAATCCGGGAACTTCCCGTCGGCGATCAAGGCCGTGGCCGAGTGGTTTCCCCGCCAGGAACGGGCGCTGGCCACGGGCATCTTCAACGCCGGGACCAATATCGGGGCCGTGGTCGCCCCGGCGGTCGTTCCCTGGATCACCGTCCGGTTCGGCTGGCCCGCCGCCTTCCTGGCCACAGGCGCGATCGGTTTTGTCTGGCTCATTTTCTGGCTGGCCCTTTACGAGATCCCCGAGCGGAAGAAGAACATCCGTCCCCGCGAGCTCGCCCACGTCCTCTCCGACCCGCCCGAGGCCGCCGGCGCGAAGATCCCCTGGCTGCGCCTTCTCCGCTTTCCCCAGACCTGGGCGATCGTCATCGGCAAGTTCATGACCGATCCGATCTGGTGGTTTTACCTCTATTGGCTCGCCAAATTCCTCAACGCCAGGTTCGGGCTGACGCTGGCGCGCCTGGGGCCGCCGCTCATCGCCGTCTACCTCATCACCGATATCGGCAGCGTCGGCGGCGGCTGGGCGTCCTCGGCGCTCATCAAGCGCGGCTGGACGGTCAACCGCAGCCGGAAGCTCGTGATGCTCGTCTGCGCGCTGTGCGTCGTTCCCGTCGTTCTGGCGTCGGGGACCTCATCGCTCTGGGGAGCGGTGCTCATCATCAGCCTGGCGGCCGCCGCCCACCAGGCCTGGTCGGCGAACATCTTCACCTTCGCCTCGGACATGTTCCCCAAGCGGGCCGTGGGCTCGGTGACGGGGCTGGGGGGGACAGCCGGCGCCGTCGGGGGGATCATCTTCGCGGCCGCCACCGGCCACATTCTCGAGCTGACAGGGAGTTATCTTCCGCTTTTCATCATCGCCGGGTCGGCCTACCTCATCGCGCTGGGACTGATCCAGCTCCTCGCACCCCGGCTCGAGCCGGTCCGGTTTTGAGCGGCCGCCGGTCGCCCGGCGCGGCCGCCCCGGTTCAAGCCGGCGGCTTTCCCTCCCAGGCGCGGACGAGATAATCCTTGTGCTCCTCGAAGCGGAGGGCCTGCTCTTCGACGTAGGCCTCGGCGGCCGCCGAGGTCATGTCCCACGTCTCCCGGACAAAGGATGCCGCGCGGGCGTAATAGAGAGGCGTCACGAGCTCGATGACCTTGAACCGGTTGTGGCTCCAGGCGTGAAAGGTGGCGGCCAGCTCGTAGAGGATCTGCACCCAGACCGCGGCCGGCAGGCTGAAGTCCCGACCGGTCCGCTCGGCCGCCTTCCTGATCTCGTCGAAGCACTCGCCGCAGAAGATCTCCTTCCACAGGGATGAGAACTGCTGATACCCCGTCTGGAATTTCTCGATCATGCCCTCCAGGTCGACGGCGACGGGCTCGGGTTCGATCGAGTCGGTCCGGCCGAACGTCTCCACCGCCTCGCTGCCGCGAACGGGTTTCCAGTAACTCTCGAACCGCTCCATAAGGGAGAACAGGACGTAGACGACCTGGCGGAACATGGGCCCGAGCTGGCGGCCCGGGTCCTTGGCGTCGTGGATCTTGACGCCCAGGTCGGCCTGGCAGATCTTGAAACCCTGGGTGATCGCCGTCGTCGTCATCCAGATGTCGATGCCGAAGCGGGCGACGTCGGTTTCCCAGACATCCTGCTCCGCGTAGAACTTGGCGACCTCCCGGGAGAAGGCGAAATCGCCGCCGATCGGCTGCCGGATGCGCTTGCCGTAGAGCGCGCGGGTCAGGTTGTAGACGATGTTGTTGGTGATCGTTCCGTCGTACTTGTGGCGGAGATAGACGGGCGCGACGAACTGGTAGCCCCGGCCGACGACGGGTTCGATCAGGTCGCGGATCCAGTCCGAGGTGATGCTTCGCAGGTCGGCGTCAACGACGGCGCAGGCCCGCACGTTGAGGCTCCTGGCCGCCTCGAAGACCGACCTCAGGGCGGTGCCTTTGCCGGCCGGGCCCCGGTAGATGGAGACGATCTTTTCCTGCCAGGGCTTGATCTGGAATTCTTTGGCCGATTCCCGGGTGTCGTCCGTGGAGCCGCCGTCGGCGACCATGATGACGTTCCGGAGGTCCCGGTAGTGCCGGTCCAGGCCGTGGGAGACCATCTGGATGACATGGGCGATGGTCGATTCGTTGTTGTAGCAGGGAATGCCGACCAGCAGGTCGGCGGCCCGGATCTCCTCGATCCGTTTGGCCGTGTAGCCGCGAATCGCCGTGAAGTAGGCCATCGTGAAGCTCCCGCTAAGATATTCTAGCCCATCTTCGGGACGGCCGACAAGAATTTTTCTTTGACGCCGGCGCGGTGGCGTCTGCTATCCTGAAAATCGCGGGGTTCGATGACGCCGTCGTCAGCGGCGCCGCGACCCGCCCCATCGCCTGATCTTAGACGCTCAACTCCGATGAAGCGGCCTCTGGTTGTGTTCACCGACCTCGACGGGACTCTTCTCGATCACGGCACCTATTCGTTCGCGGCGGCGGAGCCGGCGCTCCGCCTTCTTCGCCATAAGGACATTCCGCTCGTTGTCTGCTCGAGCAAAACGCGGGCGGAGATCGAAGAGGTGCGCCGGGCGCTGGGCAACGCCCACCCCTTCATCGCCGAAAACGGCGGCGCCGTCTTCATCCCGGCGGGCTATTTTCCACGGTCGGCCGTCCCCGCGGGGACGGTCCCGGGATATGACGTGGTCGCCTTCGGGGCCCCCTACGCCCGGCTTCTCGAGGTTTTCGCGGGGCTCCAGGATCGGTTCCCGGGAAAGCTCCGGGGCTTCCATGATCTCACACCTGGGGAGGTGGCCGGCCTGACCGGGCTGCCGCCCGCGGAGGCCGAGCTGGCCCGGAAACGGGAGTACGACGAGCCGTTCCTCCTGAGCGACTTATCCGTCCTGGAAGCCGTCCGGAAGACCGCCCGGCAAGTCGGGCTGAACGTCGTTCAGGGAGGACGCTTCTTTCATCTCACCGGCAATAACGACAAGGGAAGATGCGCAAAATTGCTGTTGCGCCTGTATGCGGGATCCTTAAGGCAGCCTGTCGACAGCATCGGCCTGGGCGACAGCGCCAACGACCTGTCCCTGCTCGAGGCGGTCGACCATCCTGTCCTCGTCCGGAAGCCGGGCGGGGACTACGACCTGTCGGTCTCGCTTCCGGACCTGTATCTCGCTCCCGGCGAGGGGCCCGCCGGCTGGCGGGCGGCGATTTTGGACCTCGTTCCCCGTCTCGCCGCCTGATCCCGATTTCAAGGAGGTTGTCATGGCGGATTTTCACCAGACCGGCGTCATCACGACGTTTCACCGCCTCGGACGCACCGACCTCGAGCGCATGGAAACGGACCTCGCCGCCTTCAGCCGGCACCGGCCGATCGCCCTGGTCCTGCCCATCACGCCCGCCGAGCTCGGCTCGCCGTCGGCCGCCACCATCCTGAAGAACCTCAGCGCGATCGCCTATCTCAACGAGGTCGTCATCACCCTCGGGCGCACCACCGAGAGAAACGATTTTCTGAAGGCCCGGGAGTTCTTCGCCGCCCTGCCCCAGGACCACTGCATCGTCTGGGCGTCGGGGCCGGCCTTCTCCCAGCTGTACGAGCTCCTGGCCGAGAACGATCTGCCGGTCGGCAACGACGGCAAGGGGAGGTCGGCCTGGATGGCCTACGGCTACATCCTGGCCCGCGAAAAAAGCAAGGTCATCGCCCTCCACGACTGCGACATCGTCAACCATTCGCGGGAGCTCGTCGGCCGGCTTTGTTATCCCGTCGCCTCGCCCAGCATCGACTACGCCTTCTGCAAGGGATATTACGCCCGGGTCACGGACCGGATGCACGGCCGGGTGACGCGGCTGTTCGTCACACCCCTCATCCGCAGCCTGGAGAAGCTCTTCGGCTGCCAGCCCCTGCTCGGCTACCTCGACAGCTTCCGCTATCCCCTGGCGGGCGAGTTCTCGATGCTGACCGACCTCGCCGGCATCAACCGTATTCCCAACGATTGGGGGCTCGAGGTCGAGACACTCGCCGAAGTCTACCGGAATTATTCGCTGCGGCGGATCTGCCAGGCCGAGCTGTGCGAAACCTACGAGCACAAGCACCAGTCCCTCTCGGCCGAAGACCCCAAGACCGGTCTGATGAAAATGGCGATCGACATCGCCAAGTCCTTTTTCCGGAACCTGGCCATCGAGGGCATCATCCTTGGCAAACATGCCCTCGGCACTCTGCTCATCAATTATCAGCGCACCGCCAAGGACATGATCAAACGCTACCGCGACGATGCCGCCATCAACGGTCTGGGGTTCGACTATCACCAGGAATCGATCATCGTCGAGGCCTTCACCCGGGCCCTCCAGATCGCCGGGCGCTCGTTCTTCGAGGATCCGCTCTATTCGCCGCTCATCCCCAGCTGGAACCGCGTGATCTCGGCCATCCCCAATATCCAGGAGAGGGTCCGAGAACTGGTCGTGAAAGAGAACGCCGAGTGAGGGCGCCGGCCGATCCGCGGCCGGGGGCCTACTTTTTGGTGGTCCGGAGATACTCGACGACGGCCCGGGCCTTGTCCTGATCCAACCCCGGGGGGGGCATGGGTATGCTGAACTTCTTGACCAGGCCGAGGATCCTAGCGTCTTTTTGCTCCATCTCGGCCGTGTTCAGCAGAAAGTTCATGACGAACTCGGGCGAAACCTCAGCCAGGATATTTCCCAGCGCCGGGCCGGTCTTGACCTCGGCGAGGCCGTGGCAGGCAACGCACTTTTCATCGAATATGGCCTTGCCTTTGCCGGCCAGGGCCTTGTCGACGGGCCCGAGGGTCAGGGACTTGACGGGCCCGATGCCCTTGTCGGCGGCCTGGGCCGCGGCCCCGGCCGGAGACGACGGCTGGCGGTCGGCTTCGGCGCGACAGCCCAGGAAGATAACGAAGATCGACGCCAGAACAATCGTGAGTACTTTTTTCAATCTATCCTCCTCTCGATGAGAGTTTTTCCATGGCTTTCGCGGGGCGGTCAGAACGCTATCCAGAGCAGAAGATAGAGAGTGTTGTTGTCGGAAGCGTTCCTGCCGAACCCAGGACGACGAACACCGGCGCAGAAAAGCATTCTCTCTCGATCCCCACGGCCGTCAACGACCGACACAATTATTTTATCTTATCTCCGGAAGGTTGTTAAGCCCTCCTGTGCGGCAGGTCGCGGATTCAGTCTCTCCTTCAGAGACTCTTCCGGAGAGCCTCCGCGATCCGCATCCTGGCTGCGGTGGCGGCGGGGTAGAGCCCCACCAGCACCGTAAAGAGAAACACGGCCGCGGGATAGATGAGAAATTGAGCCGCCCGCAGCTCCGGATAGAGCAGGTTATAAAACGTCGTCCCGGCGAACTCGATTCCGCGGTAGTCGATCCCGATCTTCGACATGGCGAAGGTGAGGGCGAATCCGAGGACCGTCCCCATCACGATGCTCAAGACGGCCAGGGCGCCGGCCTCGCAGACGATCAGCCGTCCGACTCCTCCCGGCCGCGTGCCGATGGCCCGGATGACGCCGAACTCGAACATCCGCTCGTAGAGCGACATGAAGAGGGTGTTGATGATGCCGAAGGCGATGATCCCGAAGAGAACGACGGCCATGAAGGCGAGAGAGACCCACAACATACTCAAGACGGTCTTCAATTGGGGGAACAGCACGGCCCAGCTCACGGCCTCGTTGCCGCCGGTTGAGTATTTCTGCCAGAACGGGTTGCCCTTTTCGGTCGCGAACCCGATCGACTTGAACTTGATGGCGATCTCGTGGATGCCCTGGCCGATGCCGAGCATCTTCTGCGCCTTGTCCAGCCGGACGAAGGCGAAACCTCTGTCCATCTCCTTGATATCGAAGCTGTAGATGCCCGAGACGCGGAACAGCTCCTGGGCCAGGGAACCCGTGGTCGCCTGTGCGACGGTGACCACCACGCGGTCTCCCAGAGACACCTCGAGGAGATTTGCCAATTGGGCGCCGATAACGATGTCCTGCTCCGTGGGGCTCGTGAAAAAGCTCCCTTTCCGGATGTTGGCGTGGACGTGGGAAAGGCGCGGCTCGGTCGACCGGTCGACTCCCACGAACATGACGGAGCTGAGGTTGGCGGGGGAGGTGATCATGCCGAAGCTCACGACCCGCCGGGTGAAGGCGTCAACGGACTCTTCTCTGCCGAGCGCGGCGAGGATCTGGCCGGCATTGTTGATCGTCCTCTCGACCTGCTGGCTGACTCGGAAGCCCCGGCGGTGGATCTGGCCCTCGCCGGAGTACGCGGCCGTCGCCGACCGGATCATGTTGGTCTTCATGCCCTGCATCAGGCCGTCGGTGAAGATCAGGGCGGCCAGGCCGACGCCGATGGCGACCCCGGCGATGACCGTCCGGCGCTTGTTGCGGAGGATGTTCCTCCAGGCCAGCTTAGCCGTGAACCACAAGGATCCCTCCTAGTGCATTCTCATGGTCTTGGCCGGCTCGGTCCGGGCGGCCTTGACCGCGGGAAACAGGCTGACCAGCAGCGCCGAGACAAGGACCGTCACCGCAGGAATGGAGAAGCTTCTCACGTTGATCTCAGACTTCATCGTGTCGAAGACGACGCCGCCGTAAGTCAGGCCCTGGCCGAACCGGATACCGTGCCGGGAGAGGAAGGCGTTGGCGCCCAGGCCGAGTGCCGCGCCGACCGCCATCGCCATCAGCGACAGGATCAAGACTTCGAGGAGGACGAGCCGGACGATCCCGCCCGGCTTCGTTCCGACCGCCTTGAGGAGACCATACTCCCGCCGACGCTCGAGCACGGACATCAGGACCGTGTTGAGGACCCCGACCGCCACGATGACGACGATAACGAGGAGCAGCACCCACATGCCGGCCTTGTCCGCCCGCATCGCTTTGTAAAAGGATGCGGCAAAGACCTGCCAGGTCTCGACAGACAGGTCGGGCTGGTCGATGCGCCGGGCGAGCGTGGTGGCGATCTTGTCCACGCGGCTGAGCTTGTCGACGATGACGGCGATCTCATGAACCCTGCTGTCCAGGACGAAGAGCTCCTGCATCGTGCCCAGAGGCAGGTACATCGTGACCCGGTCGCTCACGTCGTCCCCCGTCGCGGCGACGCCCACGAGCCGGAAGAGCCCCTGAGCGATCGAGCCATCCGCCGCCTGGGAAACAAGGGCGATGGAATCTCCGATTCCGGCCTGGAGGATCTCGGCGAGCCCTCGCCCGAGGATGACCTCTGCGGCCTGGGGACCGGAGAAGGCCCGCCCCTGGATGATCTTCTTCACGAAGCCGGTCGCCGCGGCCTCCCTCTTCGGATCGATCCCGACGACTTGGCCGGCGGCGCTCCGGTCTCCGTCCGCGGCCAGTCCGCCGGCGTACGTCCGCGGGGCCCAGGACGTGACTCCGGCCGTCCCGCTGAGGATCTCTTCAATGTGTCCGACGTCACCCACCGTCTTGTAGAGCGACGGCCTATCGAGGTACGTTTTCTCGTGGATCTGGATGTGGCCGAGCCGGCTTCGCGTGAATTGATCGACGATGCTGTTGTAGCTTCCGTCCGCCCAGCCGATGAAGATGGCGGCCAGGGCGAAACCACCCGCCACGCTCGCTCCGGTGAAGAGTGTTCTCCGCTTCTGGCGAAGGATGTTCCGGAACGCCATCCGCAGGGTCAGCATATCAGATGCCTCCGCGAATATCCCTCAAGGTGAAGATCTCCGGGCCGCGCGGGCTGTCGCACCTCGTCTCGATGGAGCGCAACGCCGTCTTCTGTCCTTCTTCAGCCAGCAGGACAAGGGTGGCGATCAACGTCTCCTTCTGCCGGGTTGGCGGCCGACAATTTCGAGAGACTTTCGGTCCTCGACGGTCCCCGAGGTGAAATCCATCAGGTGTCAATTTCAATATAGCAGATATTCCGGGATGAGAAAACGAAAGCTCCGACTGAGCTTGGAGAACACCCGATTGCTTGAATTTCCTGGATTCGCTTGACCGATTCCTGGAGGTCCGTGTCGACCGGGAGAGACTTTCGGCTTTTAAGATCGGACGGGAGACCCTGGTCCGGCCTTTTCCCATCAGCATCGACTACGACATGGTCGAGGAGATGTCTCTCAGCCCTGACCTTGAGCAACGAAAATCCCTTATAAAAATGGATTTTCGAATCAGAGATCGGTTTTTGGCCGTGGGCATCGACCGCATGGATTATACCAAGGGAATCCTGGAGCGTTTCGACGCCATCGACCGATTCCTTGAAAAATACCCCCAATATGTCGGTAAATTCGTTTTCCTGCAATTGGGTCCGATCTCTCGAATCCACATTCCGAAATACAGAACCTACAATGACGAAATCTATCACCGGATGTTGGATATCAACGAAAAATGGGCGATCAAGGACTGGCAACCCATCCTCCTCTACAAGAAGCATCTCGGCCTGGAGGACATCCTGACCTATTATAAAGCGGCCGACATTTGTGTCGTGAGCTCCATCCACGATGGGATGAACCTCGTGGCCAAAGAGTTTGTCGCCTCAAGAACTGATGAGAAGGGCGTCCTCATTCTCAGCAAGTTTACGGGGTCGGCAAGGGAATTGGAGCAGGCTCTGTTGATCAATCCGATCGCCACGGATCAGTTTGCGGAGGCGATCAAGCAAGCCCTGGAGATGCCCGTTGAGCAACAGACCGAGCGAATGAGAAAGATGAGAGAGACCATCAGGGAAAATAATGTCTATCGCTGGGCGGGGAAGATCGTCAGTGAAATGAAGAGGCTTTTGTAGGATCATGGGCAGGCTTTTTTGTTTTCATGCACGGCTTGACCCTGTCGAGCTCCCGGGAGGGCGGGCGAAAAAACCCCGGCCCGCGGGTTGAGAGGCGGAGAGAAGTTGCCGGTTCGTCATGACCTCTTTCTCTTCCTCCCTCCCTATGAGCCAAACGACATCAGCAACCCATGAAAGAAATGCTTCAAAGGATCGAACGAGCAAGGCCTGTTTTCCTCTTTCTGGATTGCGACGGGACTCTGATCCCCATTATGAAAACTCCCGCGCTCACCCTTCTTCCTCCCGCCAAAAGGGACCTTCTCAGGCGCCTGAGCGGGCGAGTGTTCTTGGGCATCGTGTCCGGCCGCTCTCTCACGGAGATACAGAGGCTCGTCGCCATCGAAGATATCGCCTACATCGGTAATCACGGCCTGGAGATTTCTTACGGACGGAGATGCTGGATTCATCCCCAGGCGGAAAACACGAGGCCTATCCTGACGGACGTCTTAAGGAGAATCCGTCACTCGACGATGAATTTTCCCGGCATCTTGGTCGAAGAAAAGGGAGCGACAGGGACCGTCCATTACAGACTTGTAGACCATCCTCTGTGGGGGCCACTGGAAGAAATCGTCAAGAAACAAATCGGGCGGGAACCCCGAGCGCTGCAAATGACCGAGGGCAAGCGGGTATTTGAAATAAAGCCGAACCTCCCCTGGGACAAGGGCAAGGGAATCCAGGAACTCATGAGCTGGTTCGTTTTTAGAGAGCGTCCCCTGCTGATCTATATCGGGGATGACCAGACCGACGAGGACGCATTTCGAGTCATTAACGGTTCAGATCCAAGCGCCGTGACGATTCATGTCGGCCGGCTGACGGACACTTGCGCCCGATATCGGCTGGCCAATGTCAGCGACGTCTGGGCGTTTTTGAAAGCTCTGTTCTTGCTCATCGCAGCGCCTTCCTGAATCCGTGTCCGCCGCCAGATCCCGGGTCCAAAAACATTGCGGCCGGGGCAGGGGTGACGGCGATCATCCCGATGTTCGCTGGCGGATGGTGCCGGCCTTGGACGATGACCGTGATCCCATGCCGTGTCGGCTGACGGCGGAGCTTGTCCTCAGGCCTGGAGGGCGGCCTGGGCGCGGATCAGGTCGTGGAGGGTTACGAGGCCCTTGACTTCACCGTCCGGGCCGTCGACGACGACGAGCATGGGCACGGGCGATTGCATGAACTTCTCGCCGATTTCCCGGACGGTCTGGCCGGGCTCGCAGGTGATGGCCGGGAACGTGGCGGGGTCGTGGCCATGAGCAACGGCTTCCTCGAGGTCCTTGCGCGTGACCAGCCCCCGAAGCTCTCCCCCGATGACGACCGGGAAAGTCAGGTAAGGGTAACGGTCGAGAAGCTCCTTCATTCCCTTGGGCTCGAAGCTCTGCAGGGCGATCGGCTTCGGGTTGGCGATGGCGGCGATGGGCAGGTTCTGCCAGCTGTTCAGGTCGACAGGCGGATGGATCTTGTGGAGCTCATGTCCGTCCTGGACGAGCAGGGCGTCGTAGAAATTCAGCCTCCCGGCGACGCGGGCGACGGCCTGGCTGATGATCATGCCGATCATGAGGCCTGGGACGAGCACGAACTGATGGGTCATCTCGAACACGATGAGGAGAGAGGTTAGCGGCGCACGGACGATCGTCCCCAGGCAGGCGCTCATCCCGATCGATGCTAGGACGATGCGGTCGGCGGAAGTCAGGTGGAGCCACTGGCCGGCCAGGCCGGCGACGAAATAGCCCGCCATGCCGCCGATGAAGAGAGCCGGCGCAAAGATCCCACCCGACCCGCCGAAGGCGTAGCCGGCCACCATGGCCAGAAGTTTGGCGACGAACATTACGCCGGCGATCTTCCAGGCGAAGTTGCCGTTGAGCGCTTGGGAGAGATCCTGATACCCGAGGCCGAAGACGCCGATCTTGCCGGTCGCCAGAAAAACGCTGACGCCGATGATCCAGGTGATAAAGCCGCCGGCCACCGGCAGGAGCCAGACCAAGGCACCGGATTGCCGGCGAAGGCGGCCCCGCCAGGCGAGCGTCAGGCGCTGGAAGATCATGCCCGCGAGGGAGGCGAGGAGCGCGGCGAAGGGCACGACGAGATAGTGAACCCAGGTGATGCCCTCGACCGCAGGAAGCAAGAACGCTGGTTGGTGGCCGATCAAGGCATACACGACAAAGCTACCCAGCACTGACGAAAGAACTACGCGGCCGAGGAGCCGGCTGCTGAAATCGCCCAGGATCTCCTCGGTGACGAAGGCGATCGCCGCCAGGGGGGCGTTGAAGGCGGCGGCGAGAGCCGCGGCGGCTCCAACGACGGCGGGCCCGCGGCGTTCCCGCCGCGAGAACCCGAAGAGACGGGCGGCGTTCGAGGCGACTCCTCCGCCCACGTGGACGGATGGGCCCTCGCGTCCTAGACTGTTGCCGCCGCCGATCGATAGAACGCCGGCGACGAACTTGACAATAGTCGTGCGCAGCCTGACGTACCCCATTTCCTTCCAGTAGGCCGCCTTGAGCTGCGGGATCCCGCTGCCCGCGGCCTCCGGCGCCAGGAAGCGCATCAAAATCGATACGACGAACGAGAAGAGGATGATGACGATGAGGCTGGCGGCGGCGAAGAAGAGCTTTGAGCGCCCCGCGAAGGCCTCAAATGTCCACGAAAAAAGGGAGTTCGTGGCGAACAGAAAGGCGACAGACGAGAGGGCGGCCGCCACGCTCAACACGGCGGTGGAGACGATCGATCGGGCGTCCTCCGAGAGCCGGCGACCGGGAACCAGCCCGGACAGCCGCCGTCCGGAATTCAGGATAGCGATCATGTTCATTGCCGGATTTCCATTTTTATTATTCTAGCCCCGCGGACGGAGTCTGGCAAACGGCGGGCTGGCCTTCGCGGGTCATCCGTCGGCGGCCCGACAGCAGATGACGCGGAGCGCCGAGGGCAGGTACTTCCAGCTGGCAGGGCAGCGCGCCCCACAGCTCGCCGTCCGCCTCGAGCCGTTGTCTGCATTGACAAGCATCCCGGAAAAACTTAAAAGTGGAAAGTCCCGCAATCCTCAAGAAAGGCAGGTCCGACGATGTTCAAAGACCATCCCAAAGGGCTGATCGTCGCCTTCCTCGCCAACATGGGCGAGCGGTTCGGTTTCTACACGATGATCAGCATCTTCGTCCTTTTTCTCCAGGCCAAATACGGCCTCGACGCCTCGGCCGCCGGGCTGATCTACAGCACCTTTATGGTGAGTGTCTACCTCTTTCCCCTCCTGGGCGGCTTCCTGGCCGACCGGTACCTGGGCTACGGCCGGACGATCAGCCTGGGTTTGGTGGTCATGTTCGCGGGCTACGTCCTCATGGCGCTGCCGAGCGCCATAGCGACCCATTTTTCTGTGGTCATCGCCGCCCTGGCAACGATTTCCCTGGGGACCGGCCTGTTCAAGGGGAATCTCCAGGCGCTCGTCGGGAACCTCTACGACGAGCCCAAGTACAGCGGACTGCGCGACCGCGCCTTCAACCTCTTCTACATGGGGATCAATATCGGCGCCATGTTCGCGCCGACGGCTTCCGAGAAGATCAGCAATTGGATCCTGGGCCAGTCGCATTTTTTCTACGACGCGCGGATCCCCGCCCTGGCCAACGATTTTCTCAAGGGTAAGCTGGCCGACGCCGCCGAGTACCTGAGCATAGCCCGGGCCCAGGACCCGGCCGTGACCATCGAGGGCCTGGGAAGGTTTTCGGAGAGCTACATCAACTCTCTGAGCAAGTCTTACCACTACGGCTTCGGCGTCGCTTGTATCGCCCTGGTCATCTCGATGGTGATTTTCTGGGGTTTCCGGAAGCACTACGGGCACGTCGACCTCACGGAGCGCCAGAAAGCGAAGTCGGAGGCTCTCCGGAGCCAGGTCGTCGAGCTCACGCCGCAGCAGACGCGCGAACGACTGATCGCCCTGGGGCTCGTCTTCCTGGTGGTCATCTTCTTCTGGATGTCCTTCCACCAGAGCGCCGTCACAATGACGTATTTCGCCCGGGACTATACGGTGCCGAGCGTCGGCCAGCTCACCAACCTCTGGTTCGACCTGTTCGGGCTGCTCCCCGTCTTCCTGTCGGTCGTGGGCCTCGTCTTCCTCGTGAAGAAGCGCTCCAGCCCGACGGCGCGACTGGTCGGCGGCGCATTCTTCGCCGTCTTTGCGGTCCTGGCCGTGATGCGCTACAGGACCTATCTGGACACGAACCCCTTCACTCCCCAGAAGTTCCAGCACTTCAACCCTTTCTTTATTGTGGCCCTGACGCCGCTCATCGTCCTGATCTTCGGCCGGCTCAACAGGCTCGGCAAGGAGCCCTCGGCGCCCCGCAAGATCGGCATCGGCATGCTCATCACGGCCGCGGCCTTCTCCATCCTGGTGATCGCCTCGCTCGGCCTGCCCAGCCCGAAGTCGATCGGTGGGCACGTCGCCCCGTCCCAGCACCTCGTCTCCGTCTACTGGCTGCTCTCGACCTATTTTACGCTGACGGTCGCGGAGCTGTTCCTGAGCCCGATCGGCATCTCGTTCGTTTCGAGGGTCTCCCCGCCCAAGTACAAGGGGCTGATGCAGGGAGGGTGGTTCGCGGCGACGGCCGTCGGCAACAACCTGGTGGGGGTGATCAGCTATTTCTGGCTGCGGGTGCCGCTGTGGAGCCTCTGGCTGATCCTCGTCGTCTGCTGCCTGCTCTCGGCAACGTTTATGTTCGCGATCCTGAAGCGCCTGGAGCGCGCCGCGAGCGCCTGACGTCCGGCGCCGGCAGCCGGCGGGCGGCCGCCACGGACGGCCCTGTTCTTTCGCGGATGCGGCGGCAGAGCCCGTGGATCATCCCCAGCTCCCAGGCGGTGAGGCCGGCGCGGCCGACCAGCCGCCTGATATTAAGCAGGATGTCGGCGCGGAGGTCGCGGTCGCCCTTCTTTCCGTAGCCCAGGACGTCCAGGGTTTCGCGGACGCGCTTCATCAGCTCCCGGACCTCCCTGTTTCCGACGAGGGGAGGGGCGGCGGCCGCGGCCGGCGCGGCCCGGCTCAGCTCATAGGCGGCGAGCATGACGCTCTGGGCGAGGTTGAGCGAGGGAGCGCCGGGGTTCGAGGGGATGGTTGCCAACAGTCCACAGGCCTCGATCTCCCGGTTGGTCAGCCCGTTGTGCTCGTTGCCGAAGAGGATGGCGACCTTATTGCCGGCCGCGGCCTTGGCGATTTTGGCGGCGGCCGCCGCGACGGGCAGGATGAGCCCCCGGCGGCTTCCCCGTCTCCGGGTCGTGCCCACGACCAGAGTCTTGTCCTCGAGGGCCCCCACGAGCGTCGGGTAAACGCGGGCCCGTTCGAGGACGTCGGCCCCGCCGCAGGCCATGGCCCGCGCCTCGGCTGTTTTGTAAGTAACGGGCTTCACCAGTTCCAGGTTGCGAAACCCCATGTTCTTGATGGCCCGGGCGGCGGCGCCGATATTCCCGGGCTCCGTTGGGGCGACGAGAATGAAGGAGACGTTGTCCGCCCAGTCCTTTTTTTTCATCTTGTCCCGGGCGGGAGCGTGAGGACGTAGAAGCAACGGTCGCCGAAAATAAAATCGTCGACGACGTAGCCGCGGCCGAGATAATACTCGAGCGCGCGGCGCAACCCCCTCTGCCAGGCCTGGATGAGCTCCGGCTTTTCCCTGAGCTTGATGACCGCCGGGGGGATCTCGACCAGGACGACCCGGCCGCCGAGCGTCAGGTCGGGCCGTCCCGGGAGGGTGAGGCGGTCGGCCTGTTCGCGAGCGCGCGCGCCCGGGACGGCAGGCAGAGGATGTCGCGCATCGCCCGAGTCCAGGTTTTCCGGTCGGCGCGCGAGCGCCCAGCCGGCGCCCGGCGGGACGGCCTTCGCCGGCCCTCCCGACCGCCGCTTCCTCACCCGCGCGGACTTGATCGGCCACTCGGCGAAGAACCTGTCCGTCTGGACGCCCGGCCCCAGGACGAGGGCCTCCTGGGCCCCGTAGAAATTCCGCCAGTACGTCCGGGTCACGGCCCCGAGCGTGTGGAGGTTGAGATTGGCGTTTCTCGCCTGGAGCGGGTCGAACGTCCAGGTGATCAAGTCGCAGCCGAGCTCGAGCGCCCTGTCGCGCTGGGCCCATTTCAGCCGCTTGCCCAGGCCGCGTCCCCGGTATTCGGGGAGGACGGCGAGAAGATGGGAGTGCTGGACGGAGCGGCCCTCGAAAACCGCCGGGAAGGAATAGACGAAACCCGCCAGCTTCCGGCCGACATAACCGCCGAGGAGGATGGCCCCCAGACGAGCGGTGACGCGGAACAGGTGGGTCGGCGTAAGGTCCGTCTCGCCATGTGCCCAGACCCGGCGCTGGATGTCCAGGATGGCGTCGAAGTCCGCGTCGCGGCCGAGCGCCCGGATCCTGACGGGAACGGCGCGCCCGGCGCCGGCGGCGGGGCCCGGGCGGCTCGATGTTTTGTTCATGGCTGTCCCTGTTTTATCGGCTGTCGGCGTTTTTGGCTTTTTCGGCGGGGGAGAACGCCAACCCGAGTCTCTTGATGAGCATCGTGCCATACCCCCCCCGCGGCAGGGAGAAAGTCAGTGCCAGCTTTTTCCTGCCGGCGTTGAGCTCGTCGCGGCCGCCCTCCACGATCTTGAGATCACGCGGGAGAAGGAGCGCCTTCCTCATGAAGGACCGAAAGCTGACCCGCCTGAGCTCTTTTGTCCGGAACGCCCCCGCGCTCAACCCGGCTTCCCGGAGGATATCGGCGTGGAGCTCAGCCGTCAGCTCGTCCCGGAAGTCCGTCTTCGCGGCCGCCGTCGGGATCTCGAGGCCCCCGAGATAGCCCAGGACGTCAGGGTCCAGGCTTCTCCAAAAGAGATAGCCGCCCTCGCTTCCCGCGACCTCCTCGAGCTTTCCGATCTTCCTCCGCAATAACCGTCGCAGGAGCTCATTCCAGAGGTGGGACTGGAAGGCCGCGTATCTCATCGAAACCTCTTCCTCGGGGAGGAGGCGGAGGGCATTCCGGAAGTCCCCGGGGTGTCCCTCGAGATATCGGAAGATGTCTTTTTCGAGGGGCTCCCGGGCGAGACCGAGACAGGCCGGCCAGTCCTTCCAGGCGTCGAGGATGGCGCGCCAGCCGACCGCGATCGTTCCTGGCGGGGCCGACGGCGCTCGTCAGGTAAACCTGGAGCGCCCCGTTCCAGTGGCGCCTCAGGATCTTCTCGGCGAAGTAGCCCCTCTCCGGGTCATAGCTTCGAAAGCGCTGGTCGTCGAAGTAGTTGGGGAAGCCCGAGCGGCCGATTTCCTCGGCATTGCGCTTATACGAGCGGGTGTCCGTGAGGTCCCTGACCGTCACGGTGAAGGAGTTCGCCCGGATGAGGTCCGGCCCCATCGGCCGGTCCATGAACCCGACGGCTTCAAGGGAAAAATCCTTGCTCCGACGTCCCAGGTCGCGCGGGTCCTGGACGGCGATAAACTGCGAAGTCCGCCCGTGCTTGTCCTTCTTACCGCCGTACGAAAAACGATTTGCGGGGATGCGGGCCGAGAGCGAGATCTGCCGGATGAGGTCGGGCGTCGTCCAATCGCTTTTCTGGAGGCTATAGACCCGGAACTCGCCGGCCGGACGGAGCGGCAGGTCGGCCTGCTCCTCGACGATGAAATCCGCGGGGAGGCGCTTGATCACGACCGGATTATATCACCGCTTCGGCGCCGTCCGTTTCTTAAGGATGCAGGTCAGGCTGTGGAAGCGGTTATTCCTCGAGAACAGGTTGCAGAAGTCGATATTCCGGGCGAGGTATTTCTCCTCCGCCGAGGCGAGGTACCGGCTCTCCAGGCGGCCCGACGAAATGAAACCTGTGAGCATGGTCAGGGTGGAGTTGGCGCCCCCCGGCTCGACGCCGAACCCGCTCCAGAATCGGGGCAGCGAGGTGTGGACATCCTCGATGACGTAGTAGCCGCCGGGCTTCAGGTACCTGAACAGGTAGCCGATGCTGACCTGCTGCTGGTCCATGGAGTGGCCGCCGTCATCGACGATGATGTCGTAGCCGCCCCCGAACCGGTCGATGAAGGCCGCCAGCTGACTGCGGTCGGACTGATCGGCCACGAAGGTCTTGATCCGGTCGGAATCCATCTCGGTCTTCGGATAGATGTCGATGCCGTAGATCATGGCCTTGGGGAAATAGTCCCGCCACATCTCGAGCGAGCCGCCGCCGGCGATCCCGATCTCGAAGACCTTGGCGGCCGTCGGCCTCAACGGCGCGAAGAAGAGCTCATAGACTTCGGTGAAATGATGGACCGAGACGCCCTTGTCCGTCTTCAGGCCGGCCAGCCGGGTGAGCTCGCCGACGGTCGTCTCCGGGCGTCGGCAGCCCGCGAAACCCAGCGCCAGGAGAACGATCGGCGCGGCCAGGACCAGCCGCCGGCGTACGCCCCGCTCGGCCCGTGGTTTATCAGTTTTGTCCGTCATAGTGGTTTCGATAAGATATCGCAGTTACGCGGCAATATCAATGATGGTGGACGTTCCCCAAAGCACCACCCCGCCCAACGTGGACCGAAGATGATCGGCCAGCGGCCAGCTCCGGAATTGGCATTGACGGGCGAGTTCAATATAATGCTCCGGGATAGTCAGCCGTTCGACGTCGTTTTCCGAAAAGGTGTCGGGCGAGATCACCCGAGGAGGAGACCATGACTCAGGACAGCCAGGCCGCCGTTCTGGCGCTTTTCAAGGAAGCGGACGCGCTCCTTCAGGGACACTTCAAGCTGACCTCGGGCAAGCACTCGGAGTGGTATTTCGAAAAGATCCGGCTGATCGAGAAGCCCCGGGTCCTGGAGAAGATCGTCGACCTCCTGGTGGAAAAGATCCGTGCCGAACGGGTGGACTTCGATTATGTCGTCTCTCCCGCCTACGGCGCGATCGCCATCGGCTTCCTGGCGGCCCTCAAGCTGGGCAAGGCTTTCGCCTTCAGCCAGAGGATCGAGGAGAAAATGGGCTTCCGGTCCGGCTGGGCGGGGCTCGACGGCAGCCGGGCCATCATCGTCGAGGACATCCTGACGACCGGCGGGTCGGTCCAGGAAGTCGTCGAATGTCTCAAAACCAAAGGCGTGGCGGTGGCCGGAGTCTATATCCTCGTCGACAGGACGGCCGGCTCGGTCCCGATTGACGGGAGACCGGTGGGCAGCCTGCTCCCCCTCAAGGTCGAGGCCTTCGAGCCCGACGCCTGCCCTCTGTGCCGGGCCGGCCGGCCGCTGGCCAAGCCCGGCGCCTCCGATAAGAAGCCTTCTAATTGAGGTAGAGCTCGATCACGGGGACCGTGACTCGGGGTTGGATGACCGGAAGCTGCAGGGTCAGGGTCTTGGCGGAGCCCGCCTTCACGGCCGAGGCGCTCTCCTCCGCCGAGCCCTTGTCCGGCTTGATCTTGACCTCCGAGGCGTCGTTCAGGAGCTGCGCGTAGGCCACGCGTCCGGCAAACCCGTCGAGCTGAAGGACGCCCATCGGCCACTCGAGCACGTGAACGTAAAGGCGCTTGGTGCCGGGGTTGTAGGTGAGCAGGCAGTTTTGGGGCGCCTTGAATTCGGCCGGCGCCTGGGTGCAGCCGTAGATCGACCGGCCGTGGTCCTTCATCCAGGCCCCGATCCCCTCCAGCCTCTCCTTGGCCCGCGGGTCGAAGGTGCCGCGGGCGGTCGGGCCGACGTTCAGCAGGAGGTTCCCGCCCTTGCTCACGGTCTCGATCAGCATGACGACGAGCTGGCGGACGCTCTTCCAGGTCGCCTCGTCCCGGTGGTAGCCCCACGACCCGGAGAAGGTCTGGCAGGTCTCCCAGGGAACGGGCTGGCCGTTCATCGTCACCCATTCGCGCGGCATGATCTGCTCGGGGGTCCGGTAGTCCCAGCCGTCCGGGACGTCGAGGAGGTCGAGCCGGTCGTCGACGATGATCTGGGGCTGGAGCTCGCGGATCATCTTCAGGAGCTTCTCCGACTGCCAGTCGTTCCGGCCCTTGCCGTCCTTGCCGGGGAAGGAAAAATCCATGAACAGCGTGTCGATCGGGCCGTACTGCGTCAGCAGCTCGCGGACCTGGTTGTGCAGGTATTCGGCGTACTTCCGGATGTCGCGGTTGGCCGCGGTTTTCCGGAACTCCAGGTTGTTGAACATCGGGTGGTTCATGTCCACGGGTACTCCGGATGATGCCAGTCGATGAGCGAATGGTAGAACCCGACGTGAAGCCCCTCCGCCCGGAAGGCCTCGACCATCGGCTTGATCAGGTCCTTGCCGTAGGGGGTCTTGGTGGCCTTGTAGTCGGTGAACTGCGAGTCCCAGAGGCAGAAGCCCTCGTGGTGCTTGGTCGTGATGACGAAGTACTTCATCCCGGCCTGTTTCGCCAGCCGCGCCCACTCCTGCGGGTCGTAGAGGTCGGGGTTGAAGTGGTCGAAGTACTTCTGGTACTCCTCGTCCGTCAGCTTCTCGTGTTCTTGACCCACTCGTGGCGGGCGGGCAGGGCGTAGAGGCCCCAGTGGATGAACATGCCGAAGCGGGCCTCGGTCCACCATTTCATCCGGGCCTGGCGCTGGGCGTCGGTCTCCGGCGCCGTCGACGCCGGCCCGGGAAAAGCCAGGGTCAGGACCGCCAAAAGCAGGAGAGAGCTGATGAAGGTTTTCATGGGGAGAACTCCTTGAGGGTGATGACGGCTAGGTTGCCCACGTTCAAGATGGGCTTATAGCACAGCCCTCGGGCGCCTGTCAAAAGAATCTAACCTTTTCGGCGCGGCTGTTATATAAATTATGTGAAAACCGACCCGATATGCCTGGACACGACCGCGGCGATGACCCTCGCGGGAGCGCGGGCTCCCCGGGCCGGCGTTGCTGACATGAGCACCAAAGAAAACGCCGCCGCGGAAAGATTCTGGGACCTTCTCGCCCCTGTCCAGCGCAAGGTCTACAATTTCATCCGCAAGTCCCTCGCCTTTTCCGCGGACGCGGACGACGTCTTCCAGGAAAGCGTCCTCCAGGCGTTCCGGTATTTCCGGACCTTCCGGCGCGGCGCGAACTTTGAAACCTGGCTGTTCACCATCGCTCACAACGAAGTCCGGAAGCATTTCAAAAAGGCATCCAGGACCGCCGTGCCCTTGGCCGAGGCGACGGCGGCGGCGCCGGATTCAACGCGAAGGGACAGCCTCGTGCGGGAGGTCTACCGGTTTGCCAGGCTGCTCGACCCGCGCCAGCGGGAGGTGTTTTTTCTTTTCTACGACAGCGGCTTCTCCGTCGCCGAGATCTCAGGGATCACGGGCTTGGGCGAGGGCAACATCAAGTTCATCCTCAATCAGGCCCGGACGAACCTGAAGTCCATCATGGGAGAAAAAAATGGGTGATGAAAGACAGTTCGATGGGAAGGTCGGCGGGCTCGTAAGGGCCGTCGACGAACGGGTTCCGCCCGCTGTTGATCGGAAAATCCGCACGGCCGCGGAGACCCTGCGGCCCCGCCCTTGGCTCTTTGCCGGGCGCTGGCCCCGGGTCCTTGCCCTCGTGCCGGGCGCCGCCGCTTTCGCCGTGGCGGTCTTTCTCGTAGTCCCCGCGCTCCGAAAGCCGCCGGCTTCCCGGATCTCCGAGATCCGCACGGAGTTCGAGATCGCGGACAAGAACATCAAGATCGTTTTTTTTCAGAGACCCGATTTCAAACTGACGCAGGAGGAATGAGATGAAGAAAAAGATGAGGCCTTTGGCCGTGGCCAGCCTGGTGTTCTCGGCGGCGTTTTGGGGTGCCATGTCTCCCGCACTTTCGGCCCAACAGAGCGGGCCGGCTGCTCAAGCGGAGCGCCAACAGCAGGAAAACCTGAGCGCCTCCGCGGGCCTGAGCACAAACACCGCCGAACTGCAGAAAGCGGATACCGGCCGAGCCGAGGCTAAGCCGGCCGCCGATGACATCGTTGTTAAGACCTACTCGCTGAAATACGTCGACTGGCGCGAGCTGGTCGAGGCCGCCAGGTTCTATCTCGTCCAGTGGACAGGTTCGGGCAACACCCTGACGGTCATGATCAGGAAAAACAACGTTGCGGATTTCGAAGTCGTGCTCAAGAAGCTGGACGTCGAGAAAAAGAATATCATGTTCCGGGTCTACACGGTCATCGCGGCCAAGGACGTTGCGCCGGATATCATCAAGAAACCCGAGACCAGGGAGATCGACAACAGGGACCTCAAGACGGCTCTCGACGAGGTCAAGGGCCTCTGGAACTTCAAGCGGTACTGGGTGGACGCGCCCTCGTTCCTGACGGTCAAAGACGGTTCGGGGGGAAGCCACGTCAAGCTTGTTTCCGGCCTGCTGGATTATGCCGACTTTGGGCTGTCCTTGCGCAATGTCAGGCTGAGCGGCGACGAACCCAACAGGCGAAATGTCACTGTCGGCGAGCTCAAGCTCGATCTCAACGTCAACGCTCCCAACGTTTCCCGCAGTTCGACCTTGATCGACACCCAGGAAATATCAGTGAAAGAGAAGGGTTATCTGATCGTCGGCGTGAGCGGCCTCGAAACGGGCTACAGTGGCCAGTCGACGAGCTGGAGCGGGCTGGCGCTCATCCTGGTCATCAGCGCCGAGGTCAAATAGGGACGTCTTTACAATTCCGGGCGCCGGGCCGGCCAGATCGGCCCGGCGCTCGCACTCGCCGGCGCGGCGCACGCTAGGTCATTGTCTGAGCAGAGAAGAGTACCGACGAGTCAACTTGCCGGTGGACATCCCACTGCAAAATGGGTACATTGAAAATATCGTGGACGCGACCGAGATCAGCAACACCAACGGCCCTCTGGCCGCCGAGAGAGGCCTTGGAGAAATCGACCTCGAGAAGCTCAGGCTCAGCCAGGCGAGGGTCTGACATGGTGCGCCGCGCGGGGATTCCTGTTTTGTGCTTCTGGCTGGCCGCTCTGTCGATCGTCCCGGGGGCCGCGGTTCTGGACGGCGGGCCTTCGGGCCTGTGGCAGAAGACAGTTTCGGGTTCTTCTGCCGGGCTTGACCTGACGGCCTTTCTGCCCCGGGCCGGCGAGGCCTCCGGCTGGTCCCCAAAAGATGAGCCCCTTGTTTACAGGGGCGATGACCTGTTCACATACATCGACGGCGGCGCGGATATTTATAACGAATACGGGTTCCGGCAGGTCGTCGTCCAAGATTACGAGGATACGTCCCAAAGGACCCTGACCTTGGAGGTCTTCGAGATGACCGACACGGCGGCCGCCTTCGGGATGTTCACCTTCAAGGCGAGCGCCCGGGGCACCGAGGCGGCGCTGGGCGACGGCGGCCGGCTGGAGGATTACTATCTCAATTTCTGGAAGGGGCCGGTGCTCGTCACCGTCACCGGGTTCGACGACAGCCCCGAGAGTATCGCGGGTATCCGTCGCGTCGCCCAGGCCGCCGACCGTAAGATCCGGCTCCACGGCGAGAAGCCGCCGCTGGCCGCCGCCTTCCCGGCGGATTGGTCCGCGCGGGGCGGGCTGAAATACCTCCGGGGCCCGCTCGGCCTTCGGAACCTTCAGCCGGTATTCGCCCGCCGGGCCATCCGTTTCCAGGAGGGAGTGGCGGGCTGGCCGGCCGACGGTGTCCTGGCGGCGATGCTCCGCGGCGGATCGGTCTCCGATACCCAGACGGCGCTCGCCGACGCCGAGAAGTTGTTTTCCTCGGGCGCGCCCTTTTCCGGCTACCAGAGCGGGGACGGGCGTTTTGCCGCCCGGGACGCCAAGGGCAATTTCATCGAGGGACGACTCCTGGACGGCGGGTTGGCGATCCTTATCACGAAAGGGCCGTCGTCCGGCGCGGAAGAGATCTGGGAACGGCTCGGGGCGGCTTTCTCACGCCAACCGCACTGAAGGCCCTGATCAGCTGGGGCTGGCGCCAACTCCGGCCATCGTCGACTTCATCGCGATGCCGACGCGAGGCGTGCGGACGGTCAGCGGCGTGACCTGAACAGGCCGAAGGCGGACAGGGCCGGCTCGGCGCGAGTCCTGGAAAGGACGAGCCTCACCCGGCGGGCCGTGGTCATGGGAAACCTCAGCAGCCTCTTGTACCCGATCGTTCCGCCCGAGGCGAACGTCATCCAGTCTTGGCCGTTCCAAGCCTGGAGCGAAAACTCCTCGACCCGCTGGCCCAGGCGTATGTTTTCCTGGAGCACGGCCACATCAAAGGCCGTATCCCGGCCGAGGTCGAGCTCGACTGTCGCCGGGACCTTGTCCGGGGACGCCGCCCAGTAGGTGCGCGGATCGTCGTCGAGGAGCGCGGCGGCCGGACGGCCCGGAGCTTCGCTCGATGAGTTGATCACGGCCCCCGAAGCGAGGTTAGTCTTAAAGATCCCGTCCAGCAAGCGCCTCAGCCCAAGGAGGCTCGCGGCGTCGTTCTCATGGATGCGGCCGCGGCGGTCCGGGGGGACATTCAGGAGCAGAACAGAATTGCGGCCGACCGAGCTGAAGTAGATATCGAGGAGCTTCTCGGGAGGCTTGACCGCGCCGTCCTCCTTCGCGTGGTAGAACCAGCCTGGCCGGATGGAGACGTCGGTCTCGGCCGGGTACCAGGCCAGGGCCCTGGCTCCCCGGAGCTTCGGCCGGCTTCCCAGGTCGGGTGCGGTCATGTCCCCGGGAAGGAAGAGATCGTCCAATGAAGCGGCCCGGGCCGGGACGGACTCCCGGATGTTCACGGGGACGACGCTCCACTCGCTTTCGCGGCCGTAGCCGCTCTCGGTCCCGACCCAGCGGATGTCCGGCCCCATGCCGAAGATCAGGGCGCGCGGCTGGAGCTCCCGGACGACGCGAAAATAGGACGGCCAGTCGTACTCCTGGCGCTTGCCGTTCGGTCCCTCGCCGCAGGCGCCGTCGAACCAGACCTCGGCGATCTCGCCGTAGTTCGAGAGGAGCTCGCGGAGCTGGTTCCCTGAAGTGCTCGTTGTAGGCGGGCGAATCGCCGTAGGAAGGCTCGTGCCGGTCCCAGGGCGAGACATAGATCCCGACCTTGAGCCCGGCCTCCCGGCAGGCCTCGCGTGACCTCCCTGACGACGTCGCCGCGCCCGCCCCGCCAGGGGCTGTTCTTGACGCTGTGGTCCGTGAACCGGCTCGGCCAGAGGCAGAACCCGTCGTGATGCTTGGCCGTCAGGATGAGCATTTTCACTCCGGCGTCCTTGAGCACGCCGACCCATTGCCGGGCGTCGAAGTCGGTCGGGTTGAAGAGCGCCGGGTCTTCGGTGCCCTCGCCCCATTCCCGGTCGGTGAACGTGTTCATCCCGAAGTGGGCGAAGGCAATGAGCTCCATCTCCTGCCAGGCGAGCTGGTCGGGGGTCGGCGCGAGATTCGCCGCGACGCTCACGATGTCGTCTTCCGTCGCGCCGGGAGCCAACAGCGCGAAATTGGCCCTTCTCCCGGGCGATGCTGTCTCGCCGGTATCGATATGAGAGCAACCGGAGAGGAAGAAAGGAAGCGTCAGGGCCAGGATCGATAAGAAAAGCGGCCGTCTGCTCAGGCGCCCGCCCATTATCTCTGCGCTCCAAAAGTCGGCCGCAGCTTCACCGTCTCGATCGCGTGATGCCCGAGCTTGATCTTCAAGCCCTTTCCATCAAAGGCCAGCGGCCGGGGGCTCCGCTCGATGATATCGACCGCCTCCGCCCCGCTCATCGGGAAAGTCGTTTGGATCTCGATCTCCTCCGTCCTCCCCTCGATCTCGTAGATACGTGCGACCACCGTGTCGTCGTCGGCGCATTTCTTGATCGTGCTCACGAGCCCGTTGGCCGCGGACAGAGAGAAGAAGCTCCGGCTTTCCGGCAGGGCGGGCGTCTCCGATCGCGCCGGGTCGACGACCGCGTAGAGCGGGGTATTGGCCTCGATGCCCCGCCGCCAGCCGTTCGTCCAGCCGCCGGAGTGGGAATAGAGAGAGAAGCGGTAGTGATGGTCCCCCTCTTGAAGGTACCAATTGCCCTCGCCGTGGCAGCTCCTCCGCGATGCGAGGAGGACGGGCTGCAGGACGGGATAGGGCGCCGGGTCGGGCGTCGGGTCCAGGAAATCGTTGACGGCGACGCTCGTGGTCAGCGTCACCCCGAAGTCGAGGCCGCTGGCGTCGATGAAGTTCTGAACCTCGCGCGGCCGGATTTCGGCGCAGGGCTCGTCATAATTCAGGCTGCCATAGGCCGGGCCGCCCGTGCCCGGGATCTCGCTTTTACCCACCTCGACGACGGCCAGGGGGACCTCGTAGGCGACCCGGCCGCCCGGCGCGTTCACGGGGACGGCCAACCGGAACTCGCGGTAGGGGTCGCCGTCCCAGCCCAGGATCGAGACCTCGCAGTCGATCCGCTTGTCGTGGTTGTAGATGATCAGCTTCTGCCGGACCGCGCAGTTCGCCAGCGGCTGCTCCATGGTGAAGACGGCGCGCAGCGCTCCCGACTCGGCGGCGTCATGCCGCCAGGCGGTCCCGTGGAGGCTCAGCCTGTCGAAGCCCTCCATGGTCGGCTGCTGGACGCGGCCGAACTCGCCCGCTCCGTTCCCTACCGATCGCATGGTGAAGACCTCGAACCCCAGGAACTTTTCCGTGTTCAGGATGTCGCGCCGGAGGGTTTTGTCGGTGAGCTTGCGGATGCCTCCGGGCGCCAGCTCGACCCGGTAAAAATCATTCTCATAGATCGTATTCTGCGGAGAGCCGCGGAGGCCGGAGTCCTCGGGCTCGCTCCTGACGAGATAAAACGCTTTATAGCCCAGGGCGGGCACGTCGCGGGCGATGAATTCGAGCCGGATATCCTCGGCGGCGCCGCTCGGCAGGAGCTGGGCGGGCATCTGGCGTCCCTCGCCGTCGAGGACCTGCCAGCTCGACTTGTGAGGTCGGGACGCGGACCGTGACGGGCATGGTGCGCCGCCAGGACAGGCTGTTGAACAGGACGACGGGGAAGCCCTTGTCCGGGGCCGCGGCCACCCGGCCCGCTATGCCTTCAATGGCCTTCTGGAGCAACCGGCGGCCCGAGTCCCGGGCCTGCTCGTATTTTTTGAGGAAGAGGCGGTCGGTGATCTGGCCCTCCTTGCCGCCCCAGCCGTGGTCCGGATAGATGGCCGCCTGCCAGGCGTCGTTCAGCTCCTCTTCGGGATAGCCCTCGAACCCGCCCTCGAGGAGCGCGAGAACAGTGTTGAAGATCTCGGCGGCCGGGAGCAGGATCCCCGCCTCGCGCTGGGCGGTGATGGCCCGATGGTGGGTGGGGCCGTGGATATAGAGCCAGAGGTTCGGCCGCTCTCCGGTGATCCGGTCGAAAGCTCGGCGTCTCGGCCAGCGAGTGCCTCGAAGAAGCGGCTGGCCGGGGAATAGGTCATGACCGGCCGCGCCGCGCCCGGCCGCGATCCGAGTCCGCCGTTCCAGGCCTTGATCAGCGGTCCGAAATCGGTCGGCTGGGAGAAGTCGACGGAATGGAGGAGCGGGAACTCGGCCGGCAGGCGTCGCTGGCGGTAATACGGGCTCAACTTGGCGAGCCTTTCGTCGAGGGCTTTGACCGCTTCGGCGGGCGGGGCGCCGAGGATCGACGAGGCATTGCCGTAATGGCCGGGCGAATAGGCGATGACCGACGAGCCGTCGGGGCTCTCCCACTTGTAGAAGCCCTCATGGTAGCGGCTGATGATCATGTAGGGGATGCCCGCCTTGCTCAGGATCTGCTGCATCTGCAGGGCCCGGCCCGGCACGTCGGGGTTGAAGTAGACGCGGGCGTCGCAGCCGGGAAGATTTTCGGTCAGCCAGCGGCGGCCGAAGTACGTCTCCCGGATGAGCTGCTCACCGCTGAGCAGCGATTCATAGGGCTGGTTGAAGGTCGCTCCCCACTCGAGCCGTCCCTCGCGCGTATACCTGAGGATCTCGTCCCGCCGCTCCGGGTGGCTCTCGAGATATTCCATCAGGTTCAGCATGTTCTCCATGACGAAGCAGTAATCGGGATCCGCGGCCATCATCGCCAGGGCGGGCGTGATGCACTGCTTGTCGCGGTATTCTCGGCAGGCCTCGGGACTGTTCATCCAGGCGATGTCCTGGTGGCTCGACGAGATGATGCGGACGGCCGGGCCGTCTGCCGGGCGCGCGGCCGCCCCGGTCCGGGGGGTATCCGCGGACCCCGCCGCGAGGCTTGGGAGAACGAGACAAAGCGCCAAGGCGCGCGCAGCTTTTGACATGGGGCCTCCGGTTATCGGTTCAATATGGAGAGGTCGGGCGTGAGCAGCTTCCGGATCGCGGGCTCGTTCATGTTTTCCGGGGTGGCCAGGAAAACGCCCGTGTCGACGTTCTTTTCATAGGGCTCGCCCTTCAGGTGCGCCACCGCCGTCTTGACGCTGTCGTAGCCCATGCGGAACGGGTCCTGGAGGACAAGCCCCCTCAGCTCCTTCTTCTCCAGGGCCTCGATGAGCTTTTTCGAGGAGTCGAAGCCGACGTGGATGATCTTGCCGGCGAGGCCGCGGCCCTCGAGGGCCCTCAGGCAGCCGAAGGTCGTCGATTCGTTGGGCGTGAAGATGGCGTCGACGTCCGGGAAGCGGGAGAGCAGGTTCTCGACCGTTTGATAGGCCGTCTCGGTCGACACCCCCGCGTACTGGTTGTCCGAGAGGATGGTGATCCCCGGGAAACCGGACCTGATGGCCTCGAGGAAGCCTTCCTCCCTCTGCCGTCCGCCCTCGACGCTCGCGAGGACGCGGATGAGGATCAGGTTGCCCCGGCCCTCCATGAGCGAGCCGACGTATTCGCCGGCTAGCCGGCCGCCCTTGCGGTTGTCCGTGGAGACGTAGGCGACGTAGTCGCTTCCGCTCAGCGCGGAGTTGAAGATGACGGTGGGGATGCCGGCCCTTCGGGCTTCGGCGACTGGCGGGATCAGGGCCCGGTCGTCGAGCGGCGTGAGCACGATGGCGTCGACGCCGGCGGCGATCATCGTCTCGACGATCTGGACCTGCTCGTTCCGGTCGTCCTCCTTGAGCGGGCCCTTCCAGATGATCGCGGACCCCCAGCTCGGCGGCGGCCGTCAGGGCGCCGGCGTGGATGGCCTTCCAGAATTCGTGGGTGGTGCCCATGGGGACGACGGCCAGCCGGAGCTCTTTCCGGGCAGTGCTGCTTGCCGGCTGCTCCCCGTTGCAGCCGGAGAGGCTGAGGACCGTGGCGGTGGCCAGTAAGCATGCCACAAGCCGGATGGGGAGGGGCGTTTTCATCGCGCGACCCAACATAGCACAACGTCCGCGCAAATTCCAAACGCAGAAAAAGGCCGCCCCGACCCGTTCTGGCGCTGACGCTGCTTAATAGCGGCCGTATTTCCGGAACGCCTCGTACATCGCGCGGACGTTGGCCAGGGGGACTTCGGGTCCGATCTCGCCGCAGGCGATGAGCCCGCCGGCCGGCGTGCCGCAGGCCTCGAAGGTCCGGTGGACTTCTTCCGCGACCTCGGCCGGGCGACCCGAACGGCAGGACCCTCTGCCGGTCGATATCGGTCCGGAAGGCGACCCGGCCGCGGGCGTTCCGGGCGATCCAGTCATGGCCGACGACCGCGGTCTGGACGTTGATGACGTCGACGCCGATCTCGATGAGGTCGCCGACGATGTCGTTGACGAAACCGTCGCTGTGGAACCAGACGTCCATCCCCGCCGCCCGCGACCCGCGAAAACATGCTCGGCGTAGCGGGGTTTGAAGACGCGCCTCCAAACGTCGGGCCGGATGAGCAGGCTGCGCTGGCCGCCCCAGTCGTCGCCGAAGTGGAGACCGTCGTACTCGAGGGCCGCCCACTTGTCGATCCAGCGCAGGTTGAAGGCCAGCAGGTCGTCGAGCAGCCGGCCGAAAGCGGGCGAATCCTCGGCGATGTCCATGAGACAGGTTCTCCATGCCGCGGAGCTGCTGGAGCTGCTCGAAATAGGTGATCCAGGCGCCGCGGGCGTACCAGCGGTCGTCGAACCCGCACAGGTGGCCGCTGTACTGCCGGCCCGCGGGCGGCCCGGCCGCAAAATCCGGCGGCCAGCTTATATTCCTCGTACCGGCTCAGGTCCTTGATGGGCCAGTCCACCGGAATGCCGCAGACGCCCGTCCACTCCACCCGCCACAGGGTCCCGAAATCGTCGCGGTTGAGGCCCTGCCGGTAAAGCGCCGGAAACCGGGCGACGGGAAGATCGTCCATGAAATCCCACCCGAAATCCTCCCGGTACTCGGCCAGAATCTCGGCCAGCGCCGCGCCGTACTTGAGCTGGGCCGCCGGCAGCACGGCGTGGGAGATGGGCGCGCGGTCGGGTCTGCCGAAGCGGACGGCGCGTCGGACGCGCTCCCGGGAATGCAGCGGCGGACGCGGCCTCGAGCTCACGCCCTGCTTCCTCCGGATCGAACGTCGGGTTCTCTGAGCGCTTCCATCAGGACAGGATGAGCGAGGCGAGATAGCCGATCGTCAGCACGACCAGCGCGCCGACCGTGACATACGAAATGACGTTGTAACCTTTGGTATTGACGTGCGCCCCCATCAGCTTCCTGTTGTTGACGAGGATGAGCATGAACACCAGGATGACCGGCAGCACTACCCCGTTGATGATCTGCGAGACGTACATGACCGGGAAGAGGGGGATTTTCGGGAGGAGGATGATGCCCGCCCCCAGGAATATGAGGAAGGAGTAGAGCCCGTAGAATTGAGGAGCCTCGGAGAATTTCTTGTTGACGCCGGCCTCCCAGCCCATGCCCTCGCAGACGAGGAAGGCTGTCGAAAGAGGCAGGATGGACGCCGCGAACAGGGAAGCGTTGAGAAGGCCGAAGGCGAAGAGGGCCGCGCAGTACCGCCCGGCCAATGGCTTGAGCGCCAGCGCGGCGTCGGCCGCGTTCTCGACCCGGATGCCCGCCTTGAACAGCGTCGCCCCGCAGGTCAGCACGATGAACCCGGCGACCACGGTGACGATGATGCTCCCCAGGATGACATCCAGACGCGAGCGCCGGTAGTCCTTGGCCAGGATGTTCTTTTCCACGATCGAGGCCTGGAGGTAGAACTGCATCCAGGGGGCGATGGTCGTGCCCACGAGGCCGACGATCATGCCCAGCCGTCCGGCGGAGAAATCAAACTCGGGATGGATGAAGCTCCGGCCGATCTGTCCCCAGTCGGGGTGCGCCAACAGGCCGGAGACGATGTAGGTGACATAGAAAAGGCAGGCGTACAGAAAGATCTTCTCCACCGAGCGGTAGGTCCCCTTGACGACCAGGAGCCAGACGATGAGCGCGCTTACGGGCACCGAGACGAACTTGCTGATGTGGAAGATCTCCAGGCTCGAGGCCACGCCAGCGAACTCGGCGATGACGTTGCCGAAGTTCGTCAGCACCACGCCGATGAGCAGGTAGACGGTGATCCGAACGCCGAACCGCTCGCGGATGAGGTCGGACAGGCCCTTGCCCGTCACGACTCCCATTCGGGCGCTCATCTCCTGGACGATGATCAGGGCGGCCATGATGGGGACGAGCGACCAGAGCAGGTGGTAGCCGAAATTCGAGCCGGCCATCGAGTAGGTGGCGATGCCGCCGGCGTCGTTATCGACGTTGGAGGTGATGATCCCGGGCCCGGCCACAGCCAGAAAGAGAAGGAAGCCCTTCCAGCGCGATCTCAGCGTCATGCTCAGCACCGTTCGTCCCGTCCTCTCGCCGCCGCTTCCCAGCCCGCGCCGCGGCTAGCCCTTCCTGTCCTCGACGATGTCCTGGAGCGTGATGATCCCCTGGATCGTGTCGTCGCTGTCGACCACCGGCAGCGCCAGGAACTTGTACTTGCGGAAGATATCCGTCACCGTGCCGATGTTGTCCTCGATGCCGGCTTTGACGAGACGGGGGTTCATCAGCCGGCCCAGGATGGCCTGCTTGTCGCACGTGATCAGATGGCGTAGCGTGATGACGCCGGCGAGATGGCCCTGGCTGTCGGTGACATAGATATAAGTCAACGATTCCATGGGGTAAAAGACCCCGCTGAAGACTTCGATGGCCTGGGCCACCGTCGCCTCCTGGCTGAGGGCGATGAAATCCTTGGTCATGATGCTGCCGGCGGTGCCCTCCTCGTATTGGAGGAGCTCCTCCATGTTCTCCCGGTAGGGCTTCTCCATGGTCCGCATCAGCTTCTCCTGCTTCTCCTCGGACAGCTCAGCCAGGAAATCCTTCGCTTCGTCGGGCTCCATTTCCTCGAGGATATCTGTCGCCCGCTCCTCGGGGGTGGTCTCGATCAGGGACACCTGGATCTTGGGGTCCACCTCCTGGAGGGCCCCGGCGGCCGTTTCGGGGTCCAGGCTCTTGAAGATCGAGGAGCGGTTGGCCCGGTCGAGCTCCTCGAGAATGTCCGCCAGGTCGGAGGGGTGGATCTCCTGGAGCTTGCGGAGCGGCATGTTCAGCTTGAGGTTCTGCTTGGGGTCGGCGGCCAGCGGCTGGACATACTTCCAGGCCGCCAGCTTTTCCGGAAAGCGGTAGCCGAAAAGCCAGTCCATCAGCCCGTCGGCCGCCTTCAGCCAGCCCAGCCGGCGCAGGATGCCCCGCACGCCGAAATCCACATGCACGATCCTGAGCTCGTGATCGACGACGAGCAGATGGACATCGTTCACCCTCTCGATCTTGGCGCCGTAGGTGTCGACGACCTGCTTGTCGAGAAGGTCGGCCTTGAGCAGGATCTCCTCGGGCCCCGCCTCGACCGGAGAAAAGGCATCTTCCGACCCGGGTGCGAGGCTGAGCGTCTCCCCGTCGAACGCCGCTACCCGCCCCCAGTCCAGGCCGCGCGGTTTCTTGAGCTTGTCCTTTCGGATGACCAGCGTCGTGATCCTGGGGAATGGCTCGCCGAGTTTCGTCTTGAGGTCGGCCAGGCGCCCGATGGACCCTCCGCCGGGATCGAGGACGGGGCGCCCCAGGAGAGTCGATAAAAAGACAAAATTCCTGACGCCGGGGCCGGCGGGAATTTCTTTCCCCGGGCTCTTGTCGCGCTCGCTTTCCGGGCTCGCCATGGCGGTCCTCAAGGGCTATCTGTTCCGCAGCCCTTTCTGCTGTTGGCGGGCGGTCTCGACCGCCTTCCTGATCTCGGCGTTGCCCGGGTCAAACCGGAGAAGTCCCTGCCAGACAGAAATCGCCTGGGTCAGCTCTCCCTTCCGGTAGTGTTCGAGCCCCCGGCGCGTCAGCTCGGCCCGGCACTTCTTCAGCCCCTCAGCCAGCGCCTCCCGCGCGAAGGGGATCTTCTGTCCCGACTTCGCGGCCTCGGCATAGTGCCCGGCCAGCGCGGCATAGGCCTTGCCGGCCTCGGCATAATTCCCGGCCGCCGCCGCCCGGTCCGCCCGGCCCTTGATATCTCCCATGGTCTTGGCCAACGTCGATCCCGGGTCCGCGGACCGGGACGGCGGGACGGCCCGCGCCGCTCCCAGGGCCCTTTCATAATCGCCGGCCCGGAGGTATTGCGCTGTCCGGCGCTCTTCGAGAGCGGTCCGGCAGAGCCGGAGGCCTTCGTCCAGGCCGGCGGCCGAAAAGCCCAGGAATCTTTCCAGGCCCTTGTACTTTTCGAAATTGTCGAGGAGCAGCGAGAAGAGCCTTTCCGCCGAGGCATAGTCTTCCGCCGCCGCGGCGGCCCGGGCCTGCTTCTCGATCCCCTCGAGCGTCCTTATATATTCCTCGCGGACCGCCCTCTCCTCCGGGTACTTGACGATGGAGTCGGCGTTCACGTCGATCGCTTTCTGGAATTCTCCGGCCTGATAGTACTGACGGGACCGGCTGAGCGCCGGCTCGAAGGCGGGCGTCCTCGGGCGGGCGCAGGAGGCGAGAATGGCCGCTGCCAGGACCGCCCCACCCACAGCCCGGACGCCGCGCTTCGCGTTCATCATCTATGGCTTGGTCCAGTCGGGGGTCACGCTCTCCGCGTTCACGATCCGGATGAAGCGGTCCGTCAGGGCCGGGTCGAACTGCCGGCCCGAGAGCGAGGCGATCAGGCTCCGGGCTTCGCCCTCCGTCATGGCGGCCCGGTAGGGCCGGTCGGAGGTCATGGCATCGTAGACATCGGCCAGCGCGATGATGGCCGCGGCCAGGGGGATCCTGTCCCCCGTCAACCCGTCCGGGTAGCCATGGCCGTCGTGCCACTCATGGTGGTGGCGAACGCCGGGAATATATTTGAGAAGAGACGGCGCCTTGGCCAGGATCTCCGCGCCGTACTCGCAGTGCCGCATCATCTCGGCCCGCTCCTCGCCCCCCAGCCGGCCGCGCTTGAGGAGAATGGAGTCGGGGATCTTGATCTTCCCGACGTCGTGGAACAGGCAGGCGACCTCGAGGTCTTCGAGCTCGGTGTGCAGGAGACCCAGGTCCCGTCCGAGCGCGAGCGAGAGCTTGGAGACCCGCGTCGAATGACCGAGAGTGTAGGCATCTCGGGCGTCGATGGCGGCGGCCAGGACGCTGACCGTGGAGACGTAAGCCTGCTCGAGCTCCTGGGCATACTTGCCGAGCTCGTCCCGCTGGACGGTGATCAGCGCCGTCATCTCGTTGAAGCTCTGGGTCAGCCGCCCGAGCTCGTCCAGCGAATAGACGCGCAGGGGGGAGTTCAGCCGGCCTTCCTTGAGTCCGGCGACCCCGGCCGACAGCTCCTTGATGGGCCTGGTGAGGAACGAGGACAGAACCAGGCTGCTCACGACGCCGAGGATCAGGACCGATCCGAAAATGAGGACCATCTTCCGCCCGGCTTCCCTCTGGGCGGCGATGGGGACGGTCTTGTTGATCCCCAGGACGACCGCGCCCAGGGGCTTTTCCATGAAGATGATGGGGCTGCGGATCTCGAACCGGCCGCCCGAGGCATCCCGGACGTCGGTCATGACTGTGCCGTCCACGTCCCGCCGGGCGACGGTCCCCTCCGCCGCGCTGAAGAGCTCGCCGGTCCGGCTGACGTCGTTGTGGACCAGGACCTTGCCGTCAGTGTCCGTGATGGCGATGTATTCGATGTCGGGGTTGATGCTCTTGATCCTGAAGACGAGGTTGTCCAGCCCGAGGAGGTCCCGCGAGCTGATGCCGTAGCCCGCGGCCGAGGCCGTGCTCCGGCAGAGAGATTCGGCCCGCCTGACGACCTCGCCCACGATACGCTGGTTCATGATCCGCAGGGTGATCAGGTAGAGTCCGGCGGTGACCGAGAAGAGAAGGAGCAGAACGAAGAGGGCGGCCTTGACCCGGATCCTCTTAAAAGGTGCAAGCAGGTTGGGTGCGGTCATGCGGTCTCGGCCTCGACCATAGTTTTGTCGTCCCTCGAGGGGAGAATTCCGAGAGAATCATCCGCTCAAAGTATCAGAGAAACCGGGAGATTTCAAGCCGTCGCCCGGAGTTGACTTTATCGGCGAGATTAAAATAATTAATGACGCCGCTGAGCTAGGTGAGCGAGGGGGCGTGGAGCCGGATCATCGCTCTTAACCCGAACTAGATCGCGGAGAATATCGACAGCCGAAAGATTCAAGGAGGCAGGAACGTGAATAAGCAGCTGGCCGTCATAGCGGCCATCATCATTCTCGCGCTCGGGCCGGCGGCGGCCTTCGCCGGCGCCGCCCCGCCGAAGGGGCCCGCCCTCAGGACCGTTCACCTGTTCAGTCCCGGCTCGGTCCATGACGAGCGGCTGTTGCTCTCGCTGCTCCAGGACCTCAACGCGACCTTCGCCCGGCTGGGCCACTCCGATGTGCGGTACCGCCTGTGGAAGGCCGAAGGGGCCGAAGGCGGGAAACCCGAGCTCATGTACGAGTCGACCTGGCCGAGCCGCGAGGTGTATGACAAGGTCCACAAAGAGGCGGACTACCTGAAGCTCCTGGATAAGTACCGCCCGTTTCTGCAGCGGGTGCTGAAGGGCGAGGTCTATACCACCTACGTCGAGGTCGAGCCCGCCTCGAGCAGCAAGCCGGCCAAAGACTAGTCCTTCCCCCGCCGGGCCCGCCAGGCGCCGTCCGAGTCCACGTATTTTTTGACCGACTCGAGCGCCGACTTGACGTGGCCTTTAGCCAGGGCCCTTCGGATAAAGCCCGGGACCGGAAAGCGCGGCTTGACGACGCTGCCGTAGCGGGCCAGGGTGCGGTCTCCGCCGAAGGGATAGAGCCTCCAGAATCCCGTGAGCTCCTTGATGTCGCTCCGGAAATCCGGGTCGAGGTTCCACCGGAAGCGCAGTTCGCCGGGGAAAAAATCGTGGATCATCCTGTAAACGACCGTCTTGCCCATAACCCTGACCGTGAATTCGAGGCAGTCGGCTGTCTCCGTCTTCCAGATGAGACGGACCGACTTGACCTCGGATAAGTACCTGTCCTGAACCTCCGTTTCGGAGAGCCGGCGCCAGACCTCCGCCGGCGGCCGGTCGAAGACGAGCGCGGCCTCGATGAGGGAGGTCCCCTTGGCGGATTTGACCAGTCCTTCGGGCAGGACGATCTCCCCCGTGGCCAGCTCCAGGACCTGCCCGGAGGTCAGGCCGGCCAGGCCCTCCGGGCCGAACTCCGGCGCCTTTTCCTGGCCGGTCGCCACGGCCGGCCTGAGAATAAAGATCAAAAGGGCGGCGCAGATTTTCAAGACCATGACTGTATTATGCGGAGCGGGCCGGCCTGCGTAAAGAGGGCCCCCGCGGGCCGAACCGGGGCGCCTCGGGGACGGGGGAGCTTCAGGCGACGATGGCGAGGGCGCCGGGCAGGACGCGAACGCGTACCTTCCGGAACAGGGCGGGGGAGAAAGGCCCGCCGAGCACCTCACCGTCCACCTGGACTGCGAAGGGCGTCTCGGCGGAGATGTCGAAAGCCGGCGATCGGAGAAATTCGACCCCGGCGGTTCGGATTTGATGCCCCTTCCGGGCCGCCGTTGCCAACTGGGCGAGCCGCAGGAACGAGCCCTCCCCGATGAGGCAGGCGTCGAGCCTGCCATCATCCGTGAGGGCCTGCGGGATGAGCATCCGTCCGGTCGCCCAGAACCGGATGTTCGCGAAATTGGCGACCTGGAAGCGTCCCTCAAGCTTTCCGCCCCCCGATTCGATCATAAGGGATACCGGCACGAGCTTTTTTCTAAAGGCGAGCGCGATACCCCAGAGGCCGACCGCGGTTTGAAGCCCGGCCAAGAGAGGGGCCCGCCTGGCCGCCCTGGCGGCGGCCTGGTTGACGAAAACTCCCAGGCCGATGCTGGCCTGGCCGATAAAGAACCTGGGCGCGGCGCCGGCGGCTTCGATGCTGCCCAGGTCGATTCGCCGCGACCGGCCTTCCTGGAGCGCCGCCACGGATTTTTCCATCGTCTCGAGCCCGAACTCGCGCGCGATGTCATTTGACGAGCCCAGCCCGAACATCGCCAGGCGGGCCGGGGCCCCGCTCTTCACGATCTCCTCGGCCACGATCTGAAAGGTGGAATCGCCGCCGGCCGCCGCCAGCGTCCCGAATTCCCGGGCCTTCCGCCGGGCGAGCTCGCGGAGGTGGGTCTCGCTCTCGGTCACGTGGAGCTCATGCGGGATGGCCCGGTTCCGGAAGAGCGCCGCCAGCCGCTCCCGGTTCTTCCGGGCTTTGCCCCGGCCGGCCGAGGGGTTGAGCAGGATCGCCACCCTCTCCCGGGTGGCCGTCTTCTCGTCCATCTCCAGCCGCGCTCAGAGGGCCTGGAGCTTCACGTCCAGGGTTTTCTCGCCGCCGGCGCGCTCGACGTTCACCCGGATCGTGTCGCCGACCTGGTAGGTGTCGAGGATATCGTAGAATTCGTTCGTCGTGTTGACTTTCTTGCCGTCGACGGCCACGATCACGTCTCCCAGGGCGATGTTGCCGAACCGGTCATAGCGGGTGGGCAGGATGCCCGCGGCCGCGGCCGTGCTGCCCTTTCCCACGCTCAGCACGAGCACGCCCCGCCTCAGGCCCAGCTGGCGCGTCTGGTAATCCTCCGCCAGCTCGACGTCCAGGCCCGGCCGGATGTCCTTCCCGAACCGGATGACCTGGGGGACGATTCGGTTGATGATGTCGACCGGCACCGCGAACCCGACGCCGGCGCTTGCTCCCGACGGGCTATAGATCGCGGTGTTGATGCCGATGCACCGCCCGGCGCTGTCGAGCAGGGGACCTCCCGAATTGCCCGGGTTGATGGCGGCGTCCGTCTGGATCACTCCCTTGATGGGCCGACGCGTCACGGATTCGATCTCCCGGCCCAGGGCGCTGATGACGCCCGTGGTGAGTGTCTGATCGAGCCCGAACGGGTTGCCGATGGCGAAGACCGTCTGCCCGACTTTGAGGTCGGAGGAGCTGCCGATCCGGATCGGCCGGAGCTTCTGCCGGGGCGCCCGGATCCTGAGGACGGCGAGGTCCCTGTCGGCCGCCGCTCCCACGAGCTCGGCCTTCCACTTGGACTGATCGGAGAGGGTGACTTGCACGTTCTGGGCTTCGGCGATGACGTGATAGTTGGTCACGATCCGGCCCTCCTCGTCCCAGATGAAACCCGAGCCGGTGCCTTGGGGGATCTCCTGGACGTTGAAGGTGAAAAAGTCCCGCTGATAGACCAGGGTCGTTATGTAGACGACCGAGCCCCGGGCTTCTTCGAATATGGCGATGGCGGTCTGCTCTTCGGGAAGCAGAGGCCCGCGGGGAGAGACGGGCCGGGGCGGCGCGCCTTTGTCCTGCGTCTGCGCCCGGGCCGCGGCCGCTCCACCCGCTGCCAGACAAATGACGAGAGCGGAGACTATCAGCCGGTTGTTCATGGCGACCTCGCTCGAGGCCGGCCGGGTAGCGGGCCGGCCGGTTACAGGGGTGAGTATATGCCCGGACCGCCCACCGGTCAACGGCGCCGCCGGCGCCTTTTTCCGTGATCGCGTCATTGGTGGACACGTTCCCGCTGCCATGCGTCCGGCGCGGGGGTTGCCCGCCTAAATTCCGCTGTGTTATAAAGGGTTGGATCTTCAGATGGCCTCGAAAAAAGAACGCGCCTTCCCCAAGCTCCTCCTGTCTCTCGGGGTGGCGCTCGTCTTCCTCCTCGCGCTCCGGCACACCGCCTACGTCGATTTCCCCAGGCAGGTCACGGGGTTCAAAGGCGGCGGCGCCCCTTCGACGACGGTGCGGCGCGAGTTCGAGGCCCGGCCCGGGCCGCCGGACAACATCTGGACCGTGGAGATCGCCTTTTCCGCCGCCCAGGAAGGCCGCCATGCTTACAGCGCCTATCTCAACGGTGCGCCGATCGGTTCCGGTTCGCCGACCGGGCGCACCCTTCTCCTGGATTTTCCTGCCTCGCGGCTCGTCTCCGGCCGGAACGCGCTGGAGGTCCGGTCGGAGGCGGCCTGGACGTTTCGCCGCCTCCGGATCAAGAATATTTATGGCTATTCCTCGGGTTTTCTCTCGGCCGTGCTCTTTCGCCGGGACAACAGGTACCCGGACGCGCGCCGCCTGCCGCTCGGGACACCGGCCGCCCTGGGGTTGGCCCTGCTTTTCGTCCTGGCCGCCGGCGCCAACGCCGCCGCCGAGCTGAAGCCGCGTACCGGGCTCGGGTTCGTGACCTGCCTCGCGAAGACCCGCTATCTGATCACGGGACTGCTGCTTGCGGCCCTGGCCCTTCCTCTTTTCTCACGTTTTCGGGTCTGGTTCGAATGGCGATCGCTCCTGGCTTTCGGGCTCATCTTCCTGGCCCTTGCCTTCGTGGGAGAGTGGCTGGCCCTGGGGATAAGACTTGTGCGCCGGAACGCTTCCCGGGTCGTCTCGCTCGGCCGCCGCTCGCTTCAAGCCCTGGGCAAGTGCCGGGCCCGGTGGCAGGCCGCCGATATCCTCTCCGCCTTCCTGATCGCCGCGCTGGTGTTCATCTGCCTCGTCAAGCCCGGCCCCGTGGTCAGGTCGGGGGACAGCCTGGAATATGTCGCCATGCTCGTGAGCTGGGCCGAGTTCGGCCGCCCTTACGTGACCTCGGATTCCGTCAAGACGATGGAGAAACGGCTCGGAGAGAACCCCGGGACCGGCGAGGCCCCCTTCTTCAGCAGCCTCAAGGAGCGCTTCCCGTCGCTCCTCAAGGACGGCACGGAGATGGACCTGCCCCACTTCTGGTTCTATTCGCTCGCCGCCTCGGTCTTTTATCACCCGCTCCGGGTTCTGTCGTTAAACATCGGGCTTGCCTTCATGCTGCTTCACCTGCTCATCGTGGCGGCGGGCTATCTGATCGTTCGCCGGGCCCTGGGCCGGGCGGCGGGGCTCTGCCTTCTCCTCATCGTTTTCTTTTCTCCCCTTGTCTGGTTTGTCAACAAGGTCCACGTCGAGCTCTTCACCGTCATCCTCGTCTGCGTCGGCGCGGCCCTGCTGGCGGTCGAGAGCTGGGCCGGTTCGGCCCTGAGCTTCGCCCTGGCCTCGACCCAGAACCCGCCGTTCGCCATCCTCGCCGGCCTCGTCTTTCTGCTGGGGTTCATACGGCAGAGATGGGCGGTGTTCAAAGGACGCTGGCCTTTCTGGCTCGCCGCCTTCTGCCTGGCCGCTGCGCAGCCCGCCTACTACATCCTTCGCCTGGGGATATTGAACCCGGTTGTGGCCACCGGCGCGGCCAGGATGGACAGCGACGTATTCTCCCTCCGGAGGATGTTCTGTTTCCTCGTGGACCCGGACATCGGCCTGTTCGCCAACTGGCCGGTCGCCGCGGCGCTCCTCCTGTTTTTCGGCGTCCGGGCGGCCGGCAAGAAAGCCGGCTTCCGGTGGCCGACCTGGGTTTTTTTCGCGGCGTCGCTGCCGGTCCTGCTCTGGAGCCAGTCGCGGAGCCTGAACCTCAACCACGGCGGGACCTATTTCATATCCAGGTATGCGCTCTGGTATCTCTATATTCTCTTCCTCGTTCTCTGGCAGCTTGGGGTTTCCCTCCGAGACTCGGGCCGGGCCGCGAAGCGGGCCTGGCTGGCTGCCGGGGTCCTGGCCGGCGCGGCCGCGTTGGTCCAGTATTGGCCCGCCCGGCCGGAAGAATATCTCCGACCGACCCGTGTTTCCCGGTGGCTCTATAGCCGCTGTCCCGCTGCTTACGATCCGATGCCCGAGATCTTCACGGAGAGATACCGGCGGATCGAAGAAAACCTCCCGGAAGATGTCTGGGCGGTCAGCGACCCTTCGGGGAACAAGATCCTCGTCCGGTGGGGGCGGATGCAGAATGTCCGCCACGGGCCGGAGCTCGGCCCCATCCCGACCTGTCCGGGGCTCGACCCGCTCCGGGTGTATCGGGAGGCGGAGCGAAGGTTCGAGTCGGCTCCGCAGAGAAAATATCTCTACATCAACGGCCGGGCGGGGGAGCTGCGACGGTCCCCCCGTCCGTTTTCCACCTCACGGGATTAGTCCTTCGCAGGAGGGGAATTCACGATGAAAAGGGACTTTTGCTTCCTCAATCTCTCCACGTGTTTGCTGGCGGCGGCGCTGGGGCTGGCGGGCGCGAAGGCCGGATCCGCGGGGAGTCCGGCTGGGGCAGGGGAGGGGGCGGCGATCTTCAACGTTCGGGATTTCGGGGCCTCGGGAAGGAAGCCGGATTTCGCGGGCGCGGCGATCCAGAAGGCCGTCGACGCCTGCGCCGCCGCGGGAGGCGGGATGGTCTATCTCCCGCCGGGCGAATATACCTCCGGGACGATCCACCTCCGCAGCCATGTCCGTTTCCATATCGAGGCGGGTGCCGCCGTCTTCTCGGCCAAGGACAAGGCGGCCTTCGACAAAGACGCGCTCTTCTACGGCGAGGACCTCGTCAACATCACCCTCGAGGGGCGCGGCACGGTCGACGGGGAGGCCGACTACGAGTGGCGCCCGCGGCGATTTCCAAGACGATTTCATTTATCCGAACCAGGTGGAGATGGAAAAGCTGGGCCTGCCGCTCCTCCGCTCCTTTCCCAGACCGACCAGTACGGGAAGCTCGTCCTCCTCCTCCGCTGCCGGGACGTGCGGATCACCGGGCTGTCGTTCATCGACTCCCCCTCCTGGACGATCCATCCCTACGGCTGCGAGCGGCTGGTCATCGACGGGTCTATATCCGGTCGAGCCTGAAGGACGGCGTCTGGGCTGACGGCATCGACCCCGACGGCTGCCGGGACGTGCGCATCTCGAACTGCACCATCGAGACGGGCGACGACGCGCTGGTGTTCTATTCCATGAACTGGTTCGGCCCGGCGCTGCCCTGCGAGAACATCACGGTCACCAACTGCCGCCTGTCCTCGGCCTCGAGCGCCATCAAGTTCTGCGACGGCAACATGAACGCCATCCGCCAGGTGACGATCGACAACTGCGTCATCACCGACTCGAACCGCGGCATCGCCTTCATGAACTTCGACGGCGGGGAGGTCAGCGACGTCGTCATCTCCAACCTGACCATCGACTGCCGCCGCCACGACTGGTTCTGGTGGGGCGACGGCGAGCCTTTCCACTTCAATATCAAGAAACGGAGCGAGGTACACAGGAGCTGGAAGAAGGAGGACGACCGGCCGGCCGGAGCGATCCGGAACGTCCTCATCCGCGACGTCATCGCCCGCGGCCGGGGCGCGAGCATCGGCGACGGGCACCCGGCGAGCTGGCTCGAGGGCATCACCATGGACAATGTGAAGCTGTTCATCGCCCACGACCCGGCCGCTCCCTACGACAAGGCCGTCGACGCCCTGACCTTCCGCCGGGTGAAAAACCTCAGCCTGCGAAACGTCGAGATCACCTGGGAAGGGCCGGCCCATGACCGGTGGCGGAGCGCCCTGCTCCTCGAGGATATCCGGGGGCTGGACGTCAGGGGCTTCGTGGGCCGGCAGGCGGCGGCGGGCGGCGCGGCCGTCGTCATGAACCAGGTCGAGGACGCGGTCCTCCGGGAGAGCCGGGCCGCGGACGGGACGGATGCCTTCCTCGAAGTCCGGGGAGACCGGAGCCGGGGCATCGCCATATGGGGGAACGACGTCCGGAAGGCGGCCGTAGCGCTTCGGACCGCGGCCGAGGTCCGGCCGGGCGCAGTCATCGTCAGGGATAACATGGGAAAGTCCGCAAAGCAGGCGGGGGTTTTGGAATAGAAAACGCGCGCGGTCGGCAAGAGGCTCTCTCCCTCCCGCGAGGACCGGTCATTTTTTGAGGGTAAAGGTGGCGCAGGCTTCGGTGGAGCTGAATTGGGTCAGGTCGTCGGTGAACTGAGTCAGGCAAACCCGGTTCTGCTGTCCGTTCCCGAAGCTTCCCCCGGTCACCTTGAACCGGACCTCGACCAGGGTGCCGCTGCTGTTGGCCGCCGCCGACGTGCCCCCTCCGACCGAGCCCCCCAGCCTCAGGGCGCCCGGACTGCTCTCATTGCCGTCGACGAGCGCCCAGCTTGATGTCAGGCTGCCCTTGGCGACCTCCTGGAAGCTGAACATGTTCGTGTCGAAACCCAGCTCTCCGCCGAAAGAGCGGATCTCCTTGCTGTTGGCCTGGACGGTTATGGTGAAGCTCACGACGGCGTCGGGCCCGGCGGTCGCCGGGTTGAACGCTGCCGAGATCCCCGAGGTCGCAGGGCTGGTCGATGTCACCGGCGATTTCTTGCACGCCCAGGGCTGAACGGAGAGGACGGCGATGGCGATGGACAGGAGCATCTTCCGGGGCGACATGGTTCTCGACATCATTATAAATGTATCCCCGCTTTATTCAAAGCCTCTCCGTTTCGCCTAAGCCGGGCCCTGGCCCCTTGGGGCGGCTTTACTTTGGCCGAGGGCTAGATTATCATTGATTCGAAAGACTCCCACATGATCCAATCCACGACCGTTATTTGTGTACGTCACCAGGGGCGGCTGGCCATGGCCGGGGACGGGCAGGTCTCGATGGGCCAGACCATCCTCAAGCAAACCGCCCGGAAGATCCGGCGGCTCCACAAGGACAAGGTCCTGGCGGGGTTCGCCGGCGCCACCTCGGACGCCTTCGCCCTGTTCTCCCGGTTTGAAAACAAGCTCGAGGAGTACCGGGGAAACCTCGGCCGGGCGGCCATCGAGCTGGCCAAGGATTGGCGGCTGGACAAGTCGCTCCGGCAGCTCGAAGCCCTGCTCATCGTCGCCGACAAGGACAGCTCCTTTCTCATTTCCGGGACGGGCGACGTGGTCGAGCCGGACGACGGGATCCTGGCCATCGGTTCGGGGGGGCCCTACGCCCTCGCGGCCGCCCGGGCCCTGGTCGGCCGCACCGACCTTTCCGCCAAGGACATCGCCCTCGAGGCCATGCGGATTGCGGCGGGGATCTGCGTCTACACCAACGACCAAGTCACCATCGAGGAGCTGTAAATGGCCGCCGCCCTATCCCGTCCGGGCCGCCCGGCGCCGGACGATGCCAAAGAGAGCGAGCTGACGCCCCGGGAGATCGTGGCCCGGCTCGACAAGTTCATCATCGGCCAGAAGCCCGCCAAGAAGGCCGTGGCCATCGCCCTGCGGAACCGTTACCGGCGGCTGAAGCTGCCGCCCGAGCTGGCCGATGAGATCGCGCCCAAGAATATCCTGATGATCGGCCCGACCGGCGTCGGCAAGACCGAGATCTCCCGCCGCCTGGCCAAGCTGACCTCCTCGCCCTTCCTCAAGATCGAAGCCAGCAAGTTCACGGAGGTCGGCTACGTCGGCCGGGACGTCGAATCGATGATCCGGGACCTCGTCCGCATCTCTGTCGAGATGGTCAAGCAGGAGAAGACCGAGGAGATCCGGGACAAGGCCGCGAGCAACGTCGAAGAGAAGATCCTGGACATGCTGCTGCCGCCGCTCCGGCGCAAGGACAGCGCCGCGGTCGAGGGGGAGTATGCCCGCTTCCAGGAGACCCGGGAGAAGCTCCGCAAGCAGCTCCGCGACGGCCTGCTTGAAGAGCGGATGCTCGAGATCGAGGTCAAGGAAAAGATGTCGTCGCCGTTCGAGGTTTTCTCGAACGCCGGCGTCGAGGAGATCGGCATCCACATCCAGGAGATCATGCCCGGTCTCCTGGGGGGCAAGTCCAAGAAGCGCCGGGTCAAGATCGCCGAGGCCCGCGAATTCCTGATGGAAGACGAGGAGAAGCGCCTGGTGGACATGGACCAGGTGGCCAACCTGGCCATCGAACGGGTCGAGCACTCGGGCATCATTTTCCTGGACGAGGTGGACAAGATCGCCGGCCGCGAGGGCGGCCACGGCCCGGAGGTCAGCCGCGAGGGCGTGCAGCGCGACCTCCTGCCGATCATCGAGGGCACGACCGTCAACACCCGGTACGGGCTCGTCCGGACCGACCACATCCTGTTCATCGGCGCGGGCGCCTTCCACGTCTCCAAGCCGGCCGACCTCATCCCGGAGCTCCAGGGGCGCTTCCCCATCCGGGTCGAGCTCACCCCGCTCGAGAGGGAGGACTTCATCCGCATCCTGGTCGAGCCCGAGAACGCCCTGATCAAGCAGTACATGGCCCTGATGGGCACCGAGGGCGTGCGCGTCGAATTCGCCCAGGACGCCATCCACGAGATCGCCGACGTCGCCGTCAAGGTGAACGAGGATTCCGAGAACATCGGCGCCCGGCGCCTTCACACCATCATGGAAAAAGTCATGGAGGAGATCTCGTTCGCGGCGCCGAACATCAAAGAGAAGACGATCCAGATCGACCGCGCCTACGTCCAGCGGCAGCTCCAGGACATTCTCAAGGACCAGGACCTGCGGCGGTTCATTCTTTGATGACGAGGCGGGCCCGCTTTCTCCTTCTTCCCTTGGCGATTCTGGCAGCTTCGGCGTGCGGCAAGAAGGGCCCGATCCTGGCGCCTCTCCTCCGCGTCCCCCAAACCCTCCAGGATGTCAGCCTTTCCCGGGTCGGCAACCGGGTCCTGCTGAGCTGGTCGAACCCCGAGTCCTACATCGACGGGAACCCGCTCCTGGGACTGTCCGAGGTCGAGGTCTGGGTGGTCGAAGGGGCCGGGGCGGCGGGCGCGCCGGCCGAAAAGCCGGCGAAGGGGGATGTCGAGACAAAGGGCCGGCTGGCGATGAAGCTCCCCGTCGGCCGGCCGTCGCCGGGCGCGAAGGACGAGCCGCCTGTCCGGCGGGCCTCCGCCGTCCTGGAGCCCGACCCGGCCCTGATGGCCCAGAAGTCCCTGTTCTTTTCGCTCAGGGCGAGGGACGAGAAGCGGCGGGCCTCCGAGTTTTCCGACCCCGTCGTCCTCGAGTCGGGAACGGCCCCTTCGCCCCCGGGCAACGTCACCGTCTCGGTCTCCGAAAAGAGCATCGACCTTGCCTGGGCACCTCCCGCCGGCCCGGGTAAGATCGCAGGCTATAATCTCTACCGCTCGGAAGGGGAGGAGCCGCCGGTCCGTCTGAACGCCGGTCCGCTCGTCCCCCCCAGATACAAGGATGAGAATTTTCACTTCGGAAGGGTCTATGTCTATTTCGTGAGGTCGGCCGGCGGCACGACGGGGGCCCTCGAGAGCGAAAACTCCGAGTCCGTCAAGGTCGAACCGGTCGACAAGTTCCCCCCGGCCGCTCCCCGAGGGCTGACCACCATCTCCGGCGCGGGTTTCATCGCCCTGAGCTGGGAACCCTCCGGAGAACCCGACCTGGCCGGCTACCGGGTCTGGAGAAGCGGGCCGGGCGAACCGGGTCCCCGCCTCCTCAAGGAGCTGTCTCCGGCCGAGAGCTCCTTCTCGGATACGGAGGTTGTCAACGGCCGGCAATATGTTTATGCTATTACCGCCTTCGACCGGGCCGGCAACGAGAGCGGCCGGTCCGTCGAAGCCGCCGCCGCGGCCAGGAGACCCCGGGATTGAAGATCTACCGTTTCCGATACGAGAGTGAAGTCCGTTTCGGCATCCTCGAGGAGGCCGAACTGCACCCGGTCGTGGGGTCCGATTTCGGAGATTTCCGGGCCGGCGGCCAGCCCGTGCCGATCGGCTCGGTGACCCTCCTGCCTCCGGTGGAGCCCACGAAGATCGTGGGTGTGGGACGGAATTACCGGGAGCACAGCCGGGAGATGGGCGAGCCCGTCCCGCCGGAGCCGCTCCTCTTTCTCAAGCCCCCGACCGCCGTCATCGGTCCGAACGGGATCATCATCTATCCGGGCGCTTCCCGGCGGGTCGATTACGAAGGGGAGCTGGCCGTCGTCATCAAAAGGGAGGCCCGGAACCTGGGCGAGGCCGATGACCCGGAGGACTACATCCTGGGTTACACCTGTATCAACGATGTGACCGCCCGGGACCTCCAGGCCAGGGACGTACAGTTCACGCGGTCCAAATCGTTTGACACCTTCGCGCCGCTCGGCCCCTGCATCGCCACCGGCCTCGACCATTCGAACCTGACCGTCAAGACCTTCCTCAACGGAAGGCTGAAACAGTCGTCGAGCACGCGGCAGCTGATCTTTCCGGTCCCCTTTCTCGTCCGCTTCATCTCCGGGGTCATGACTCTTTGCCCGGGCGATATCATCGCCACCGGCACGCCGGCGGGGATCGGCCCGATGGAGCCCGGGGACCGCGTGGACGTCCAGATCGAAGGCATCGGGACGCTGTCGAACACCGTGATGCGGGACATCCGGGAGCCGGCGCCAGCCGGAGAAGGGAGGCCTGAATGAAATTCTTTCTGGACACGGCGAATCTGGCGGAGATCAAGGAGGTGGCCGGCTGGGGTTTTCTCGACGGCGTGACCACCAACCCGTCCCTCTGCGCCCGGGAGAACATGCGCTTCGAGGAGCTGATCCAGGAGATCTGCCGGGTCTGCCCGGGCCCGGTCAGCGTCGAGTGCGTTTCGATGCTGACGGAAGAGCTCGTTCCCGAGGCCCGGCGGCTGGCGCAGCTCGCGCCGAACGTCGTCGTCAAGATCCCGATCGGCCTGCCGGGGCTGAAGGCCACCCGCCTGCTCGTCCAGGAGGGCATCAGCGTCAACACGACGCTCGTCTTCTCCGCCGCCCAGGCGCTGCTCGCGGCCAAGGCCGGGACCCGCTTCGTCAGCCCGTTCATCGGCCGCCTGGACGACATCGCCCAGGAGGGCATGGGGCTCGTCGAGCAGATCCTGAAGATCTACGATAACTACGGGTTCGAGGCCGAGGTCATCGTGGCCAGCATCCGCAGCCCCCTTCACGTGGTCCAGGCCGCGCTGGCCGGCGCCCACATCGCCACCATCCCCTTCGGGGTCATCGACAAGCTCGTCAAGCACCCGTTGACAGACGTCGGGTTGGATAAGTTCATGAAGGACTGGGGGAAAGTCAAGAAATAGCCCGAAGCGCCGGGGGGAGCGATGAGCATCGACAAGAAACTCGCCGACCTCAAGAAAAAGAACGACCTCGCCGAGCAGGGGGGAGGCGCCGAGCGGATCGAGCGCCAGCACCGGGCGGGCCGGCTGACCGCGCGTGAGCGGGTCGGGCGGCTCCTCGACGAAGGCTCATTCCAGGAAATGGACAAGCTGGTCCTCCACCAGAGCCGGGACTTCGGCATGGAGAAGAAGCGGATCTATGGCGACGGGGTCGTCTCCGGCCACGGCCGGGTCGACGGCCGGACGGTCTTCGTCTTCGCCCAGGACTTCACCGTCTTCGGCGGCTCGCTCTCCGGCGCCAACGCCGGCAAGATCGTCAAGATCATGGACCTGGCCATGAAGACCGGCGCGCCCGTCATCGGGCTCAATGACTCGGGCGGGGCGCGGATCCAGGAGGGCGTGGCCAGCCTGGCCGGCTACGCCGACATCTTCCTGAGGAACGTCCTCGCCTCGGGCGTCATTCCCCAGATCTCCGCCGTCTTGGGGCCCTGCGCCGGCGGGGCGGTCTATTCCCCCGCCATCACCGACTTCATCGTCATGACCCGCGACGCGAGCAACATGTTCATCACCGGCCCCGACGTCATCAAGGCCGTGACCCACGAAGAGGTGACGATGGAGGAGCTGGGCGGAGCGGAAACGCATAACGTCCTGAGCGGCGTCGCCCACTTCCAAGCCGAGAACGATGAGCACGCCCTGGGCCTCATCCGCGAGCTGCTGTCCTTCATCCCCGACAACAACCTCGGCGACCCGCCCCGGCGCGAGACCGCGGACCCCTGGGACCGGACGTCGGACGAGCTCAACGCCCTGGTCCCGGACGACCCCGACCTGCCCTACGACATCCGCAAGGTGATCCGGGAGGTCGTCGACGACCGCTATTTCTTCGAGGTCCAGGCCGACTACGCCCGGAACATCGTCATCGGCTTCGGCCGGCTGGCCGGTCAGCCGGTGGGCATCGTCGCCAACCAGCCGGACCACCTGGCGGGGGCGCTGGACATCAACGCCTCGGACAAGGGCGCCCGGTTCGTGCGCTTCTGCGACGCTTTCAACATCCCGCTCGTCACCCTCGAGGATGTGCCGGGCTTTCTTCCCGGCGTCGCCCAGGAGCATGGCGGCATCATCCGCCATGGCGCCAAGCTGCTGTTCGCGTTCGCCGAGGCCACGGTGCCCAAGATCACGGTCATCACCAGGAAAGCCTACGGCGGGGCGTATTGCGTCATGGCCTCGAAGCACATCCGGGCGGACATCAACCTGGCCTTTCCGACGGCCGAGATCGCCGTCATGGGCCCGGAGGGAGCGGTCAATATCGTCTACAAGCGGGACCTCGCCCAGGCCTCTCCCGCCGCCCTCCGCGAGGCCCGGATCGCCGAGTTCCGGGAAAAGTTTGCGAACCCCTACATCGCCTGCGAGAAGGGGTACCTCGATGAGGTCATCGAGCCGCGCTGGACGCGGCCGAAGCTCATCCGGGCGCTCCGCATGCTGGACAACAAGCGGGACAAGAATCCCCCGAAAAAACACGGGAATATCCCCCTCTAGATGTTCAAGAAGGTCCTGATCGCCAACCGCGGTGAGATCGCGGTCCGGGTCATCCGGACGTGCCGCGAGCTCGGCATCATTCCCGTGGCGGTCTTCTCCGAGGCCGACCGCGGGGCCCTTCACGTGAGGCTCGCCGGGGAAGCCTATGCCCTCGGCGGCTCGGCGCCGGCGGAGAGCTACCTCAACGCGGAGAAGATCATCGCCGCGGCCAAGTCCTGCGGCGCCGAGGCGATCCATCCCGGCTATGGCTTCCTGGCCGAGAACCCCGGCTTCGTCAGGCTCTGCGAAACAGAGGGCATCGTCTTCATCGGCCCGCCCTCGGGGGCCATGGAGCTCATGGGCGAGAAGACCTCCTCTCGGCGGACGATGAGGGAGGCCGGCGTCCCGATCATCCCGGGAATGCTCGAGCCGGTCGCCGACGAGCGCGCGCTGGAACGGGATGCCCGGGCGGTGGGTTTTCCCCTCCTGCTCAAGGCCGACGCCGGCGGCGGCGGTAAGGGCCTCCGGCTGGTCAGGCGTGAGGAAGACCTGGCCGAGGCCTTCCGGCTGGCCCGGTCCGAAGCGCTCTCGAGCTTCGCCGACCCGTCCGTCTACATCGAGAAATACATCGACGAGCCCCATCACATCGAGATCCAGATCCTGGCCGACCACCACGGCCACGTCGTCTCGCTGGGCGAGCGGGAGTGCTCGATCCAGCGCCGCTACCAAAAGGTCCTGGAGGAGACACCTTCGCCGTTCCTCGACGGAGCGACCCGGACGGCCATGGCCGGCGCGGCGGTTCGGGCGGCGGCCCGGATCGGCTACCGGAACGCCGGCACCGTGGAGTTCATCGTCGACAGCAACCGCCGCTTTAGTTTCCTGGAGATGAACGCTCGGATCCAGGTGGAGCATCCGATCACCGAGATGGTGACGGGCATCGACTTGGTCAAGTGCCAGCTGGAGGTCGCATCGGGCGAGCCGCTGTCGTTTCGCCAGGAGGACATCCACTCCCAGGGGCACGCCGTGGAGTGCCGGATCCTGGCCGAGGACCCGTTCCATGATTTCCTGCCGTCGCCAGGCAGGATCGTCTACCTTCACGCCCCCGCCGGTTTGGGCGTCAGGGATGACAGCGGCGTCTACGAGGGATTCGTCGTTCCCCTTGACTACGACCCTCTCCTGTCCAAGCTCATCGCTTGGGGGAAGGACCGTGAGGAAGCCATCCGGAGGATGAAGCGGGCGCTCGGGGAATACCAGGTCTACGGCATCAAGACCACCATCCCCTTTTTCAAGAGGATCCTCCTGCACCCGGACTTCCTGGCCGGCAGCTACAACACGCACTTTATCCAGAACCTCGAAAAGGACCTGGAGCCGGGTCCGCCGGCAGAGGAGACGGCGGCCCTGATCGCCGCGGCCGTCAGGAGCTTTTGGGACGCCCGGGCCCTCGACCAGCCCGGCTGCCGCCAAAGCCGGGAGGGCTGGAAGATCGGCGGCCGCCTGGAGAACCTTGGCGAGAGGCGCTAGCGTGGACCGCTCTTTCTGGCTGGGCGCGAAGGAATACAAGGTCGGGCTCCGCGAGCTGGGGAAGGGCGAATTCGAGATCGCGGTCGGCGGGCTACGACATCGTGTTCTCGTCGACTCGCCCTGCCCGGACGAGCTCCTCCTGAACGTCGACGGCGCGGTCTATAACGTCGTCGTCAACAGCGATGCCCAGTCCTATTCGGTGTATCTCAACGGCCGGCAGTTCACGTTCGAGAAACGGCCGGCCGTAACCAACCCCAGGGAGGACAGGGGCCGGCCCCGGCGCCGGGATGTCAAGATCTCCATGCCGGGCCGGGTCGTCGAGGTCCTGGCCGCCCAGGGCGAGGCCGTCAGCGAGGGACAGCCGGTGTTGGTCGTCGAGGCCATGAAGATGCAGAACGAGCTGAAATCGCCCCAGGCCGGCCGCCTGTCGCGCGTCTGCTGCCGGGCCGGAGACTATGTCGAGGCGGGGTCCGTCCTTTTCACGGTGGAATAGTTTCATGATATAGTTATCAGGGATGGCTTGCGCTGCGGACGGCTTTGACGCGAGAGTTGTCCTCTGACGAAAATGACCCGGAAAAGGATCTGGTCCCTCGTTGCCTTCGCCGTCCTCGTCGGTGTTCTTCTCGGCGCCAGCCTTTATCTCCGGAATTTTCTCCTGCGCCAGGTCGAAAACAGGATCCGAGCCATAGTCCAATACAGCAGCCTCCGGCTGCAGGTTTTCCCGCCCGCGCTGATCATCAGGGACGTCCGCCCCGTATCCGCGCCGGATCAGTTCTCGGCCGAGGAAGTCCGGATCCAGCTTCCGCTGGCTTCCCTCCTGAAAAACGAGAAACCCCTGACCATCGTCGTCACCCATCCCATCATCAGGATCACGCCGGGTCCGCCCTCGGACGAAAAAAAGAAGAGCCGGCAGGGCTTCCTGAACCTGCCTTTCTCTCTCGCCCGGGGCGTGGTCAGGGACGGAGAGGTCGACTACTCCGGTCGGGACGTCGGCCTGTCGGTGCGAGGCCTGAAGGCCGTGGTCGTTCCGCAGGGAGGCACCTATGTTCTGACCGCCGAAGCCGGCTCGGCAGCGGTCCGGCTGGACCCCTCCCGGGCGCCGCTCGAGGGCCAGCTCAGTCTTGTCGTTCAGGCCGGCCCTCAGCGGATCAAGGTGTGGCGGCTGAACCTCACGGGCCGGGAGGCCATCATCCGGGCCACGGGCGAGCTCAGCGGAGCGCCGGAGATCGCGGGCTCCCTGGATGTCTCCTACAACACCGAAATGGCCGCGGTCGCCCGCCTGCTCAAGATCCCGTTCGATTGGAGCGGCCGGCTGGAGGGGAAGGGGAAGCTCACCCGGGACCGGGGAGCGCTGTCGTTCCAGGCGGATTTCTCGAGCTCCGACCTGGAGCTCGAGAGGATCCCGATGGAAAAGGCGAAAGGCCGGGTCGTTGTCCTCCCGGGCCGCGGCGCCGTCGTCGACCTTGGCTTCCTCGGGAGGACCGGGCCTGAATCGATCAATCTCCGGGTCGGGGACGGGCAGGTGAAGGGCAGCCTGCAGGGCTTCCACCTGGACCCGATCTTCTCATACGTCAAGCTGCCCTACCCGGTGCGCACGCCGGTCTGGGGAGACTTCACGATCGCCGGCGGCGGCTTGACGGCCGATTTCGAGTTCCGGGAAGAGGACTTGTCCGGCGCTCAAGCCGGCCTTTATGCTCTCCGCGGGCCGTGCCATTTTACCTGGGACATGCGTTCGGCGATCGCCTTCCAGCTGCCCCAGCTCGAAACGGCCTTTGCCCGGATGGCGGTTGACGGGAATATCATCATCGACCGCAGCACCGATGTCTCGATCAAAGGTGACGTGAGCGACGTCAAGGCCGGCCGGGCTTTCACGGAGCGCGTCCTCGGCTATCCTTTCGTCATCCCCGAGATCCGCGGCAGCGGGCAGGCCTCGATCCGGATAGCCGGAGCGATCCTCAGCCCCGATGTCAGCATCGATTTTGACCTGGCGCCGGCGGGATTTGACCTCTTCGACCTGTCCGCCGCCAGCGGCACGGTGCTCATCAGCCACGGGGACGCCAAGGGTCATTTCATCCTGGCCGACCCGGAGCTCAAGGGCGAGGTCGACCTCACCTCGGGGCCGGCCGGCCTGGACGCGACGATCAAGATGTCGGAGGGCGAGCTGGCCAGGGTACTTCCCGGCCTCAGCCTGACCTATCCTCTTTCGGGGATCGCCGCGGGCGAATTCCAGGTGACCATGCGGGGGCCGTCGCTTCGCGTCGAGGGGGATTTCTCGTCGCCTCTCCTGAGCTTCGAGGGCGAGGATTTCCATTTCGTGTCCGGACGGCTGACTTGGGACGGAGACACGATCGCCTTCCCCGAGCTGGCGATGGATTACTATGACGGCAAGATCGCGGGCTCGTTCAAGCTCAGCACCCTCAGTCAGGTTCTGGACATCGATATGACGGCGGAGCGGATCGATCTTCGTCAACTCACCGCCAGCCTTTCAGGGAAGCTGAGCCTCAATATCAAAGGCACCGGCCCGCTGGGAGAAAAAAACGGTTCGGGCCGGTTCAAGATCGAAGACATGCTCGTTGACCCCTTCGCTCCGGCCGCCGCCGAGGGCGACCTGGAACTCCGGCTCGCCCTGGACAGAGTGAGGATCGGCGTCAAGGGCGCCGTTTCGCCGGGGGAGAACGATTTCTCGGTCGACGCCTCGATCCCGTTCGCGGAGGACGGGTTGGCCGTCGACGTCAAGGGCGGCTTCAGCAACCTGGATATCCTCCTCCCCTGGAAGGGGGCCAAGGGCCGCCTGAATTTTATTTTCGATGTCAGGGGCACGCCGTCCGCCCCGCAGGTCTCGGGCGCCGTCGATGTCCAGGGATCCGTGCTTCCCTTCCCCCAGTTCTCCCAGGCCGTGACCGGCTATACCGGCATGGTGATCATCAAGAACAACCGGGCCACCATCCGGTCGTTCCGGGGGAAGCTGGGCGGGGGCGAGATCCTGGGCGGCGGAGAGGTCGTCTTGGGAAAGGGCGGCCCGGAGACGATCGATGTGACCTTCCAGGGCAAGGGCCTGCAGCTCTCTCCGTTCGAGCGGACCCTGGCCACGGCCGATGTCCTGTTCCGCCTGATCAAAGACCGGACGCGGTTCGTCCTCGAGGGCAACATCGATGTCCAGCGCGCCCTCTGGCGGCGGGAGGTCTACGAGAAGTTCGCCTTCTCGTCGGTCCGCTATCCCCAGCCCCAGCGGAAGCCCGGCTTCTTCGACGACCTCAACCTCAACATCCACCTCCGGGCAACCGACAACGCCTACCTGGAGAATTCGCTCGGCCGGCTGCGGGGCAAGTTCGACCTGGCGATCACGGGGAACGTTCTCGACCCGATCGTCCTGGGGACGATCGACCTCATCTCGGGCCAGGTCATTTTTCAGGACAGGAAGTTCCAGGTCCTGCGCGGGCGGCTGAGCTTCTTCAACCCCACGTCCACCGAGCCCTACATCGAAGCCCAGGCCGAGACCTACGTCAATGACTACCGCGTGATGGTGACCCTGTCCGGTCTTGTCAGCCAGTTGCGCCCCGAGTTCAGCTCCTCGCCGCCGCTGCCGCCGGAAGATGTCCTGGCCCTCCTGGCGCTCGGCGAATCCTTCCGGCGGACCTACAGGACAGAGTCGACCACGCAGCTCAGCACCGCTTCCCTTGTCTCTTTTCAGCTCATCGAGCCGGCTCAGCGGACTGCGGAGAAGCTGTTCAGCCTGGAGAGGATCCGGATCGATCCTTTTCTGATGGGGTCGTCGGCGGAAATGACCGCCCGGCTGACCGTGGGCAAGAACATCTCATCCAATTTTACGATCTATTACTCCACGAACCTGACGCGACAGACCGAAGAGATCATCCGGCTCGAGTGGGACTTGAGCAACGAGTTCTCCCTGGTGGGAACGAGGAACGAGTTTGGACGGGCAAGCCTTGATTTCAAGATCCGCCGGAGATTCTGACCGCCGGCGCTCCGGACCGGCCGCCGCCGTCGTCCGGGCGCTGTGGCTCTTCGTCTTCGCCGCCGGACTGTGCCCGCCGGCCCGGCCGGCCGCCGCGGCGGGAGCGGCGCGGATCGGCAAGATCGAGATGCTCCTCGACACCCGGCCGGCCCGCCCGGGAATGGAGAACCTGACCTCGCTCAGGCCGGGCGATCCGTTCTCCGCTTATGCCGTGAGCGAGGCCGTCAAGCAGATCTTCAGCACCGGGCTGTTCGCCGACGTCCAGGTCTTCAGGAGCGGCGAGGAAGAGGTCGACCTGACCTTCCGGCTGACCAGCCGGCTCCTCATCCGGGCGGTCCACTTCCATGGTCCGAAAGGCCTGTCCTCCCGGCGCCTGGGCGAAGCCGTGGTATCGCTGCGCGCCGATGCCTATTTTTCCGAGGAGCGGCTGGAGAAAGGCGCCGGGGAGATCGCGGCCGCTCTCTCGCACGAGGGCTATTTTCAACCCAGGATCCGGACCTCGGTCGTCCGCAACCCCCGGGGGCCCGAGGTCGACGTGACCTACGAGATCTCCGCCGGCGCGCGGTACGTGATTTCCGACATCCGCTTCGAGAGCCAGGGTCAGCTGTCGACCCGGGACCTCCTCAAGCTCATGAAGACGCGGACCGGCCGGGCCTATTCGCTGGCCAGGCTGGAGCAGGACCTGCAGCGGATCCAGGCCGAGTACCGCGACCGCGGTTTCCCGAGGGCCCAGGTCGAGAGCGCCCCGGAGTCGTTTTTTGTCGAGGAGGGCACGGTCTCACTCCTGCTCAAGATCGACGTCGGGGAACGGGTGGACATCGTCATCAGCGGCGCCAAGGTCCGTCCCGAGCTCCTGCTCCCGATCTGGGAAGCTCCGATCTTCGAGGAGTGGGGGATGTCGGAAGGAGAGGCCAGGATCCTGGGGGAGCTGCGCGGGAAGGGCTACATCTTCGCCTCGGTCCGCTCCTCGATCGAAAAGATCGAGGACGGGATCCGGGTGAACCATCAGGTGAGCCCGGGAAAGAAGTACCGGATCACCCATGTCCTGTTCGAGGGCAATAGCTACCTGTCGGCCGAGGAGCTCACGAGCCGTCTGCTGCTCGCCGACAGTATGCGGCTGTTCGGAGGGATCGACGGCAAGCGGGTGTTCGAGCTGCCGGACGAGGTCGAGGTCCTGTACCAGTCCCAGGGCTTCGCGGACGTGCAGGTCAACCTTCATTTCCACGAAACCGACCACCACGCCGCGGCTTCCCTCAGCATCGAGGAAGGCCAGCAGCGGCGGACGAACCGGGTCGAGTTCACCGGCGTCGCGCTCGTCGATGAGGCGACCCTCCGGCGCCAGATGGTCCTTGCCCCCGGCGGGCCGTATTTCTCGCCGGCCGTCCAGCGGGATATCCGGGTCCTGGAAACCTATTATCTCGACCAGGGGATCCGGGGCACCCGGATCGAGGCGCGGTCCGTGCCCGCCGGCGAGAACGAATTCGATGTCACATTCTCTATCCAGGAAGGAAGCCGGACCGTCGTCCGGGGGATCTTCATCTCGGGCAACCTCGTCACCCGGCGGGCCACGGTCATGAAAGAGGTCCGCGTCAAGGAGGGGGAACCCGCCCGCCTCGAGCGCATCAGGGCCACCCGGGCCGGCCTGGAAAAGCTGGCCGTCTTCTCCGAAGTCCGGATCGACGAGGTCCCCCTCGGGGCCGATTCGGAGAACCTTGTCATCCGGCTCCACGAGGGCGAGAGGAATTACATAGGGCTCGGTGTCGGCGTGGAGACGCGGGACGAGCTCCAAACCTCTTCGATCATCTCCTCCAACTTGAGGCCGAGGGGCACCGCCGAATATATGCGCAGTAACGTCTTCGGGACCGCCGCGCACCTGAGCCTGGTCAGCCAATTCAGCCTGGCCGAGAAACGGTTGATCGTCAGCTGGGAGCAGCCCACCTTCCTCTTCGGCCTCCGGCTCCCCACCTATTTCAGCGCCTGGATCGAGGAGGAAGACCGGGTCAGCTTTGGCTACAAGAGGGAAGGCGCGAGCGTTTCCACGATCAAGCCGGCCCCCTGGGGCATGACCTTCCTCGGGGCCCTCAGGTACGCGCGGACGACGCTGTACTTCCTGAACATCGCGGCGAGCGAGATCGACCGCGAGTTTTCTCCATACTCGGCGACCTCCCTCGAAACCAGCCTGATCCGGGAAAAGCGGGACGACGCCTTCAACCCGACGCGGGGCCACTTTTCCAGCCTGAGCCTCCAATACTCGTTTCCCCTGTTCGCCACGGAGTCGGATTTTTTCAAGCTGGCCTTCAAGCATCAGCGATATTTCACTCCCGTCCGCAGGGTGGTCTTGGGCGGGACGTTCCGCTTCGGGCTCGGCATGGGCAGGATGCCCATTCACGAGCGGTTTTTCGCGGGCGGCAGCAATTCCTTCAGGGGGCAGAGGTTCGACAACCTCGGGCCCAAGGACCCGCAGTCGGGGAAGCCGGTCGGCGGGAAGGCGATGGTTCTCTTCAATTTCGAGGCCGTCTTCCCGCTGCTCACGACCCTCCCGGAACTCGGAGGGACCCTGTTCTATGATGCGGGCAACGTCTATGTCAACAGGAGCGATATTCGTCTGACCAACCTCGAACACGCTGTCGGGCTGGGGATTCGCTATCGGACGCCGCTCGGACCGGTCCGGCTCGAGCTCGGCTGGAACCTGACCGACCCGGCGCGAAAGGGCAAGCCCATTGTCTACGTTACCATCGGCAACATCTTTTAAAGGAAAAGCCGCGCCTTCCGCGTCGATCCGGCGGCTGATCCGGGGCGCGGCTGCTGCCGCGGCGCTTCTTCCCGCGGTCCTGGGAGCCGCCCCGCCGCAGGCGGTCGACTGTGTCGCGGCTTACGTGAACCGCCGGGCGATCACCCTGACCGACATCCGCATCCTGCGGGCGTTTCGCATGGGCGAAGGAGTCTTGGCCGGGGGAGCGGCGCCGGCGTGGACGGAAGTCCTGCAGGAAGCCATCGACAGGCAGGTCGTCGTTGACCTCATGCGGGAGAACTTTCCCGTCCCCCGGGAGGAGCTGGGAGCGCGCCTGGCCGCCCTGAAGGCCAGGTTCGAGCCCGACGAGTGGCAGAGGCTCCTCGCCTCCTTCGGAATGACCGAGGACGGCATTAAGTCTCAGTTGGAGGACGTCTTGAAGTACGAGAGGATGGTCGCCATCCGCTTCGGCCAGCCCACCGAGGTCGCCGTCCAGGAGCTCCAGGATTACTATGACCGGGAGTACGCTCCTTCCCAGAAGTCGTCCGGGCAGGAGCCGAAACCGATGGCGGAGGTCCTGGGTGAGATCGAGGAGCGGCTCAAGGACCGCAAGCGGGAATCGGAGATCTCCGCCTGGATCCGCGAATTGCGGGGCGAGGCGGAGATCCGGATCCATGAAGAGTGTCTCGAAAATCTCAAATGAAAGGCAGGCCATGAATCGCTTGGCGTTCGTTTTTCCGGGACAGGGCTCCCAGAAGGTCGGCATGGGCAAGGGCTTCCAAGATCGCTTCCCGCTCGCCAGGGAGCTCTTCTCCCGGGCGGACGAGGCCGTGGGGTTCGGACTCTCCGAGATCTGTTTCAGCGGCCCCGAGGAGAAGCTGAAGCTGACGGCCTACACCCAGCCCGCCCTCCTTACGGTGAGCGTCATCGCCTTCCGCCTGCTCGGCGCCGAGCCCGCCCTCGCCGCCGGGCACAGCCTGGGGGAGTATTCGGCGCTGGTGGCGTCGGGAGGCCTGGCGTTCGAAGACGCTCTGCGCCTCGTTCACAAGCGCGGGCTCTACATGCAGGAAGCCGTCCCCGCCGGCGTCGGGGCGATGGCGGCCGTGCTCGGTGTCCCTTTTGATGATGTCCGGGCCGCGGTCGGGCGCGCGGTCCGGGGGATCGTCGAAATCGCCAACTGGAACAGCGATGACCAGACCGTCATCGCCGGCGAAGCGGCGGCGGTCGACGAAGCCCTGGGCCTTCTCGCCGGAGCTCGATCAGTGAAGCTGCCCGTGAGCGCTCCCTTCCATACGTCTCTGATGAAGCCCGCCGAGGACAGGCTGGCGGCCGACCTCGACGCCGTCGAGTTCCGGGACCTCAGGTTTCCCGTTATCTGCAATGTCGACGCCCGGCCGGTCCGGCGGGGGGAAGAGGCGCGGGACGCCCTGAAAAGGCAGGTCAGCCGGCCCGTCCTCTGGCAGTCCACGATGACGGCGTTCCAGACAGAGGGTGTCGACGCCGTGGTCGAGCTCGGGCCCGGCCGGGTGCTCTCCGGCCTGCTCAAGCGGGCGAGCCGGAACTGGACACTCCCGCCGGTTCTTTTCAACGTGGAAGATGGCGAATCCCTGGAGAAATGCCGCGCGGCCCTCTCAGGCGGGCTCGGCTAGGACGGTCCGTCCGTAGCGAAAGCCGTATTCCGCGGCGGAGACCAAGGCGGCGGCGACGGTGACCCACAGGCCGATCTTCGCCAGATAAAAATAGGAGCCGAGGATCCCCTTCCCGAGCAGCAGCAGGCAGATCGTCAGGGACTCAGCGATCATCTTGATCTTGCCCAGCTGGGAGGCCGGGATGGTGATGCCCCGGGCTGAGGCGATCGCCCGGAAACCCGTGACCGCGATCTCGCGGCCGATGATGATCACCGCCATCCAGGCGGGCACCGCGCCCGTCCCGACCAGGCAGATCAGGACGGAGACGACCAGAAGCTTGTCCGCCGTGGGGTCCAGCAGCTGGCCGATCGTTGTGATCTTGTTCCTCCGCCGGGCCCAGAAGCCGTCGAGCATGTCCGTAAGGACCGCGACCAGGAAGATGACGAAGGCCGTGACCTGCTGGCCCCTGAAATGGGAGAGGAGGACGATCACGAGGGCGGGGATCGAGAGTATCCGCAGGTAGGTCAAAACGAGAGGCGCGTTCACTCTCGAAAGATATACTATAGCTCCCACAGCTTGTCAATTTTCCGAGGGCCGAAGGTGTATAATGACACCTTATGCGGATTCGGAAAGCGGCCCAACCGGACTGGGAGCAAATCGTCCGGCTCGCCCGGGAATGCGACGTCCACTATCCCGGCATGGAGAAGGACGATTTCCGGGTGGCGGTGGAGGGCGCGCGGGTGGTCGGTATCGTCGGCCTCAAACAGCACCCGGGAGGCCTCGAGCTCTGTGCGCTGGGTGTCGACGAGGCGAGCCGCCGCTCCGGGATCGGCCGTCGGCTCGTGTTCGAACTGCTGGCGGGCGTCTCTGAGGATGTCTACCTGGCGACCATCATCCCCGGCTATTTTGAGGGCCTGGGCTTCGAGAGGCCGGCCGCGGTTCCCCCCTCGATGATCAAGGACGCCGACTGGTGCGCCGGCTGCAATCGGGACCTGTGCACGGTCCTGGTCAGGAGACCCGCATGACGCTCCCGCGTTTTCCCGAGTTCAAGCCGCTCGGCCTGGAGGACCGGGACCTCGTCGCCGCCGCGCTCGGCCGTCACCCCGCCGACGTCTGCGAGCTGACCTTCGCCAATATGTTCATCTGGCGGGAGTTCGAGCGCCCGAAGATCACCCTCATCCACGACAACCTGTGCGTCCTGGTTGCCCCCGCCGACGAGCCCGCCTATTTTCTTCAGCCGGTCGGCGAAGCCAGAATGGCCGAGACACTGGACGCCTGCCTGTCGTTCGCTCCCCGGCTCTCCCGGGTGTCGGGCGCCTTCGCCCTCCGCCACGGCGGGACCTTCCGCTGCGAGCCCGACCGCGACAATTTCGATTATGTCTACGAGTCCGGAGACCTCATCTCCCTCAAGGGGAAAAGATTCGACGGCAAGCGCAATCACATCCGGAAGTTCGAAAGGGCGCATGAATATTCGTACCGGAGGATGATGCCGGGACATCTCGCCGGCTGCCGGGCTCTCCTCGACGAGTGGCTGGCGGTCAAGGCCGCGAACGGGAGCCCCGCCGCCGGCCCCTGGCGGCCGGTGATCCGGGAGGCCTGCGCGCATCTCGACGGCCTCGGCCTCGTCGGCGGCGTCCTCGAGACCGACGGCCGGGTCGTCGCCTTCTCCATCGGCGGGCGGCTCAACCCCGAGACCGCCGTCATCCACATCGAGATCGTGCACCCGGGTTACGAAGGACTGAACCAGCTCATCAACCGCGAATTCATCCGGCACGAATGGGCGGACTGCCGGTTCGTCAACCGCGAGCAGGACTGCGGCATCCCGGGTCTCCGCCGCGCCAAGCTGTCCTATTGTCCCCACCACCTCGTCGAAAAATACAACATCCGCCGAGCCTAGTATCTCGTCTCGTAAGTTCCTTTCCAAAGTCCAGTGCATAGACGGGACACTTCCAGGGGGGAGTCAAGCTCCCCCCTCGGCGTTTCGTTTCACTCCACTGACCCCCTGAGGGGAACGACGCCGTCCCCCTCAAAACTCCCCCGCGGTGATGCGTCTTCGTCGCACTTTGAGAATGCCAAGTTATTTACGAGACGCACCACGAGTTTCCAGCCGCCGGTCCCGCCCTAGCCCGGCGCATACGTCTATTGATAATCCGCCGGCCTGTGGGTATATTTGGAGGCGTCATGACCCGGGAAAAATCCGCCACGCCGATGATGGACCAGTACCTGCGCCTGAAGAAGGCGCATCAGGACGCCATCCTCCTCTTCAGGCTGGGCGATTTCTACGAGATGTTCTACGACGACGCCCGGACCGCCTCGCCGATCCTCGAGATCGCCCTGACCTCCCGGCAAAAAGTGCCGATGTGCGGAGTGCCCCATCACGCCGTCGATTCCTACATCGCGAAGCTTCTCAAGAAGGGTTTCAAGGTGGCGGTCTCGGAGCAGCTCGAGGACCCGAAAAAGGCCAAGGGCGTTGTCAAGCGCGACGTGATCAAGGTGCTGACCCCCGGCACCGCCGTCGAGGTGGACCTCGAGGGCGCGAAAGAAAGCATCTATATCGCCAGCCTGTGCTGGAGCGCGGACGGCTGGGGACTGGCCGTGATCGACCTGGCCTCCGGCCGGCTGCGAACGACCCAGGGGACCGTCCGGGAAGCCAAGAACCTGGAGGACGAGCTGTTCCGCTCGTCGCCCAAGGAGATCATCTTCCCCGAGGGCGAGGAGCCCAAGGTGGCCGAGCTGGCGCGGCGGAGCAGCCTGGAGCCGCCGCTCAGGAGCCCGGTCGAGGCCTGGGCATTTGATTTTCCCCAGGCCAGGGGGCTCCTTCTCGATCATTTCCAGGTGACCTCACTGGCCGGTTTCGGACTCGAAGACAAGGACCAGGCCGTGTCCGCGGCCGGCGCCCTGCTCTATTATCTTAAGAAGATCCGGAAAGACTCGCTGGGCCTGGTCAGGAAGATCTCTTACTCTCACGCCAGCCAGCACCTCATCCTGGACTCGGCGACGATCAGGAACCTGGAGCTTGTCAGGAACCTCAGGGACGGCCGGCTCAGGGGTTCTCTCCTCGACGTGATCGACCAGACCGTCTCTCCCCTGGGCGGGAGGCTGCTCAAGGCCTGGCTCCTCGAGCCGCTGGTCGACCCGGCGGCCATCAACGGCCGGCTGGAGGCCGTCGAAGAGTGGCAGCGGAAGGCGATCGAGCGACGAGAGGTCCGCGAACATCTCAAGGGCATCCTCGACCTGGAGCGCCTGACCGGCAAGATCTCGCTGGCGGCCGCCCATCCCCGCGATCTCGTCGCCCTGAAGCGTTCGCTCGACCCGCTGCCCGCGATCCGGTCCGCGCTGGCCGGGTTCTCTGCGCCCCTCACCGCCGGTCTCCGCGACGCCTGGGACGAGGCCCCCGATATCCGGGACCTGGTCGGCCGGGCGATCCTCGAGGAACCCGCGTTTCTCCTCACCGAGGGCGGGATCATCAAGGACGGGTTCGACGCCGAGCTCGATGGCCTGAGGGCGGTCAGCCGGACCGGCAAGTCCTTCATCGCCCGGCTTGAACAGAAGGAGCGGGCCCGCACGGGGATCTCCTCGCTCAAGGTCAGGTACAACAGGGTCTTCGGCTATTCGATCGAGGTCACCAAGGCGAACCTCCACCTCGTGCCGGCGGACTATTCCCGGAAGCAGACGCTGGCCGGCTCGGAGCGGTTCCTCACCCCCGAGCTTCAGGAATACGAGGGGAAAGTGCTGACCGCGGAGGAGCGCGGGGCCGAGATCGAATACCGCCTGTTCACCGAGGTGCGGGACCGGATCGCCGCCGAGACCGAGCGACTGCAGCGGATCGCTTCGGCCGTGGCCCGGCTCGACGTCCTCTCGTCCCTGGCGGAGCTCGCCGTCCAGGGCGGCTACGTCCGGCCGGTAGTCGACGCCGGTGACCGGCTGTTCATCCGGGACGGGCGTCACCCCGTGATCGAAAAGACGATGACCGAGCCGTTCATCCCGAACGACGCCCTGCTCGACGGCGAGGAAAATCAGCTGCTGATTGTCACGGGGCCGAACATGGGCGGGAAATCGACCTACCTGCGGCAGGTGGCGCTCATCGCCATCCTGGCGCAGATGGGGTCATTCGTGCCGGCCGGCGCGGCCGAGCTCGGCGTCGTCGACCGCATCTTCACCCGGATCGGCGCCACGGATTTTCTGAATGTCGGCCAGTCCACCTTCATGGTGGAGATGCTGGAGACAGCCAATCTCCTCAACAACGCCACGCCGCGGAGCCTGGTTCTCCTGGACGAGATCGGCCGGGGCACGAGCACCTTCGACGGGCTGAGCATCGCCTGGGCGGTCGCCGAGTTCCTCCACGAGCAGCCGGAGGTCCGGCCGAAGACGCTGTTCGCGACACACTACCATGAGCTGACCGAGCTCGCCCTGACGCTGAAGCGGACCAAGAACTTCCATGTCGCGGTCAAGGAGTGGAAAGACGAGGTCATTTTCCTGAGAAAGATCCTGCCCGGACCATCCGACCAGAGCTACGGCATCCACGTGGCCAAGCTCGCCGGGATCCCCGGGGCGGTGATCGACCGGGCCCGCGAGGTCCTGTTCAACCTGGAGAAGCTCGAGCTCGACGAGGCCGGCACGCCCCGGCTCGCCTACCGGACGCGCGCCCGCCGGGACAAGTCCCAGCTTATGCTCTTCGCGGAGGACAGGGAGCAGGAACGGCTGCGGGAGATCCGGGACGAGATCGACGACTGCGACATCTCGGCCCTGACCCCGATCGAGGCACTGAATCTCCTGAGTGCGCTCAAAAGCAAGCTCAGGGAGCCCTGAGCCGGCCCTCGTTCAGATGCTGTCCGAGTCGTCTTCGACCTCGAGGGTTTCGCCCTCCTCTTCTTCTTCCTCTTCCTCGTCGTCCTCGTCGTAGTCGCGGTCGTCCTCTTCGAAGGTCGCTTCGCCGTCGTCTTCCTTCCGCCCGTCGAGGGCCGCCTCGAATTCGTCCCGGTTCTCGTAGCGCCGGAGATGGTTGGCCGCCGAGTCGCTGTAGGCGAGCTCGAGGAAGTCGTCCTCGATGACGGCAAAAACCGACATGCTGTGGCCGGTCTGCAGGTTGCCCACGGTGTCGACGATCTTGGCTTTCTTCTTGATGGCGTCGAGCGTCAGCCAGCTCGTGATTTCGAGCTCTTCCATGAGCGCACCAAGGAAAAAATCATCCAATTCCGGAGGATTGTCAAGAAATTTTTTTGTCCCGGCCTTCCCCGACCGGAGAGTATTTGGCATACTGATAGGGTAAAGGAGCCGACGCATGAGATGGGATCGATTCACCGTGATGTCGCAGGAGGCCTTCCAGGCGGCCCAGTCCAAGGCCGAGGAACTGGGCCACCAGCAGCTGATGCCCGAGCATCTTCTCTGGGCCCTGCTGACCCAGGAAGGGAACGTTGTGCCGGAAGTCCTGGCCAAGATGGGAGTGAACGTGGACCGGCTGCTCCGCGAGACCGGGGAGGCGCTCGGGCGGCTGCCCAAGGTCCAGGGGGCGGGGGAGGTCTTCCTTTCGCCGGCGTTGCGCCAGGCCATGGACGGCGCGCGGCAGGAGGCCGAGAAGCTCAAGGACGAATACATCTCGACCGAGCATCTCCTGCTCGCCTTGCTCAAGGACCGGTCCTCCGAGGCCGGACGCCTGCTCGGCGGCGAACGGCGTCCGCGAGGAGGCCGCGCTCCAGGCCCTGGCCGCCATCCGGGGCTCGCAACGGATCACCGACCCCCAGCCCGAGGGCAAATACCAGACCCTTCAGAAATACGGCCGGGACCTCACCGAACTCGCAAGGCAGGGGAAGCTCGACCCGGTCATCGGCCGCGAGGACGAGGTCCGGCGGGTTATCCAGGTCCTGTCCCGCCGCACCAAGAACAACCCGGTGCTCATCGGCGAGGCCGGCGTGGGGAAGACGGCCATCGTCGAGGGCCTCGCCCAGCGGATCGCCAACGGCGACGTCCCGACATCGCTGAAAAACAAGCGGCTGATCGGGCTCGACATCGGGTCGCTCGTCGCCGGCACCAAGTTCCGGGGGGAGTTCGAGGACCGGCTGAAGGCGCTCCTCAAGGAGGTCAAGGAGGCGAGCGGCGAGGTCATCCTGTTCATCGACGAGCTGCACACGATCATCGGCGCCGGGGCCGCCGAGGGCGCCGTGGACGCCTCGAACATGCTCAAGCCGCCCCTGGCCCGGGGCGAGCTCCGCTGCGTCGGGGCGACGACCCTCAACGAGTACAAGAAATACATCGAGAAGGACGCCGCGCTCGAGCGCCGCTTCCAGCAGGTCTTCGTCGGCGAGCCTTCGGTCGAGGACACGATCTCGATTCTCCGCGGGCTCAAGGAAAAATACGAGGTCCATCACGGCGTCAAGATCAAGGACTCGGCCCTGGTGGCGGCGGCCACCCTGTCCAGCCGCTACATCTCGGGGCGTTACCTCCCCGACAAGGCGATCGACCTGGTCGACGAGGCGGCCTCGCGCACGCGCATCGCCATCGACAGCCTGCCCGAGGAGGTCGACGAGCTGGAGCGCCGAATCATGCAGCTCGAGGTCGAGCGCCAGGCGCTCAAGAAGGAAAAGGACGCCGGCTCCAAGGACCGGCTCGAAAAGCTGGGCCAGGAGCTGGCCGGGCTGCGCGAAAAGAGCGCCGCCCTCAAGGCGCGCTGGCAGAACGAGAAAACGCTCATCGACGCCATGAACAAGCTGACCGAGGAGCAGGACGAACTGAAGATCGAGGAACAGAGCGCCGAGCGCCAGGGCAACCTGGAAAGGGTGGCCGAGATCCGGTACGGCCGGCTGATCGAGATCGGCAAGGAGATGGGCCAGCTTAACGCGCAGCTCGCCGAGGTCCAGAAGAAAGGCAAGATGCTCAAGGAGGAGGTGGACGAGGAGGACATCGCCGAGGTGGTCTCGCGGTGGACCGGCATCCCCGTCGCCAAGATGCTCGAGGGCGACGTGTCGCGGCTGATCAAGATGGAGGACAGGCTCCGCCAGCGGGTGGTGGGCCAGGACCAGGCCCTGCGCGTCGTCTCGGACACCATCCGGCGGGCGCGGGCCGGCCTCCAGGACGCTTCGCGGCCGCTGGGCTCGTTCATCTTCCTGGGGCCGACCGGCGTCGGCAAGACCGAGCTGGCGCGCGCCCTGGCCGAATTCCTGTTCGACGACGAGCGGGCGATGGTCCGGCTCGACATGTCGGAGTACATGGAGAAGCACACCGTCTCCCGGCTGATCGGCGCGCCGCCCGGTTACGTCGGCTACGAGGAGGGCGGGCAGCTGACCGAGGCGATCAAGCGGCGGCCGTACGCCATCGTCCTTCTCGACGAGATCGAAAAGGCCCATCCGGACGTATTCAACATCCTGCTCCAGATCCTGGACGACGGGCGTCTGACGGACGGCAAGGGGCGGACCGTCGATTTCCGGAATTCGCTCATCATCATGACCTCGAACATCGGCAGCCAGATCATCAAGGAGCTCAGCCAGGATTACGACGCGATGCAGAGGGAGGTCCGGAAGATCCTGGAGAGCTCGTTCCGGCCCGAGTTCCTGAACCGGATCGACGAGGTCATCATCTTCCGGGCGCTCGACAAATCCACCATCGCCAGGATCGTCGAGCTCCAGCTCGCCCTCCTTCAGAAGAGGCTGGAGGAGAAGAAGATCAAGCTCGCGATCGCGCCCCGGGCCGTCGAGCTCCTCGCCGAGCACGGCTACGACCCGGTCTACGGGGCGCGGCCGCTCAAGCGGACGATCCAGCAGGAGATCCAGAACCCGCTGGCGGTCGAGCTCCTGGAGGGCCGCTTCCGGGAAGGAGATACGGTCCGCATCGATGTCGGCAAGAATGGGCAGCTGACCTTCGCCAAGGGCTGACCGCCCGCCGGTACGATTGCAAATTCGTCCGGATTAGGGTAAACATATCGGTTTGGTAAGAGCGAGGTCGATGATATTCGACACCGATGGAGGTCACTGATCATGAAAACGAAAAGATCCATTATCCTGGCTGTGCTGCTCGCGGCCGGGCTGAGCTCCCTGTCCTTTGCCAACGGGCTGAACCTGAACGGCCTGGGCAGCCGGGCCGTCGCCATGGGCGGCGCCTTCCTGGCGCTCGCCGATGACTTCAGCGCCGTCTATTGGAATCCCGCCGGGCTTTCTAATTTCAAGACCCGCGTCCTCGGCGCCTATGGGGTCGATCTCATCCCTTCGGCCCACTATCTCATGCAGGTTCCCCAGCAGACGGGGCTGTTGACGCTGGTCGACGCCAAGACCAAGACCAAGCACTACCTCGCCGGCCTGGCCGCCTACTATCAGCCGGTCAACGAGCGGCTGGTCGTGGGCATCGGGGTTTACACGCCGAGCGGTCTGGGGGCCGCCTGGGACGGGAACGAGTTCATTGGCCTTCAGGACTATGAGCTCGGGCTGCCGGCGGGCCAGCACAGCTCGGCCTACCAGTGGGACAGCCGGATCGGGATGCTCAGCATCTCCCCGGCCGCTTCTTACAAGATCAACGAGATGGTCTCGGTGGGCGCCGCCCTGAACATCAATTACGGCATGTTTTCGCTGAAGAGATGGGCGGGCGCCGCCCCGGTTTCTCCCGAGCTGAGCATCGACCTCGGCCAGTACGAGGACAGCTCGCACGGCTGGGGCCTGGGGGCGACGCTGGGCGTCCTCGTCAAACCCAACAGCCTGTGGAGCTTCGGCGCCGCCGTCCGCACCCCGAGCAAGATCAAGCTCAGCGGCACGACTCTGATCTCGAACATCGACCTCCTCGGGCTCGTCACGCAATCCGATACCGAAAAGACCCTCACCTGGCCTTTGTGGATCGGCGGCGGCGTGGCCTTCCGGCCGCGGTGGGACCTCGTCTTCACCGCCGACCTGCAGTGGACGCAGTGGTCGAAGGTGGACGAGATCGCGACGACTTACCAAGAGCCGCACTGGGGCCTGTTCTTCACCCAGTCCGGTCAGACCGTGACTCCGCTGAAATGGAGCGACAAGCTCCAGCTCCGGTTCGGCGCCGAATACCTGCTCTATCAGAATGTGGCCATCCGGGCGGGCTATTATTATGATCCCGCTCCGGCCCCCGACAGGACGCTGAACATCCTCCTCCCCGGCTACAATTTCAACGGCCTCACCCTGGGCGCGGGCTGGGACCTCGGCGGGCTGGTCATCGACGCCGGCGCTGAATTTCTGCTGGGCACGCACCGGACGGTCGACTTCGCCAAGTGGCTGGTCGACCCGGCCTATGCCTCGAGCATGCCCGGGACCTATGAGATGGACATTATCGTCCCTCACGTGTCCGTGAGCTATAAGTTCTAAGTCGCCATGAAGGTCCACAAGGCGATCATCCCCGCGGCCGGGTTCGGCACGCGGCTCCTGCCCGCCTCCAAGGCGCAGGCCAAGGAGATGCTGCCGGTCGTCGACAAGCCGCTCATCCAGTACACGGTCGAGGAGGCGGTGGGGGCCGGCCTCGGGGAGGTCGGCATCGTCACCAGCCGCGGCAAGTCGGCCATGGAAGACCATTTCGACAGCAGCCCCGAGCTCGAGGCGCACCTCAGGAAAAAAAACAAGCTCGACCTCCTCGAGGAGATGGAGAAGATCTCGCGGTTGGCGAAGATCTCCTATATCCGCCAGCCCCGGATGCTCGGGCTGGGGCACGCCATCCTGATGGGGGAGAGCTTCGCCTCGGGCGAGCCGGTGGCCGCCCTGACGCCGGACGACATCTACGATTGCGACGTGCCCTGCATCAAGCAGCTCGTCGATGTCTTCGAGGAGAAGCGCGGGTCGGTCATCGTCCTCGGCCGGGTGGACAAGGAAGGCACCAAGAAATACGGTATCATCAAGGTCAGAAAACAGCTCTCGGACCGGGTTTTCGAGGTCGCGGATATGGCGGAGAAGCCCGGGCCCGAAAAAGCTTTTTCCGACCTCGGGATCCTGGGGCGATACGTTTTCACGGCCGAGATCTTCGAGGCGATCCGGAATACGCCGGTCGACGGACGGGGGGAGATCCAGATCACCGACGCCATCCGGGCCCTGCTCGGCAGCCAGCCGGTCTACGGCGTTCTCTTCGAGGGCCGGCGCTACGACTGCGGCAACAAGCTGGGGTTCTTAGAGGGAACGATCGCCCTTGCCCTAAAGCATCCCGAGTTGGGCGGGCCGGTGCGGGAATTCATCAAGTCCATCATCCACCACTAAGAATTCGCCTGCCGTCCTTTAAACATGCTCATCCCGTATAAGGATCATTCTCGATCGAAGTACTTTCTCACCTCGTTAAGCAGTTTATCCTTATGAATCGGCTTCGCGAGCATGCTCGGGGTTTCCCTGCTATTGCTGGTCTTCTCCTCTTTCTCAGTGACGAGAGCGGATAGGTATATGATCGGGATGTCTTTCGTTCTTGGGTCGCCTTTCAAGAACGTGGTTACCACTGTCCCATCAAGGTCCGGCATCATGATATCCAAGATGATCAGATCAGGGCGCTCTTTCACTGCGAGCTCGATGCCCTCGTTTCCGGAGGAGGCGGTTATGACCTCGTAGCCGGCCTTGCTTAGGATCACCTGCACCAAGTAAAGGCTGGTGGGGTCATCGTCGATCGCCAGAATCTTCTTTTCAGGCACGTAGGCACTCCTTCCGAGAATTCTCGCCGGTTTCTTCCTTGCGTGAGAAAGAACCTCGTCCGCAGACGTCTTTAATAGTGAGGCGAGAATTTCGGAGAATCGCCTACTGTTCCTTCTGGAGGGGGCCGCGGTCCAGGCGGCTCCCTCCCCCTCAATCAATTTATCCTCTTCTTGGGGACTCCAGTCAAGCGGTAAATTTGAATCTACCGCCCTGGCCCCTTTATAAGCCGATTCAGGGCCCGGGTTCTTTGGCAAACCGGGATACGTTTCCTGAATAATGACGGATAAGCTCCCGGCTGGCGTTCCCTCGGCGTTCGACTATTGATTCTCTGCTTGCGAATGTATGGGAAAAAGCCAGGGTGTTATATGGGGAAAAAGGGGGAATGGCGAGGGGCGGAATCGAACCGTCGACGCAAGGATTTTCAGTCCTTCGCTCTACCGACTGAGCTACCTCGCCATATATTGGCTGGAGAGCCCGCTCTCCAAAACGCGTATAAGTATATTAATGCACCCCTCCAAAGTCAATAAAGCCGTCGACAAATCCTTGACGCCCGCCCGGAGCCATGTTACGTTCGCTTTCTCATGAAAATCGCGGCGCTTCTCCCCAATGTCGAGATCTACGGCGGCGTCCGCCGCTACCTGGAATTGGGGAACGCGCTCATCAAACGGGGGCAGGATTACACGCTGTTCACCCCGGCGGGGGAGAAGCCCGGCTGGCTGGATTTCCAGGGGCGGACGATGCCTTTTGCCGCTCTGGGCGTCGAAGAGTTCGATGTCGGCCTCTGCGGCGAATACTCGATTCTGCCCCAGTTCGATGCGCTCCGGGCCGGCTCGAAGTTCTTCTATTTTGTCCTCGAGGGCCACAGAATGGAAAAGCAAGTGGCGGGCCGGAAATACCGTTTCCTGGGGAGCTCCGAGGGCATCTGCCGGCGGATCGAGCGGAAATACGGAGTGGCCTGCCTTAGGGCCCCCGGCGGCGTCAACCCGGACGTTTTTCATCCTGTGCCACGCGACCCTCGGCAGATCCAGGCCGCTGACGGGCCCCCGGCTCACCAAGCGGGTCCGGACGCCGTCGCGGCGTTCACCATCCTTTCCTACGGCCGCATCTATAAGAAGCGAAAGGGCGTCCGCCATGTCATCCGCGCCGCAGAAGCCCTGCGGAGGACGTACCCGGGCATCCGGCTCATCTTCTTCGACAGCCTGATCGGCGCGGACCGGCGGGACCCCCGTCCGCTGATCAAAACCTCAGTCCCTTACGAGTTCCACCTCGACCTCCCCCAGGCCCGGATGGCCTGGCTCTTCTCGCAGGCCGACGTCTTTGTCAGCGCCGAGCGCCGGGCCGGCTGGGCCAACACGGCAGCCGAGGCCATGGCCTGCCGGCTGCCGGTCGTCTGCACCCCGAGCGGCAGCCGCGATTTTGCCGTCGACGAGAAAACGGCCCTCGTCGTTCCCTTTGCCCACCCCTATTTCCTCAGGCGCGAGGTCGAACGGCTCGTTCTCGACCCCGCCCTGAGGGAGAGCCTGGCCGCCGCGGGCCTGGAGAAGATCAAGAACTTCACCTGGGACTCCCTGGCCGCGCGCCTGGAAGGGGTATTTTCGACCTCCCCGCCAAATTGAATTGGCCCCCGCTGTTATGATATTCTTTGGCGGTGGAGGCGTCCGCATGGATGAAAACGAACTGAAGGAGCTCCTGCTCAAGGAGAACGAGGAATTCCGGAAGCTTCACGAGGAGCACCAGACCTGCGAGAAGAAGCTGGAGATCCTCAAGGGCAAGAGCTTCCTTACGGAAGACGAGAAGCTCGAGGAGCGCGAGATCAAGAAGCGGAAGCTCGCCCTGAAAGACAGGATGTACATCCTGATGAAGCAGCTGCGCGGGGGAAGATGAAGCCTTCCGGGCCGGAGAAAAAGACGACGAAGCACCCTTTCCGGGTGGCGCTGATCGGCACGGACTCGCTGCGCGGGCAGGAGATCAAGACCCTCCTGAGCGTCAAGCGGTTCCCCTTGACGAGCATCGATTTTTTCGACCCTGACGTCGAAGAGGAATACAGCAAGCTCACCCAGTTCAAGGACGAGCCCAAGGTCATCCATCACCTCGACGCCCGGGCCCTCGACGGCATCGACCTTGTCTTCCTGGCCGCCGGCGAGGAGACCAATAGGACTTACGGCCGGCTCGCCTCGTCGCGGGGCTTCCAGGCCATCGATTTAAGCGGGACCTTCAACGGCGACGAGAGCGTGCCGCTCGTGGTGGCCGGCGTCAACGACGAGGCGGCCGCCGACGCGCACACCCCGCTCATCGCCAACCCGCTGCCCGCGACCATCATCCTGGCCACGCTCCTTCACCGGCTGATCGGCCCGTTCGGCGTGACGAGCGCCGTCGCCTTCATCCTGCAGCCCGCCTCGGCCTTCGATCAGGCCGGCATCACCGAGCTGGCCGACCAGAGCACCGCCCTGCTGTCGGGTGGTTCTCCCCGGAAAAAGGTGTTCAAGGAGCAGGTCGCCTTCAACCTCCTGTCGCGCACCGAAGCCCCGGATGCGGCCGGCTTCTCCTGCGGCGAGAGGCGGGTCATCTCGGAGGTCCGCCGGGTCCTCGGCCTGTCCGGTTTTCCGATCAGCCTCTCGATCATCCAGGCGCCGGTCTTCCACACCTATTCCGTCATGGCCTACCTCGAGCTCGCCAAGCCGGCTGGGATCCCGGAGCTCGAGGCCGTTTACCGCCGGAGCCCGCTGTTCAAGGTCGGCCCGCGGTCGGGCGCCTGCCCGGTCTCATCGATGTCGGTGGCCGGTAAAGAGCACATCTTCATCGGCCAGATCAAGCGGGCGGAGGCCCGTCCCAACGCTTTTTGGATCTGGACGGTCACCGATAACCTGACCCGGGGTTCCGCCCTGAACGCCCTGGAGATCGCCGAGCGCCTGAGGGAACGGCGGCCCCCGGGGCGCGCCCGATCATGAAAGACATCATCGCGCTGATGCGCCTGGCGTGGCGGGAGAAAAAGCTCCTCGTCGCGTCCCTTGTCTGCTCGGTCTTCGTCGCCGTCTTCACCGGCCTGTTCGTGAACCTCGTCCAGCCGATCCTGGACAACCTGTTCAACCCCGCCCGCGCCCAGGCCCTGCCCCAAAAATATCGCATCATGGATTCGGTCTTCGGCCTTCTCCGCATCCAGCGCCAGGACCTGGTCAAGTTCCTGCCGCTTCTCCTGCTCGTCGTCATCTTCGGCAAGGGACTGTTCACCTTCCTGGCCAATTTCTTCATGAAGGGGGTCGGCCACCGGGTGGTCAAGCGCCTCCGCGACGACCTCTACCGGAACGTCATCCACCAGTCCTCGGCCTACTTCGACCGGGTGTCGACGGGCGACCTGATGTCCCGGCTGACGAACGACGTGGACAAGATGCACCAGGCGATCGCCGGCGGCCTGTCGGACTTCGTCGAGGAGCTGTTCACCCTGGTGGCCCTGCTGGTGGGCATCTTCATCATCGACCTCCGGCTGGCGGTGGTGTCGTTCATCATCACGCCGCTGGCCGTCATCCCGCTCGTCGTCTTCAGCCGCCAGCTCAAAAGAAAGAGCCTGACCGGGCAGCGCAAGATGTCCCAGATCTACCGCCTCCTCCACGAGACGATCGCCGGCCACAAGATCATCAAGGCCTTCACCAGCGAGGAGTTCGAGATCAAGAAGTTCGTCCAGGCGACGGCCAGCTATTTCCGGACCAGCCTGAAGCTCGCCTGGATCGGCAGCCTGTCCTCGCCGTTCATGGAGTTCATCGGCGGGGCGGTCGGCGCCTTCATCCTGTATGTCGGGACGCGGCGGATCGCGATGGGCGCCATCAGCGCCGGCGACTTCGGCGCCTTCGTCTTTGCTCTGTTTGCGATGTACACCCCGCTCAACCGGCTCAACCGGGCCAACAACGTCGTCCAGCAGGCCGTCGCCAGCCACCAGCGGATCCAGGAGGTCCTCCAGACCGCGCCGCAGATCCAGGATGGCCCGACGGCCTTCCCGCTGCCGCCCGTGCAAGGCCGGGTGAGGTTCGAGAACGTCTCCTTCGGCTACAACACGGGCCGCCCGACCCTCTCCGGCATCGCCTTCGAGGTGAACCCTGCCGAGACCGCCGCCTTTGTCGGGCTGAGCGGCGCGGGCAAGACGACCATCATCAACCTGCTCGCGCGGTTTTACGATCCGACCTCCGGCCGGATCACCGTGGACGGGATTGACGTCAGGGACGTCACCCTGGCTTCGCTCCGCGCCCAGATCGGTCTCGTGACCCAGGAGACGGTGCTGTTTGACGACACGGTGCGGCGGAACATCGCCTACGGGCTCGACGGCGAGCCCGACAAGAAGATCATCGAGGCCGCCCAGGCCGCCATGGCCCACGATTTCATCACCGCGCTGCCCCACGGCTACGACACGATGATCGGCGAGCGGGGCGGGCTGCTGTCGAGCGGCCAGCGTCAGCGCCTGGCCATCGCTCGGGCGCTGCTCAAGAACGCCCCCATCCTCATTCTGGACGAGGCGACCTCGGCGCTCGACACGGAGTCGGAGCGACTCATCCAGGACGCCCTGGCCAACGCCGTCAAGGGCCGGACGACCCTGATCATCGCCCACCGGATCTCGACCATCCGCAAGGCCGACAGGATCTATGTCATCGACGACGGCCGGATCGTCGAGTCGGGGAAGCACGACGAGCTCTACCGGCTGAACTGCATCTACCGGAAGCTCTACGATCTCCAGTTTCCCGAGGGAGAGGAGGCCCTGCCGTGAGAAGCATGACCGGTTACGGCGAGAAGCGATTCCAGACGCCCGGCCTCCGGGTCCGGGTCAGCGTCAAGACCCTCAACCACCGATTTTTCGACTGGAGCTACAAGGGCCAGCCCTTGGGCGGGCTGGAGGCCCGGCTGAAGGCGCTCGCCCAAAAGAAGCTGCAGCGCGGCCGGGTCGAGGCGGCGATCGACCTCGATTTCCTGGACCCGACGGGTTGGGAGGTCCTGATCAACGAGGGCCTGCTCGAGAAGATCCTGGTGACCGCCCAAAAGGCCGCCGGCCGGCTGGGGGAGGACGTCCGGTTCTCCGTCGACAACCTGTTCCGGATCCCCCAGGTCGTCGAGCTCAGGCATAAGGACCTGACCGCCGCCGAGCGGGGCTTCCTGGAAACGGCCTTCGAGCGGACCCTGGCCGAGGTGGTCAAGGAGCGCCTCCGGGAGGGCCGCGAGACCGCCCGTCAGCTCCGCCAGCACCTCGCCTCGATCCGGCAGGCGCTGAAACAGGTGGAGCGCCTGGCCGGCGCCCAGCCGCGCAACCTGCGCGACCGGCTGAAACGGCGGCTGAAAGAGATGGACAGCGTCCCGGGCGCCGAAGCGGGCAAGGTCGAGACCGAGGCCGCCCTGCTCGCCCAGCGGGCCGATATCGGCGAGGAGATCCTCAGGCTGCGAAGCCACCTCGACGCCTTCGACGACCTGACCCGCGAGGAGCGGGACGAGCCGGTCGGCAAGATGCTCGACTTCCTGGCGCAGGAGCTCTCGCGCGAAGCCAATACCATCAACTCCAAGGGTCAGGACATCAGGATCGTCAAGGCCAGCCTGGCCGTCAAGGGCGAGGTGGAGACCATCCGCCAGCACATCCAGAATATCGAGTAGGGGGCGAAGCGTGATCCATGTCGTTACGGGTCCCTCCGGCTGCGGGAAATCCAGCCTGATCCGGCTCGTGCTGGTCTCGACCCCGGGCGTCGGTTTTTCCGTTTCCCACACGACCCGGCCCCGGCGGCCGACGGAGGTCGACGGCCGCGAATACCATTTCATCGCCGAGGCGGAGTTCAAGAAGATGATCCGGGCCCGCGCCTTCGCGGAGTGGGCGGTCGTCCACGGCGCCTACTACGGCACCTCCCGGAAGGAGCTGAAGAAGGGCGGCGCCGGCGACCTGATCCTGGACATCGACGTCCAGGGCGCCCGGCAGGTCCGGGACAGGCTGCGGAACGCCGTCTTCACCTTCATCCTCCCGCCGAGCTTCGCGGCCCTCCGGGAGCGGCTCGTCCGGCGCGGCGAGGACAGCCCGCGGGCGATCGCCGGCCGGCTTGAAACGGCGCGAAAAGAGGCGCGGGCCTGGGTGCGCTTCGACCATGTCATCATCAACGACGATCTGAACGAGGCCGCCGACGAGCTGGCCGCGATCGTCGTCTGCCGGCGGACGCGGCGGGCCGCCAGGGCAAAGGACGTCCGGCGCATCCTGGCCGGCTTCCGGAAAGGGTAGGGGCACCATGAAAACGATCGCTCTGGGCGTATCTTCCTCGATCAGCATCTACAAGGCCTGCGAAGTCCTCCGGGGTTTCCAGAAAAAGGAGGTCCATGTCCAGGTGGTCATGACCCGGAACGCCGCCGAGCTCATCTCCCCGCGGCTGTTCAGCAGCCTCTCCGGGCGCCGGGTCGCGGTCGAGCTCTTCGGCGGCGGGGAGGATGATCGGATCGCCCACATCGCCCTGGCTGAGGAGATCTCGCTCCTGCTCGTGGCCCCGGCCACCGCCAACGTCATCGCCAAGCTCGCCTCGGGGATCGCCGACGATTTCCTGTCGACGCTGTACCTCGCGGCCCAATGCCCGGTGCTCGTGGCCCCGGCCATGAACGTCGCCATGTTCCTCCATCCGCGGACCCAGGAGAACATCCGGAAGCTCCGCGCCGCGGGCGTCGAATTCGTGTTGCCGGAGAAGGGCTACCTGGCCTGCGGGGAAGAGGGGTGGGGCAGGCTCGCGCCGCCCGAGGTGATCGTCGAACGGGGACTGGCCCTGCTCGAGAGAGGGGAAAGCCTCAAGGGCAAGACCTTTCTCATCACGGCCGGCCCGACGCGCGAGCCGCTCGACCCGGTGCGCTTCCTGTCCAACCGTTCGTCGGGGAAAATGGGGCAGGCGCTGGCCGCCGAGGCGCTCGTCCGCGGCGCCCGGGTGGTGCTCGTCTCGGGCCCGACGGCGCTTTTTCCCCCCTGCGGCGCCGAGACGAGGCCGGTCGAAACCGCCGCCGAGATGCTGGCCGAGGTCCGGAAGGAGTTCGGTCCCGCGGATGTGGTGATCATGGCCGCGGCGGTCGCGGATTTCCGGCCGGCCGCGCCCGCGGCGCAGAAGATCAAGAAGCGGGCCGCAACCCGGTCCGTCGAGCTGGCCCCGACCGAGGACATCCTGGGCGCCCTGGGCCGTGAGCCGTCCCGCAAGGACAAGCTCCTCGTCGGCTTCGCCGCGGAGACGGAGGACGTCGAAGCCAACGCCCGGCGGAAGCTCGAGGAGAAGGGCCTCGACCTCATCGTCGCCAACGATGTCTCCCGGCCCGGGGTCGGGATCGAGGCCGAGGATAACCAGGTCGTGATGATCGACCGCGGCGGCCGGGCGGCCGCGACCGGCATCCTGAGCAAGCGGGAGATCGCCCGGGCCATCCTGGACAAAATCGAGGGGTTGCTTGCGCGATAAGGCCGGTGAGCTGCGCCGCCAAGTCGAGGAGCGGATCCGGTTCCTTTCCGACCTGGGCGCTAATTTCGTCTTCCGGCCCAAGCAAGAAGGGCCGGCTATTGACCAAGCTCCGGTCGATTCCCCAGCGCCGGAATACGAAACGGAGAGCCGGGCGCGACAGGACTCTCTGACAGCCGAACCGCCCGACAAGGCATCGGTGCTCCAGCCTCTCGAGGAGGCGGTCCGCCGCTGCACGCTCTGCCCGCTCTCGGCGGGGCGCTGCAACGCCGTGCCCGGCGAGGGGAGCTACGGCACGCCCCTGATGTTCGTGGGGGAGGCCCCGGGCGCCGACGAGGACCGCCAGGGCCGTCCGTTCGTCGGCCGCGCCGGCCAGCTCCTGACCAAGATCATCGCCGCCATGAGGTATGCGCGGGATGAGGTCTACATCACGAACATCGTCAAGTGCCGCCCGCCCGACAACCGGACCCCGTTCCGGCCCGAGATCGAGGCCTGCCAGCCGTATCTTCTCACCCAGATCAAGACGATCCGACCGATCGTCATCGTTTCGCTCGGCAAAACGGCGACCGATTTCTTCGTTCCGTCGGCGGCCAGCATGAGCAGCCTGAGGGGGAATTTCCATGACTTCGGGTCGGTTCGGGTCATGCCGACCTTTCATCCTTCCTACGTCATGCGGAACGAGGGCGACCCCGGCATCAAGCGGCTGGTCTGGCAGGATATGCAGAAGGTGATGGCGCTCCTCGGGAAGAAATGACCCGGTTCGCCGAGATCGCTCTTCCCCTGCCCCTCGATAAGAACTTCACCTATTCCGTGCCTCCCGAGCTCGGGGAGAAGATCTGCCCCGGCATGCGGGCCCGCGTCCCCTTCGCCGGGAGGACCTTGACCGGCTTTGTCGTCGGGGTCCGGACGAGGCGCCCTGCCGGCGCGCTCAAGCTCAAGGCGATCGAGGCCCTGCCGGATGATACCCCGACTTTTCCGCAGGCGCTGCTGGATTACACGCGGGAGCTCGGCCGGGCCTATTTTGTCCCGTGGGGGGAGGTCCTCCAGGGGGCCGTCCCGCCATCCTTCATCCCGCAGAGCCGGGCCACCTTCTCGCTGACGGACAAGGGGCGCGCGGCCTTGGAGAGCTCGAGCCTGACGGATGAGGAACAGGAAGTGGCGGCCTGCCTCGCCGGCCGTCCCCATACCGTCCGGTACCTGGAAAGGAAATGCCGCGCGACGGGCCTCGCACCGCTCCTCGACAGGCTGAGGCGGAATGAGCTCATCGCCGTCCAGCAGGAGCTCAAGGTCGTCAAGCGGCGGGCTGTCGTCGGCGAAACCGCCGCCCCGCCCCAACAGCTCGAGCTCGATTTTTCGATGGACGAACGGTCGAGCCGCGCCGCGGCGGCCGTGGGCCGCGCCCTGGAGGGCGCGGGGCCCGGCGGGTTCCTCCTTTTCGGGCCGGCCGCCAGGCGCCGGGCGGTCTATTTCGAGCTCATCCGCCGGGCGCTGGCCGCCGGCGGCAGCGTCCTTTTTATTCTCCCCGAGATAGCGCTCACGCCGGCACTTGTCGAGGGCCTGGAAAAGAAGCTGGGCGAATCCGCCGCGGTCCTCCACGGCGGATTACCCGAGGCGCGGCGGGAGCGCGAATGGCGGCGGATACGGCAAGGCCAAGCTCGGGTCGTCGTCGGTTCCCGGCTGGCCCTATTCGCCCCGGCGGCGGCGCTGAGGCTGGTCATCTGCGACGAAGAGCAGGACGAATCCTACGCCCAGCAGGAAGGCCTGTTTTACGACGTCAGGGTGGCGGCCCGGCTGCGGGCGGCCGGGGAGGAGGGGGCCATCCTCGTTTCCGGAAGCGCCGCGCCCCTCGTCGAGACGTTCTACAGGGCGGAAAAGAGCGGCACCCTCCTCGACCTTGGAGACGAGCCCGGCGGGCCCGTCGCGGCCATCCTGGCCCACGACCCCGCCCGCGGCCTGATCTCTCTGGGCCTGGGTCAGGCGGTCGGCGCCCGGCTGGGGCGAAAAGAGCCCGTCATCCTCTTTTTCAACCGGCGCGGCTACGCTTCCTCGCTCGTTTGTCCCCAGTGCGGGTTTCTGCCCCGCTGTTCGCGCTGCAGCCTGCCGCTCTCCTACCACAAGGCCGAGGGAAGATTCGTCTGCCACTATTGCCGCCTCTCGGTGCCGGCCTCCGCGGTCTGCCCGAAATGCCGCGGGCGCCTCGTCATCCGGAAGGCCGTGGGGGTCGAGGCCGCGGCCGAGGAGCTGAAGAAAAGATTCCCGGGGAGCCGCGTCGGGATCTTCGCGACCGATGAGGCCGGCCGCCGGGAAGAGCGGGAGGCGCTGAAGCGCGATTTCGCGGAGGGCCGGGTCGACATCCTCGTCGGCACGGAGCTCCTGGCGCATCAGGCCGGTTTCCCCAAGGCCGCCCTGGTGGGCATCCTCCACCCGGAGTTCGGCCTCAGGCTGGCGGATTTCCGCTCGGCCCAAAAAACCTATCTGGCCGTTGTCCGCGGCCTCCGCTTCCTGAGCGACGCCCCCGGCGCGGAGGCGGTCGTCCAGACGTCCGCCCCCGATCATTTCAGCATCCGCGAGGCCGTCCGGGGGGATTACCGGGCTTTCTACGAACAGGAGCTGACGTTCAGGCGGCTGATGGGCTACCCGCCGTTCTCGGCGATCGCCGAGGTGAATTTCATGGGCGGCGATCTCCGCCGGGTGGCCGCCGCCGCCAGGGGTGTTTCCGGCCGGGCCAGGGAGGCCGGGTCGGGGGTTTCCCTGTTCGGGCCGTCCCTCGCCCCGGCGGCCAGGATTGGCGTCCTCCATCGCGTTCAGATCGTCCTCAAGGCGCCCCGGCGAGAGCGGCTCCAACGCTTCCTTCGCGACGCGCTCAAGGGGATCAGCCTGAAGAAGTCCGTCGTCATTTCGGATTGAGGATCAAGAAGAAACGTCCCGCGCTCGGGAATCGCCGCGGAGGGATGAGGGAGGGGGAGAGGAGGGGGACCGGCCGCCGGTTCCCCCTCCGGGAAGACTATTTCTGCCTAATGATCAGCACATTGAGCGTGACGCCCAACTGCTCCGAGACCTGGACGATGATCGGGACTGTGTCGCTCGAAAACGACATCTCGTCGGCGGTCGGGCCGATGTACGTCATCGTGGCGACGCCTTGGTCGTTGGTGTTGCGCGTCGTGAAAAGCTGGCCGTCGGCGAACCTCCCAAGGTTCAAGTTGATGAGGAAGTAGACGGGGAAATTCTTGGCGGGCTGGCCTCCGGAAAGGACGGTCGCCTGAATGACCGACGTCCCTCCCGTGCTTCCGGCATACAGCACGTCGGGGATGGCCTTGGCCGTCAGGCTTAACTCATCCGAATCGCGGACAAGGAAGAGCTGGGCGGTGTCATTGATGAACTGCGAGCCCTCCCAAGCGGCGCTGGCGCGGATATAGACGGAGGTGTCGGCGGTGATCTCGCCGGAGAGCGGGCCGTAATAGTCCACGTGGGCGTTGCCTCCGGAGTCCGTGGTCCTTGTGAAGACGCTCGCATTGCCTTCAAAGTGACCCACGTCGATGCGGTTAAGAGAGGCGTCGACGATTTCGAAGAGGATCGTGCGGCCCGACTGGCCCGTCCCGTCATACTTTTTGAGCGTGGCCATGACATTCGTCACCTGGCGCTGCTGGAGGCCGACCAGGATAACGTTGGGGCTGGCCTCGAGGTTCATCATGACCCCGATCGAGGACGGGCCCACGGGCGTTGAGGGCTGGCTGACGGCGTCCCGCTTGCACGAGACCGAGGCCAGCAGGGCCAGGCTCAGCAAGGCCGTGATCAAGACAACAGATTTATTGGTCTTCATGGGATCCACCTTCACTCCGTGACGTAGTTGGCGAAGTAGACGGTCAGGTAGCCCGTGGCCTTGACCTGGTTTTGGGCCAGGTCGTGACCGTAGAAGTCGATCCTGGCCGTGGCCGTCAGGACCACCTCGGCGCCCAGGTCGACGAGACGGATGAGCGGCGGCTCGAGTTTGGCCGCTTCTCTCACGAGCACGAAGTCTACCGTCGCGGTCCCGCCCTGCGGCACGACGGCCGTCAGCGAGCCCTCGAATGGATAGGGCACGTCGGTGCCGGGGTTGTTCTTGCCGTCCGTCCGGGAATAGCTGACCGTGTACCGGTTGAGCGTGACGTCGTAGTAGGGAGAGGCGCCCAAGATCGGGGCCGGGTCCAGGGACTGGACCCGGAAGGTCGCGGCCGCCGTGTCCGCGACGACCGTCCCGCTGCCGGTTGTCGTATCCACCTTGAGCACATCGGACTGGGTGAAGTTCGCCTCGGTGCCCGTCGCGTCCGTGCCGACGAGGTTTTCCAAGATCAGCAGGCTCGCCGACCGGGAATGGTTCTCGACCTTGTTGCAGGAGGTCAGGAGCAGAAGGAGGGGCAGCGCGAGGATGAGGCTGAGCGTTTTTCTTGTGTTGTTCATGTTAACACCCCTTATTTGATGATCCGGGGAGTGATGAAGATGAGCAACTCCCGGTTCTGTTTGGTCCTGGCGTAGGACTTGAAGAGATTGCCGAGGATGGGGATCGACCAGAAGAAGGGGACGCGGTCGCGGGTGATCGAATCCTCCGTCCTGTAGATCCCGCCGATGACGGTCGTGCCGCCGTCGGGGATCATGACCGTCGTCCGCGCGCTCTGGGTGGTGATGGGCGGGATGCCGTTGACCAGGTTGGCGAAGTCGGCGGCGTCATTCCGGAGCTCGATGCCCATGATGATCGTGCCCTCGGCCGTGATCTGCGGCGTCGCCCTCAGCTCCAGGGCGGCGTTGATGTAGCGGGTCGTGACCGTGAAATTGGCCACCGTCTGGACGGGGATCTGCCGGCCCTGGATGATCTCGGCCTGCATGTTGTTTTGCGTCGAGACCTTGGGGCTGGAGATGATCTTCCCTTCGCCGGTCGACTCGAGGGCCGAGAGAGCCAGGTCGATCCGGAATGTGTCCAGGACGTTGGCGAAGGAAAAACCCATGGCGGTGCTGAAGGCCGGGGCGGGGAGGTTGACGGCGTAGCCGCCGAGCGGTCCGGCGATGCCTTTCGTGACCTCGCCCTGGGGGATCAGCGCACCGTCGACCAGGACCTTGTTGGGGAACTGGAGGTTCGTCTGGTTGCCGTAGAACGGGTCGGCGATGCCTTTCGCCCCCCACTGGATGCCCAGGTTGCGGACGAAGGTCGAGGTGGCCTCGACGATCCGGGCCTCGATCGAGACCTGGGGCGTGGGCGTGTCGAGGACCGAGATGAGCTTTTCGAGGAGGTCGAGGTTCTCGCGAACGTCGGCGATGATGAGGGTGTTCGTCCGCTGGTCCATCGTGATCTCACCCCGGGAGGACTTTTTCGAGTTGAGCAGGGCCAAGACGTCGCTGGCCTTGGAGTACGATAGGGTCACGGTTTTAACGATGACCGGTCCGGCCATCTCCTTGCTCTCCCGGAGGCGGCGCTGGTCCTCATCCTCCCGCGTCAGGACGGACACCGGTGCGATACGCAGGACGTTGCCCTCGAGGACCTTGCCGAGCTTGTTGTTCCTGAGCAGGATGTCCAGGGCCTGGTCCCAGGGGACCTCCACGAGATTGCAGGTGACGACGCCCCTGACCTCGGGGTCGAAGACCACGTTCAGCTTGGCGAACTCGCCCAGATAAAGGATGACATCCCGGAGGTCGGCGTCCTTGAATTTCAGGGTGATGATCTCGCCGGTATAGACGGTCTGGTTCTCGGCGATGGTCTTGGGCTGGAAGCGCTGGTCCTGCGGCGGCTCCTGCTCGACGGCCGTCTCCTGGGGAGGAGGAACGGGGCGGGCGCTCCGGGGCGCTTCGGACTTGGGGGCCGCCTTGGCCTCGGGCTGGGGCGCAGCGGGGGCTTCCTCGGCCTTGGCCGGGGGTGCGACAGCGGGCGCGGGGGCCGGGGTGACGGGAGCGGCAGCCACCGGCTCGGCCTTCTTGACCGGGACCGGCGCCGGCGCCGCGGCAGCGGCCGCCGGGGAGGCGCCCTTCAGGAAGGCGACGACCAGCTCGTTATTTTCGGAGCGGAGGTCGTAATCCCGGGGCTCGCTCAGGTCGAAGACCAGCCTGGTGATCGACTGGGCCTCGTCCGATTTGAACTGCGCGACCCGGGCTTTCTTCAGCCCGCACTTGTCGACCGGGAGGGTCGAGGATGTCTCTTCGTAAATGGCGTTGAAAACGTCGACGACCAGGCGGAGCGGCTTCTCGAGCGTGAACACCTGAGTGTCAGCGGAGGCGCTGACCGGGGCGCGGAACTGGATCTCGCCGGCGGTCTCCTCGACCCTGAGCTTGTTCATCAGGATCGGAGCCTGGCCGGCTGGGGCGAACTGCCGCAGGGCCTCGGCCTCGACGGCCCCGCCGCCCCTCTGAATCCGGTTCAGCTCGACGACCGTCCGACCCTCTGAGTTGAGCACCCGATAGGGGACGGGCTCGGCCAGCTCGACCCGGAGGCGCGCCTGACCGCCGGCCGCCTTCTCCAGGTTGATCGCCTGGACCAGCTGATGATCGCCCAGCTGGATCTGCGGTGCGGCCGAGGCGTTGACGCGGTCAAGCTCGAGGACGACCGCCTTGCCGGAGTAATAGGTTTTCGCCAGCAGCACGGGGGAATCCGCTTCCAGCACCACCCGGGTGTTCAGGGGGCCGGGCTGGACGCCGATCTTGCTGATCGTGGCGGGAGTGAAGTTCTGCGCGTGCGCGGCCAGGAAGACGAAGAGGCTGATCGCGATCAGGGACAGCCAAACAGTTTTCCTTTTCATGTTTAACGCTCCTCCGGTTTTATTTCCTTCACGATATCCTTGGGCCTCGTCAATGGAATGCCCCGCTCGTTCGTCTGGCGGAAGATGACCTGGTTTTCACTGATGGCCAGGACGAAGGCGTCGGCAAGCTTGTCTCCGACCACGAAATAATAGGGAAATCCTTGGGGCCCGCTCAGGATGGCCGTGTATTTGTTCTTATACTTGACGATGCCGATCAGGTTGATGTCGTCGACATAGAGTTGCGGCGTCGCGCCGGCCTCGGACTTTTCCTTGATCTCCTTCCCGGCCAGCAGGTTCTTGAACGGATCCCGGCGCCCCGCCGGGTCATAGGTCGGGATCTGCGACCGGAACCCGGGCCGCGCCGGCTGCTCTTCGGGCTTGGCCGCTTCCTGGGAAAACAGGAGACTGCCCGCGGTGAACAGCAGCATCGCGCAGGACAGAAGAACCATCATCTTTCTCATATGCCACTCCTCTTCTCTCCCGGCTTGGCCTGCGGCTGGGCCGCGTCTTCCAGGAAGATGTAGGTCTTGGCCGTGAAGCTGGCCGCGATCGTCAGGTCTTCCGTCTGGCTGGGGACGGCCCGGACGGTGAAGTTCTCGATGTTGAACAGCCGCTCGAACTTGCTCAGGCGGTCGAAAAACGAGGCCAGGTTGTGATAGTTGCCGGTGACCTCGATCGGGATCGGGCGCTCCACATAGAAGTCGCGGACGATCTCGCCGCGGGGCGTGAACCGCATGATATCCAGGCGCGAATCCACGGCCATCTGCTGGATCATCCTGAGGATGACATCGATCTCCTCTTTCTGGGGGATGATCTTCTGCAGCTCCTGGAGCTCGCCGGTGAGCGTGGCGATCTCGGCCTCGATCTTATCGAGCTGCTTCTTCTGCTCCTGGAGCCTGAGGACCTCGGCTTCGACCTGGACGCGCTCCGCCTTGATCCTGGTGTATTCGGCCTGCTGCGGCTTGAAGTACAGGAAGTAGGCCGCCCCGAAAATGATGGCCGCCAGCAGGATGTAACCGTACCATGGCCATTTTTTCATGGTGTTCACCTCTTCACGCGCCCGGGGGCGGGAGCGGCCGGTTGAGCCGCCTGGGGCAGCTTATAGTTTACCGTCAACGCGAACTCCATGTACTGGGTGCCGGAGACGGTCTTCTGGGCGGAGGAGATCAGGTTAACGCCGATAAAATTCTCGTAGCTCCGGAGGTTGAAGATGAAGTCGGCGATCAGGTTGTTGGAGAGCGCGTTGCCCCGGATATCGATCAGCTGGCCGTCGAAATTGAGGTCGGTCAGCCAGACCCAGTCCGGGAGTCGGCGGCTGACGGCGTCCATGATCCGGACGGCCGTCTCCTGCTGGGCCCGCAGCTGGATGATGAGGGCGATCTTGCGCTCGAACAGGGCCTTCCGCTGGGACAGCTCTTCGAGCTTGGCGGTGACGTACTGGAGCTTCTCCTTCTCGGCTTGAGCGGCGGCGAGCAGACCCTGTTCCTTGCGGATCATCGCCTTCTGCCAGAAGAAGGCCGCCGCCAGGGCGAGGATGATTAGCGCGGCGACGACGCTGCCCACCGGGAAGCCCTTCTTGACCGCGACCTCCGGGCTGGGGAGGACCGACCCTTCCTTCGTTTCCTTGATTTCGGGTTTGAGGAGGTTGATGCGAATCATGTTACTTTTCCAGTTTCCGCGTGGCCAGCCCGACGGCCACACCGAACAGGGCGGCCATCTCCTGGGCGTAGACGGGGTCGAGCTTTTTATCGTCATAGCCGATACTGCGGAAGGGGTTGAAGATCTCGGTCTTGACACGGAATTTCTGCTCGAACGCCTGCCCGATGTTCTTGAGATGGGCCAGGCCGCCGCTCAGATAGATGTTCTCGATCTTCTTTTCCCTCTTTTCGCCCGCCTCGTAGAAGGAGAAGGTCTTGTCGATCTCGTCCAGCAGGTCCTTGATGTTGAAGCTGACGACCTCGTCAACGCGCTCCGGCGGGATCGACTTGGCGGGGATGCCCTTGAGCAGCTTCTCCGCGTCGTCGAAGCTCAGGCTCAGTTCTTTCCTCATGTTCTCGATGAAGAAGAACCCGCCGAGCGACAGGTCGCGGACGAGCTGGGATGTCCCCCGCTCGACGATGGCGACGTTGGTGATATTGGCCCCGATGTTGATCAGGGCGACGATGCCGGACAGGGCGGTCTCGGGATAGTTGACCTCCAGCGCGTTCTGCATGGCGAAAACGTCGACGTCGATGGCCACCAGGTTCTTGCGCGCCTGGTTGACGACGTTGCTGTAGTTGGCGATCTTGTCCTTCTTGGCTGCCACCAGCAGGATGTCCAGGTTCCGGTCCTCGGACCCCCGGGGAGGCTTGAGGATCGCATAGTCGACGTTCGTCTCCTCGTAGGGGTAGGGGATGTTGTGCTTGGCCTCCCAGACGATGGACTCGGCCAGCTCCTCTTTCTCCATGGCGGGGAGGGAGATCTTCTTGATGATGACGGAGTTCCCCGATATGGAGATAGCCACGTTCCGGCTCTTGAACTTGCCCTCCTCGAAGAGCATCTTGATCGTTTCGACAACGGCCGTGGAATCGATGATCGTTCCCTCGACGATGGCATCGCGCGGCAGCAGCTCGTAGCCGATCTTGCTCACGTCGTAAGCGTCCCGGTCCTTCTTCCTGCGCGAGGTGAGCTCGACCGCCTTGACGGAGTGAGAGCCGATGTCCAACCCGACGACGCCCTTTTCTTGGCTGAATCCGAGCATGGTTCTATCTACCTCTCTTTTTTAAAGTTACCGAGAGAGCACGAATTTCCCCTTCTTGAGTTTGTCCCAAAGTTTCTCCTCCACCACCCCGGGAACGAGGTCGTGGACGTTGCCGCCCAGCTGGAAGACCTCCTTGACCAAGCCGGAGCTCAGGAAGGAATAGCCGAGGCTGGGCATCATGAACAGCGTTTCCGTCTCCTCGTCCAGCTTGCGGTTCATCAGGGCCATCTGGAACTCGTACTCGAAGTCGGAGATCGCCCGCAATCCCCGGATGACGATCCGCGTCCGGTTCTTCCGGGCGAAGTCCACCAGCAGGCCGTCAAAGGCCCTGACTTCAACCTTGGGTTCGCCCGCAAAGATGTCCCGGATCATGGCCACTCTCTCTTTAGTCGAGAAGAGGGCGCTCTTTTTGGGATTTTTGAGGACGGCAACGACGATGCCCTCGAATAACTTCAGGCCCCGCCGGATGATGTCCACGTGGCCGTTGGTTATCGGATCAAAAAAACCTGGATATAGTGCTCTGTTCTCCATCCAAGGCACGATGCGCCCTAATTCAACCGGTTTATGTGTTTGATTATCAGAATCGGCCAGGCTTGTCAACACAAATTCTCCACGTATACCGGTATTTTTCTTATTCACCTTCGCATGAACCCCGGGCGGCGTCAATCACCTTTCGGGGGGAGCCCCGAGGTGAAAATCCCCCGGCCGGGTCATCCGCGCGGGGGACAGCGTCCGGGTTTCTAAACCTTCCGTCCATACTTTGGCGGATGCCAGCCGGGCCGTTGATTTCTCACCGGGGTTGCGGGACAATAAAAACAGAGGAGATCGCGGTGAAAGTCGGTTTCGGCGGCCCCGCCTTGGCCCTGCTCGTTCCCCTGCTTTCAGTCTGTCCTCACAGCCTCTGTGCTCCCGGAGCCCAGGCCGACGCCGGCGCCGCCCTCGCCCGGCGGCAGATGGTCGAGGAGCAGCTGGCCTCCCGGGACATCACGGACAGGCGGGTGCTCGCGGCCATGGGCAAGGTGCCGCGCCACCTGTTCGTGCCCGCCGCCCAAAGGTCGCAGGCCTACGCGGACTACCCGTTGCCGATCGGGGAGGGGCAGACCATCTCCCAGCCTTATATCGTGGCCCTGATGACCCAGTCCCTGGGTCTCGCTGGAGGTGAAAAGGTCCTCGAGGTCGGGACCGGCTCGGGCTATCAGGCTGCGGTACTGGCCGAGCTGGGCGCGAGGGTGTATTCGATCGAGATCAACCCGGTCCTGGCCGGGCGCGCCGCCCGGACCCTCGAGGAGGCGGGCTACGGGCATGTCCGGGTCAGGTCCGGCGACGGCTTTTTCGGCTGGCCCGAAGAGGCGCCCTTCGACGCGATCATCGTCACGGCCGCCCCGGAAAAGGTCCCGCCCGCGCTCTTCGAGCAGCTCAAGGAAGGGGGCCGGCTCGTCATCCCCCTCGGCCGCGCCGACTACCTCCAGGTTCTCACCCTGGTCACCAAAAAAAGAGGCAAGCCCGTGTCTCGGGAGATCCTTGACGTCCGGTTCGTGCCCATGACCGGCGAGACCCGCAAAGATTGAGCCCGTGAATTCATCAAGGCCGGACGGGGATGTGCCCCTATCCCCCCGGCCCTCCCGGCATTGCTTTATACCGGCCCTTGTGCTAATTTTTGGCCAGGGCCATCATCATGATCAAGTTCGGGACTTCCGGCTGGCGCGCCATCATGGGCGAGGAGTTCACCTTCGCCAACGTGCGGCTCGTCGTCCAGGCCATCGCCAACTATCTCCGGCGCCGGTTCGATGGGCGGTCGATCTCCGTCGTGATCAACTACGACACCCGCTTCCTCTCGGAGCGGTTTGCCAACGAGGCGGCCAAGATCATGTCTCACAACGGGATCTACGCCCTGCTGGCGGACCGGGACGCCCCGGCCCAGGCCCAGGCGCTCCAGGTCATCCGGCGCCAGGCTCAGGCCGGCATCAATTTCACCGCCTCCTTCAACCCGCCCGAGTACAACGGCCTCAAGTTCAACCTGGAGACGGGCGCGCCGGCCCTGCCGAGCGAGACGGACAAGATCGAGGAGGATGCCGCGCGCCTGATCAAGTGCGTCTCCGCCTGCCCGTACTACCCGCGCCAGGAATTCATTCAGAAGATCGACCTCCAGGAGGACTACCTGGAGTTCATCCGGAAGAAGATCGATTTCGCGGCCATCCAGAAGTCGGGCCTCCGGATCGCGGTCGACCCCCTTTACGGGACGAGCCGGGAATACCTGGACGAGGCCCTGGAGGAAAACGGGATCGCGGTCGAGGAGATTCACGGCTACGTCGACCCCTATTTCGGGGGCATCGCGCCCTCTTGCACCGAGGCCAACCTGAGGGAGCTCCGCCAGCTCGTCAGGGAGCGCAAGTGCGACGTCGGCCTGGCCACGGACGCCGACGGGGACCGCTTCGGCATCCTGGACCGGGAGGGCGATTTCATCGTCCAGAACATGATCCTGGCGCTTCTCCTCGATTATCTCGTCCGGGTCAAGAAGTGGCGCGGCGGCGTGGCCCGCTCGGTGGCCACCACCCACCTGATCGACCGTGTCGCCCGGCGGTTCGAGCTGCCGATCTACAAGACTCCCGTCGGGTTCAAGTACATGGCCGACCTCTTCCTCCGGCGCCAGATCATCTTCGGGGGCGAGGAGAGCGCCTGCATCGCCGTCAAGGACCACCTGCCCGAGAAGGACGGTATCTTCGCCGGCCTGCTGGTGGCCGAGATGCTGGCCGTCACGGGCCTGCCCCTTGCCGAGCTTCGTCGGCGGTTCTTCCGCGAGTACGGCCGCAAGCACGGCGGTCAGCGGGACATCCCGCTCAACCCGCTCAACGAGCGGGGACTCCGCGACCTCATCCTCAACCCCCCCGACCGTTTCGCCGGCCGCCGGATCGAGGTGATCGAGCGGATCGACGGCATCAAGTTCGATTTCGCGGACGATGACTGGCTGCTGCTCCGCCTGTCGGGGACCGAGCCGCTCATCCGCTGCTACGCCGAGGCCGGCACCCGGAAGGCGCTGGACCACCTGCTCGATTTCGGCGTGCAGAGGCTGGCCTGATGGCCCGGGACGAAGAGCGGGGGATGTCCCTGCGGCGGAAGCTGGCCCTGGCCGCCGTCTTCTTTTTCTTCGTCGTCCTGCTCATCTCCTCCCTCTTCGGGAAGAAGGGCCTGATCGAGATCTACAAGGCCCGGAAAAACTACGAGACGCTGCAGCAAGAGATCAAGGACCTGGAAGCGAAGAAGAGCCGCCTCGAGCAGGACATCCTGGCGCTCGAGAAAGACCCCCAGGCCGTGGAGAGGGAAGCCCGGGAGAGGCTCTGGCTGATGAAGCCCGATGAAAAAGTGATCGTCAAGAAAAAAGATTCCCCGCGCTGAGCGCCCGATCATGCCCCGTCCCGTCCTCCCCGACACGCGCCAGCTTCTCGCCGGCCTCAACCCCCGGCAGAAGAAAGCCGTCACCCACGGCCGCGGCCCGCTCCTGATCATCGCCGGCGCCGGCACGGGCAAGACCAAGGTCATTACCCACCGCATCGCCTACCTCATCGCCGCCAAGCTCGCCCGGCCCGACGAGATCCTGGCCATGACCTTCACCGAGAAGGCGGCCAACGAGATGGAGGAGCGGGTCGACCGGCTCATCCCGTACAGCTACGCGTTCGTCGACATCAGCACCTTCAACTCGTTCGGCGAACGGGTCCTCCGCAATTACGCACTCGACCTCGGCTACCCGGCCGACTTCCGGCTGCTGGACGACATCGAACAGGCCGTCTTTGTCCGGGCGAACCTGTTCCGCCTGCCGCTCCGTTATTACCGGCCGCTGAGCTCGCCCACCCGCCACATCCAGGAGCTGCTGGGGGCGATCAAAAAGCTCAAGCAGGAAGACGTCAACCCGGGCGAATACCTGGATTTCGCCAAGAAGCTGGAGGCGGCCGGCGGCGGCGAGGCGGGCCGGGAGACGGCGCTCAAGCACCGCGAGATGGCGGAGGTCTACGAGGCTTACGAGGCGCTCCTCCGGAAGGAGGGGAAGATCGATTTCGAGGACCAGGTCCGCCTGGCCGCCCGGCTCTTCCGCGAGCGCCCGTCGGTCCTGGGCGAGTTCCAGGAAAAGTACAAGTACATTCTGGTGGACGAGTTCCAGGACACGAACTATATCCAGTACGAGCTCCTGAAGATGCTGGCGCGGCGCCACCGGAACCTGACCGTGGTGGGTGACGACGACCAGAGCATCTTCCGTTTCCGGGGCGCCTCGCTCAGCAACATCCTCAACTTTCAGCGCGATTATCCCAAGGCCAGGAATATCGTCCTGACGACGAACTACCGCTCGGTCCAAGCCGTCCTCGACTCGGCCTACCGGCTCATCCGGCAGAACGACCCCAACCGCCTGGAATTCCAGAGCCGGGTGGACAAGCGCCTGCTGGCGACGGTCGAGCCCACCGGAAAAAGCCTCCACCACCTGGAGTTCGACACCCTCTCGCACGAGGCCGACCGGGTGGCCGAGCTTATCCGGGAAAGGCTGGACGGAGGTATCCCGCTGGGCGAGGTGGCCATCCTGGTCCGGCGGAACGCCGACGCCGACCCTTACCTCCGCGCCCTCAATGCGAAGCAGATCCCATACCGGTTTTCGGGGAGCCGCGGCCTCTACGCCCAGGAGGAAGTCAAGAACGTGGTCTCGTTCATCCGGGCGCTGACCGATTTCGAGGACGGCCGGAGCCTGTTCTTCCTGGCCCACTCGGAGATCTACGCCGCCGGGATGCACGACCTGACCGTGGTCTCAAACTACGCCCAGAAAAAGAACCTTCCCCTGCATCGTGTGTTCGAGAGCCTGGCCGGCGGCAGCCTGACTCTCGAGATGTCCGCCGAGACGGTGGCGCTCATCCGGAAGATCCATGAGGACCTGACGTTCTTTGTCGGCCTGTCCGGCACCAAGAACGCGGGCCAGGTGGTTTACGCGTTTCTCGAAAAGACCGGCTATCTCAAGAAGCTCGTCGAGGCCGCGACCCTCGAGGCCGAGCTCAAGATCAAGAACCTGCGCCTCTTCTTCGAAAAGATCCGGAGCTTCGGCGAGGTCGTCGACGACGACTCCATCAGGTCGTTCGCGGGCCACCTCGACCTTCTCCAGGAAGTCGGGGACAACCCGGCCACGGCCGAGGCCGAGCTCGACGAAGACGCCGTCAACGTGCTCACCGTCCACAAGGCCAAAGGCCTGGAATTCGAGGCTGTTTTCATGGTCAGCCTGATCGCCGACCGGTTCCCGGGCCGCGAGCGCCGGGAGAAGATCGCGGTCCCCGACGAGATCCTGAAGGAGGAGCTGCCCCCCGCGGAGGGCGCGGTCCAGGAAGAGAGGCGGCTTTTTTATGTGGCCATGACCCGGGCCAAGCGGTACCTTTATCTTACCTGGGCCAGGGATTACGGGCTGAAGAGGCTCAAGAAAGTCAGCCCGTTCGTCCTCGAGGCGCTGGATATACCCCGTCTGCCGGATGAGGTCGAGCGCTCCTCGGCCATCGAGGAGATCCGGCGCTTCGGCCTGGGCACCACCGGCGAGCGCGCCCTGCCGTCGCCCAGGGTCCGCGATGTCCTGACGCTCAGCTATTTCCAGGTCGAGGACTATCTCGTCTGTCCCCTCAAATACAAGTTCCGCCACATCTGGAAGATCCCCTCGCCGCCCCACCACACCATCGTCTTCGGCCGCGTCCTGCACCGGGTGGTCCATTCCTACCTGCTGAAGAGGCAGGCGGGCCGGCCGGCGGCCCCGGAGCAGGTCCTCGAGGAGTACGACAGCCTCTGGGTCAACGAGGGTTTTCTCAGCCGGGAGCACGAGGAGCTCCGCAAGCAGGCCGGCCGCCTGGCCCTGGAGCGGTTTTGCCGCCGGGAAGAGGGCTCGGCGACGACGCCGGCTTTCCTCGAGAAGAGCTTCAAGTGGCGGGAAAAGCGGGTGCGGTTCATCGGCCGCTGGGACCGGGTCGACCTGGGCGCAGACGGGGCCGTCATCATCGATTTCAAGGCGTCCGACGTCAAGGACCAGAAGGACGCGGACAAGCGGGCGGCGACGAGCCTCCAGATGGACCTCTACGCGCTGTCATTTACGAAAACCCAGCCGGGACCGCTCCTCGAGACCCGGCTCCACTTCCTCGAATCCGATATCATCGGCCGGGCCGCCAAGGGCGATAAGGAAATGAAGCGGGCCCGGGAAAAGATCGGCGAGGCCGAGGACGGCCTCCGGGCCGGGAATTTCGAGGCCCGCCCCGACTGGCACAACTGCAGCTACTGCGAGTTCCGGACGATCTGCCCCTTTACCTATGCCTACTGAACGGGCAGCCAGAACGGCATGACCGCCAGGGGATTCTGCTTTTCGAGCGCCTTGAGGGTCGTGAGCAGTTGCCCCATCTCCTCCGGGAGCGGCCACTTCACCGCGGCTTCCTGACGGCCGAAGATCGCCCCGAAAAGCGAGGTGCTCTTCGGCCAGACATCGAGCGCGACTTCCTCTTCGGCCGGGATGCCGGCGAGCTTTTTGGCCTGGCCGATGGCCATGGTCAGCCCGCCAAGCTCGTCCACGAGCCGGTTGTCTTTGGCCTGCCGGCCCGTCCAGACGCGGCCCTTGCCGATCGCGTCCACTTCGTCCCGGGTCATGTTCCGGCCCTCGGCGGCCTTGGTGAGGAACCGGTCGTAGGTCCAGAGGATCTGGTCCTTGAGCAGCTGCCGCTCGTCCGGGCTCAGCGGGCGGAAGCTCGAGAACATGTCGGCCCGCCGGCCGAAGGTCATTTTTTCCGCGGTGATCCCGAGCTTTTCATAAAGCCCGGCCAGGCTGAACTTGCCGGCGATCACGCCGATCGAGCCGGTCAGGCTCTGCGGCTGGGCGACGATCTTGTGGGCGGCCATCGAGATCCAGTAGCCGCCCGACCCCGCCAGGTCGGACATGGAGACGACGACCGGCTTCTCCTTCTTGGCCAGCAGGACTTCGCGCCAGATGACGTCCGAGCCGACGCTCGAGCCGCCCGGGCTGTCCACCCGGATGACGATGGCCGCCACCGACCGGTCCTCCCGGGCGCGCCGGAGCCAGCGCGAGAAGGTCCGGCCGCCGATCGTCTCGTAGAAACCTTCGCCGGTGACGATCGGCCCCATGGCGTAGATGAGCGCGATCCGCCGCCCGGTCTCGAGCCCCACGCTGGCGGCGCCGACGCGATCGTAGACCGCCAGGCTCGTCCTTTCCAGGTCCCGGCTGCCATCGCGGAGCAGCGTCTTCAGCTCGTCATCGTACATCAGGTCGTCCACGAGGCCGGCCTGTTTGGCCTGTTCGCCCTGGAACAGCCCCTGGTCGAGCCGCGACCGGAACTCCTCTTCCTTCATTTTCCTGGCGGTCGCGGCTGTGCGGACGTAGTCGCCGAAGATGTCCTGCTCGAGGGACTCGAGCATGGCGCGGTGGGCCTCGGTGAACCCTTTTTCCGTGAACATGTTGTAAGCCGTCTTGTACTGCTCGACGTGCTCGAACTCGGCCTCGATCCCCAGCTTGTCGAGCCCCTGCTTGAAAAAGGGCACCCAGCCGCCCAGGCCGTTGACGCCCAGCCAGCCGAGAGGATGAAGGATGATCCGGTCGCAGGCCGTCGCCACGTAATACTCCTTGTCGAACTCGGGCGCCTCCTCGATGTAGGCGGTGACCTTCTTTCCCGACCGCCGGAAATCCAGGATGGCGTCGCGCAGCTCGCTCGCCTTGGCCCAGTCGCCGTCGAACACGCCGAGCCGGATAAGGACGCAGCGGATGCGGGCGTCCACCTTGGCCTTCCGGAGGTTTTCCCAGATGTCGTGGACCGAGAGGGGACGACGGCCGAGCACATAGGTCGTCAGGAAGTCCGGCTCGGCGAGCTCGGGGAGCGAGCCGCTCAGCCCGATCTCGAGATAGGAGGCGGCGCCGACCTCGGGGGCGGGGCTGAACTGGGAATAGATGAAGGCGAGGACGGTCGCGATGGCCAGGAAGAAGAATATCAGGACGATGATCGCGATGTATCTTCCCTTTTTCATCGGTTCTCCTTCACCCGGCCGGGCTGGGCTGACCGCCGCTCCTGAGCCGGGGCGGGGGAGTCGCCCCCCGGCAAATCATAACAGAAACGGCACCCTCCGGATAGCTCTTGATTTCTGATATGGGATATGGAAGAATGTCTTGCCTTTTGCGGCCGGCCTCCCTTCCCGGAAGGGATGCGGATGGCCAGAGTTTTAGGAGGTTGATTCATGCCTGCCGTAAAATTGTATGTGGGAAACCTCAACTACAGGACGACCGAGGACAAGCTGAAAGAGCTCTTTGCCCAGTACGGAGAAGTGAATTCAGCGAACATCCTTCAGGGACGAGGTTTCGGGTTTGTCGAGATGGCGAACGGCGAAAGCGCCGGCGACGCCAAGGCCAAGCTCAACGGCACCGAATTTGACGGCCGCCGGCTGATCGTCAACGATGCCCGGCCCAGGACCGAGCGTCAGGGCTTCGAACAACGGGATAGAAAAGACTTCGGTAGATTCTGATATAAACCTCCTTTCCAACGCTTGGCTTCCGGACCTCCTGACGGGGGATAACCGGGAGAGGGGGGAGTCTGCCGGCCTTTTCATCCGGGGGACAGGCCCCGGCCGGGGCCTGTCACCGGGCTTTACCTGTCCCCGACGTCGACAGACGTTGACATCCCGCCCCCTAATCTAAATAATAGTAGATTCTAAGGTTAGGCGCGTGGCGAGACTCTACGAATACCAAGGCAAAGCGCTCCTGAAACAGGGCGGGATCCCTGTGCCCGAGGGGGGCGTGGCATCCACTCCCGAAGAGGCCCGCCGGATCGCCGAAAAGCTCGGCCAGCCCGTCGTCCTCAAGATCCAGGTTTGGGTAACCGGGCGGGCCGGGCTGGGGGGCATCCAGTTCGCCTTCAACCCGGACGAGGCTGAGGTGAAAGCCCGCAGCCTGTTGGGGATGAAGGTCGGGAACACTATCGTCGACAGGATTCTCGTCGAAGAGAAGCTCGCCATCGCCTCCGAGTACTTCGTCGGGCTGGTGCTCGATGACGCCCTGAAACAGCCGGTGCTCGTTTTCAGCCCGGCGGGCGGGACCGGTGTCGAGGAAATGGCCCGCCTCCACCCCGAGAAAGTCGCCCGGCAGGCGATCGACGTTCTCTCGGGATTCCCCGAATACCAGGCCCGGAACATGCTGATCGGCGTCGGCATCGCGGGGAGCCTCCTTCCCAAGCTCGCCGATTGCCTCAGCCGGCTCTACCGCGTGGCGCGCTCGGCCGACGCCCGCTCGGCCGAAGTCAACCCGCTCGTCGTCACCGTGGACGGGGCGGTCTTGGCGGCCGACTGCCACCTCGTGGTCGATGACTACGCTGTCTACCGCCATCCCGAGCTGGGGATCGAGGTGGCCCGCGAGTTCGACCGCCCGCCCACCGAGCTCGAGAGGATCGCCTACCGGGTGGAGGAAAAAGACTACCGCGGCACGTTCTATTTCTTCCAGATGTCGGACGACCCGGCCGCCGGCGGCCGATCCATCGGGTTCCACGGCGCCGGGGGGGGCGGCTCGATGATGTCCATGGACGCCGTCCTCAACCGCGGGTTCAAGCTGGCCAACTACTGCGACACGAGCGGCAACCCGCCGGCGAGCAAAGTCTACCGCGCGGCCAAGATCATCCTGTCGCAGCCCGGCATCCGGGGCTATTTCGCCTCGGGCTCGGGCGTCGCCAGCCAGGAACAGTACCATTCGGCGCGCGGCCTGGTGAAGGCCTTCCACGAGGAGGCGACCGCCATCCCGGCCGTCATCCGGCTGGGCGGGAATTTCGAGGAGAAGGCGATCGAGATCCTGGCAACCTATCTCAAGCAGGTCCCGGGTGTCGTCGAGGGCTACGGCCGGGACGACGCGCCGGAATTCTGCGCCGCGCGCCTCGAGGAACTCGTCAACCGGCGTCCGGAGCTCCGCCACGAAGTCCGGCCGCTCGCCGACCCGACCGTGCCGCCGGCCGCCTACGCTTTCGATTCGCTGACGGGCCGGCTGACCTTTGACCACGCCAAGTGCCCCGGCTGCCGGACGAAGGGCTGCGTAACGGCCTGCGCCCCGGGGATACTGAAGCTTCACGAGGGCCTCCCGGTGCTCGCCATCCCGCCCGAGGACGCGAAAAAGGGGAAGTGCACCGAGTGCCTGGCCTGCGAGATCTTCTGCAAGTTCCACGAGCTCGACGCCATCATCGTCCACCTGCCCATCCCCGGGCTTAAGGAATACCGGGAGAGGATCATCGCCGAGGCCGATGCGGCCGGACCGTCCGGAAAAGGCCCCAATGTATAGTGGTTTTATGGATTCAATAAATTCAGTAGGGAATCGAGCTGCCTGATGTCGATCCTCGTCAACGGCGAAACGCGGGTGATCATCCAGGGCATCACCGGCCGCGAGGGCATGGTCCGCGCCCGGCTGATGAGGGAATACGGAACGAAGCTTGTGGCGGGCGTCACGCCCGGCCGCGGCGGTCAGGATGTCGGCGGCGTTCCGGTCTATGATTCCGTCGCCCAGACACAGGACAAGCACGGGCCGATCGACGCCAGCGTCATCTTCGTGCCCGCCGCGCTCGTCAAGAACGCCGCCCTCGAGGCCATCCAGGCCGGCGTCAAGCTCCTCGTCATCGTCCCCGACCGCGTGCCGATCCACGACGTCCTGGAGATCGCCGCCCGGGCGGCCGAAAAAGGCGCCCGGTTCGTCGGGCCCAACACGCTCGGCCTGGTCAGCCCCGGCCAGGCGGTCCTGGGCATGATCGGCGGCCGGGCCGAGCGGGCCCGGGAGTGGTTCCGGCCGGGAAAGATCGGCGTCAGCTCGAGGAGCGGCGGCATGACCTCCGCCATCTCCTATTACCTGACCCGCGCCGGCATCGGCCAGAGCACTATCGTCCATGTCGGCGGCGACGCCATCGTCGGTCTCTCGCATCCCGAGGTCATGGAGCTCTTCGAGCAGGACCCCGGGACGCGCGCGGTCGTCATGTTCGGCGAGATCGGCACGACCCAGGAGGAGCGGGTGGCCGACCTGATCGAGCGGGGACGGTTCACCAAGCCGCTCATCGCCTATATCGGCGGCAAGGCGGCGAAGTCCGGCACGCGCTTTTCGCACGCCGGGGCGATCGTCGAGGGTTCCCGCGGCTCCTACGAAACCAAGGTGACGCGGCTGAGGCAGGCCGGCGTCCGGGTTGTCGAGGCGATCTCCGACATCCCCAAGGCGGCGGCTTCGTTGGCTTGATCGGCGGGCGCCGGCCGGGCAAAAACGGGAATGGCCGATCAATCATCGCAGAAATCGATAAAATTCGAAAAAATTGATACTTGGGCGGCTGAAATAAACTAAAATGAAGCGGCGCACTCGCCGGAAGGATTGATATGGCGGAAAACCTTCACTGGAAAACGGCCATCACGAGCGTCGAGCCCAACAAGGTCCGGCTGCGGGGCTATTCGATCGATGAGCTCATGGGCAAGGTCCCGTTCTCGCAGGCCATCTATCTTGCCCTGATGGGCGAGTTGCCCTCGCCCGAGGCCGGCCGGCTGCTGGACGCCATCTTCGTCTCCTCGGTCGACCACGGCGCCGGGCCGCCGTCCGTGCTGGCCGCCCGGACGGTCGCCTCGACCGGCGCGGAGCTCCAGGCCGCGGTCGCCGCGGGCGTGCTCGCCATCTCCAGGCTCCACGGGGGCGCCGTCGAAGAGGGGATGAGGCTCTTTCAGACCGTCGCCCGGCGCGCCGCCGAAAAGAACATCGCCGAGGAAGCGGCCGCCGGGGAGATCCTCGGCGAAATGAAAGCCAGGGGCGAGCGGGCCTCCGGGTTCGGCCACCGCGTCCACACCCGGGACCCGCGGACGGAAAAGCTCTTCTCGCTGGCCGAGGAGCTGAAGCTGGCCGGCCCCCACCTGCGCATCGCCCGGACGATCGAGAAGCTGTTCACGGAAAGCGGAAAGCCTCTGCCCATCAACGTCGACGGCGCCATCGCCGCGGCGCTCTGCGACCTCGGGATCCCGCCCGCGATCGGCAACGCCTTTTTCATCATCTCCCGGGTGCCCGGGCTTGTGGCGCATATCCATGAGGAGAAGACGCGGATGAGGCCGATGCGCAAGATCCACCCGTCCGATTTCGAGTACGACGGGCCCGGCGAAAGGAAGGCCTAGATGCGAAAACAGCTCGAGACGCTCCTCCCCGAGATCCATCTCATCAGCGACGCCGGGCTCCGGGAGAAGACGACCGTCGTCTGGCTCGATGCCATGGAACAGTCGCGCTGGACGATCGAGGACCTGCCCGTGATGCCGTTCACGCTCCTCATCCCTCGGACCGAGGTCAGCCTCATCCAGCACACGCGGGCGGTCACGCTGACGGCGATCCGGATCGCCGACGTGCTGATCAAGGAGTACGGGAAGCGGGTGGCCATCGACCGGGACATCCTCCTGGCCGGCGCCATCCTCCACGATGTCGGGAAGCTCTTCGAATACGAGCGGACTAAGGGGAAATTCGTCAAGAGCCGAAGCGGCGAGCTGCTGCGCCACCCGATCTCCGGGGCGGCCTTCGCCGCCCGGCACGGCCTGCCGCAGGAGGTCCTCCACATCATCGCCGCCCACTCCAAGGAGGGTGACGGCGCGCGGCGGACGATCGAGGCGATCATCGTCAACCACGCGGATTTCGTAAATTTCGATGTGTTGAAATAAAGAGGAGAGGGACGAATGGTTCGGTGTCATGCAGTTTTTCGAGAGCGCGGGTCCTGTCATGTCGCATCCCCGTCCGTCCGTCCTGCGTCCACCCGATCCCCCCGTGGGGAATCCCCTTCCGCTCGGGCGTTGCGGGACACTAGCGCCGTGCTGCCCGCGCTCGACGGGCTTGTACTTCTCACCACTCAGTCCTTCGCCTTCTCATTTGACAGAGTTATGTGGTAGGGGCAGTTTAGGAGAGGCTGAGTGGGTAAGACGTTAACTGAGAAGATCCTCGGTAGGAAGGTCGGGCGCGAGGTCAGCGCTGGCGAAGTCGTTACAGTTTCGCCGGATTATTACCTGTCGCACGATAACTCGGCCGCGATCATCGGCGAGTTCAAGAAGCTCGGGGTGGCCCGGGTCAAGTCGCCCGGAGAAGATCGTCATCATCCTCGACCACATCGTCCCGGCGGCCGACGAGAAATACGCCCAGAACCACAAGACGATCCGCGAGTTCGCGGCCGCGCAGGGGCTCCCGCAATTTCTTCGACATCCAGCACGGCGTCTGCCACCAGGTGCTGAGCGAGGAGGGATTCGCGCTGCCGGGCAAGGTGATCGTGGGCAGTGATTCGCACACGACGACCTACGGCGCGTTCGGCGCCTTCGCCGCGGGCATCGGCCGGACCGAGACGGCGAGCATCTGGGCGACCGACGAGATCTGGCTCCGTATCCCCCAAACGATCAAGGTCGAATTGTCCGGGAGGCTGCCGGCGGGCGTTTATGCCAAGGATGTCATTCTCAGGGTCATCGGCGATAACGGCGCCGACCGCGCGAATTACGAGGCGGTCGAGTTCGGCGGGCCGTCGGCCGGCGCCTTCAGCGCCGCTTCGCGTATGACCCTGACCAACATGGCCGCCGAGATGGGGGCCAAGAACGCCTGCTTTGAGCCCGACAAGGTCACGCACGACTGGCTCAAGGGACGGGCGAGGTCCGCGTATGAGATCATCCTCTCCGACCCCGACGCATCGTACGAAGCGACGCTGAAATACGATCTATCCGGCATCGAGCCGCAGATCGCCTGCCCGCATACTGTCGACAACGTGAAAGCCGTACGGGAAGTCGAGGGGAAGCCCTTCCAGCAGGCGCTCATCGGGACCTGCACGAACGGCCGGCTGGAGGACCTGGAAGCGGCGGCGAAGATCCTCAGGGGCCGCACGATCCATCCGTCCGTTCGGGCGCTCGTCCTGCCCGCTTCTCGCCTTGTCTATCTCGACGCGCTCCGGCAGGGGTACCTGGAAAGCTTGTCGGAAGCCGGCTGCGTCATCCTCAACCCGGGCTGCGGACCCTGCCTCGGGGCGCATGAGGGGCTGCTGGCCGCGGGCGAAGTCGTGGTCAGCACGTCGAACCGCAATTTCCGCGGCCGGATGGGAAACCGCGATTCCGAGATCTACCTGGCCTCACCGGCCACGGCGGCCGCCTCGGCGCTTGAAGGGCGGATCACCGACCCGAGGAAATACACATGAGCCAAGGACGCGTCTGGAAATACGGTGACAACGTCAACACCGACGTCATTTTTCCGGGACGGTACACCTACCAGATCATGGAGCCGGCCGAGATGGCCAGGCACGCCATGGAGGACCTTGACCCGGAGTTCGCCGGGAAGGTCAAGCCGGGCGATGTTATTGTCGCTGGCCTGAACTTCGGCTGCGGAAGCTCGCAGGGAGCAGGCGGCGGCGTGTCTGCGGGCGGCGGGCGTCCAGGCCGTCATCGCCAAGTCCTTCGCCAGGATCTACTTTCCGGAACGCCATCAACCTCGGGCTGGCGGTCCTCCAGTGCGCTGAGGCCTCGGACGCGCTACTGACGGGCGACGAGGTCGAGATCGATTTCGCGGGTGGCCGGATCATCTCCGGCGGGCGCGTCTTCAAGTTCTTTCCGCTTCCCGAATCGGTCATCGGCATCATCGAGGCCGGCGGCCTGATCGAGTACACCAAGAAAAAACTCGCTGCCGCCCGCTGATTCGCGGGACACTAACCATTGCTGAGGACAGATAAGATAAGTATCCGCGGAATTAAGTGCTGGGGCCGGGCCAATACTTGTCGCAGAATTTTCGCGTAATCCCCCAGAGCTTCGGTGTCAGGATCTCCCGGACCTTGTCGCGGATATCGGACGATACAGGTCCGTAGAAGGCCTCGGCGATACCACCCGTGATGCAGGCCAAGGTGTCGGCGTCGCCGCCCAGCGAGACCGCGTTCCGGACGGCGTCCTCGTAGGAATCAGATTCCAGGAACGAGATGATCGCTTCGGGCACCGTGCCTTGACATGTCTCGTCGAAGCCATAATAAGGGCGGACCTCGTCCACCGTGCGGGCGAGGTCGTAATCGAACCGGGATGAGATCTCCTTTCGGATGAGGTCCTTGTCCTGCGTCGTCCTTGCCAGAAGGATCGCCAGCGCGGTCGCTTGGGCCCCCTTGATTCCCTCGGGATGGTTGTGGGTGAATTCGGCGGACCGAGCGGCCTCGCGGAGGACGTCCTCGACCGTCGAGAAAGTGAACCCGACAGGGCTCACGCGCATGGCGGACCCGTTGCCGAAGCTGTAATAGGGTTTCGGGTCGGATGAACGGAGCCATCTTCTGAGCCCGCCACCGTAGCTTTCGTGCGGGTAGAGCTTTCCGAAGTCCAGGACCTTCGCGCGATAGTCGCCGTCCGTCAGGATCGCCTGGGCGATGGCTACCGTCAGGACCGTATCATCCGTGTACTTGGAGCCGCGCTGGAACAGAGGAAAGTCCTTCCGCTTGAGCGGATTGAACTCGTACACCGACCCGACAATATCTCCGGCGATCGCTCCGATCATCTCTCCCTCCCGAATTGGTCCCGAATTGGTGACAGGATATCAATTCCCCAATTCACCCCAGCGCTTCACCCGAATGGTGACAGGATATCAATTCGCTTTTGGCGCGGGCCCTTGAGGGAACAGATCTGTTTCACTGACTTCCTGCTCGGTTCTGCCGGACCTCACCTGTGGTGCAGTGTGCCTCCGAAGTAGCCCTCGAGCGAGGCCCCGATGATCAGGAGGATCGTGCCCGCGAAATAGAGCCAGTGCGTTGTTCCCCAGGCCACGTTGATGAAGGAGTCCGGGAAGGCCATCCGCCAGACCGTCAAAGGCAGACTAAGTCCGAGCATAAGGTAGGCGATGGTGATCTTGCGCACGAAGACGGGCGATCTGAACCCACGGTATTGGCTTTTCCAGGTCCGCCAGCCGGAGACGACCGAGGGCACGAGCAGGACCGTGCCCCCGATCAGACAAACGTTGCTCGCGATCTCAAAACACGTCGGTAGCAAGAAGAGGTGAAGGATCTGGAATCCGGCCGTCACCCCGAACAGCGAGATCGGGAAGTGGGTCAGAACGACGTGCCAATGGCCCCGGCGCTTGACGACTTGATTCATAAATCGCTCCTGTCGATGATTATACAGCCGACGGGCGCATGATATAAAGCAGCGATCGGTTCCCGGCATAATCGACGCCGGGGGTCTGCCGCATACACCAGCAAGCACCGCGCCTCGCGCCGCTGAGAGTCATATCGTCTTGCCGGCGTCTTTTATCCCAGAGGTTGCCTGAACGGCCTCTTGACATATATGTATTAAATATGCATATCTATACATATGAGGACGACGATCAATATTAACGATGAGATCCTAAAAAGCGCCGCCGAGCTGACGGGTATCAAGGAGAAAACGCGGTTGGTCAGGCTCGGGCTGGAAGCGTTGATTTCGCTCGAGAGCAGCAAGCGGCTGGCCCGTCTCGCCGGTACAGAAAAGGGGCTGAAGCCGATTCCCAGAAGAAGGTCGCTTCGGTAGGCGATATGGTCCTCGTTGATACTTCTGTTTGGGTTTCGCATCTCAGGTCGGGCGTGGCGCGTTTTGGCGCACTCCTAGAGGCAGGTGAAGTCGTCTCCCATCCGTTCATCATCGGTGAGCTGGCCTGCGGATATCTCACGAACAGACTGGAAATCCTCTCCCTGCTCAGGGCCTTGCCGGAGGCGGCCATGGCGACCCACGATGAGGTGCTCCGCTTTATCGAGGATCAACGTTTGACGGGGCTGGGCCTCGGCTATGTTGATGTCCATATTCTGGCGGCGGCGCGGCTGACCGGCGTGCCGCTCTGGACCGATGACAGAAGACTGAAGGACGCAGCGGTCAGGCTCCAGGTTGATTATCGGGCTGAATAGTCCTCCGGTCCAAAGTCCACTTTTTCGACAATCCTAGCTTATCCCATTGAACCGTTAATCCCTTTTTCTCTTTGTCTCAGGCTGACGGAAGAATGCTAATATGCAGGGGAGGAACCAATGACTTACTTCGCCGGGCCGAAAACCTTGTCCAGGAAATCGATCTCGTCCCTCTTCTGCTCCATCTTCTCCCAGACGGCGTGGCCGGATTCATAGATCGTGAGCGTCTTGTTTTTGTCCGGAGTGCCAAAAAGGCGGAGGAGCGGCCTGGCACTCTGTTCCTCCGGACAATAGTAATCGTACTTTCCGTTCTGCATGAGCACCGGAACCTTGATCCGCGGGGCATAATTGACCTGGCTCCAATGCGGCGGCCAATCGGTGTTGAGTCCGGCGCCGATCATGATGATGGCCCTCACCCTCTTTTCGATGGCGGGAACGATGGCGCCCACGTTGGCCCCGCCGCTCACGCCCTGATACGCCAGCTTCGTCGTGTCGAACTCGGGCCTGGTCTCCAGGTAATCGACGGTTCTCCTGAGATCTTTGACAAGCATGGCCATCCGCTCGGCGCCCGTCAACCTCTCCCGGATCTCCGGCTTCCACTTGCGCTCGAATGCCCCCTGGAGAGCGGGGAAGACGATGGCCCGGCCGGTCTTCGTCAGATAATCACACATATCTTTCTGGCCATAATCAAAGATGGAATCGAGCTGAAAAGCGGAGTTGCCCGGCCAGCATATCACCGTCTGGTACGGCGCTTTTCCCTCTTTGGGAATAAAGAGATAGGCAATCATCCTGTCGCCAAGATACGCCGGGTCAAAACTCACCTTTTCCAAGGTTGCGTAGCGGGTCAGGTCCTGCTGGTCCTCGATCTTCGGGTTCAGCGGACTTTTCGGATACTCGTAGGACTTCAGGTATATGCCGAACGCTTCGTCCGAGCAGGGCTTAAGATCGCCGGGCTGGACCGCCGGGGCCAGGGGCACCGGACGGGCGGCCTCGCCGTCCGCGACCGATGAAGTCAAATATCTCATGCAGCGGAAGCCGAAATTCGGAAACCGGAGCCAGGGCTCGTAGGCTGTCGATCCAGCCGAACATATAATTGGACTCGTCCCAGCCCCCGCCCATGATCGCCCTTTTGCCGTCCGTGGTCTCGTTCCAGCACCATTCCTTGACGTTGCCGGCGAGATCAAAGACGCCCTTCGATGACATCCCCTGCATTTCGCCGGCCTTCGTCAGACCCTTCCGGTTGAAATTGCTGAGGGGGACGATGAAGGCGGCGTCTGCCAGGATGTCGCCGGCGGCGCAGTTCCAATGAAAGATGGTGGGCAGGCTTTCGCCTGCGTATTCCGCGTAGGCGGCCGCCTCATACCAGCTCACGCCGCTCACCGGATCATCGTCGCTGTCGTCGGGATAGTCCGCCAGCTCCCAGGTCGCCGGGCCCGGCCGGCCCGATTTGTCGACGAAGCTCTTCATCGCCTCTTCCCATGGGACCTTTCTCCCGTCACGGACGAACTTCGGCTTCCAGAACTCGGGCCGTCGGTAACCTCCGTCATCCACGAAGTTTTTATAGAGGCGGTTCGTGACTTCATACTTGTCGATCGTAAAATCTTCGAGCTTGATGGCCGGGACGTTTCCTAAGCCGCCGAGCTGAGGCACATAGCCGGAGTCAGGAATGACCCTGACCATGCCGTCAGGAAGCGATCCTCTGATGTCGAGTGTGATCTTGGGCGGAGGGAAAGCCACATCAGCCGGCGCGCCGGCGCGGCCGACCACCCCGGCTCCCTCCACGGGTTCGAAGCCTTCCTTGACTATCTTGAAGCGTTTGGAGCCGACCGGAACGTTGATCTTATCGAGAGGGGTGAGGCCGAGAAGCTTATAGCCGCCGGCGGGCGCGGCGTACTCCTTGAGTAAAAACCGGGCGCCCGGGGGGTCTGTTGTCGTTGTCAGGGTGCCCGACACCTGGGATAGATATTCGGAGAGGCGGCTGTCTCCGGAAACGTATTTTTCGGCTCGCCTGGCCAGTTGATAAGCTCCGGTGGATTCATTTGCCTGGATGAGTATCTCGATTTGAGGAAGAGCAACTTCGCGCGCCCAGCGGACGTGGGCACCATGGTCGATACGCCAATAGGTGAACGCGCCCAGGGCAAGAAGGATCCCGCCGGCCGGAATGAAATACACCGGCCTCCTCATCCGGCGCGCCAGCGACTTCAGGTTGAAGAATCCGGCCTCCTCGGCCCGGCGGGTCTCAAAATACTTCCTCAGGTCGGCGGCCATCTCGCCGGCCGAGGCATACCGGTCCTCCCGTCTTTTCTTGAGCGCCCGGTTTATGATCTTCTGGAGCTCAGCCGGAATATCGGATTTTATCTGCCGCGGCGGCGTCGGCTCCAACTTGACGATTGAATGGAAGATGATCGATTCCCGGTCTCCCCGGAAAGGCAACTGCCCCGTCAGCATTTCGTATAGCACCACGCCGAACGACCATATATCCGTGCGCTGGTCAAGGTCTTCGCCCCGCGCCTGCTCCGGCGACATGAAGGCTATTGTGCCGATCGTCACCGCCTCCCGCGTGAGCTGCTCTCCGCCCAGCACCTTGGCCAGCCCGAAATCCATGATCTTCGCCTGGCCTTTCTCGTTCACCATGATGTTCGCGCTTTTGATATCCCGATGGATGATCCCGCGCTGGTGCGCCGCCTCGAGCCCATCGGCCACCTGGACCGCGATATCCACGACGGCATCCGCCGCCAGCGGTCCTTTGGCCACTTTCTGCCGCAAGCTCTCGCCACTGACATATTCCATGGCGATATACGGCTGGCCGTCCGCTTCCTCGACCTCGTGGATCGTGCAGATATTAGGGTGGGAGAGGGCGGCCGCCGCCTGAGCTTCTCTGATGAACCTCTCCCGGGCATCGGGCAGTCGCATGAACTCCGGCGGCAGGAACTTCAGGGCGACCGTGCGCTTGAGCTTTAAATCCTTCGCCTTGTAAACAACCCCCATCCCGCCCTGGCCGATCTCGCCGACGATCTCGTATTTGCCGGCGAAGATCTTGCCTTCGCTTAGGACTTTGTAGCCGGTCTCGAGCGTCTTGGTGACGGAAAGCCTGTTCTTCAACTCCATCGAGGACGGCTCTGAATTCTGGGGATATGTTTCCGGATTCCGGAGAATCCGAAACATGTCCACGAATTCCGGTGCCGCACTTTCCGCAGAACGCCATCCCCCCAGGATTCTCAAACCCGCATTTCGGGCAGCTGCTTTTCATGGTTTCTTACTTCCCGACTGATATGTCCCCCTGCCAGATGTCCGCCTCCAGCTTGGTCAGCGTGAGCTGCTTCGTGCGGCGAATCAGGCTCTTCAGGTCCTCGCCGCGGACATACTCCATGGTGATGAAGAGCGTCTTTCCCTCTTCGTGGATGTCGTGGGTCCGGCAGACGTTCTTATGGGTGATAAATCGGGCGAACTTGAGCTCGTTGCTGAAGCGCTCGATGACCTTCCTGTCGGCCGAGATCTCCGGCCGGAGGAGCTTGATGGCGACCTCTTCCTGGACCCGAGTATCGAAGGCGCGATAGACCTTTCCCATACCTCCTTCGCCGAGCGATTCAATGATCTCGTAGCGGCCGCCGAAGAGTGTGCCGCGCGGCAGCTCATCGACAGGCGTCTCGGGCGTCATCGTGAAGGAGGGGGGGCGGCGCGGCTGCGGCGCCCAACTTGGTGGCGCACTGGCCGCAGTAGATTGTCCCGGGGGGATTCTCAGACTGGCATTTGGGACACTTGGTCGCCATTTGGTTCGCCAACCGCCAATTTGGTCAAAGGATATTGATTTGTGGGGCGGATGTCAACT
>CAVXUH010000006.1:0-712053 GCA_963764885.1 Candidatus Aminicenantota bacterium
TCCTTTCAAGGGAGGACTCATTTGATCAAGAAGTATTATCTGCTTTCGCCCGGGCCCGACGCCCATCCCCGACAGCGTGCTGTCGGTCGCCGCCGAGCCCATCATCCACCACCGGACGCCCGAGTTTTCGGAGATCTTCATGCAGGTTTCCGAGGGGCTGAAATATGTCTTCGGGACCAAAGAGGACGTCTTCGTCCTGACGTCTTCGGGAACGGGCGCCATGGAAACGGCGATCGTCAACACCCTGAGCCCCGGCGACACGGCCGTCTGCATCAACGGCGGGAAGTTCGGCGAGCGCTGGGGCAATATCTGCCGAGCCTACGGCGTGAACGTCCGGGAGATCACGCTCGAGTGGGGCGAGGATTTCACGAAGGAGCAGCTGGCCGCCGAGCTCAAGGCCAATCCCGGCGCCAAGGCGGTCTTCTCCACCCTGTCCGAGACGTCGAGCGGCGCGATCTACGACATCCAGGGCTTCGGCGAGGTCGTTTCCGCGACCGACGCCATCCTCGTCGTCGACGGGATCTCCGGCGTCGGCGCCACCGCCTGTCCGATGGACGAATGGAAGATCGACGTCCTGTCTCGGGCTCTCAGAAATCGTTCATGATCCCGCCCGGGTTGGCCTACATCGCCTTCAGCCCGAAGGCCTGGAAGATGGTGGAGACGGCCAAGCTCCCGAGGTTCTACTTCGACGCCAGGAAAGCCAAGAAAAACCTGGAGAAGCAGACGACGCCCTGGACGCCGGCGATCTCGCTCATCATCCAGCAGAAGAAAGCGCTGGATATCATCAGGGCCATGGGTATGGAGACAGCTGCTCGAGCATCACCGGATCCTGGCGATGCCACCCGGGCCGGCGTCAAGGCGCTGGGGCTCGAGCTCCTGGCCAAGAAACCCGGCAACATCCTGACGGCCGTCAAGACGCCGGCGGGAGTCGACGGCAGCAAGATCGTCAAGACCATGCAGTCGAAATACAAGGCCTATATCGCCGGCGCCCAGGATCCGAACAAGGGCAAGTTCTTCCGCATCGCCCATCTCGGGTACATGGGCGGCTTCGATGTCATCACCGCCTTCTCCGCGCTCGAGATGACCCTCGCCGACCTGGGGTTACGCTTTCGAGAAAGGCAGCGGCGTCAAGGCCGCCGAGACGAGCCTGATGGAGGACTGGAAGTGAAAAAGATCCTGGTGGCGGATTCGCTCGACAAGGAAGCCCTCGACAAGCTCAAGTCCTCGCCCCGGTTCGAAGTCACGGTCAAGACCGGGATGGACGAGGCCGAGCTCGTCAGGACCATCCCGGGTTTCCACGCCATCGTCGTCCGGGGCGCGACCAAGGTGACGCGCAAGGTCGTCGAGGCCTCGACGGACCTGGAGATGATCCTCCGCGCCGGCATCGGCCTGGACAACGTCGACGCGGCGGCCGCCAAGGAGAAGGGTATCGCCGTGGCCAATACGCCCGCGGCGACGACGATCTCCGTGGCCGAGATCACGATGGGCCTGATGCTCAGCGCCGTCCGGCAGCTCGGGCGGGCCAACCTGTCGATGAAGCAGCACAAGTGGGAGAAGAAGGCCCTGTCAGGGACCGAGCTCCACGGCAAAACACTCGGCGTCATCGGCGGCGGCCGGATCGGCCTGGCCGTGGCCGAGCGGGCGCTGGCCTTCGGGATGAACGTCCTGGCCTACGATGTCATCGACATCAAGACGCCCCTCCCCGTCCGGCAGGTCGGGCTGCGCGAGCTGCTGGCCGACTCGGACATCGTCACGCTCCACATCCCCAAGCCGCCGAAATACATCATCGGCCGCGAGGAGATCGCCGGCATGAAGGACGGCGCCATCATCGTCAACGCCGCCCGCGGCGGCGTGGTGGACGAGAAGGCCCTCCTCGAGGCCCTGAATTCCGGCAAGGTCCGGGCGGCCGCCCTGGACGTTTTCGAGAAGGAGCCTCCCGATGATTTCTCGCTCATCGACCACCCCAATGTCACGGCCGCGCCGCACATCGGGGCCGCCGCCGAGGAGGGGCAGAAGCGGGCGGGACTCGAGGTGGTGAAGATACTCATGGAAAAGCTGGGCTGAGACCCGGCCGGGCCGTCCCCGGGGGATCACAGTGGTTTATCTCGACAACAACGCGACGACGCCGGTCGACCCGGCCGTCGCCGAAAAGATGTGCGGGTTTCTGCGGGAACGCTTCGGGAATCCCGTCCTCGCTCTATCCCATCGGCCGGGAGGCCAGGGACCTCGTCTCCCAGGCCCGCGAGCAGGTCGCCGCGGCGCTGGGCGCCCACCGGTCCGAGATCATCTTCACCGGCTCCGGGACCGAAGCCGATAATTTCGCGCTGCGCGGCGTCCTCGACGCCTGCCCGGACAAGAACGAAGTCATCGTCTCCTCGATCGAGCACCCGGCCGTCCTCAACACGGCCAGGTATCTCGAAAAGAACGGCATCAAGGTGACTTACCTGCCGGTCGACCGCGACGGCCTGGTGGACCTGGATTTTCTTCGGGACGCGCTCTCCCCCCAGACGGCGGTCGTCTCGGTCATGCACGCCAACAACGAGATCGGCACGATCGAGCCGATCGAGGAGATCGCCGGGATCGTCAAGGAGAAGGGCGCGCTGTTCCACACGGATGCGGTCCAGTCGCTGGGCAAGCTCGACCTCGACGTGGACAGGCTCGGCGTCGACCTGCTCTCGATTTCCGCCCACAAGATCTACGGGCCGAAGGGCGTGGGCGCTCTGTATGTCCGGCGCGGCGTCGATATCTGCCCGCTCATCCACGGCGGCCATCAGGAGAAGGGCCGGCGCGCGGGAACGGAAAACACGACCGGGATCGTCGGCTTCGGCGAGGCCGCCCGGCTGATCATGGAGCGGGGCCGGCAAGACCGTGACCGGCTCGATCGACTCGCCGAGACCCTGAAGAGGGGAATCGAGGAGAGGATCCCGAAAATCCGGCTCAACGGTCATCCCGAGCGCCGGGTCAAGACCACTCTCAACTTTTCCTTCCCCGGTCTCGAGGCCGAGGCCATCCTGCTGGCGCTGGCGACGAAGGAGATCTATGTCTCGACGGGTTCGGCCTGCAGCGAGGAGTCCGAGGAGGCCTCCCACGTCCTGATCTCGATCGGGCTCCGGCCGGAGATCGCCAGGTCATCCATCCGCATGTCCCTGGGAAGGTTCAACACCGACCAGGACGTCGAGGCGACGCTCCGCGAGCTTCCCGAGATCATCGAGAAACTCCGCCGGATCTCGGCCTTCGACCCCGAAGAATAGAGTGACGCGGGTTCAGCGGTTCCCGGTCCCCGCGCAGCTGATCCAGGTAAAGCCCGCGGACCTGCCAGGAAAAAATCCTGGTATTCCCGCCGCCGGAAATCGGGATAGGTCCAGTCGAGGCAGCTGACCCCCTTCTTTTTGAACAAGAGCTCGAGGTGCGCATAGATGCCCAGGGTCAGCGGGACCCGATGGGCAAAATTCTTGGCGGTGGCCATGATCAAGGCGCTCCCCGTGAGGACGCCGGGGTCGATGTTGACGGCCCGGCGGCGCCCGGGGAAGGCGCGGCCGATCTCCCCCTCCAGGTCATTGGTCCTGATCTTGATCGCCGCCAGCTCGTGCGGTGGGACGAGGTCCGCGAAGCTCAGGAAAACGCGCCTCAGGCCGGGGCCCATATCCGCCTCGTAGTAGTCCGTCGTGTCGAACGGGAACGGTGCGCTGCGAAGATCCGTCGGCCCATACAGATTCATGAGGGCTCCTTCCGTCCGCGCGAAGACCCCAGGTTCCGCGGCGATCACGCCGACGATCAGCTTCGCTGGAGTGAACGCTTTCGCTTGGGCCATGCTCCTATAATTAGAATAATCCCCCTGGCGATGCAAGAGATGACCGCCTGCGATGATAGAAAGCAGGGCGACGACCGGCGTCATGAAGAGGGCCGTATGAGAGCCGGAGCGGGCACGGTTCCCCGAGCGAAGCGAGGGGGGAGCGAAGGCTCGAATCGAGCGAGATTTCCTCGCCGGGGAAATCGTGGCGTGCCCTCGAGTGACCCGGTCCGAGCCCTGCGAGCCCAGCGATTTGACCGTCCGGGTGGATTTCCCTATAATTACCGCACTATGGCGTGGGTTTACATCGAAGATATCGGCGAAGCACGCAGGCGAAACCGTCGAGATCCGCGGCTGGGTCTATAACAAGCGCTCGAGCGGCAAGGTGCGGTTCCTCCTCGTCAGGGACGGCACGGGGATCATCCAGTCGACGATCTTCAGCGCCGAAAAAGACCATCCGCTGTTCCGGCAGTTCGACGCCCTGACCCAGGAATCCTCGCTCATCGTCCGGGGGGAGGTCCGTGAAGAGAAGCGGGCGCCGGGCGGCTACGAGCTGAACATCGAAGACATGGAGACCCTGCAGATCGCCCAGGACTACCCTATCACGCTGAAAGAACACAGCACGCCTTTTCTCATGGAGCACCGCCATCTCTGGCTCCGCTCGTCCAAGCAGCACGCCATCCTTCAGGTCCGGGCCGAGGTCGTCAAGGCGATCCGGGATTTTTTCGACGGCCGCGGTTTCCGGCTGATGGACACGCCCGTCCTGACGCCGAGCGCCTGCGAGGGAACCACGACCCTTTTCGAAACCCAGTACTTCGACCAGAAGGCCTACCTCAGCCAGAGCGGCCAGCTCTACAACGAGGCGACGGCCATGGCCTTCGGCAAGGTCTACTGCTTCGGCCCGACCTTCCGGGCGGAGCGGTCCAAGACGCGGCGCCACTTGATCGAGTTCTGGATGGTCGAGCCCGAGGTCGCCTTCGCGGTCCTCGACGATATCGTCGAGCTTGCCCAGGACCTGATCGTCTTCATCCTGGAAAGAACGCTCGAGAAGCGGAAGCGCGAGCTGGAGACGCTCGAACGAGACACGGCTCCCCTCGAGCGGGTCAAGAAGCCGTTCCCGCGCATTACCTACGACGAGGCCCTGCGGCTCCTTCAGGGAAAGGGGTCGGAGATCGCCTGGGGAACCGACTTCGGCGCGCCCGAGGAAGGCTTGATCTCGGAGATTTTCGACCTCCCCGTCTGCGTCACGCACTTTCCCGCCGCCATCAAGGCATTCTATATGCAGCCCGACGCGGTGCGGCCCGACCTGGCATTGGGCGTGGATGTCCTGGCCTCCGAAGGCTACGGCGAGATCATCGGCGGCGGCCAGCGGATCCACGACCTCGCCCTCCTGGAACAGCGGGTCAAGGAGCAGAACCTGCCGCGCGAGGCCTACGAGTGGTACCTCGACCTGAGGAAGTTCGGGTCGGCGCCGCACTCGGGGTTCGGCCTCGGCGTCGAAAGGACCGTGGCCTGGATTTGCGGCACGAAGCATATCCGCGAGACGATCCCCTTCCCGCGCCTGCTCTACCGGATCTATCCCTGACGCCGGGGTGGCCTCCTTCTCCCGATGAGCGCCGTCAAACCGTCGCCCCCAGCCCGGTCCGTCGCGCTCGTGACCTTCGGCTGCGCCAAGAACCTCGTGGACAGCGAGATCATGCTCGGACATCTGCGGCGGGCGGGCTACGTCACGACCACCGACGAAAAACAGGCGGATGTCCTGATCCTCAACACCTGCGGGTTCATCCGGCCCGCGAGAGAAGAGGTCAAACAAGGCATCGACCGCGCCGTCTCCCTCAAGCGTCGATATCCCGGCAAGCTGCTGGCCGTCACGGGCTGCTACGTCGAAAGGTGTTTGGACGAGCTGAAGCCGAAGTACCCCGATGTCGACGTCTGGATGGGCGTCAGGGATTTCGATAAGATCGTGCCGGCGCTCGAGGGCCGGAGCTACCGGCCGGGCCGGTCCGCCTTTCTCTGCGGCCCGGCAAGCCCGAGGGTCCTGTCCACACCCGGGACCTGGGCCTACCTCAAGATATCCGAGGGCTGCTCGCACGGGTGTTCGTTCTGCGCCATTCCGGGGATCAAGGGGCGCTACAGGTCCAGGACAACGTCCTCCATAATCTCCGAGGCCGGGGGACTCGTCCGCCGCGGCGTCCGTGAGGTTAACCTGGTATCCCAGGACACGACCTTTTTCGGCCGGGACCGGGGACGCCGGGACGCGCTGGCGGACCTGCTCCGTCGGCTGGCCGATGTCCGCGGCCTTCGCTGGGTCCGCTTCCTTTACGGCTACCCCGAGGAAGTCACGCCGGCGCTGCTCGAGGCGATGAGCGAACCCAAGGTCTGCCGCTACCTCGACCTCCCCTTTCAACACGCCGATAGCGGCGTCCTCAGGAGGATGAAACGGAGCCTGGACGGCCGCCGGGCCCTGGCGCTCATCGGCAAGATCCGGAAGGACCTTCCGGGCGTCAGCCTCCGGACTTCCCTCATCGTCGGGTTCCCCGGAGAAGGCCGGCGGGAATTCGCCAACCTCATTGAATTCGTCCGCGAGGCCCGGTTCGACCATCTCGGCGTCTTCGCCTATTCGCCCGAGCCGGGGACGGCGGCCTTCGGGCTGGGGGACCCTGTGCCCGGGAAAGTCAAGCTCGAGCGTCTGCGGGAGATCATGGACCTTCAGGCCGGCATCTCGCGCCAAATCAACCGGCAGTACCTCCACGCGAAGCTGGACGTCCTCATCGAGGCCCCCGTCCGGGGCCGGTGCGACACATGGAACGGCCGGGCGCGCTTCCAGGCGCCCGAGGTCGACGGCGTGGTGCGCGTCCGCAGCCGCCGCCCGGACCCGGCAGCGATCCGGGCGATCGAAAAAGTTGAAATCGTGGGCGCGCGCGTATATGATTTACGTGGAATGATCGTTGAATGAAAATAGTCTGGAGGGTCATCGCCTCCTTTTTCGGCATCGGCTACTTTCCCATCGCGCCCGGCACGATGGCGAGCTTGGCCGTCCTTTTCCTCTATAAGTACATCTTGTCCGGGCTGCCCTGGCCGGTCGTCGGCGGCATCTTCGTTCTGGTCCTGGCTGCCGGGACCCATGCCAGCTCGGCCTACTCGGCGGAGGTGGGCAAAGAGGACCCGCAGACGATCGTCATCGACGAGGTGGCCGGCCAGCTTCTCATCTTCCTGACCATCCCCCCCACTTGGCCCAACCTGGGGCTGGCCTTCGCGCTCTTCAGGTTTTTCGACATCGTCAAGCCCTATCCGATCCACCGGGCGGAAAGGCTTCCCCGCGGCTGGGGGATCATGGCGGATGATCTCGCCGCCGGCGTGGCGGCGGGCCTCCTCCTCCACCTCTATCTCTGGCTGAAATGAAGACCTTGCGAACGGCCGGTGTCGAGATCATCGCGGTCGGCTCGGAGCTCCTCACTCCCCATCGCCAGGACACGAACTCGCTCTTCCTCACCGCCCGGTTGAACGACCTCGGGTACGCCGTCAAGTTCAAAACCGTTGTCGGCGACGAAACCGCCGAGCTGGCCCTCCGGCTGAAGGAAGCCCTCCGCCAGGTCGATGTCGTCATTGTCATGGGCGGCCTGGGGCCCACGGCGGACGACAAAACCCGCCAAGCCGTCGCCCGCGCGCTCGGCCGGAAGCTCGTTTTCCAGAAGGATATCCTGCGGGGCATCGAAGACAGGTTCCGCCGGCGCCAGGTGAAAATGACGGCCCCCAATCGCCGGCAGGCTTACATCGTCGAGGGCGCCGACGTCCTGCCGAACCCGAACGGCACCGCTCCGGGACAGTGGATCCGCGCGGGCTCGAGGACCATCGTCCTCCTGCCCGGGCCGCCCCATGAGCTCAAGGCCATGTTCGAGACCTCGGCCGCGCCCAGGCTGGCCCGCCGTCACGCCGGGTTTTTTGCCCGGCGGACGCTGATGACCACGGGCCTGGGGGAATCCGCCGTCGAAACCCTGATCACCGGCCTCTACCCCAGGTCCGGCGGCCTCAGCCTCACGGTCCTGGCGAGCCCCGGGCTGGTCGAGCTCCACGTTACGTCCCATTCCCGCATCAGCCCGAAGGTCGCCGAGAGAAATGCGAACCGCCTCGCCCTGCGCCTCCGGGAACGCCTCAAGGAGCACGTCTACTCGGAGAGCGGCGAATCCCTGGAAGAGACCGTCGGCCGCCTGCTGAGGGCGCGGAAGAAGACGCTGGCCGTCGCCGAGTCCTGCACGGGCGGTTTTCTCGGCCACCGACTGACAAACGTCCCGGGAAGCTCCGACTATTTCATGGGGGGATTCATCACCTATAGTGACGCGCTCAAATCCGAGGCATTGGGCGTCCCGGCGGCCCTGATCAAGTCCCGGGGCGCGGTCAGCTTCCCTGTCGCCCGGGCCATGGCCATGGGTGTGCTGCGCCGGACGCGGGCGGATTTCGGGCTGGCCATCACCGGCATCGCCGGTCCGGGCGGGTCGACGCCCGAGAAACCCGTCGGGCTGGTTTGGACGGCGTTGGCCTGGCCGGGAGGCACCGAGGTCCGGAAGAACCTGTTTTTCGGGCGGAGAGAACAGGTGAAGAACCAATCGGCGCAGAAGGCCATGGACATGCTGCGCCATCATCTCCTCCAACAGGACCGCAAAGGCCGGCGGGAGAAGAAATGAGGACTTTCGTCGCCGTCGACCTCGATGACGCGCTCAAGGACAGGCTAGGGGCGCTCGTCCGCGAACTCGCGCCCCTGGCGCCGAATGTCCGGTGGGTCCAGGCCGCGGGCATGCACCTGACGCTTAAATTCCTGGGCGAGACCCCGGACGAAAAGGCGGCCGACGTCGGCCGCGGCCTCCAGTCCGTCGCCGCCCGGTCAGCTCGGTTCACGCTCCGTCTCAGCGGCTTGGGCACGTTCCCCCCGGGCCGGCGACCCCCCCGTGTTATCTGGGTCGGCGCCGACGGCGGCCCCGCGCTGATCTCCCTTCAGAAGGAGATCGAATCCGCCGCGGCCGGTTTGGGCTATGAGCGGGAGCCCAGGGAGTTCCAGCCTCACCTGACCCTGGGCCGGGTGAAGTTCTCCGGACGGATGGAGCGGCTGCTCCAAGAGATGGAAAAATATAAGGGACACGATTTCGGAGAGATGACGGCCGTCCGTCTGACCTTCTTCAAGAGCGTCCTCCTTCCCGGCGGGGCGGAATACAGCGTCCTCGGGGAATTCAACCTGAGATGAAGACCGCCCTGATCCTCCTCGCCGCTTATCTCGTCGGCTCGATCCCGTGGGGCTACATCATCTTCCGGCGGGGCCTGAGAGAAGACATCCGCGGGCTGGGCAGCCGGAGCACGGGCGCCACCAACGTCTTGAGGCTGGCGGGCTGGAGATATGCCCTGCCGGTGCTTGTCGCCGACGTGCTGAAAGCCGCCCTGCCCGTCGGGCTCATCCTGAGGGTTTTCGGAGACCGGCGGCTGGCCATGGGGGCCGCCCTGGCCATAGCCTTAGGGCATTGTTTTCCCGTTTTTATCAAATTTCGGGGCGGCAAGGGCGTCTCGACCGCCATGGGCGCCTACGCCGTCCTGACGCCTCCCCTTTTTGCGGCCGGGCTGGCCGTCTTCGGAGGGGTCATCGCGGCGACCCGGCTGGTCTCGCTCGGGTCGCTGCTGGGCACCCTGGCGGTTCCCCTGCTCGCCTTTCTCTGGAAGGCCGACGTGGACCTCGGCATCCTGGGGACGGCGGTCTTTTGTCTGGTGGCCTTCCGCCATCGGGACAACATCCGGAGGCTCGCGGCCGGGCGGGAACGGAGGCTCGGAGACAAAAAGGAGCCGGAAGCTCGATGAACGCCGCGGTCATCGGCGCCGGGACCTGGGGTTCGGCGGTCGCTCTCCATCTCGGCCGCCGCCGGGTCAAAACGACCCTTTGGGTTCGCGAGAAGGAGGTCCTGGCCGAGCTCCGCGGAACGCGGGAGAACCGGACCTTTCTGCCGGGTTTTCCTTTTCCCCGGACCGTGGATTTTTCTTCGGACGCGGCCGGCGCGGCGGCGGCGGCGGATCTGCTTTTTATCGCCGTTCCCTCCCAGTTTTTCCGGGCGGTCTTCAGCGGCATCGCCGGCGGTCTCTCCACGGGCCAGGTCGTTATCAGCCTGACCAAAGGGATAGAGGAGCGCTCTCTCAAGCGGATGACGGAGATCATGACAGAGGTCATGGGCGGCCGCCCTCTCCCCCAGCTGGCCGTCCTCAGCGGTCCGAGCTTTGCCCGGGAAGTGGCCGAGAAGCACCCGACGGCGGTCGTCATCGCCTCCGGGTCGCACGATGTGGCACGGCAGGCGCAGAACCTGATCTCGGACGTCAACCTCCGGGCTTATACGAGCTCGGACGTCACGGGCGTCGAGCTGGCCGGCGCCATGAAGAACGTGATCGCCATCGCGGCCGGGATCTCCGATGGCCTCAAGTATGGCCATAACCCCCGGGCCGCCCTGATCACCAGGGGGATCGCCGAGGTGACCCGGCTGGGGGTGCGGCTGGGGGCCAGGAAGGACACCTTCCTCGGTCTCGCCGGGATCGGCGACCTGGTCCTGACCTGCACCGCCAGGATGAGCCGAAACTATCACGTCGGCTACGAGCTGGGCAAGGGGCGGGCGCTGGCCGAGATCCTGGCGGGCCTGAAGACCGTAGCGGAGGGTGTCGCCACCACCGTCTCGGTGCGTGATCTTGCTGGCCGGGAGGACGTCGAGATGCCGATCACGGAGGAAGTCTACAGGGTGCTCTATGAGGGCAAGGACCCGCGGAATTCGATCCGCGACTTGATGCAGCGCTCTCTCAAGGTCGAGGCCTGATTGGCGTCGCCCGAGGGGAATCCATAATGAGGAGATCACACATGAGAAGATCGAGAGTCCTGGGATACGTCCTGCTGGCTTGTCTCGCGGGCTGCGCCTCTTCCCAAAAGAAGCTCGGCCAGGCCAGGGAAAAGGACCCGCGCTATCAATACAGCCTGGGCGTTTTCTATCTCAACAGCGGCAACCCCGATGAGGCCATCAAGTATCTCAACCGGTCGCTCAGCCTGGACCCGCGCTACCACCTGACCTATAACGCCCTGGGCCTCGCCACCTCGATCAAGGGGAATCTCGCCGGGGCCGTCAAGTACTACGAGCGCTGCCTCGAGATCGCCCCGGATTTTTCCGAAGCCCGGAACAATCTCGGGGGCGTCTACCAGGAGCTCGGGTTCATCGACAAGGCCGAAGCGGAATTTCTGAAAGTGATCAATGACCGGGCCTACCCGACCAAGGAGCTGCCGAACTACAACCTGGCCAGGCTCTATTTCACGCGCGGGGACATCGACCAGGCGCTGGCTTATGATGAGGCCGCCATCAAGCTCAATGCCCGGTTCGCCATGGCCCACAACCTCAAGGGCCTCATCCTGGAAAAGCAGGGCCAGCTCGACGACGCCATCGACAGCTACCAGCAGGCCGTCAAGATCGTCCCCGAGGATGTCAATTTCAACTTCAATCTCGGCGCGGCTTACTTCAAGAACAGCGAGTGGGGAAAAGCCGCTGGGATCTTTCAAACCATCCTGCCCCGGGTCTCGGATCCCGGGATGAAAGACAAGGTCACGGGCTACCTCAAAGAGATCAGGGAAAAGGGCGGACCGGCGCGCTAAGTCCCTTCTTCCCACGCCGCCAGGTACGCTTTCTGCTCGGCCGTCAGCCGGTCGATCCGGATGCCCATGGACTGGAGCTTGAGCCGGGCGATCCTCTGGTCGATCGGCGCGGGCACGGGGAACACCTTCTTCCCGAGTGAAGCGCCCTTCTGGACAAGGTACAGCACCGAGAGCGCCTGGTTGGCGAAGCTCATGTCCATGACCATCGCGGGGTGCCCTTCGGCCGCGGCCAGGTTGATCAGCCGCCCCTCGCCCAGCAGGTGGACCCGCCGGCCGTTGGCGAGCACGTACTCGACCACGAAGTTCCGGATCTTCCTTTTTCGCTTGGCCATCGCCTCCAGGGCGGGGATATCGATCTCGACGTTGAAATGGCCGGAGTTGGCCACGATCGCTCCGTCCTTCATCCTGGCGAAATGGGCGCGGGTGATGACCCGCTTGTCGCCCGTGACCGTCACGAAGACGTCGCCCAGGGGCGCCGCCTGGAGGAGCGGCATGACCTCATACCCTTCCATCACGGCCTCGAGCGCGCGGAGCGGGTCGACCTCACAGACGATAACCTTGGAGCCGGCGCCCCGGGCCCTCATGGCCAGGCCCCGCCCGCACCAGCCGTAGCCCACGACGACGAAGTTCAGTCCGGCGTAGAGGATATTCGTGGCCCGGAGGATGCCGTCGAGCGTGCTCTGCCCGGTGCCGTAGCGGTTGTCGAAGAGGTGCTTGGTGTTGGCGTCGTTGACGGCGATGATCGGATAGCCGAGCACCCCCTTGGCGGCCATGCTCTTCAGCCGGATGACGCCGGTCGTCGTCTCCTCCGTGCCGCCCGTGACGCCGGCCAGCAGGGCCCGCTTTCGGGAGTGGATGGTGCTGACGAGGTCGGCCCCGTCATCCATGGTGATCTGCGGCCCGTGCTCCAGGGCCGCGTTGAGATGCCGGTAGTAGGTCTTGTGGTCCTCTCCCTTGATGGCGAAGACGGAAACGCCGAAGTCCTTGACGATGGCCGCGGCGGCGTCGTCCTGGGTGCTCAGGGGGTTCGAGGCGGCCAGCCGGACATCGGCCCCGCCGAGCTTGAGCGTCTCCATCAGGTTCCCGGTCTCGCTCGTCACGTGGAGGCAGGCCGACAACTTGACGCCCTTGAGGGGCTTTTCCTTGGCGAACGTCCTCTTGATCGACTGCAGGACCGGCATGAACCGTCCCGCCCATTCGATCCTCAGCCGTCCCGCCGCAGCGAGGTTGAGGTCCTTGATGTCGGAAGTCATGATCAGAGCCCGGCCTCTTTTTTCAGGAGATCCGCCTTGTCCGTCTTCTCCCAATGGAATTCGGGCTCGGTCCGGCCGAAATGGCCGTGACAGGCCGTCTTGCGGTAGAGCGGCTTCAACAGGTCGAGGGCGTTGATCATGTCCTTCGGCTTGAGCGGGAAGTGCCCCCGGATGAGCTCCTTGATCTTGTCCTCGGGGATCTTGGCCGTGCCAAAGGAATCGATCATGATCGAGACCGGCTCGGCGACGCCGATGGCGTAGGCGAGCTGGACCTCGAGCTTGTCGGCGATCCCCGCGGCGACGAGGTTCTTGGCGATGTATCGGGCCATGTAGGAGCCCGAGCGGTCGACCTTGGACGGGTCCTTGCCGGAGAAGCTGCCGCCGCCGTGGCTGCCGACCCCGCCGTAGGTGTCGACGATGATCTTGCGGCCGGTGATGCCGGTGTCGGCCAGGGGGCCGCCCTGCTCGAACCGGCCGGTGCCGTTGATGATGATCTTGGTTTTCTTGTCCAGCAGCGAGGCGGGGATGACCTTCTTGATGACCTGTTGGCGGATACCGTCCTTGAGCTCGTCCATTTTCACGGTCGCGTTGTGCTGGGCGGCGATGACGATGGCCTCGATCCGGCGGGGCGTATCGCCTTCGTATTCGATCGTGACCTGGGATTTGCCGTCGGGCCGGAGGTAGGGCAGGATCCTCTGCCGGCGCGTCTCTCTCAGCCGGGCGACCAGCCTGTGGGCGAGAATGATCGGCATGGGCATCAGCTCTTCGGTCTCGCGGCAGGCATAGCCGAACATGATCCCCTGGTCGCCCGCGCCCTGCTCGTGTTCCTGGGATTCGCTGACCCCCATGGAGATATCCTTGGACTGTTCGTGGATGGAGGAGATGACGCAGCAGGTCTCGTAATCGAACCCGAAAACGGCCTGGGTGTAGCCGATATCCTTGATGACGCTGCGGACGAGCTTCTGGAAATCGCAATAGGCGTCCGTCGTGATCTCACCAGCGATGAGCACCAGCCCGGTGGTCACCATCGTCTCGCAGGCCACCCGGCTCAGCGGGTCCTGGGCGATGAGGTCGTCCAGAATGCTGTCCGATATCTGGTCGCAGATCTTGTCGGGATGTCCCTCGGTCACCGATTCCGAGGTGAAAAGATGCTTGCCGGCCTTGCTCATGGGTTAACCTCCTCGGGGGCAATACCAAAGTGACAGTCGGTCATACTATATCAACCGGGCCCGATTTTCAACTGGTCGGCGCGTGGAATTTCACCCGGGTTTGTGATATTTTAGTTTTGCCCGCGGGGCGGACGTTGACCATCATGTCCAAGAGGTATCGGAAAGCCGCCGTTCTTCTCGCCCTCGCCGGCTGTCTGGGGGCGTCGGCGGCCGCCGCTCAGGAGGAAACCGCCCTCCCCTTCCCGATAACCTCATATGCGCTCAGGAACGGGCTCCAGGTCGTCCTCTCAGAGGACAATTCTCTGCCGATCGTCTCCGTGGTGCTCGCCTACCGGGCGGGCTCCCTCCAGGAACAGCCGGGGAAAACGGGCCTCGCCTTTCTCCTCGAGCACCTGATGATGTTCAACGGCTCCCTGAATGTCGGTCCGATGCAGCATATCGGCTACATCGACCGGGTCGGCGGCGAGCCGAACGCCAGCACCACGGCCGACCTCACCTATTTCTATGAGACCGTCCCGTCAAACCAGCTGGGGCTCGTGCTCTGGCTGGAGTCCGACCGGATGCGGACGCTCGAGATCGACGCTGCCAAGGCCGAGCGGTGGAAGCAGTCGCTTCTTGACGATATCGCGCAACGCCTCGCCGCGGAGCCTTACCTGGAGAGCTCGCGGGCTTTTGACCGGTTGTTGTTCCCTGATTTCATGCACAATCACGGCGTCCTGGGCAAGGAAGATGACGTCCGCAACCTGACCGCTGGCGACGTCGCGGATTTCTATGCCGCGCACTACGCCCCAAACAATGCTGTCCTGGTTATTGCCGGCGACATCAGCCTGCCCAAAGCGCGCGAGCTGACGGACAGGTACTTCGAGACCATCCCGCCCGGCCGGGAAGTCCCGCCGCCGCCGCGGCCGCGGCCGCCCGAAAAAAAAGCGCTCGTCCAGGTGTTTCCCGAGTCCCTGGCGCCCTACCCGGCGTTCTACATCGGGTACCGCGCCGCCCCACCGTATTCCCCGGACTATTACGGACTGACCGTGCTCGACTATTTCCTGCTGAAGGGCAAGACCTCCCGCCTGACCCGCCGTCTGGTCAAGAAGGACAAGCTGGCTTTCTTCCTGGACGGCGGCCTCGATAAGCGCGGGGACGTCGCGGCGCTCAGGATCTTCGCCACCTGCAACACCCAGTCGTCCGTGGACCTGTGCCAGAAGGCCATCCTGTCGGAGGTCGGTAAGCTCCGTCTGAACCCGGTTTCCGGGGACGAATTGGACCGGGCCAAGAGCATCCTGAAGCGGGACTACCTCGGCCGGTTCGCGTCGACTCTCGACAGGGCCATGTTTCTGGCCGAGATGCTTTTCTCCCCGGTCGGGTTAGACAAGGCGCCGGGCGAGCTCGACCGCTATCTCGCGGTGACGCCGGCCAAGATTCAGGACCTTTGCCTCAGGTACCTGACGCCGGAAAATTGCCTCATCATGAACGTCAAGGTCAGATGAGAAGGCGGCTCAGCTTCGTCCTGGTGGTGCTTCTCGCCGGCTCGGCCGCGCTCGGACAGGAGAGGTTCCGGAAATCCCCGCCGGTCCCCGACCGACTGCCGGAGCTCAACCTCCCAAAAATCGACAGCATCCGGCTGAGCAATGGGCTGACCGTCGCCGTCATCTACCTCAGGAATTCCCCCTTCATCTGCGCTCATCTCACCATCCTGGCCGGCGAGCGGGACAGCCCGGAGCGCCTCCCCGGACTGGCCGGTTTCACGGCCGAAATGCTGAGCCGCGGCACGCCGCTCGTTTCGGCCTCCGATATCGAGGAGAGGCTGGAAGGGATGGGCGGGGTCTTTTCGGCGACGGCCAACCTTGACTACTCCCGGCTCTCCCTGCTTTTTCTGGACGAGTACCTCGACCGCGCGCTTGAAACGCTCAGCTTGATGGTGCTCCAGCCCGCCTTCTCCGATAAGGAGGTTGCCGGACTCCGGTTTTCGCAGCGCTACGAAATGCTCCAGCAGGAGCGGAACCCCGAGTTCATCGGCCGGCGGCAGCTGCTCCGCGCGCTGTTCGGCGGCCATCCCTACGGGAAGGGTACGTACAGTCAGGACGTCTTCAGAAACATCCGCCGCCGGGACGTCCTGGACTTCTACCGGAGCTACTACCGCCCCAATAACGCGCTGGTCGTGCTTGCGGGCGACCTCAACCTGACGGCCGCCGCCAGGAAGGTCAGCCGTTATTTCAGCACCTGGAGGGAAGGCCAGGCGCCCCGGCCGCCGGCGCCCGCCCCCGCGGCCAACGGGCAGGGGCGGGTCTGCCTGGTCGACCTCCCGAGGGCTAAGGACGCCACGCTGTTTGTCGGGAACCTGCTCTTCCCGATCGACGACCCTGACTTTTTTCCTTTTCTCGTCCTGAACCAGGCCCTCGGCGGGACGCCCAACAGCCGGCTGTTCATGAACCTGAGGGAATCCAAGGAATACGCGCACTTCGCCTTCAGCGAAGTCGAGCTCTACAGGTTGAGCGGCGTATTTGCGGTCCGGGCCCGGGTCATACCGTCGGCCTGCCATGCGGCAGTTCAGGAGATCCTCGGGGAGATCGACCGGATCAGCCGGGAGAGGGTGACCACCTTCGAGCTCGAACAGGCCAAGTCCTATCTCATCGGCAGCTTTCCCCTCCAGGTCAGCCGCCTGGAGGCGATCACCCAGCGGGTATCCGAGATCATGACCTACTCGCTCGGGGCTGAATATTGGAGCCGCTTCTACGACAGCATCATGCTCGTCGACGCCGACAGCGTCCTCCGGGTCGGCGGCAAGTACCTCCAAGCCCCCCCGGTTGCCGTCATCGTCGGCGACAAGACGATGCTGGCCGAATATCTCCGGGAATTCCCGAGAGTCGAGGTCTATGACACCAAGGGAGGGCTCCTGTACACCATGCTCAAAGGAGTTGAAGAATGAAGCTCGTGGAGTGCATTCCCAATTTCAGCGAGGGCCGCGACCCGGACAAGATCCGGGCCATTGCCCAAGAGATCGAACGGACCCCGGGGGTCAAGCTCCTCGACGTCGACCCGGGCGAGTCCACGAACAGGACGGTCGTGACCTTCATCGGCTCTCCGGAGGGCGTCAAGGAAGCGGCCTTCCGGGCTATCGCCAAGGCGGCTGAGGTCATCGACATGACCAAGCACAAGGGCGCCCACAGCCGGATCGGCGCCACCGATGTCTGTCCGTTCGTGCCCGTTTCGGAAATGACCATGGACGACTGCATAGCCCTGGCCCATGAGCTGGCGGAGCGGGTGGCGGGCGAGCTCGGGATCCCGGTCTACCTTTATGAAGAGGCGGCGCAAAAACCCGAGCGCCAGAACCTGGCGGCCATCCGGGCCGGCGAGTACGAGGGGCTGGCCGAGAAGCTCAAGGACCCCGCCTGGGCCCCCGACTACGGGAAGCCGGTGTTCAACCCGAAATCCGGGGCGACCGTGATCGGCGCCCGCGAATTCCTGATCGCTTACAACATCAACCTGAATACCCGGGACAGGCGGCTGGCCCACGAGATCGCCCTGGGGCTCAGGGAGAGCGGACGCGCCCAGCGGGACGCCGACGGCAACATCGTCAGGGACGAGTCCGGCAGGACCGCGAACCTGCCCGGGAAATTCAAGCATATAAAGGCCGTCGGCTGGTACATCGAGGACTACGGCATCGCCCAGGTTTCGATCAATTTCACGAACTATAAGATCACGCCCGTGCACGTCGTCTTCGACGAAGCCATCCGGCAGGCGGAACGGCTCGGCCTCCGGGTGACGGGGAGCGAGCTCGTCGGGCTCATCCCCAAGGAAGCGATGCTCATGTCGGGCCGATTCTATCTCGAAAAGCAGGGCAAGAGCCCTGGGGTCCCCGAGAAGGACCTCATCCGGACCGCGGTGCGGTCGCTCGGCCTGAACGACGTCACGCCCTTCGACCCCCAAAAAAAGATCATCGAGTACCAGTTCACGGACAGCTCCGCGACGCTCGTCCGTCTCCCCCTGGGAGAGTTCGTCGACGAGCTCTCCCTCGATTCGCCCGCTCCCGGAGGGGGCAGCGCGGCGGCGCTCTGCGGCGCCCTGTCGGCGGCCCTGTCGGCGATGGTCGCCAACCTCACGGTCGGGAAAAAGGGGTACGAATCCGCCCAGGCCGAGCTCAAGGAAGCCGCGCTCAAAGCCCAGGCCGCCAAGGATGATATGCTCAAGGCCATCGACGAAGATACCCGGGCCTTCAACGGGGTGATGGAGGCTTACCGGCTGCCCGGCGCGAGCGAAGACCAGGTGAGAGAAAAGGAGGCGGCCGTCCAGAGGGCGTACATCAAAGCCACCCGGGTCCCCCTCGGCGTGCTCGAGAAATCGGTGGCGCTCCTCGAGCTGGCCAAGACCGCCGCTCTCAAGGGCAACCGGAACTCCCTGAGCGATGCCGGGGTCGCAGCGCTCGCGGCCGAGGCGGCGGCCGTCGGCGCCAGCTACAATGTTCAGATCAACCTTCCCAATATCCACGATGACATGTTCCGGCAGGACGTGAAGCGCCGGGCGCAGGCTTTGCTCGATCAGGCTCTCAAGCTGTCCGCCGCGGTCAAGGACCTCGTCGCCGGGGAACTGGGAAAAGATTAGCGGTCCCGGCGGGAGATCACCCATTTCGCCTTTCGGGGTGACGGCGTCGGCTCAAAAATCACCCCTCTGACCACCGCGTCCGGGTATTGCCGCTCCGGGACGGGCAGCCCACAATGACGTGGAATGGAAGGACTTGAGCCTTGAAAAAACGCCTGCCCGCTGACGCGAAGAACCCGAAGACCCGCTTCGTTGTGATCGCCGTCATCGCCGCCGCCTATCTTGCCTATTCGTTCCTTTCGGGCTTTGTGCCCGGGCACCGGGGAGACCTCGGGCTTCCCCAGTTGGGCCGCTCGGCCCTGACGGTGGGCATGGCGCTCATCCTGCTGATCTGCCTGACGGGACTGGCCCTGGGCGATAAGGCCGGTTTCCAGGTGATCCATGACGGACTCACGGGACTCTTCAACCAGAGGTTCATCCGCCAACGGCTTCAGGAGGAATATTACCGGGCCAAAAGATATAACCACCCGCTGAGCCTGTTGCTGGTCGACCTCGACAACTTCAAGTCGCTCAACGAGCGTTTCGGACACGCCGCCGGCGACCATCTGATCAGGTATTTCGGCCGGCTCATTCCGGATACCCTCCGGCCATCCGACATCGCCGCCAGGTTCGCTTCCCAGGAGTTCTTGATCATCCTCCCCGATACCGGCCGGAGCGAAGCCCGGGCCGTGGCCGAACGGCTGAAAAAGAAGATCTCAGAGAGTCCCTTCCGGATCGACTCGACGAGAGAGGATATCCGGCTCACCGTGAGCATCGGCGCCAGCGCCTTCGCTTTTCCGGATTACGGCCAGGACGCGGAGGAGATGATCACCCTGGCCGACCTGGCCCTCTTCCAAGCCAGGAAAACCGGCGACGATTCCGTCTCCTTTTACAGCACCAACTGAGAGGCGAGAGGCTCCTGGCCCCCGGCTGACCCTCCCCGCTCCCGCTTATCGATTCCCCTCCATTCATATACAATGATATCAGGGAGGCTCAGCATGAAGGCACTTCTGGTCATCGACATGCTCAAGGATTTCATGGACCCGTCCGGGGCGCTCTATTGCGGCGACGAGGCCCGGCGGATCATTCCCTTTGTCCAGCGGAAGATCGACGAGTTCCATGAGCGGGGCGACCTGGTCGTCTTCCTCCGCGACGCCCACCAGCCGGACGACCTCGAGTTCCGGATCTTCGGGAAACACGCCGTCAAGGGAAGCGAGGGAGGCCGTATCATCGACGAGCTGCCGGTCGGCGCGGGCGATCCCGTGATCGACAAGACACGTTACAGCGCGTTCTACAATACCGACCTCGACCGCGTCCTCGGCGAGCGCCGTCCCGGGGAGGTCCACGTCACCGGCGTCTGCACGTCGATCTGCGTCATGGATACGGTGGGCGACCTGCGGAACCGCGATTACCCGGTGGTCGTCTATGAGGAGGGGGTGGCCGATTTCGACCCGGAGGCCCACGTCTTCGCCCTCAAACGCATGGCCAAGATCTACGGAGCGCAAGTCGTCTGAACCGGCGCGGGGGCAGCCGTGGTCGAATGGCGATAGGCTGATCGCAAGCTGAACGAGCTTCCCCAAGAGATCATCTTTTGCCCGTTTGGACCGGCGAGCCTCGCCGTCTTCGGGAAAACTCTTGAGGAGCTCAGCCGCGAGACGGGGCGCTAGTGCCGCAGCTGGCGTACGACGAACAGGCCGGCGAATATAGCGAAAGCGATCAGGACGATCGTCGCCGCGGCCGGGAGGTCGAGATAGAATGAAGCGGCCAGCCCGGCAATCACCGAAAAGATGGCGGTGACCGCGGAGATGCTCAGCGCCTGTTTGAAGTTCGCCGCGAGCTGAAGGCCCGCCGCCGCCGGGATGACAAGGAGCGCCGTGACCATCAGGATGCCCACGACCTTCATCCCCAGGACCACGGTCACCGAGGTCAGGACAGTCAGGAGAAGGTCGAGCCGGCCGACCCGAACGCCGGCGGCCCGGGCGGCCTCCCGGTCGAACGTGGCGTACATAAGCTTATGGTAGTTGACGAAGATCAGCCCCACCGCCGCGGCGGCCAACGCGACCGAGAGCCAGACCTCGACAGGGCGGATCGCCAGGATATCGCCGAAGAGGTAGCTCAACAGGTCGACATTGAAGCGGCCCGCCAGGGTCGCCAGGGCGATGCCAACGGCCATGCCGACGCTGCTCAAAATGCCGATGGCCGTATCGCCGTGGAGGCCGGCCTTCTGCCTGAGCTTCATGATGGCGAGCGAGGCGAGGACGGCCACCGCCAGGGCCGTGACCAGCGGCAGCAGGTTCAGGAAAAGGCCCAGGGCGACGCCGCCGAACGTGACGTGGGACAGCCCGTGGCCGATCATCGCATCGCGCCGGAGGACCAGGAAGAGGCCGAGGACGGCGCAGGCGAAGGCGACGAACAGGCCGGCGAGCAGGGCCCGCTGGAAAAATCCGTAGCCGAGCAGAGCTTCCATGCCTCGTCCTGCCCTAGTGCGAATGCGACACGATGTGCCCTTCGGCGAGAAGGATCTTAAAGGCCTCGGACTGGCAGAACTCCTTGTGAGTTCCGTGGTAGATGAGCTGCTGGTTGAGGCAGGCCACTTTCTTGACGTGCCTGTTGACCATGCCGATATCGTGGGTGATCAGGACGATCGTGATCTGCTGGCGGTCGTTCAGCTCGTGGAGCATTTCGTAGAACAGGCCCTGGGTTTCCGAGTCCACGCCGGTCGTCGGCTCATCGAGCAGGAGAAGCTCGGGTGAGGTAACCAGGGCCCGGGCGATCATCACCCGCTGTTGCTGGCCCCCTGACAGGCTCCCGATGGCCGTGTCACGCGCAGATTCCATGGCCACCTTCCCAAGGGCATCGGCCACCGCCCTGTCCGTGTCCCGCTTGCCCAAACGGCTGCCGGTCGAGAGCCGGGCCATGGCCACGACCTCGCGGACCGAGGCGGGAAAATATGGATCGATGTGGGTCGCCTTCTGGGGCACGTAGCCGACCTTCGACCAGTCCCGGAATTCCGCCATCGGCCGGCCCATGATCGAGACCAGGCCGCGGGATGGCTTCAGCAGCCCCAGGATGATCTTGACGAGCGTCGTCTTGCCCGAGCCGTTGGGGCCGATGATGGACAGGAAATCCCCCCGGTAGATCGAGAAGGTGATGTCCTCGAGGACGGGGATGGTGTTGTAGCTGAAGGTAACGTTCTCTACCCGGACGAGTTCGTCGGCTTCACTCACAGCCCAGCCCCTTTCTCAAATTTTCCAGGTTTTGCCGCATCAGGTCAAGGAAGGTCGTTCCCGATGTCCGCTCCTCGCGGCTGAGGTTGTGGCCGGCGTTGAGAACGAGGACTTTGGCCGGGATCTCCCGGCCCAGGAGCGCGGCGAGCCTGGGACTCTCCCGGGCCTCCATGAAGACCGCCGCGATGTGCCGTTTCCGGGCCATCTCGACCATGGAAACGACCGCCCTGGGCTTCGGCTCGGCGTCCGGGCTCAGTCCGGTGAGCGACACCTGTTCGAGGTGGTACCGCCGCGCCAGGTAGCCGAACGCCTGGTGACCGGCAACCAGGAGGACCCGGTTGGGACACGAGGCGAGGCCCTGAGCGAACTGCCCGTCGAGCTCCTTGAGCTTGTCACCGTAAGCCGCGGCCCGGACCCGGTGGGCGGCGGCCTGAGCCGGGTCGATCTCGCTGAGCACCTCGGCGAGATGCCCGATGATCGTCAGGTCGTTGGTAAAGTCTAGCCAGACGTGAGGGTCGACACCCTCCTCCCCGTCATAAGCATCGGCTTTTGCCAGGGGCAGGAAATCCGCCACGGCCATCACCCGAAGCCGCTTATTCGAAATGCTGCCCAGGAACTCCGCCACCCAGGGCTCGAGACCGCCGCCAACGTGGACGAAGAGGTCCGCTTCCGACATCCGGAGGATATCGCTTGTCCTCGGCTGCCAAGTGTGGACGTCGGCGCCGGGCGGGAGCAGGAGGCTCACCTCGGCGCCCTCGCCGGCGACGGCCTTGGCGAATTCCATGAGCGGCAGGATGCTGGCGACGATCCTCAGACGCGGCGAACCAGTGAGGGATGCCGGGAAGACAGGGCTGAGCGCCAGCCCCAAGAGGATTGCGCTGGCGGCGAATTTTCTCATCGGGCGGCTGTCGTCATCATGATGAAGGCGCGGGCTCAGCGGCCGGACCATTCCGAAAGCCGCTCGGCGACGGCCCCCTCACCCACCGAGATCGTGCGGCATTCGGGGTCCGGAAACCCCCGGTCCTTCGCTTCCGCCTCGAGCTTGTCCTTGAAAGCGGCCAGCCTCGATTTTTCGACGATGGCGATTCCCGAGCCGCCGAACCCGGCTCCGACCAGGCGTGCCCCGAGACAGCCCAGGAAATGACGGCCGGTCTCATAGAGGACATCGAGCTCGGGGCAGGACACCTCGTAATCATCCCTGAGACTCTCATGGGATTGAAAGAGGAGCGACCCCAGCCCGAAGAAATTGTCGGCTTTGAGCGCCTTGACGGAGAGCTGGACACGGGCGTTTTCGCTGATCACGTGTTTGGCCCGCCTGTAGAGCACGTCGGACATGGCGGCCTTGTTTTCCTCAAGGAGGACGAGGGTCGCTGCTTTATAGGTCGCGGCGCCGTGGGCTTTCAGGATCTCCAGCGCCCGGGAGGCCTCCTCCCGCCTCTTGTTGTATTCGGAGCCCGCCAGCTTGCGGCGCACCTTCGTGTCATAGACGAGGATCCCCAGGTTGTTTTTCTCGAGGTTCAGGGGGAAATGCTGATAGGCCAGCGTCTCGCAATCCAGGAAAAGCGCTGAGTCCTTGCGGCCGAAAACGGCGATGAACTGGTCCATCAGGCCGCATTTCATCCCTACGAAATCGTTCTCGGCTTTCTGGGCGAGTCGCGCCAGCTTCTCCGGCGGCAGGTCGATCCCGAACAGGCCGGTCAATCCCTTGATGATGCTGACCTCGAGGGCCGCCGACGAGCTGAGGCCGGATTCGAGGGGAACGTCCCCCCAGATAACGGCGTCCACGCCGCCCAGGCGATGGCCGTCCTGCTCGAGCGCCCAGAAGATCCCCTTCACATACTCGCTCCAGTGCTTTTTCTCGGAAGGCTTCAGGCCGTCGAGGTCGAAGCTTTCGGATTCGCCGAAATTCTCCGCCCGAACGCGGACCCTTCGCCCCTGTCCCGGCGCCGCCAGGAAATAATTACGGAGCTGGATCGCGGCGGGCAGGACGTAGCCGTTGTTGTAATCGGTGTGCTCGCCGATGAGGTTGATCCTCCCCGGCGCCGAAGCCAGGACCGCGGGCCTGGTCCCATACAATCGGGAAAATAGCTTTTCGTGCGACGTCTTCATGGAGGGTAAAGAAATTCTATGAGAACCCGAAAGAAAGGTCAAGTCGGCTTCGCAGCCTTGAACAGGGCATCCAATTGTGGCATGATTCGGACTCACAGTTAAAGCTCATCGTCAGGGAGGTCAACATCATGGCCGATCCGCTCGAGGGACTCAAACCGGCTCTTCTCTGGAAACACTTCGCCCAGGTCCTCAAGATCCCCCACTGCTCAGGGAGCGAACGGGCGCTGGGCGATTACATCTTGGGAGTGGCCAAGGGCCTCAAGCTGCCCGCCAAGCGGGACAAGGTGGGGAATGTCGTCGTCTCCAAGCCCGCCACGGCCGGACACGAGAACGCCCCCGGCGCGATCCTCCAGGGCCACCTGGACATGGTCTGTGAAAAGAACTCCGATGTCGTCCACGACTTCTCGAAAGACGCGATCGTCCCGCAGGTCAAGGGCGATTGGGTCTATGCGAGCGGCACGACCCTGGGCTCGGACAACGGCATCGGCTGCGCGGCGGCCCTGGCGGTTATGGAAGATACGACGCTCGTCCACGGCCCGCTCGAATTCCTCTTCACGGTGGACGAGGAGACCGGGCTCACGGGCGCGAACCGCCTCCAGAAGGGCTTTCTCAAGGGGACGAACCTCCTTAACCTCGACAGCGAGGAAACCGGGGCGTTCACCATCGGCTGCTCCGGCGGCGGCGATTCCGAGATCAGCCTGCCCGTCGAGAGAAAGCGCCGCCGGTTCAAGGACCTCTACGAGCTCAAGCTCTTCGGGTTCCGGGGCGGCCACTCCGGGCTCGACATCAACCAGGGCCGGGGAAACGCCATCCGCCTGCTCGCACGGTTGCTCTACGACGCCCAGGACAAGTTCAAGTTCGAGCTCCTGAGCCTCGACGGCGGCAACAAGCGGAACGCGATCCCGCGCGAGGCCGTAACAAAGCTCTACGTCGATGCCGGCGATGCCAGGAAACTGAAGACCCATCTCAAGGCCAAGTTCGCCGAAATCTATAACGAATTCAAGACCGTGGAAAAAGAGGCGGCTTTCTCGTTCGAGAAGGCGGCGCCCCAGAAGGACGACCCGCTGGCGGCCGTCAGCCAGAAGACGCTCCTCGGCCTGCTCATCACCCTTCCCCACGGCGTCTTGTCCATGCACCCCGCCATCGCGGGGCTCGTCGAGACCTCCTCCAACCTGGCCATCGTCCACACCGAAAACAGGGCAGCCCGGATCATCTGCAGCAGCCGGAGCTCGGTAGCCTCGGCCCTGACGGCTGTCCGCAAGGGCATCAAGGCGGCCTCGGAGCTCGCGGGCGCCGAGATCGTCCAGTCCATGGGGTACCCCGGCTGGGAGCCCAACCTGGAGTCGCCCCTTTTGGCCAAGCTCAAGGCCATCCATAGCCGCGTCTTCGGCAAGGAGCCGGAGGTCATCGCCGTCCACGCCGGGCTCGAGTGCGGCATCATCGGCGAGAAGTATCCCGGGATGGACATGATATCCTTCGGCCCGACGATCCAGCACCCTCACTCGCCCGAGGAAAGGGTCAACTGCCCGTCGGTCGAGGATTTCTGGAAGTTCCTCGGCGCCACGCTCGCCGAGCTCGGCTGAGCCGGAGATCCCGACGGGGGCCTGTCCCGGAAGGAGATCCCTATGAGCAAAAGAACCATCTCCTGTGCCCTGTCTTTTGCGATAGTGTTCGGCGCGTTTTTCGCCGGCTGCCGCAAAAAGGAGAAGCCCGCGGCCCCCGGCCCGGCGGCCGCGCCGCAGATTCAAGCGGGCGCCGCTTCCGGCCTCCGGATCCTGACCGTGACTCCCAAGGGGCCGACGGAATCGTCCCTGGAGTCGGAGAGCATCGTGGTCATTTTCGACCGCCCGATGACGGCCCTGGAGTCCCTGCCCGAGGGGCGCGGGCCCGCGCTCCTCAAGATCGCCCCGCCGGCCGTCGGCAGGACGCGCTGGCTCGGCACCAAAACACTCGCCTTCACGCCCGAGCGGCGGCTGGCCTATGCGACCCCGTTCAGGGTGACCGTCCCGGCCGGGACGCGCGCGCTCGACGGCGTCTCTCTCGCCGGGGATTTTTCTTGGAGCTTTGAGACGGCGCGGCCGCGGCTCGTCCGGCATTTCCCGACGGACCGGCAGAAATGGCTGAAGCCCGACACGCGCGTGCTTCTCGTCTTCAATCAACCCGTCGACAGCGGCCGGGCCAAGGACCGCTTTTCGCTCATCGGCGCCGACGACAGGGGCCGCGAGAAGAAATGGAGCCTTCGCGTCGCCCACCCTTCGGCCGAGGCGCTCAAAAAGGAAGAGCTGGAAGTCCCGCCGGAGTGCGCGCTGCTCGTCGAGCCGCGTCCGCGTTTGGAGCCGGCGACGGTTTATGAGTTCCGGGTCGAGAAGGGCTTTATTCCCAAAGAGGGACCGCTCGGGCTCGAGGAAACCCAAGCCTTCAGGTTCGAGACTTATCGGGTATTCGAGTTTATGGGCCTTGCCAGGACCGAGAGGCTGGCTCCCGGCGAACAGGTCGAGTTCAAGTTCACCAACCCGGTCGCCTATAAAGATATCGTCGGGCATATCCATTTCGAGCCGGCGCTCACCATCCCCGATTACTACGGCAGCTGGGACCAGGCCAACGACACTATCTGGCTGAGCCTGCCTTGCGAGCCGGAGATGACATACTCGGGATGGCTCGACGCGGACCTGGCCGATGAATTCGGGAACAAGCTGGGCCGGAGGGTCGATTTTTCCTTCACTACGGGCTCTTTTCCGCCATCGGTCCGCATGACCACAGGCTACGGCGTTCTCGAGGCCTACGGAGAGGCCCGGTACCCGATCTCGGTCCTGAACGCCGAGGCCGCCTCATTCCAGGGAGCGCGGGTGGGCAGGGAGGACCTCATCCCTCTCCTCAACAACCCAAAGCTTTTCTGGCCCAATGAGAAATACGCTCCGGCCGACGGGTTCTTCTCTGTCCAAAAGGACGTCCGGTTCAAGACCCCGCGAAACAAGCGGGCCGTCGTGCCGCTCGAGCTGGCGCCCCTCATCCCCGAGAAATACGGCTGGCTCTTCCTGCAGGTCGACCCGAACCGGCCCCCGGGCGATTGGGAGAGGTACCTCAAGGTCTGTATCCAAATCACGGATCTCGGCGTCTCAGCCAAGTTTTCACCCGAGAACGACCTGGTATGGGTCACAGAGCTCAAGACCGGGCTCCCCATTGCCGACGCTTCGGTCGAGATCCGCGACGATGCCAATCGAATCAAATGGACAGGCCGGACGGACGCCGCCGGCAAGGCCTCCGCGCCCGGCTGGCGGGCCCTGGGTTTGACGAGCCGCGAGGAATGGGCGGAGCCCCGGCAGTGGGTTTTTGTCACGAGGGGGCGGGATACGGCCTTCGCCTCTTCCGAATGGGGAACGGGGATCGACCCCTACCGGTTCAACATCCCTTATGAATGGTCCCCCCGGACCTCGCCGGTCCAGGGCTATCTCTTTACCGACCGCGGCATCTACCGCGCCGGCGAAGATGTGCACATCAAGGCTATCGTCCGGAGGAGCGAGGGAGGGCGATGGGTGGTCCCCGCCCCCGGCGCGCCCCTCTCCTTCGAGATCCAGGATCCCTTTCAGAAATCCGTTGCCAAAGGCGAGGCGCCGCTCGACGAATTCGGGTCGCTCGCCTTCGATTTCAGCCCGCCGGAGGACGCCGCCTTGGGTTACTACGCAATCACCGTCAAGGTGCCGCCGGCGGCTCCGGGAGAGAAAGAGGCCGCGCTTTCGGGCACCTTCCGGGTCGAAGCCTTCCGTCCCGCCGAGTTCGAAGTCCTCCTCCGGACGCAGGATTCCGATTACGTCTTCGGCGAAAACTATGAGGGCGAGGTCCGGGCGAGGTATCTTTTCGGCGGCGCCATGGGGGGCCAGCCTGTCACTTGGCACCTGCGCTTCGACCGTACGCAGTTCTCTCCACCGGGTCCCAAGGGTTTTGTCTTCGGCAACGAAATGGATTGGGGAATCGAGGAGGAGGAGACCCCGAGCCGGCTGGCCGCCTCCGGAGCCGGCCCCCTCGACGCCGAGGGCAAGCTGCGGGTGCGGCTGCCGCTCCGCCCGGAAAAAGAGAAGGATTCCATCCTGGCGACGCTCGAGGCGACGGTTTCGAGCCCAAGCCGGCGGTCCATCTCGAACAGGATACAGACGATCGTTCACCGCGGGGACTTCTACATCGGCCTGAAGCCCGGGACGTCGTTCCTCGAAAAAGGGAAGACAATGAGCGTCGAGGTTATCGCCGCCGACCCCAAGGGCAGGCTGCTGGAGGGGAAAAAGCTCCAGGTCAAACTTGTCCGGCGCGAGTGGCGGTCCGTCAGGAAATCCGGCGTGGGCGGCCGACTCCGCTGGCTGACCCAAAAAGAGGATGCCGAGGTCGCGAGCCACGACCTCGTGACCGGGACGGAGCCCGGCGCCGTGACTTTCACGCCCGACAAATCCGGTTTCTATTTTATGCTCGCGTCGGGGGCCGATGCCAGGGGCAACGCCCTCACCACGACGACGTCGTTTTACGTCACCGGGCACGATTATGTTCCCTGGGAAAGGCGGGACGATGATTCGATCGAGCTCGTTCCCGATGCGGAGAGCTATCAGCCCGGCGGCGAGGCCAGGATCCTCGTTAAGTCCCCTTACGAGAAGGCCAAGGCGCTCGTCACCGTCGAGCGCGAGCTCGTGCTCGAAAGCCGGGTCATTGATATCGAGGGCACCTCGACCGAGATCGCGGTGCCGATCAGGCCCGAGTACATCCCCAACGTCTTTGTCTCGGTCCTCCTCATCCAGGGCCGGTCAGCCGCCCGCCAACCGGCTGAGTTCCAGGACCTGGGCAAGCCCTCGTTCAAGATCGGCTATATCGGCCTGAGCGTCGACCCGGTCGAGAAGCGCCTGGCCGTCGAGGTCCAGAAGGACAAGGAAGAATACCGGCCGAAAGAAACCGTCACCTTGAGCTTCAAGGTGAAGGATGCGGGCGGCCGGGGCCGCCGCGCCTCGCTGGCCGTGGCGGTCGCCGACGCCGGCGTCCTCAACCTGATCGGCTATCAGACGCCGGACCCGTTCTCCGAATTCTACGGCGAGCGGCCGCTCTCCGTCAGGACGGCCGAATCCCTGATCCATGTCATCGGTCAACGTGAGTACGGAGAGAAGGGCGAGGAACCCGGCGGCGGCGGCGAGGAAGAGGCTGCCGCGCCGTCCCTCAGCCTGTCCGAGGTCGAGCTCCGGGGGGATTTCCGGGCGACGCCTTATTGGAATCCCTCACTGGTAACGGATGAAAGCGGGCAGGCCCGGGTGAGCTTCACGCTCCCGGACAACCTGACGACCTTCCGCGTCATGGCCGTCGCGCAGACGCGGGATTCCGATTTCGGCCGCGGCGAGGTCAGCTTCCGCGTTTCCAAAAAGCTGATGCTCCAGGCCGCCCTCCCCCGCTTTGTCCGCGCCGGCGACGCGTTTTCGGGCGGCGTCGTCATCCATAATTTCACCGACACGCGGGGCGCCGCCACCTTGAGCGCCCGGGCAACGGGCCTTCGCGCGAGCGGCGGCCCGCTCGAGCGGAGCGTGACTCTCGGGCCGGGGGAGAGCCGGGAGGTCCGGTTCGATTTCGAAGCCTCCGACCCGGGACAGGCCACCCTCGCTTTCCGCGCCGGGCTGGGCGACCTGACCGATGCCCTGGAGGCGGTGGTCCCCGTCCATCTGCCCCGTCCGACCGAGACCGTGGCGACCTTCGGCGAGACTCAAGACGCGGCTCTCGAGAAGATCGCTGTTCCTGATAAGGTATTCCCTGCCGAATCCCGGCTCGAAGTCGGGGCTTCGGCGTCCGCCCTACTGGGGCTCAAGGCGCCGGTCCGGTCCCTGACGGATTATCCCTATCTTTGCCTGGAGCAGCGCCTGAGCGCTCTCCTGCCGTTCATCCTTGCCGAGAAGCTCATCATCGACTTCCGGCTGAGCCCCTGGAGCCGCGAAGAGATCCGCCGCTATGTCGAAAAAGGCATCCGCGACATCTGGGGCTGCCAGAAGGACGGCGGCGGGCTGGGAGCCTGGCCCGACTCCCGGCAGGCGTCGCCGTTCCTGACCGGCTATGCGGCCCTGGCCCTCATCCGCGCCTCCGAGGCGGGCTATTCCATAAACAGGAACGGCCTGGAGGGGGCCCTTCAGTATCTCAAGAATTTCCTGAGGTGGGATTGGCCCGCCGGCAACTCTTACTGGGCGACGAGCGAATGGAAGACGACGCGGGCGCTGGCGCTTTATGTCCTGGCCCTCGCCGGACAGCCGCAGCCCGGCTACCAAGAAAAGCTCTTCGTCGAACGGAAAGAGCTCAGCCTCTTCGGCAAGGCGCTCCTGCTCAAAGCCCTCAACCTGGTCAAGGGTCCTGCCGAAGCCCGTGAGGCGCTCCTGCAGGAGCTTCTTAACAAAATGCAGGTGACACCGGAAACGGCCCACTTTGAAGACGATGTCCCGGACGGCGGAGGCTGGATCTACGCCTCGAACCTGAGGACCTCGGCCATCATCTTTCAGACGCTCCTCGAGACCGGCGTCGACCATCCTCTCCTGCCGGCTATGGCCCGCTGGCTCGTGCAGAAGCTGGGATCGCGGCCGGCGCTTTCAACCCAGGAAAATTTCTATGCGTTCTATGCCCTGAGCGACTATTATCGTAAAATGGAGCCTGAGCCGCCCGACTTCCGGGCCCGGATCAGCCTGGCCGGGAAGGCGATCATGGATGTTCCCTTCCAGGGTGCGGACGCCAAGCCGCAGTCAGCCCGGGTTCAGCTTTCCGAATTGGGAACGGCCGGGGGCCCGGCCCTCGACCTGGCGGTCGAAAAATCCGGCCGGGGCATCCTTTATTATGGGACCCGGCTGACCTACGCGCCAAACACAAGACTCGAGCCCCGCGACGAGGGCATCGCCGTCTCGAAAAGGATCGAGTCGGAGGACGGGCGGTCCCTCGAGGGCATCCCCGCCGGCTCGCTCGTCGTCGTCACGCTGGAGGTCGCCGTGCCGCGGGAAAGCCTGTTCGTCGTCGTCGATGACCCGCTCCCCGCCGGGCTCGAGGCCGTCAATCCCGCTTTCGTCACGGAAAGCGAAGAAGACCGGCGAAAGCTCGAGGCGCTGGACCCGCAATCCTGGAGAGAGCGTTGGGAGGGGTTCAGCCATGTCGAGATGCGCGACGACCGCGTGCTTCTCTTCGCCGACTCTCTGGCGCCGGGGATCCACGTCCACCGCTATCTGGCGAGGGCCTTGAGCACCGGCGTTTTCGGTCAGCCGGGGACGAAGGTCGAACAAATGTATGCCCCCGAGGTGTTCGGCCGGAGCGCCGAAAGAGTCGTCAGGATCGGGAGGTGATGGAGGGTGGCCAGGAAGCTCCTGGCGCTCGGCCTCGTGCTCTGCGCCGGTCTCGCCCTCTCGACCCTCGTGCCCCTGCCCGCGGGCCGGCTCCGCCCCGGGCCGGTGGTGTCTCTCCGGATCCTGGACAGGGACGGCGCGCTCCTCCGGGAAGTCCTGTCGGATGCGGGCGGACGGTGCCGTTGGGTCGCGCTCGACGAGGTCTCCCCCTTCCTCGTCAAGGCCACGATCGCCGCCGAGGACCGGTATTTTTTTTCCCACCGTGGCGTGGACGGATTGTCGATCCTCAGGGCGGCCTGGCAGAACCTGCGTCACGGCCGGGTGGTCTCGGGGGCCTCGACCATTTCCCAGCAAGTCATCCGCAGCGTCTACCCCGGCCCCCGGACGTTCGGGACGAAGATCGCCCAAGCCTGGCTGGCGATGCGCCTCGAGCGGACACTCTCCAAAAACGGCATCCTCGTCGAATACCTGAACCGCATCTCCTACGGCAACCAGGCCTCAGGGATCGAGGCCGCCGCCCGTCTCTATTTCGACAAGCCCGCCGTCCAACTCAGCCTGGCGGAAGCGGCGCTCCTGGCGGCCGTCCCCCGCTCGCCCTCGCTCCTCAATCCGTATCGATCGCTCGCCCAAGTCCAAAAGAAGCAGCAGGATCTCATCGCCAGGCTGGCCGGTCTCGGGCTGGTGACGCGCGATGAAGCGCGCCGCGCCCTGGCGGAGCGATTCCGAATCGCCCCGCGGGAGGAGAGATTCCGGGCTCCCCATTTTTGCGATTATGTCCTGAGCCTGATTCCCGAAGCCGAGCGGCCGCGCCTTGCCTCTGTCGTAACGACGATCGACGGCGCGCTCCAGGAAAAGCTCGAAGTGATGCTCCGGCGGTATCTCGACGCGGTCCGGGACCGGGGTATCACGAACGGCGCCCTGGTCGTCCTCGACAACCGCACGGGCGAGGTCCGGAGCCTCGTCGGCTCGCGGGATTATTTTGACGGGGAGAACGGCGGCCAGGTCAACGGCGCGCTGGCCCTGCGCCAGCCCGGCTCGGCGCTCAAACCCTTCACCTACGCGCTCGCGCTCGAAAAGGGCCTGACGGCCGGCTCGATCATCGAAGATGCGCCCTTCCAATCCGCCGTCGGCGGAGGCGCCTACTCGCCTCAAAACTACGACCGAAAGTACCACGGGCCGATGAGCCTGAGGACAGCCCTCGCCTGTTCCTATAACGTGCCGGCGGTCGCCCTGTTGGACGCGGTGGGCCCGGATCTGCTCCTTCGCCGGCTGCAATCGCTCGGATTGTCCACGCTGAACATGGACCCGGGCTACTACGGTGTCGGCCTGACGCTGGGCAACGGTGAGGTCAGGCTGCTCGAACTGGCCGGCGCCTACTCGGCGCTGGCCAGGGCCGGCGGCTACCTCCCCGTCCAGGCGGTGCTCGAATGGCGGACGACGGCGGGAGAGATCCGCCGGCCCGGGGCGGTCCGGCCGTCGGCGGTTTTCTCGCCCCAGGTTGCCTACGTGGTCACGGATATCCTGGCGGACCGGGATGCCAGAGTTCCTTCTTTCGGCTACAACACGTCCCTCAGCCTGCCTTTTTCCGTCGCCGCGAAGACCGGCACCTCGAAGGACTTCCGGGATAACTGGACCGTGGGCTTCATTCCGGACTGGACGGTCGGGATCTGGGTGGGCAATTTCAGCGGCCGGCCGATGCACAACGTTTCGGGTATCACAGGCTGCGGCCCTCTCTTCCGGGACATCATGCTTCTTCTCAACCGGAGGGAAGACTGGACAGGTTTCGCGTCGCCGGAGGGGATCTCGAGAGTCCGTATCTGCCCCCAGTCCGGGATGTTGCCCGGAGGGGCCTGCCCGGGGGCCGTCGAAGAGATCTTCATCCGCGGGACGGAACCGGCCTCGGTCTGCAGCCTGCACCGCGAAAGGGACGGTGTCCTTACCGCGTCAAGGCCGGCTGCCGGCCGCGGGGCAGGTCTGGCGGTTTCGTTTCCCCTTGACGGCGATGTCTTCCGGATCGACCCCGTACTTCGGACGGAACACCAGCGCATACTGCTCAGGGCCGCCGTTCCCGAGGGCGTGAACCCGGAACGCATCGAGTGGTGGATCAACGGCCGCAAGGCCGGCGAGACGACGCATCCCTATTCGATGTTCTGGCATCTCCGGCCGGGCTCGTTTACAATAATGGCGGCGGCGGTCCGGGACGGGAAAAGGACCGAGACCGTTCCCGTGCGGATCGTCGTCCTGAGTTGAGGCCAGAAAAGGAGATCCGGGAATGAAACGCAGAGAGGCGATCGCGGGTTTGGCCGGGCTGACGTTCCTCGGCCGGCGGGCGTTCCCCGGGACAGGAGGAAAAATGGATAACAAGCGGGAAGTCAAGACCGACAAGGCTCCCAAGGCTATCGGCCCCTATTCCCAGGCCGTCATCGGCGGCGGGCTGGTTTTTGCCTCGGGGCAGGTGGCGATCGACCCGGTGACGGGCGAGTTGAACACGGGCTCGATCGAGGACCAGACGCGGCTGGTCCTGAGAAATCTCGCGGCGGTCCTCGAGGCGGGCGGGAGTTCGCTGGACAAGGTCGTCAAGACGACCGTGTTTCTCCTGGACATGAATGACTTCGGCCGGATGAACCAGGTATACGGCGAGGGGTTCAAGGCTCCGTTTCCGGCCCGGGCGACAATCCAGGTGGCCCGGCTGCCCCGCGACGCCCGCGTCGAGATCGAGGCCATCGCCTTGCTCAAATAGAACCGGAATCTCCCTGATTTTGATTTCGTTTCATGGCAGAAACGGAAATACCGCAAGAGTGGCCATAGGGTAGACTTAATCTATCGATTTTATTAAAATATTAGCCTATGCCGATATACGAGTTTGTTTGCAGGAAGTGCCGCCACCGGTTCGAGGCCCTCGTCCGCATGGGCGGTGAGAAGGGGGTTTGTTGCCCCGAGTGCGGCGCGGCCGAGGTGGAGAAGCTGATTTCCGCCTTCGGCATCGGGGGCGGGGTGAGCCGGGTCAAGTCGTCCTCGAACTCCTGCGGGACGTGCTCGAGCCATTCCTGTGGCACGTGCCACTGATCTATTGAAATCCCCTTCGATGTCCTCTGATGTCCCTTCATGCTCGTTCATGTCGCTTTCCCATGCGCAATCGGGTCGGGATTGACAATCCCGTCCCGGCAATCTATAAAATTGCCCCCCCGGGGCGGGATTTTGATGCGCCTGCCGAGGGTGCTGTCCGGCCCGAAATACCTCAGTCGTAAAATTCCCTGATGGAAGCGATGACGTAATCCTGCTGCTCCTCCGTGAGCTCGGGGAACATGGGCAGCGCCAGGACCTCCCGCGCCGCCTTCTCCGAGACCGGGAAGTCTCCCCGCTTGTGGCCGAGGTACGAGAAGCATTCCTGCTCGTGGAGCGACAGCGGATAGAAAATCGAGGTGCCGACGCCTTTCTCCTTCAGGAACGCCTGCAAGCGGTTCCGGTTCTTGGCGCGGATGACGTATTGGTGATAGGTGTGGTAATTTTCCGGGCCGCCGTCCTTATAGACGGCTTGGGGCGGCGTGACGAGGCCCGCGGCGGCCAGCCCCGTTTCCGCGAACTTGGTGTCGTAGTATGCGGCCCGCTCCCGGCGTTTCTTCTGCCAGTCCCCGAGGTGAGGGACTTTTACCCGGAGGATGGCCGCCTGGAGAGCGTCCAGGCGGAAATTGCCCCCCAGGAGCTTGTAGTGGTATTTCCTGACCCCGCCGTGGACGCGGAGGACCCGGAGCTTGTCGGCCAGCCGCCGGCTGTCCGTGAGGACCATGCCCCCGTCCCCGTACCCCCCCAGGTTTTTCGAGGGATAAAAAGAGAGCGTCCCCATCGTTCCCATGGCGGCGGCTTTGCGGACTCCCTTCGGCGTCCGGTACTCCGAGCCGACAGCCTGGGCGGCGTCTTCGACCACCCACAGTCCGAATCTCTTGGCCAGGCGGATGAGCGGGGTCATGTCCGCGCACTGTCCGTAGAGGTGGACAGGCAGGACCGCCCGGACCCGGGCCAGTCGTCCGGCCCGCTTTTCCCTCTGGAGCGCGGCCTCGGCGCTGTCCGGATGGATGTTGAACGTGCGCTCGTCGATGTCGCAAAAGACGGGCCGGGCCCCAAGCCGGGCGATCGCTCCGGCGGTCGCAAAGAAGGTGAAGGGACTGGTGACGACCGAACAGCCCGAGCCGATGCCCAGGGCCATGAGCGAGATGATCAGGGCATCGGAGCCCGAAGACACGCCCACCGCGTATTTCACGCCGCTGTACGCGCGCGATCTCCTCTTCGAGCGCCTTCACTTCGGCGCCCAGGACGAAGTTCTGGGAGGCAAGCACGCCCAGAACCTTAGCGTTGACCTCGTCCCGGATGGTGTCATATTGGGCTTTGAGGTCGATGATCGGGATATTCATGCGCTGATCACCTCACGGACGTATCTTCTTGAGCTTGTCTTTTTCGATCAGGAGCTGTCCCTGGTAGGAAACGTAGCTCAGGAGGATCATGACCCGCTCTTTGTCTCCGATCTCCCTTTTGAAGATGCCCTTCAGGCCTTTGAGCGGTCCCTCGGCGACTTCGATCTCGTCCCCGACCTTGGGAGTTTCGCCGTGCTTTTCGAGCTCGATCAGGCCGCCGACTTCCCGAGCCTTGATCCTGTCCACGGCCTCGTCCGGGATGGGGATCGGTCCGTTGCCGTCGCCGACGACGCTCTTAACGCCGCGCGTGTATCTGACCGTCTGATAATCGTCCGGGAAGCTGAATTGAAGGAAGCCGTAGCCCGGGAAAAAGGGAGTGATGCGCTTATCCTGCCGGTAGACGGGAATATAACAGGTATATCCGCCTTCGGCAAAGAGCTTGGCAGCCTGCAGCTCCCTCTTGGGTTTGGTGTTGATGACGTACCAGGCGTTCATGGGATCACTTGGTCAGCTTGAGGCGGGAGTAGAGGTCCGGCCGGCGGTCTTTCAGGAAGTGCCGGCGGGCGAAGGATCGGCCGGCCTCGGAGAGATCGCATTCGGCGTAAAGGATCTCGTCCTTCCCCGCGCCGGCCCGGGCCACCACCCGGCCCCCGGGGTCGACAACGAAGGATTCGCCCGCGAACTCATCGACATCCTCCTTCCCGACCCGGTTCGCCAGGGCCGCGAAGTAGCCGTTCTCGAAGGCCGCTGCTTGAAGCTCGGCCTCGAAGACGCCGGGCGCCCACTCCCCCACGGCGCCGGCCTGGGGGACGACGACGATCTCGGCCCCCTGAAGGGCCAGGGCCCGCATGTACTCGGGGAAATGCGCGGTCGTAGCAGATGGCCACGCCCAGCCGGCCGCGCGCCGTCGGGAAAACCAGCTCGGCGCTCCCGCCGGGCGCGTAGAACCCGCTCTCGTGGAACCCGGGTGCCTCCATGATGTGGGCCATGCGCACCGTCCCGAGGATCTCGCCGTCGGCGTCGATGACCGGAGACGAATCGTAGGTCCGCCGGCCGTCCCGCTCGAGGAGGTTGATGACGGTGACGACGCCCAGCTCCCGCGCCAGCGTCGCGAAAATGTCCGTGGTCGGACCGGGGATGGTCTCCGCCTGGTCCAGCGACTCTGGGGTGGCCGGCCGTTCGGGCAGGAACCTGAGGAAGGAGAGCTCGGGGAAGACAACTATTTGCGCCCCCGCCCCGGCGGCCTCCCGGAAGGCCGCGACGCCGCGCCTGAGGTTGTCCGCCCGATCGGCGGCGGCGTGCTGCTGGACGAGCGCGATCTTTGCGGTCAGGATTTTCCTCCGGCCATGATCTTCTCGACATCCTTGACCGTCTTGGGGATGGATTTCCCGAGCACGCGGCTGCCCTTGGGGGTCACCAGGACATCATCCTCGATCCGGACGCCCGTAAAATCGCGATAGTCATCGACCTTATCGTAATCGATGAAATCGGCGTGCCTCGCCTCCCCCCTCCACCAGTCGATGAGCGCCGGGATGAAATAGATGCCGGGCTCGCAGGTCAGGACGAATCCCGGCTCGAGGCGCCGCGCCATCCGCAGGTAAGCCAAACCGAACTGGTCGCTGCGCTCGACAGTCTCATCGTAGCCCACGGAATTCTCTCCCAAGCCTTCCATGTCGTGGACGTCGAGGCCCAGCATGTGGCCCAGGCCGTGGGGGAAAAAGAGGGCATGGGCCCCGGCTTCGACCGCATCGTCGATATCGCCCCTCATCAGGCCGAGGTCCTTCAGGCCCTGGGCCATCACCCAGGCCGCCGCCAGGTGGATGTCCTTGTGCTTCACGCCGGGCCGGATCATGCCCAGGGCATGGCTCTGGCCGGCGAGGACGATCTCATAGATGCCCCGCTGCTTGGGGGTGAGCTTGCCGGCGGCGGGGAGGGTTCGCGTGACGTCCGATGCGTAGCCCATGGGGGTCGAAACGCCCGCATCCATGACGAAGAGCTTTCCCTTCTCGAGCGTGTTGCCGTGATAGACGTTATGGAACACGTGCCCGTTCAGTGTCAGGATCGTCGGGAAGGCCGTGGGATAGCCGCGCGCCAGGGCAATTCTTTCGACCTCGCCGATGACCTCCCGCTCGGTGAGCCCCGGCCGGGCCGATGTCATGGCCGCCAGGAACATCTCGCGGGTGACCTCGATCGCCTTTTCTATCTCCGCGACTTCCTCGTCGGTCTTGGTCGACCGTTGGGCGACGACGGCCCGGGTGAGCTCTTCCGAGGCACTCCGCCGGACCGAGCCGGCGGGCAGGCCCAGCCAATCCGAGAGCTTCTCCGCCGTATCCGAGCGGTAAGGCGGGAGGAAGTGGACGCGTCTCTTTTTCCTGGCGTCCTTGCCGAGACTTTCCTTGAGCTTGGCGAACGGCGCTGTCTTGACGACGCCGGCTTCGAGGGCCCGGTCCTTGAGCTTCGGGACGTCGCCTACCCAGATCACATCCTCCAGGGTGGCGTCGTCGCCGAAGATCATGTCCGTGCCGGCCTCGACGTCGATGACGCCCGCCAGGCCGGGCGAGTCCAGCCCGAAGAAGTAGAGGAATGAGCTGTCCTGGCGGAAGGGATAGTGGTTGGCGGGATAGTTCATCGGGGCCTCGTCGTTTCCCGGAAAGACCAGGAGACCCGAACCGACCTGCTGCTTGAGCTTCAGCCGTCGCTCCCTGTATGTTTCGGGCTTGAACATGGGTTCCACCTCGAATGGACGCAAAAATCCGACTCAATTCCTATAGCAGATTAGCCCCCATAATTCAACAACGCTGCCTGATAACCGCCGTCCATCAGGGTCGGACGGTGATGCGCCCCCATCCCCCCGGCCCCCGGGCGAACTTATAGCCAAGAGCTTTTTTAGGAGATTTCGCAGAATAGCGGCTCCGAGTCGCTCCGCCGCTATTCTGATGGTCGCTCCGAAGACTCCGCTTCCCGCCGGTCCCCTTCCGCTACGGGGGTCTTCGGGGCGCCATTCCCGTCCGCCCCATCGACGGCGGGAGGAAACTAGGCGGAAGTATGCTCCGTGCGCCGGATGATCTCTTCCTGGAGGTCGGGCCCGAGGTCGACGAAATAATCGCTGTAGCCCGCGACCCGCACGATCAGGTCCCTGTATCGCTCGGGGTGCCTCCGCGCGTCGCGGAGCGTTTCGGCCGTGACGACGTTGAATTGGATGTGGTGCCCGTCGAGCCGGAAATAGGACCGGACGAGCTGGCGGAGCTTGGTGAGTCCGCCGTCCGTGGCCAGGAGCTGGGGGGTGAATTTCTGGTTGAGGAGCGTGCCCCCGGTGCGCAGGTGGTCCATCTTGGCCACGGACTTGATGACCGCCGTCGGCCCCTGCCGGTCGGCCCCTTGGACGGGCGAGACGCCTTCCGAGAGCGGCTCCCCGGCCCGGCGCCCGTCGGGCAGGGCGCCGGTAACGCGGCCGAAGTAGATGTGGACGGTCGTGGGCAGCAGGTTGATGTGATACCGGCCGCCCCGCATGTTGGGCCGGCCGTCCACGGCGGCGTGATAGGCTTCGAAAACCGAGACCATGACGCCGTCCGCGTAATCGTCGTCGTTCCCGTATTTGGGGGTCTTGTTGACGAGGCGCTGACGGAGCCCCTCACACCCGTCGAAATCCGAGGCGAGCGCCCGAAGCAGCTCCGGCATGGGAAGGTCCTTCTGATCATAGACGTGGTACTTGAGCGAGGCCAGGGCGTCGGCGGCCGTGCCGATCCCGACTCCCTGGATGTAGGAGGTGTTGTAGCGGGCGCCGCCGTCATGGTAATCGCGCCCCTTGGCGATGCAGTCGTCGATGAGGAGCGAGAGGAACGGCGCCGGCAGATACTCGGCGTAGATCCTCTCGATGATGCCGTTGCCCCGGACCTTGATCTCGATAAAGTGGTTGATCTGCTTCCGGAAGGCCTCGAAGAGCTCGTCGTAGGACGAGAAATTGGCGGCCTCGCCCGTGGCCGCGCCGATCATCTTTCCCGTCCGCGGGTCCCGGCCGCCGTGGAGAGCGATCTCGAGGACCTTGGGCAGGTTGAAGTAGCCCGTGAGGCTGTAATTTTCCTTTCCGAAGATGCCGGCCTCGACGCAGCCGCTGGCGCCGCCGCTCCGGGCATCCTGGAGGCTTTTTCCCTGACGGACCATTTCCTGGATGATGGCATCGGAGTTGAAGAGCGACGGCTGGCCAAACCCCGTCCTGACGATCCGCAGGGCGCGGTCGAGGAGCCGGTCGGGCGATCTTTGGCTGACCTGGACCATTGAGCTCGGCTGGAGAAGGCGCATCTCCTCGATGACGTCGAGGAGAAGAAACGATAAGTCGTTCACGGCGTCGGCGCCGTCGCCGGCCAGGCCGCCGATATTGATCAGGCAGAAATCGGTGTAGGTGCCGCTCTCCTCGGCCGTGACGCCCACCTTGGGCGGCGCCGGCTGGTTGTTGAACTTGATCCAGAAAGCTTGGAGGAGTTCGCGGGCCGTCTCTTCCGTGAGCGAGCCGTCCTCGAGTCCCTTCTTGTAGAAAGGATAGAGATGCTGGTCCAGGCGGCCCGGGTTGAAGGAGTCCCAGGTGTTGAGCTCGGTGATCACGCCCAGGTGGACGAACCAGTAATACTGGAGAGCTTCCCAGAGATCCCGGGGGGCGTGTCTTGGAACTCGGAAGCAGTTGGCGGCGATCCTCTCGAGCTCGGCTTTTCGGGCGGCGTCCTTCTCGGCGGCCGCCAGCCGGCGGGCCTTATCTCCGTACCTCTCGGCGAAGATGATCAGGGCGTCGGCGGCCGCCGCCATGGCCTCGAGCTCCTCTTTTTTCCGGAAAGCGCCGGGGTCCCGGCTGAAGTCGAGCGCGGCGAGCGAACGGCGGATATCTTCCCTGAAATCCTCGAAACCTTTCCTGTAGATCTTGTCGTCGAGGACGGTGTGGCCGGGAGCCCGCTGCTCCATGAATTCGGTGAAGACGCCGGCTCCGTAGGCTTCGAGCCATGGCCCGTCCATCTCGGCGAAGATCTTTTCGCGGACGGTCTGGCCTTTCCAGAACGGAATGACGAGTTCTTCGTAGGCTTTCCGGGTCTCCGGGCTGACTTTGAACGAGGTCTTCGGCCGGCTGTCGAGGATATCGAGGTCTGGGAGGCTGTGGGCCGTGATCTCGGGATAAGTGGGCGTCGCCTTGGGCGCCGGCCCCCGCTCGCCGACGATGAGCTCCCCTTCCCCGATCGGGATGGAGCTGTTTTCGAGCAGGTGCCGGAAGGCCAGGGCCCTCTTCATCGGGGCGCTCAAGGTGGCGCGGGAATTGTTTTTGTAGAACTCGGTCATGAGCACGGCCCGCTCCGCCGACAGACTGGGTTTCGCCTCGAGACTCGCCGTGCGAAGCCGTTCGATCCTCTTGTTCATGGTTCACTCTCCCAGGCTGACCTTGAGTCCGTGGGATTCGAAGTCTTTCGTGATCCGGGCGAGCCTCTCCGGTGAGGGCGCCGAAAAAGCGTCCGCCCGGCTCTTTTTGTTGAGGCAACGGTACTTGTTACGGCCGAGCGCGTGGTAAGGCAGGAGGCTGACGTCCGTCACTGTGCCCAGCGCGCGAAGAAAAGCCGCGGTCGCCAGGATGTTGGACTCGTCGTCGTTGACGCCGGCGATGAGCGGCAGCCGGATGACGACCTTCTTCCCCAGGCGGACGAGCCGTCTGAGATTCTCGAGGATGACCCCGTTCGGCTGGCCGGTGATATCATCGTGCCTTTTTTCGTCCATGATCTTGAGGTCGAAGAAGAAGAGGTCGGCGCCGCCGGCGACCAGCGAAACGGCTTCGGGCGGCGCGTAGCCGCAAGTGTCGACCGTCGTGCTGAGGCCGCGTTCCCGGCAGGCGTCGAGGAGCTCGGCCAGGAAAGCCGCTTGGGCGAGCGGTTCGCCTCCCGAAAAAGTCACGCCGCCGCCCGACTCCTCATAGAAAACACGGTCTTTTTCGACCTCGCGGACGACCTCGGCGGAATCGAGACGCCGGCCGATGATCTCGATCGCGGCGGCCGGGCAGGCGGAGGCGCAGCGGCCGCAGAGGTCGCATTTGAACTTGTCCAGGAGAGGCTCATCACCGGTTATCCGGAGCGCTCCCGGCCCACAGGCCGCGGCGCAGTCCCGACAGCCGCCGATACAGCGCGACGCCCGGACCATGACCTCCGGAAGGAAAGACTGCCCCTCGGGATTATGGCACCAGGGGCACCGGAGCGGGCAGCCTTTGAAAAAAACAGTCGTCCGGATGCCGGGGCCGTCGTTGATGGCGTATTTCTTGATGTCGAAAATCAGCCCTTCGCTCAAGACCTTGATCCCCCGGATGCCGCCGGGTCCGGCCCGGGCTCAGGCGGGAAGTCGTAGTACCTGAGAATGAACTTCTCCTGAACATCGAAAGACCAGTGGATGTTGCGGATGTAGGCGGCCGCCCCTTCCCTGTTCCCGCCAGTGATGAGGGCGAGAAGAGAGCGGTGCTCCTCGACCGAGGTCCGTTCCCACTCTTTTACGAAACCCTTCTGGCGGGGAAAATCGTAGAGCCTTTTCTTGAGCGTCCCGACCAGGCGCACGAGGCTGTCGTTCCCGCAGAGGTCGAGATAGACGCCGTGAAAGCCGAGGTTATTTTCATAGTAGCGGTCGAAATCGCCGGCGTCCAGGGCTTTATCCATGCCCTCCACCAGTTTTTCGAGCGTACGGATCTCAGGGTCGGCCAGCCGGGTGAACGAGAGAACCAGGGCCGCGCTCTCGAGAGCTCCGATGATCTCATAGTGGTTCCGAACGTCCTGAAGGGTCAGGCGGTTGACGACGATACCGCGGCGGGGGTAGATCGTAACGAATCCTTCCGTTTCAAGCTGCAGGAGCGCGTCCCGGAGCGGCGTGCGGCTGACTCCCAGCTTCCGGCTCGTCTCGTCAAGGTTGATCTCGGAGCCCGGGGAGATCTCCCCCGTGCGCATCCTTTCGCGAAGATAATCGTAGACCTGCTGTTTGAGCGATTGGATTTGAAGGAGCGGTTCATCAGCCATCGGACACCTCGCCTCGGCCTTATCCTGATATGTAATATATTAGATATTAGTCAGTTGTCAATAGGGCGGCAACTGTGCCTGTCGTCAGAAGTGGTTGTTGCGGCCCACGGCCGAGAATAATAGAATGGTTTTGCTGATCTTGATGGCTAACTGAAATAGCACAAGGCGGCAGCACATGATAGCAGGCTGGAACCCTCCGGCAAGTTGGCAACGGATCCGCACCGTCGACGCCCACGCTGCCGGAGAGCCGCTCCGGGTCATCGTCTCCGGCCTCCCCCCTATCCCCGGAAAGACAATGCTCGCAAAGCGGCGTTACGCCCGGGAACATCTCGACGCGCTGCGCACCGCCCTGATGTGGGAGCCGCGCGGCCACGCCGATATGTACGGCTGCATTCCGACCGAGCCCGTCTCTCCGGACAGCCGGTTGGGTGTGCTTTTCCTTCATAATGAGGGCTTCAGCACGATGTGCGGGCACGGCATCATCGCCCTGGCGACCGTGGCTGCCGAGACCGGTCTCGTGGACGTTTCAAGAGAACAGCCGGTGCTCAAGATCGATACCCCCGCGGGCCAGGTCGAAGCCCGCCTTCATTTCGGTGAGAGCAGGGTCAAGGAGGTTTCATTCCTGAACGTGCCCTCATTCGTCCTGACTCGCGACCTCGAGGTCGAGGTTCCGGGCGTGGGCGTGATCACGGTCGACGTCGCCTTCGGCGGCGCTTTTTATGCCTTCTGCAGGGCTCGCGACCTGGGGCCGGGAATCCGTCTTGTCCCTGAGGAATCGCGCCGGCTGGCCGATCTGGGGATGCGTGTCAAGGGCACTGTCGCGGAGGCCGTGCGCATCAGCCATCCCCAGGACCCCGAGCTGGGGTTCCTCTATGGCACGATCATCGTGGGAGACCCCCAGGACCCGGCCCATCACAGCCGGAATGTCTGTATCTTCGCTGATGGAGAGCTCGACCGGAGCCCTACGGGCACGGGCGTGAGCGCCCGGGCGGCACTCCATTTTGACCGCGGCGAACTGGATATCGATGAACCGTTCGCGGTCGAGAGCATCCTGGGAACGGTTTTCACCGGCCGCGTGGCTTCGGTGACCAACGCGGGGCCGCAGGCGGCCGTCATCCCCGAGGTGACGGGCAGCGCCTATATCACCGGCCGCCACGAATTCCTCCTTGACCCCGAGGACCCCCTCTGCGGCGGATTCCTTGTATAATAGTCCACCGGTCTAGCCCGGAAAGCCCCCTTTCCCTTATCCTTCTCCAGAGCCCCAACGCTGTCTTTACCTTGCTTGGAAGAGATGATTCGGAGGGGGTGATCTGCGTTCGCGGCTTACCGATAAAACACGACGGGTCGAAAAGGAATGGGTTTTTTTCGCGAGGTGAGAGGTGAGATGAATGTTCGCGCGGCCCGAACAGGCCGTCGCGCGTTTAGCACTACGCCTGATTCAGCGCGTTCCTGATCGTCGATCGGAGCTCGTTTTCCTCGAAGGGCTTCATTAGGTAGCCGAAACGGGCCGAGCCGTTGGCCCTGTCGATCGTCGCCTCGTCCCCGAAAGCCGTCAGATAGACAACGGGAACATCGAATTTGTAAAAAATCTGTTGTCCGGCCTGGATGCCGTCCATCCTGCCCTTGAGCCGGATATCCATCAGGACGAGGTCGGGCCGGCGTTCGGCGACCCTCTGAACCGACTCCTCGCCGGAAAAGACGGCCTCGGACTCGGCGCAACCCATCTTCTTCAGCATGCCCAGGATATCCATGGCGATGATCGCCTCGTCTTCGACGACCAGGACCTGGACTCCCCTTCTCATATATTCGGGCGAGAGACCGGCGCCGCTCTCAGGGGTAGATAGATAGTCCATCTTTTATCTCCATACGTTTAGTCGCGGCGGCCTGGAAAAGATTGACAAACTCTCGCGGCCGTCTGTAAAAGCCGCTTTGGAGACAGCCGCGGGACCCCGGATCCGGCCGCTTGGGGGGCGAACCCGAGGGGGGAACTTCTTGAATTCCGCTAAAACCCGCGGGCAAACATCGTCCAGAACTTATCTCCGAGCTCCCAATAAGTACTCATGGCCGCCCGGGCGAAATCGTTCGTATACTTTGTCAGGTACTCGCGGGCCTTCTTGACTCCCTCCGGGTTGTCCCCTTTCCCGTAAAGGTCGGAGGCGATCTTCTCGACCGAGGGGAGCTCCAGGAAGGCCTTCTCCTCGAAATCGGCGATCGTCTTCTGGATGATATCCTTGGTCTCTCCCCAGCGGACCGTGGCCAGGCGGTTCGCCCGCCGGAAGACCCAGGCCGCCGAGTCGGTCCGGTAGCGGTGCTGCGCGCAGACCTCGAAGCTCGCCGGGAGCTCCGTGACTCCCGCGAAGATCGGGAACCTGGCGCTCTCCGCCGGGTTGTCGAAGGCGAACCAGCACACCCCGCCCACCGGGTCGGGCAGCCAGCCGCGGCACTGGAGCACGGTCGCGTAGGAACAGCCGGCGATGGCGATCGTCCGGGTCCGCACGACGGCCTCCGGCTTCAGGGAACCCAGAAGCATCATCGTTTCGCGCGACATGAACGGGTTGGCGGCGGGGCTTTTGCCCGGCTGGCCCGTTCGCCGGTCCGCGACGAGGAGGTTTTTCGTGGGGTCAAACTCGGTGCCGTCATAGGTCTGGCGGTAGAGCGCCAGAATGTCCCGGACAGAGACCTTTTTATCGGGCTTGACCGAGAACGGCAGCTCCTCCATATCCATCTTCAGCCCGAGCGACGGCGCCACCGAGTTGAAGATAAAGTATTCCCGGATGGAGAACGGTTTCGTGCCGCTGTAGGCCTCCCAGAACTTGAACGGCTGGCCGCTCTTGGGGTCGTACCAGCCCTTCTCGACGGCGAAGGAGATGACGTTGTCCGAAGCCAGGAAATTATCGGCATCTTTAAGGTTGATCTCCGAGATGCGGGGGATGTTGGCGGAGACGCCGATGTGGTCGTCGGGGATGCGGGCCGCCGCCCAGATCGCCCCCTTCTCCTTGAGCCCCGAGCCGAAGATCTCGAACTGCCAGACCTCTTTCTTGTCGGCGATGGTGATGCACTCCCCGAAGTCGCCGTAGCCGTACTGCTTGACGAGCTCGCCGGCCAGCTTGATGGCTTGGCGGGCGGTGGTGCACCGCTCGAGCATCAGGCGCTCGATCTCCTCGATCATGAACACGCCGGAGCTGTTGAAGAGCTCCCGCCGGCCGCCGATCGTCGTCTCGCCGATCGCGAGCTGGTGCTCGTTCAGGCAGGGATAGGCGGTGTTGAGGAAGCTGTAGGTTTCCGCGGCCTGCGGGACTTCGCCCTTTTCCGTGACGCCGGCCGTCTCGGCCGACGGTCTCGGTGTGCATCTTGCCGGTATAGACCTTGGTCGTCGATCCTTCCGGGTACTTCGCCCCGGGCACGATTTTGAGCCACTGGCGGTAGTTGCCGTCGCAGGTGTGGGCGGTGATGACCGAGCCGTCGGTCGTGGCCAGCCGGCCGGCCATGATGCTCGTGCAGCTCAGCTCTGGCTCGTCCCAGGGCTGAAGGTCAGGCTTCTCCTGAGGGGCGAGAGCGACAACAGGAGATACGAAGTGACGAGAACGAGGGCGAAGGCGAAGAAGATTCGTGATGTTGTCTCGCGGCGGGCTGATCTCATGGCGGCCGTCCTTTAGAGAAAATCCGAGGGTCCATTATGGAAAGTGAACGCGGCGATGTCAACTCGGTAACATCACGCCTTTACCGCGCTGGCTGAGAGTTCGGTCCATCTCCCCTCGCCGTAAACCACCTATCATCTCAGGGGAATCCCCGTCAAGTTCAGAAAATAGTTGCTTCTCGGGGATGGGAAAAAAAGAGGTGGTAGCGGGGGTTGGATTTGAACCAACGACCTCCGGGTTATGAGCCCGACGAGCTACCAGGCTGCTCTACCCCGCGGTACCGAGAGTTATTATAGCAAATCCCACTCCAATGTCAAAAAGAATCATGTCACGAATAACCCGCCCCCCTCGAAAGGGATAATTTTCCGCAAGTCACTTGACCGTTCCCGGGTCACACCATATAATCGACTCGCTTAAGAAAATGGGCCTGATCCTCTTTTTCTTTCTGGCGACGGTGTGCATCGCCGCCGTCCTGGCCATGATCATCACCCGGAACCAGGCTTACAGCGCCCTTTATCTCGTCCTCGCCTTCGCCGCGCTCGGCGGCCTGTTCGGCCTGCTCGACGCTCCCTTCATCGCCGCCGTGCAGATCCTCATCTATGCCGGGGCCATCATGGTGCTGTTCATCTTTGTCATCATGCTGGTCAACCTCGAGCAAGGGATCCCGCCGGAGCGGAAAAAGTGGGCCGGCATCCTGGCCTCGATTCTGGCCATCGTCCTCCTCGCTGAGCTTCTGGTGGCGATGCAGGGAACCCTCTTGGAGCTCGGGCGCCCGGGCGGCGAGACGATCGGCCGGCCCGTGACCCTCGGCCGGCTCCTGTTCACCGAATACCTATATCCTTTCGAGATCACGTCGATCCTGATCGTCGCCGCCCTCGTCGGCGCCATTGTCCTGGCGAAGAGGGAAAAGGCGGCGGAATGATCCCGATCAGCTATTTCTTTGTCCTGAGCCTCGTCCTCTTCGTCCTGGGTATCGTCGCCTTTTTCGTCCGGCGCGACCTCGTCACCATGTTCATGGCGGTCGAGGTCATGCTCAACGCCGCCAACCTGGCGTTCGTCTCGCTGGCCAGGTCGGCCGGTTCGACGGCCGGTCAGGTCATCGTCTTCTTTATCATCACCGTGGCCGCCGCCGAGGCGGCGGTCGGACTGGCCATCATCCTCCTTGTCTTCCGCCAGAAAAGATCCATCAAAGCCGAAGACATGAACCTGATGAAGGGCTAGACAATGGCGTGGTTCTGGCTGATACCGCTCATCCCCGGCGCGAGCGCCCTCATCCTGGCTGTCTTCGGCCGCCTGCTCCCGAGAAAGTACGTCGCGTGGCAGGCTTGCCTGGCCGTCCTGGCCTCGTTCGCCGTTTCGCTCATTTCGTTCTTCGGCCTGCTCAGGGTCCCCGCCGACAGCCTCCCCCTCATCAAGACGTTTTACCGGTGGATCCAGGCCGGCCAGTTCTCGGCCGACCTGGCTTTTCAGCTCGACCCCCTCTCCTCGATCATGACCCTCGTCGTGACGGGCGTGGGATTCCTCATTCACGTCTATTCGGTCGGTTACATGGCGCAGGAAGACGGATACAAGCGCTACTTCACCTACCTTAACCTGTTCACCTTCGCCATGCTCATCCTGGTCACGGCCTCGAACCTGGTGCTCATGTTCGTCGGCTGGGAGGGCGTCGGCCTCTGCTCGTATCTTCTGATCGGGTTTTGGTTCGACCGGCACTCCGCCGCCAACGCCGGCAAGAAGGCGTTCATCGTCAACCGGATCGGCGACGCCGCCTTCATCCTGGGGATGTTCTTCATCTTCAGGAACATCGGGAGCTTCGACTTCCGGGCCATCAACGCCGCCGTCGCGGGAGGCAACGTCACGACCGCGGCCGCGACGCTGGCCGCCGTCCTCCTTTTCGCCGGCGCGACCGGAAAGTCCGCCCAGCTCCCGCTCTATGTCTGGCTCCCCGACGCCATGGAAGGGCCGACGCCGGTGAGCGCCCTCATCCACGCCGCGACCATGGTCACGGCCGGCGTGTACATGGTGGCCCGGCTGAACCCGATGTTCACGTACTCGGGAGTCGCCGCTCACATCGTCGGCCTGGTGGGCGCCCTGACGGCGATCTTCGCCGCGACCATGGCCCTGACCCAGAACGACATCAAGCGCGTCCTCGCCTACTCCACGATCTCCCAGATCGGCTACATGTTCATCGGCTGCGGCGTGGGGGCTTACGCCGCCGGGATGTTCCACCTGACGACCCACGCCTTCTTCAAGAGCCTTCTGTTCTTATCGGCGGGGAGCGTTATGCACGCCCTATCTGGTGAGCTCGACATGCGCAAGATGGGCGGCTTGCGCAAGTATCTCCCCATTACCTACCCCGTCTTCCTGGTGGGGGCGATCGCCATCGCCGGCGTGCCGTTCCTCTCGGGCTTCTTCTCCAAAGACGCCATCCTGACGCAGGCCTTCGCCGAGAGGCAGTATTTTATCTGGGCGCTGGGCGTCATGGGCGCGGTGCTGACCGCCTTCTACATGTTTCGCCTGATCTTTCTGACCTTTTTCGGCGAGGAGCGGCTCGACCAGCACGCCAGGGCCCATCTCCATGAGTCGCCGCCGGTCATGACCGTGCCGCTCATCATCCTGGCATTCTTCTCCGTGGTCGCGGGCTACGCGGGCCTTCCCCTCGTTCTGGGCGAGAAGGCCAACCTCTTCAGCCGGTTCCTCGAGCCCGTCATCCACCGGGGCCACGAAGGCGGTCTGAGCGTCGGCGCCGAGTGGTTTCTCATCCTGATCTCGGTCGCCGTTTCCCTCTGTGGGATCTTCATCGCCTATGTTTTCTATCTCAGGTCGCCGCAGACGCCCCACCGGCTGGTGGCCCGCTTCCCGGCGGTCTACAAGCTCCTCTACAGGAAATACTACGTGGACGAGATCTATAACGCCGTCCTCGTCAACCCGCTGCTCAGGGCTTCGGATGCCGTCTATGAATATTTCGACCTCAAGGTCGTCGACGGGACGGTCAACGGGACAGCCGGGGTGGCCGGCTACTCCGGCCGGGCCCTGGCCTATCTCCAGAGCGGCGAGGTCAAGGACTACGCGCTCGCCATCCTCCTGGGCGTGGTCATCTTCATCGGTTACCTGGTGTTCGGATGACAAGCTTTCCGATATTGAGCCTGGTCACGTTCCTGCCGCTGGCGGGCGCGGTGCTGTTCATCTTCCTGCCCAAAGAGAAAACAGGCCTGCTTCGCTATCTCGCCCTTCTCATCACCCTGGCCGTCTTCGCCGCTTCGCTCGTCCTTTATTTTCGCTTCGACGGCGGCACGGCCGACCCCCAGTTCGTCGAGAAAGCGCCTTGGCTGGGCTACGGCATCTCCTATCATCTCGGGGTCGACGGCATCAGCCTCTGGCTCGTCCTGCTGACCACCTTCCTGCTGCCGATCGTCGTCCTCTCGTCCTGGACGTACATCGGGAAGAGAGTCAAGGAGTATCTCATCTTCCTGCTCCTCCTTGAGACCGGGATCATCGGTGTCTTTGTCTCCCTCAATCTCTTCCTGTTTTACGTCTTCTGGGAGGCGATGCTCATTCCCATGTACTTCCTGATCGGCGTCTGGGGCGGCCCGCGCCGGATCTACGCTACGATGAAGTTCGTCCTGATGACCATGTTCGGGAGCCTCCTGATGCTCGTGGCCATCTTCGTTCTCTATGCGCTCTATTACCGGGCCGCGGGCGTCTACTCTTTCAACATCTTCGACCTTCAGGAGCTGATCCTGAGGCCGCAGACCCAGGCCTGGCTGTTCCTGGCCTTCGCCCTGGCCTTCGCCATCAAGGTCCCGATGTTCCCCTTCCACACCTGGCTACCCGATGCCCACGTCGAGGCGCCGACGGGCGGGTCGGTCATCCTGGCCGCCGTCCTCCTGAAGATGGGGACCTACGGATTCCTGCGGTTCGCGCTGCCGCTCTTCCCCGACGCGGTCCGGCGGTTCGTGCCCTGGCTGGCGATCCTGGCCCTCATCGGTGTCATCTACGGCGGGCTCATGGCCCTCATCCAGAAGGACATCAAGTCGCTCGTGGCCTATTCGAGCGTCAGCCACATGGGCCTGATCATGCTGGCCGTCTTCGCCCTGAACGTCGAGGGGATCCAGGGCGCGATCTACCAGATGCTCAACCACGGGCTGAGCACGGGGGCCCTCTTCCTGGTCGTGGGCATCCTCTATGAACGCTCGCACACGCGCCTGATCAAGGATTTCGGCGGCGTGAGCAGCAAGATGCCCGTCTTTTCGGCCTTCTTCCTGCTCGCCATGCTCTCTTCCGTCGGGCTCCCCGGGCTCAACGGGTTCGTGGGCGAGATCCTCTGCCTGTTCGGGATCTTCAAGGCCAATTCAACCCTGGCGATCCTGGCCGTCTCCACGGTCATCCTGGCCGCGGCCTACCTTCTCTGGATGTACCAGCGCGTCATGCACGGCCCGATCGTCCATGACCGGGTCCGCACCCTCCCGGACATGAATAAGCGGGAGATCATCTACCTTGTGCCCATCGTGGTCATGATGTTCTGGATGGGCGCCTATCCGGAGACATTTCTGCGCAAAATGGACGCCTCGGTCATCGCGCTCGTGAACCGGATCCACAGCCGGGAGCGGGTCTTTGTCCAAGACAGCCGGCCGGGGCCCCGGCTGAGGGTGGTGGGCGCGGCCGCCATCTCGCTCACCGACGGCCCCGGGCGCGGCGCCAAGGGCGATCTCCCGGAGGCCCGTTCCGATGAGTAGCGCCTCCGCCCTCTTCCCCCTCGTCGCCGTCGTGGCCGGAGCGCTCGCTATCCTGCTCCTCGAGGCCTTCCGGAAAAGCGAAAACAAGGGTTACCTCGGGTTCGTGGCCATCGCCTTCCTGGCCGCCGCCGGCTTCCTGGCGGCCCTCTCCTGGGACCGCGGCAGCTCGTATTTTCAGGGCGCTCTGGAGCTCGACCGGCTGGCGATCTTCCTGACGATCCTCTTCTCAGCGGCGGTGGCGCTCGTCAGCCTGCTGACGATGAGATACATGGCCGAGCAGGACGCCAACCATGGCGAGATCTTCGCGCTCCTCATGCTGGCACTGGCGGGCATGATGATCATGACCTCGACCCGGGACCTCCTGGTCATGTTCCTGGGGCTCGAGGTTCTTTCGATTTCCTGCTACGCGCTGGCGGGGATGAGGCGCCGGGACGCGAAATCCGGCGAGGCCGCGCTCAAGTACTTTCTCCTCGGGAGCTTCGCCAGCGCCTTCTTGGTCCTCGGGCTGGCGTTTGTCTACGGTGCGGCCGAGTCGCTGGCGCTGCCGGCGGTCATCCGATCATTCAGCGTCGGTGGGCCCTCGCTCCTGGGGACCCTGGGAGTGGGACTCATCGTGGCCGGGTTCGGTTTCAAGATCGCCATCGTTCCCTTCCACATGTGGACGCCGGACGTCTACGAGGGGGCGCCGACGCCCGTGACGGCCTTTTTTTCGGTCGGGCCCAAGGCTGCCGGTCTCGTGGTCCTCGTCAGGATATTATCGGATTTCTGGCCGACGGCCTCAGGCGCCACGCTCGTTTTCTCCGCCCTCTGGCTGATGAGCGCGCTGACCATGATCATCGCCAACCTGATCGCCCTCAGGCAGACGAACGTCAAACGGCTCCTGGCCTACTCCTCGATCGCCCACGCCGGCTACATCCTGGTCGCGGTCCTGGCCGGCGACCCCGCGAGCCTGGTCTTCTACCTGACAGCCTACGTATTCATGAACATCGGGGCCTTCGCCGCCCTGATCGGCCTGAGCCGGCGGGGAAGAGAATACCTCGAGATTGACGATTTCGCAGGGGTGGGGTTCAAGTACCCGTGGATCGGCGGGGCGTTCGCCGTGTTTCTCCTGTCGCTGGCGGGCTTTCCGCCCACGGCGGGATTTCTGGCCAAGTTCTTCGTCTTCAGCGCCGCGGTCCGCCAGGGCCTGACGCCGCTCGTCATTATCGGCGTCCTGGCCAGCCTCGTGTCCGTGTTTTATTACCTGAGGATCATCGTCACCATGTACATGAAGGAGCCGTCGCCGGACGTCGCGATCGAGATGGAAAACCCGGCGCTCTTCCTGGTCCTTTTCCTGTGCCTCTACGGCGTTCTCCAGCTCGGGATCTTCCCGGGCAACATCCTGGCGGCCATCCGCCAGGCGGTCGCCTCGCTTTCGATACCCTGAAGGAGGATCCCATGCTGTCCAAACCCAAGAGTCCTTACCTGCCGTTCGGCGACCAGCAGAAGGCCCCCTGGTACGGCAAGGACATCTTGTCGGTAAAGCAGTTCAGCCGTCCGGACCTGGAATACATCTTTGAGGTCGCCCACGAGATGCGCATCATGGTCGAGCGCATCGGCACCTTCGACCTGCTCAAGGGCAAGATCCTGGCCAACCTCTTCTACGAGCCCTCGACCCGGACGGCCTCGTCGTTCATGGCCGCCATGGAGAGGCTGGGCGGCGCGGTCATCCCGATCAGCGAGGTACGGTATTCCTCGGTCGCCAAGGGCGAAAGCCTGCCCGACACCGTCCGGACCCTGGAGTGCTACGCCGACGTGATCGTCCTCAGGCATCCCGAGGTGGGCGCGGCGGCCCTGGCCGCGAAGTACTGCAAGAAGCCGGTCATCAACGCCGGGGACGGCGTGGGCGAGCACCCTACCCAGGCCCTGCTGGACACCTTCACGATCCGGGAAGAGCTGGGACGGTTGGACAACCTGACCGTCACCATGCTGGGCGACTTGAGGTTCGGGCGGACGGTCCACTCCCTGGCCCGGCTGCTGACGCTCTTTAACGGGGTTTCGCTGAACTACGTGGCTCCCGAGATCCTCCGCATGCCCAAGGACGTCATGGACGAGGTCGCCGAGAAAGGCATCTGCCAGACCGAGCAGGCGAGCCTGCGCAAGATCCTGCCCAAGACCGACGTGCTCTACGTTACGCGTGTCCAGAAGGAGCGCTTCGAGGACGCGGCCGAGTACGAGAAGGTCAAGTCCGCCTACGTGATCACTCCGGAGATCATGAAGGCGGCCAAGAAGAAGATGATCGTCATGCACCCCCTGCCGCGGATCACCGAGATCGGCATGGAGTTCGACGACGACCCGCGCGCCGCCTACTTCCGCGAAATGGAGTACGGGCTCTACGCGCGGATGGCGCTCCTGGCGATGGTGCTGGGCAAGGCTTAGGGGACGGGCCTTCGCCAGTCGTACTTCATGTTCCCGGGTCCCCTCCGGCTGACCTCCGGGTTGACGTCGAGCTCGAGCAATCCCGGCCGGTTCCCGATGTCCATGGCCGTGAGGTAGACGAGCTTCGTCACTTTCTCCATCTTGGCGAAATCGCAGCGTCCGACAATGTCGTTGGGCTGATGGTAGTCCGGTGTCGTGCCGGCAAAGAACCAGACACCGGGGATGCCGTAGCGGATGTAGGGCAGCTGGTCGCTCCGGAAGAAAAAGCGGTCGGAGTGGAGCGGGCTCTCGTAAGTGTAATCCAGCCTGAGGCGCACGGACCGGTCGTTAGCGGCGTGGATCGCGGCGTCGAGCCCGGTCGAGAGCGCCTTCGAACCGATGAGGTAGATCATGCCCGGGTCGTTGCGGGCGATCATGTCGAGGTTGAGGTTGGCGCTGATCTTCTCCACGGGGACCGGGCAGTGCTGTACAAAATGATAAGCCCCGATCAGCCCCCTCTCTTCGGCCGTGTGCCAGACAAAGATGACCGAGCGCCTGGGCCGCTCCTCGATGAACGCCCGGGCGAGGGAGAGCATGGCCACCGTTCCGGAGCCGTTATCGTCGGCGCCCGGCAGGACGTGGCCGTCGCGCGGCGCCAGGTGGTCCTGGTGGGAGCCGATGATGACGTACTCGTCCCTCAGCTTTCGGATCGGCGCCCGGGAGCCAGGCGACGACGTTCGGGGTCTTCGACCGGCGCGAGTCGTAGTAGATCGCGATCTCGAGCGTCCGGCCTCCCATGGCCCTGGCGGGAACGGCGTTCCCCGACGCGGCGGCGAACATCGACTCTATCTCGGCGGGCGGCACGCCCAGGATGACGGCCGCGTCGCCGTGGCGTGCGTCGACCCAGAGAAAGGGCGGCGGCAGCGGAGCCGGGGGCGAAGCCGCCGGCGTGCCGTCGGATTCCCCGTAGCCCGTCTCGATATCGGGGAAGGTCATTCTCTCGGACATCGTCGCCTCGAACCCCATGATGCCCTGGAGCGAAAGGTCCTTTTCTCTCTCCGGCGGGATCACGGTCACGAGGGCCCGGGCTCCCCTCTCCCTGAGAAAGCGGCTCCGGGACGGCGGCGAGAGGCCCGGGCCCGATCGTCGGCCGGGTCGAGCCCGCCGCCGGCGGAGCGTCCAGGATGACCGCCACCTTGCCGTTCAGGTCCGGGAGCGTGAGCGCGCTCCAGCCCTCGACGGGCGGGTTGAGCTGGGTCCCGAGAAACACGAGCTCCCCCGAGACCGTGCCCTCCTCGCCCCCGCTCCTGGCCGCGGGAGCGAATGACCGCGGGAAGTCAAAGGTCATTTGCGCGTTCGCGGTGATCAGCCTGAGCCGGGATTTCTCAGGGGCGACCGACATCACCTTGACGGGAAAATACTGAAGATAGGACCCGTCCGGAAGGAGCGGTTTGAGGCCGATGCGCCGGGCCTCGAGCGCGATGTAGAGCGAAGCGATATCGACCTCGGGCGACGGCGCGGGCCGGCCGGCAAACTCCGGCGCGGCCAGAAACTCGAGATGTTTCCGCAGGTCGGCGGTCCGGATGGCCTTCAGGCCGCGGGACTGGGCCGGCGCTGAGGTCGCGGCGGCCAGGGTCAACGCGGCGCCCAGCGCCATGGCGATGAGTGAGATCGGACTATTCTTGGTTTTCATGAGTGCTCCTTCGGCGTGCGCTGAGTAGGAAAGATCCGTCAGACACCGGGGGATGTTTCCGGCTATGCCTTCGGGACAAGCTCCAGGGCCCGTTTCATCTTGCCGAGAAAAACGTCCGGCGGCTCAAAGCCCGTCCCCCGGAGCTCCGTGACCTCGGTGCCGTCCGGTCTCAGGAAGATGAGCGTCGGCACGCCCTTGACTCCGTACTTCCTGTAGAAGGACTCGACGGGTCCGCTCCGGCGCGTCAGGTCGGCCTTGAGCATCACGAACCCGCGGGAGGCCGCGATGACCTCGGGCTGGTTGAAGGTCCGGCTGTCCATCTCCCTGCAGGGGATGCACCAGTCCGCGTAGCTGTCGATAAAGACGGGCTTCCCCGCGGCGCCGGCCTCGGCCACCCGCGCTTCGGAATAGGGCATCCAGGCGATGGCGTTCGCGGCTGGCCCGCCCCCGCCGGCCTCCCCGATCCTCCGGGCGATGGCCGCATCGAGATAGCCTTTGATCCCCGAAGCGGCCAGGATGACCGCGAGGGCGAAAAAGATGATGGCCACCCACGTCCTGACATCGCGGAAAGCTTTCCCCGGAGCGGCGCTCGGCTCGAGCCAGCCGAGGTAGAATCCCGCGACGAGCATGGTCATGGCGAACGCCAGGTTGTAGAGAAGCGGGCTCGGGAAAAGAGGCTTCAGAAAATAGACGGCCATCGCGAGCAGGATGAACCCGAAGATCTTTCGAACCCAGACCATCCAGACGCCCGACCGCGGCAGTCGGCTTAGGCTTCCCGAGAATATGCCCAGGAAGATGAAGGGCAGGCCGAGCCCGAGGGCGAGGACAAAGAAGAGGGAGAAGCCCAGCACGACGCTCCCCCGGTCTCCGACGTAGGTCAGCAGCCCGAGGACGAACGGGCCGATGCAGGGGGCGGCCACGATGCCGACCGTCAGGCCCATGATGAGTGTGCCGAAGTAGCCCTTTTGCTGCGACCCGGCAAGCCTGTTGAGGAAGGCGGGCAGCCTGAGCTCGTAAACATCGAACATGCTCAGCGCCAGGGCGATCATCACCAGGGCGATGAAGACGAGGACTGGAGGATACTGGAGCGCCGCGCCGAACAGGCTGCCGGCGAGCGCCGCGATCACGCCGAGGATCGAGTAGGTGACCGCCATCCCCAGTACGTAAAGAACGGCATGGCCGGCGATCCCTCCCCGCCTGCCCTGCGCCTGGCCGCCGAAATAGCTGATCGTGATCGGGATCAGAGGGTAGACGCAGGGCGTGAGGTTCAAGGCCAGCCCCCCCAGAAAAACCAGGACGAAAATAAGGGGAAGTCCTTTACCTTCAAACGGACCGGCGGGCTTGGGCGGCACCGGCGCTGGCGGCCCCCCGGCCGCCTGTTCGCCGGGCGGCAGGCTCTGCAGAAGCCCGGGCGCCGCCGCTTGTCCCGGAGGCTGTTTAGGGGCGGAGGGTTCGGGAGATGGCGAAGCCAAGGGCTCCGCTGATTCCAAAGGCTCCGACCCCGGCCGGCCGGGGTTTTGTCTTTTCTGGCGACGGAGAAATTGCGGCGACGGTCTTTTTTGTATCCGGGCCGGTCACGGGGAACGTCGAGCTGAAGGCCGCCTCCTCGGGAGGCAGGCAGGATTGATCGTTGCAGGCCTGATAGCTCACGGTGCCCTCGGTGACGAATTCGCTCCCCTTGAAGTCCTTGTCCAGGCTGACCTCGACCGAAGCGTTCACCGTGCCCGAATAGACGGCCAGCGGATTCTGGGAAAAACTCAGCCGCCGCGTCTCCGCCTGAGGAAAAACGATCTTGCCGAACGTCACGCCTGTCTGGGGCGCGAAGGTCACGGCCGTGCCGACGAGATAATCCTCGCTCGGGACCTCCGCGTTGATGTGGAATGGCGGCGCGACGGCGATCCTGATCGTCAGCGTGTACGTTCCGCCGGGCTTGAAGGCGTCGTTCGGGGAGAGGATCTTGGCGGTGACGGTCTTTTCCTGGGCCCGAGCCGGGACGGTCCAGCCCAACAGGATCGCCACAACCACAACGAGAAGCGCCGCGCCCGCTTTCTTGATCATGAAGGCTCCTGTCTCAAGGTCAAGTCGTCCTCCCGGACGCCCTATTATACGACAAGAGCCCTTGGTCGCGCTAAGGGACCTTCACCGCGACAAACACCGTCACGCCGCCTCTCATCACGAGGAGCGCCACCACGTCTCCCGACTTGAAGCTCCGCATCTCGCGCTCGAACTCTTCAGCGGTCGGTACGCGCCGGCGATCGACCTCTTTGATCACGTCCCCCGCCTCGAGGCCGGCCTCGTCGGCCGCCCCTCCCGGGGCGACCTGGGAGATGACCACGCCCGTCTCGTTCCTCTTGTAGCCGAGCTGCTGCGCGATGTCGGGTGTCAATGTCTGGACCGTCAGGCCGAGCCGGGAGCTGGGCCTGCTCTCGGGCGACTCCTGGGGCGGGGCGGCTTGGCCTCCGGGCTCCGCGGGCCTCTCGGCCAGAGTTACCCGGAGGTCGGTTTGATGCCCGTCGTGAAGGACTGTGACCGTGACGGTCGACCCGGGGGCCGCCTGGGCGACGAGCCCGCGAAACTGGTTGCTGTCTTGGATTTTGGCCCCGTTAAAGGCGACGATCATGTCGCCCGCCTTGATCCCGGCCTTGTCGGCCGGGCTGCCGGGTACGACCTCGGAGATCAGAACGCCCGTCGTCGTGCCCAGTTTCAGGGCCTTGTCCAGGTCCTGGTCGATGTCCTGCGGGGTGAGTCCGAGATAGCCGCGGCTCACTTTGCCCTTGGCGATGAGCTGGTCCATGACCCCCTTGGCCAAGTCAATCGGGATGGCGAACCCCAGGCCGACGTTGCCGCCGCTCGGGGTGGCGATCGCGGTGTTGATGCCGATGACGTTGCCCTCGAGGTCGGCCAGCGCACCCCCGCTGTTTCCCGGATTGATGGCCGCGTCGGTCTGGAGGAAGTCCTGGTAGGCCGTGTTCTCGACCGAGGACCGGCCCTTGGCGCTGATGATCCCGTGAGTCACAGTGTGCAACAGGGCGAAGGGGTTGCCGACGGCGATCACCCACTCGCCCACCTTGACGTCGGCCGATGTCCCCAGGGTCGCGGCGGGCAGCCCGGAGGCGTCGATCTGGACGACGGCCACGTCGGACTGGGGGTCGGTCCCGACGACCTTCGCCGGGTAGCTCTTCTTTTCGTCCAGCATGACCGTCAGCTTTTGGGCTCCCGAGACCACGTGGTTGTTGGTCAGGATATAGCCGTCTTTGGAGACGATCACCCCGGAGCCGAGGCTCCGCTTGATCTGTTTTTGCTCCGGGGCCTGGCCGAAGAACCTCTTGAAGAAGTCATCCCCGAAAAACTGGCGCAGGGCGTCATCGGGCAGGCCCGTCATGCCCGGGACCTTGACGACGCTCTCGGCGTAGATGGGCACGACGGACGGGCTCACCTTGGCGGCGGCCTGCTCGAAGGCCCGGCTGAGCTGGGCGACCAGGTTCTGCGAGCCCTGATCGGCGGGTGCGGCCGGGACGCTGTCGACTTTTTCTGCGGGCGGCCTGTCCGCGGAGGAACACGCCCCGGCGGCGAAACCCGCTAGGAGCACCGCCGCGGACATCAGCGCGACCTTCGATCCGAACCTCGCGAAATTGATCATGGGCGAACCTCCCTTCCCTGCACAGAGAAAAAGAAATCCGGCTTCTGATCCGACCCCCCCTGATTTATATAGATGACCGAGGCCGGTCTGTCAAATCCGTGTATGGCTTCAGGATCGTCCGCCGGCGTCAGCGGGCGGCCAGCCGCCGCGCTTCCATGTAGAACCGTTTCTCCCAGGCCTCCCCCATGGAAAAGGTCTTGCGGGGCAGGGCGCCGTCCAGGATCACCGTCCTGAAGAGCTGCCGCTTGTCCATGGCTGGCAGATAAAAGCCGGCGTTGCCGGGCTCCTGACCGAGACGCATCACGGCTTCGGCGCCGTGTACATAGTCGATCTCGCGGGCTCCGTTTTTGGCCGTGAAATCGTCCAGGAAGGCCTGGAGAGTGCCCACGGCGATATTGGCGTCAGGCTTATCGACCTCGAGCACTCCCATCCCTTGGGGCAGGATGAGCCCGATTCGGTGCGCGCCGGCCGGCCGCTCATCGACCTGGGCTTTCACCACCTGAGGGGTCCGACAGTCCGTGTACCGGGACCTGCCGTGGTAGAACCTGATGAACTCTTCGACGATATTCCGGCCGGGGACGATGTCGAACAGGACCCGGTGGATGGGTTCGAACACCAGGGCCGGGTCATGAAGGTTGACGACTTCGACCAGCGCGTAACGCAGCGCGGAGTCCATCACGGAGCACAGGTCGCCGGCCGCCTCCTTCGATTTTTCCCAGATCGTCTTGGCCGTGGCGAGGGAGTGGTTCCCGTCTCCCATAGCATAGAGGAGCACCGCTGTCTCGAGGCTCAACCCGTATTTTTTGGAGAATGCCCGGGGGTCGGCCAATGACTGGAGCCCGCGGATGACCGCCTTTTCCAAGGCCTCGTCCTCGACCGTGTAGCCCGTCAGACGGCCCGAATTCATCATCAGGTCGAAGTCATAAAGCTTGCGGAGGCTGTCCTTCCGGGCTTCGGGCGGTCCCAGCACCGAGTTCTGGGGGTCGTCGATGAGCACCATGATGTGCGGGAGCTCGAGCGGCGCCCCCTCCCGGATCCGGACGCGCGGCGGGATCCGCGAGAGGATCGTTCCCTCGGTCGCCCGGATCAGGCTCTCCGCCCCCCTACGGTAATCGTAGCTCTCGAGGTCAAGGCAGGCCAGGAGGCCCTTGCGCGGGCCCGGCCCGGTCTGGCGTTCCACGTAAATGAAACCTTCGTGCTCTTCGAAGATCCGGCTGTCGAGATAGAGCCTCATGTGCTCCCTGATGCGGGCGATCCGCGCTTCCGGGTTCGCTTCGCCGAGATAGACCTCGGGATAGATCAGGTTCAGGGTCGATGGCTCATTCCCCACGAACTCCCCGACCTTCTGCCAGTACTCCGGCTCCGACGTGAATTGATCACAGGCGATCACGGCCCACTTCGTCAGGTCGATCCCCGGCCTGGGCAGAAGGACTTGCGGCCGGCCGACCGCCAGCGCGTCGTATGTCTTCATCCTCGGGCCTCCTCGGTTGGTGTCGATGCCTCGCCAAAAGATCCGGGCACAGCCGGTCAGCGGAAGTGATTTATATAACACCAGCCCGCACATTTCAATTCCCGTGCCCCGGCGCCCCCTCCGGGTTGACTCCGGCCCGCGCTCAGGCTATATTCACAGTTTACCGGTCCGAAAAAGTCATGGATAATCCGAATCGGCCCTCCCCGCTCTCCCCACCCTCTTGCGCGCCCGCCGGGGAGACACCGGTGCTTTTGCATAAGGGCGAGCATCCGATCTCCCGGCGGAACATCGACCCGGACGTCTTCAAGATCATCAACCGGCTCAATTTCCACGGGTTTACCGCCTACCTCGTCGGCGGGGCTGTGCGGGACATGATGCTCGGCCGGACCCCGGCCGACTTTGACCTGGTCACCGACGCCCGTCCCGGCCAGATCAAGAAGCTCTTCTCGAACTGCTATCTCATCGGACGGCGCTTCCGCCTCGCCCATGTCCACTTCCGGGGCGGCAAGTACATCGAGGTGGCGACCTTTCGCAAGGAATCCCAGCCGGTCCTCGAGCCGGAGCCGATGCCGGTGGCCGGCGAGCCGAAGCCCCAGGCTCAGACTCCCGCCGGATGTCCCACCGCGGAGACGTCGGCACCGCCGGCTTTTCACGACATCTACGGAACCCCCAGAGAAGACGCCTTCCGGCGGGACCTCACCATCAACGCGCTGTTTTTCGACCTGATCAGCTCGACGGTCATAGACTACGTCGGTGGGCTGCAGGACCTGCGCAACCGGATCGTGCGGGTGATCGGCGACCCCGCGGAGCGCTTCGTCGAAGACCCCGTCCGTATCTGGCGGACGATCCGCCACGCCGCCCGCATCGGGTTCGAGATTGACGGGCCGACCGCGCAGATGATTCCGGTCTTCAGCCATCTCATCGCCAAGTGCCCCGGCGCCCGGCTCTACGAAGAGCTCAACAACGACCTGGAATCCCGGACGCAGCCGATTTTCGCGGCCCTCCGGCGATACTCCCTCCTCCGGCAAATTTTGGGCCGGATGGGCGAAGTGTTCGAATCCGACGGCGATTTGTTTGCCCAGGTCGACCGGCTCCTGGAGGTCAAGGACCGGACCCTGGCGGCCGGTCTCGGGCTGGGGGCCGACGAGGCCTACGCGCTGTTTTTCCTGCCCTGGGCGGAGCGGCAGCTGGCCGGGGGGGCGGAAGGCGACCTCGACAAGCTGCTCATGAACGCCATTATGGATGCCCGTTTCCAGGCCAGCGTGCCCCGCACTCTACGCGCCAATGTCATTCAGATCCTGATGATCGTCGAGCAGATGCTCTCGGCCCTGCGGACCGGCCGGATGCGATGGGCCCTGAAGCGCCGGGCGCACTTCGACCAGGCCTCGCGGGTATGCATCATGGCCGAAAAAGGGCGGCCGCCCGATCCGGGAGAGACCTTCGAGGACCTCTACCGGCAGGCCTTTCCCGCAGGGTCGGCTCCCCCCCGCGAAGATCATCGCCGCCGCCGGCGCCGCCGCCGTCGGCCGCCGACCGCCGCTCCTTCAGGACAGTAACCCGCGGCCGGCGATTGACTTTTTCCCGAGCTTCTGGTATTCGTTCCCGCCAAATCCCGATAATCTGAGAGTTGTATGCATAACGGCAAAGAAAACCTCGTCCTCATCAACGCCTTTTACTCGAACAGTATCATCCTGCGGGGATTCATCGAATTCCTGGAGGATTATTTCCACGTCCATTTCATCGACCTGCCCGGATTCAGCATCGACTCGCCCCCCCTCGACATGATCACGCTCGAGGACTTCGCCGCCTTCGCCCAACGGAAGATCGACGGTCTCGGCCTGGACCGGTTCATTGTCGGGGGGATCTCCTTCGGGTTCCTGGTCGCCAACAGCCTTCCCCTGGACAGCCGATGCCAGGCGGTGGTGGCCGTTGCCCCCTATTTGGATAAGGAATCCCTGAACCTTGGCTATATCAAGCAGAAAAGCTATCGGCTGGTTACGGAATTCGCCGCGGCCAGCGGGTTGGCCCGCAGGGCCTGGAAAACCGAGGCCGCCCGCCGTTTTGCCCATTGGTTCAGCCGGTATCCCGCCGAGAGAGTCGACCTCATCCTCGACCATATGGACGCCCAGACCTTCTTCGAGACAGGACGGCTGATCCTCAAGAACCGTCGGCGATGCGACTTCCACGACCTGCCCTACGTCCTGATCGCCAACCCCCATGACAGGACGATCAACTTCGACTACACCGTCGGGCGTTTTCGCGACAACATCGAGAGGCTGCTCATCGTCGAGACGGACATCGATCACCACCCCGGCAATATCTCCAAGGGCTATTTCCAGGAACGATTCCATCCGCACGACCTGGACCGGGTGCTCTCCTTCGTCATCGGTCCGCCGTCCGTTTGCTGAGGCGGACGGCGTCCGGCTTCGGGCCGGTCTGCCGGCCGGCTTTTTTGCGGGGGCCTGGCTCCCCGCGGTCGGTCAATTCAAGTAGCCCAGCGACCTGAGGCGTTCCCTTTCTTCCGCCCGGACCCGCCGGGTCGCCTTTCCGGCGTTCCTTGGGAACCGGTCGCGGAAGGCCTTGGCCCCGGCAATGTACTTTTGATATTTCTTGTCGCCGGCCAGGTTCCTTGTTTCGAGCCGGTCATTCTTCAGGTCATAGACCTCGACCCCAGTCCCGGCGATGATCACCTTGACATCCCCCCAGATGCAGGCGTATTGGAGCGGCCCCGTTCCGTCCACATAGATCACCCGGTGCCAGCCGTCCCCGCTGGTTTCTTCCCCGCTTATGACCTTGAGCAAGGAGGTGCCGGGCTGAGACGGTTCGGGCGGGTCGCCGAGCCAATCGACGATCGTGGGATAGATATCCAGGAGCTGCGCGGGCTCGGTGAAGACGCCGGCGGGCACCCCGGGTCCCCGGAGCATCAAGGGGACCCGAAGGACTTCCTCATAAACATCGGGGGGGCCGTGAATCCACGTCCTGTGCTCGTAAAGCCTCTCGCCATGGTCGGCGGTCAAAATGAACAAAGAGCTCGGGTCGAGGAGGCCGTTTCTCACGAGCAGCGCTTCTGTATCCGCGAAATAGTCCGCAGCCGCGCGGACCGCATCTCTGTAGAGGCTCTTCAGGGTTCCGAGCGTGGCCGCGTCCGGGTTTTCGAGGACCGGGTACGGCCGGGGTTCGGAGAAGTCCCTCCGGATCAGGGCGAGCGTCTCAACGGGGGCAGCCCGCGAATCGACCCGGCCGGTGAGCGGGGTCTCGTAAGGATTGTGGGGCTCGATCGTATGGATGAAGACGAACAGCGGCTTGTCGATGTTCTCGCGGACCCAATTTTCAAGAAGCGCCGCAAGGCGGCCGCGCTTGACGCTCTCGTACTCCTCCGGGGACGGGATCAGAGAGCCCTTGGCCAGAGGATCGTTGCAGAAGAAGACCTCGTCGAAGCCCCGGGAGGCGTTGGACATTTCGAGCCAAGGATTAGTGAGGAAGGCGGCCGTGGTGTACCCCCGGGATTTCAAGTATTCGGCCAGCAATAGGTTTCGATTGCCCACGAACGGGACTTCCTCGTCCCTGTCAACGAGCGTGAACTTGTATTTTGCGGAAAAGAGAGAGGGGAGCGAATCTGCGGTCCGCGTGGCATTGGCGTAGGCCCGGATGAAGACCGCCCCCTCGGCGAAACGGGTTTCGAAAGCCGTCCCCTCGACGCCGCCCTGATCGGCGCGGAGGGCGTCAACGAGGTAAAGGACCACGTTCTTTTTATCTGTGACCGGGGCGTGAAGGCTCAGGTTGCCGATGGCGGCGGCGCTCCCCTCCCCCCCTTCCACCGTCAGGGTCAGCGTCAGCCGCCTGCCCGAGGCCGCAAACTCCTTCCGGACGTGCCGGACCGCTCCCCCCAGCGTCTGTCGGATGAGGCTTTGGCCGTCGGCCTGGATGTCGACCGTCGGGCTGCCGGCGCCCACGCCGGCGACCGCGCACTCGATGACCAGGGGGCCGGGCGCCGGAAGGTCAATGGTGTAAGATGCCCTAGACCCGGCCGGCAGGAAGACGGATTGGAGTTGTCGTCTTTCGTCTCCGACGATCTCCAGCGGGGCCTGAGCGGGGATACTCTCGCAGAGCCTGGCCCAGGAGGACATGGCGGCGATCTCCTGGATCCCGACCCGCACCTTCCCCCCGTCGCGGGCCGTGACGGAGATGATAAGCCAGCCCGCCGGCCTCTCCTCCGGGCCGAACCTCCGGGCAAGGTCCACGAAGACCGGAGCGGCAGTCCCGCACTCCGGCAAGTCCGATTCCTGAATGAACGCCGGCGTCCCATACCCGGGCTCCCCCGGGAGCGCCGGGGAAATGGCCATTCTGATCCGGACAGCGCGCGACGATGTAAGCTCGATCTTCAGCACCCCCAGGCTGTTGGCTTGGAACAGTCCCTCGTCCGGCCGGGCGGCGAATGCGATCTCTTCCCCTTCGAGCTCGGTGCGGTCCTTGTCCCTTCTCGTTCCCCTAAGGATCCGGAGGCTGGCAAGGTCGAGGACGAAGAGATTCAGGTTGACGTCCCGCCGGACGGTCAGGGAATCGAAACGATCGTAGATGGCGTTGAGATAGATGATCCGCTCCAGGATGTTGCCTTTTTCGGCGGGCCTGATCAGCCGGGCGGTCCGGGCCTGCGGTCGCCAAAAAGACCCGGTAACTGGGACGGGCGCCTGCTCTCGACGGCAAGACGAAACGAGCAGGGCGGCGGCAATAAAGAAAACGATCAGCGGAGGGGGGACATCGAACCGGACTCCCGAATCTTGCTGCGGGCTGGAACTAACGGGACTGGGCACCGGATCGAATCTTAGGCGACGGCTCCCCCGAAGTCAAGAACCGATCGCCGAGCGGCACACCCCCACCCGTCACCCCGGTTTCTTGTAATATGTCATCGCTTCCGGCAGGGCGGCCTTGATCTTCTGGATGCGGCTCTCGTCCGAGGGGTGGGTGCTCAGGAACTCCGGCGGCTTCCCCCCCGCCTTCTGCGACATACGTTGCCAAAAAACCACGGCCCCATTGGGATCAAATCCCGCCATAGCCATGAAGATCAGCCCGAGCCGGTCGGCTTCGTTCTCCTGCAGCCGGCTGAACGGCAGGAGGGCGCCGATCTGGACCCCTGCCCCGAACGCGGTCATCCAGAGCGACCGGGTTTGCTGGGGCTTTTGGCTGAGCGCCTCGTTCAGCGCCAGCCCTCCCATCTGGGCGACGAGCATCTGGCTCAGCCGCTCGTTCCCGTGCCGGGCGACGGCGTGCGCGATCTCATGGGCCATGACCACGGCCAGTCCGTTCTCGTTCTCGGTGAATGGCAGGATGCCCATGTAAACTATCACTTTCCCGCCCGGCATGCACCAGGCGTTGGCCTCCTTGTTCTCGACGAGATTGAACTCCCAGGCGTAGGACTTGAGCTCGCCGGCCAGTTTGTTCTGCGCGAAATACCTCTCCACGGCCCCCTGGACGCGCCGTCCGACGCGCTTGACCGTGTCCGCTTGGGCCGCATTGGTGCTGAGCTTATTCTCCTTGAGGAATTGACCGTATTGTCCAAGGCTGATGGACAGCAGCTGCGAATCCGGGAGGAGAGTGAATTGCTTTCTCCCCGTGATCGGGACCGTGCTGCAGGCCTGGAGGGCCACGGCGGCCGCCAGCGCCCAAAGCCATAGCCATCTCTTTACGTTCATGGGCAACCCTCCTCAAAACGATGATATTACCGCCCGCTCCTTGAAGTCAAACACGCCGGTTCGGGCATGATGATCCGTCGGCGTATGTTTTTGGAAAGAGGGCCGGGTTTTGGGGGTCAAAGTGGTTGGAGCGGGTCGTAAGCCGAATCCTGTCTCCCGCGTTCGGCGGGCGGCGGTTATTTGTCTACTCTCCTGATTGCTCAGGAGATCCAGCGACCTACCCACCCCAGGGACGGGCCATCCCACTGAGGGGTTCGTTTGGTCTTGCTCCGGATGGGGTTTGCCCTGCTCCCCGTGTCACCACGGGGACGGTGAGCTCTTACCTCGCCTTTTCACCCTTGCCAGGAGAGAGTCACCCCTCCCCTTCGGCGGTGTGTTTTCTGTGGCGCTTTCCCCCGGTCGCCCGGAGTCGCCGTTAGCGACCATCCTGCCCTGTGGAGTTCGGACTTTCCTCCCCTTTCGTCTCCGCGGAGAAAAAGGGGCAACCGCCTCGCCCGCTCCAACCACTCTATTTATACCATACCTGGCTGGATTTTCACAGCAGTTACCGCCCACTTCGCTTGCCGTCGCAGCGTTGGACGGCGATGTGCCCCTATCCCCCCGGCCCCCGGGGGGTGAACTGAGAGTCAAGAGTTTTTTCTAGAGATTTCGCAGAATAGCGGCTCCGAGTCGCTCCGCCGCTATTCTGATGGTCGCTCCGAAGACTCCGCTTCCCGCCGGCCCCCTCCCGACATTTCCTGAGACACTGACCTTTTTCCCTGCCTGTCTAGGGAGGGCGCAGGCTGGGTACTGTCTTAGGTTTAAGGTCTGGGAAATTGTCTCAGGCAGCATCTTTGGGGTCTTCGGGGCGACATCCCCAGCCAACGCTGCTGGGTTGGGAGGATGAATATGTCTTTCAGCGGACGTCGTAGCGGATAAATGAAAGATAAGCGGCAAGGAAAAGGAGGAGCCCGCAGCCGAAAAGAACGGCAAGCGGCGGCAGGGCGGCTGCGACCCGTCCGCCGAGCGGCTCCTCCTCGTAGCGGAATCTCGGCATGTCGCTCATGTCCACCGGAGTGTTCCACCAGTCCGTCGTCGGGTCTTTTTTCTGGAGGCTGTCCGTCTTCTGCTTGACGTAATCGGCGAAGTCCCGCCAGAAGCGGGCGCTGATGCGGCTGAAATGCGCTCCGTTACGGAGCCCCGTCGAGGTCAGGTCGGCGGCCAGGTAGCTGAAATCCGCCAGCGGCGAAACCATAGATACATGGAGCGAGAGCTCGGTCTGGGCGGCCTCCCTCCGTTCCAGCTCAGCCCATATTTTAGCGGCTTTGTCGCGCTGGACGCGGTTGGCCTCGTCCCAGGCGGTTTGGACCTCACGGCGACGGGCCTGCCATGCTTCCCGGAACGCAGGGTCAGCGGCGACCCTGGCTTTGGCCTCGGCTTCGGTGAGGTTTTCGGCCAGTACGGGGTACTTCTTGGCCAGTTCCCGGAGCCTTTCCTCCTGAAGCTTCCGGCCGAGGTCGTCCCTCTCGGTGTCGGTGATCCGGGCCGTCTCGCGGTCGACCTTGATGCGCGAGGGAGTGGTGGCGATGAAGGAAGCGATATAGGGGCTCAGGTTCGGGATGACCAGGACGAGAAGCACCCAGACGAAAAGCGAGGTCATGATCGAGGAGGAGCTCGCCTGGTGGCGCGCCGAGATCAGGACGCCGAGCCCGTAAAAGAGCCCGAAGTAGAGGACCGCGCCCACGACGATCAGCCCCGAGGCGCTCCAGTCCGCCCCCCGCCAGGCGACGCGCGGTTGGAAAGCGATGATCAGCAGACCGGCGACAAGGGAGACGAGAAAAGGCAGGCAGAGCGATAGGACGCCGCCCGCCAGCTTTCCCAGGATGACTTTCGAACGGGAGAGATCGCCGGCCAGCATGAGCTTCAGCGTGCCGTCCTCTTTTTCGCCGCTGATCGAATCGTAGGAGAAGATCAGGGCGATGAGGCTCATCAGGATGGTGACGATAAAAACCAGGTCGATCAGGGGGAACATGACCGGCAGCGGGTCGTCGTCGAACTCATCGATGTTGACATCCGAGGAGATGCCGCGCACCAGGGAATAGAACGGCAAGGGCGGCTGGCTGGGGCGGATGACGTTCTGGACCCTGTTGAAATGCGCGTAGGACTTCAGGTATCTTTCGATCTCGGTCTGCCGCTGGGAGTATTCGTCGATCTTCTTCAGGTAGTCTCCCGTCAGGATGAAGGCCGTCGCCGTGACGATGACCAGGAGCATGGCGAAGGAAGTCAGAAACCGGAACGAAAAGATGTTGTTCTGGATCTCTTTCCGGATGATCGTTCTCAGCATGGGATCATCTCACATCGTACCTGACGAAGCCGACATAGCTCAGGGCGAAAAAGAGGATATTGAAAAACACGAGCCAGGCTGCGTCGAACAGCGCCCCGCCGGCGAAGATGCTGCCCAGGCCCCTGGGGTGATAGGCGAACGCCGGATATTCGCCGGCCGGCGAATCCGAAGCGATTGCCGAGATCATCGGTCGGATGATCGAGTCCTTGTAGCGGATGATCTCGCCCTTGAGGTTCATCTCCTCGCCGATGCCCGTGCCGGCGATGTCCGTCACGGCGTAGACGAAGCTGGCCGCCGGCGACAGGCGGTTGATGTCCTTCGACAGCCTGACTAGGCGGGCGAACTTCGCCCGGTAGTCTTCTTCCAGCCTGTCGATCTCCTCGTGGATCTTAGTGACGTGCCCGGCCCAGCCTGCCCGTTCAGGGATCTGCCCCGTGTCCCGCGCTCCGGCCTGGCGGCCCTCCCCGATGCTCAGCAGGACCTCGCGGGTCCAGACCTGCTGGCGCTTCTCGCTCAGCGCCCGGACGGACGGCACGTTGACCACCTGGCGCGCCACGAGGGTCCCGAGGTTGGGAATGACGAACACGATCAGGGCCCAGACGAAAAGGAGGATGATGAGCGAGCTGGCGGCCTTCCGGGTCACGGTCGAGACGAAGATGCCCAGGCTCAGGAAGAGGGCGATGTAGACATAGGTGAGGGCGAGGATGAGACCGAGCCTCCCGATCTGCTGCGGCGAGAAACGGGCGCCCGGGTCCAGGGACAGGAAGGCTAGGCCGAGGAGAGTCACCAGGCCGAAGGGCACGGCCAGGCTGAGGAAATTGCCCAGCCATTTTCCCAGCAGGACCTTCGCCCGGGAGACGTCGTTCGCCAGCATCAGCCGGAGCGTACCGTCCTCTTTTTCCCGGCTGACCTGGTCGAACCCGAAGAGAAGCGCCACGAGCGAGAGGACGACCCTGACGACGTACAGGAAGTCCGGGGCCGGGAAAAAGGAGAAGACGGCATTCCCCGTCTTCTGTCCCGCGCGGACGGCGATGCCCGTGACGCCGATTTCGTAGGACCGAGTCATCGCCTCATCCAGGCCTTTGGCCAGGACCGAGAGCGGATTGGGCGGGACGAGGGCGATCGGTTCGCCCGGTTTGGGCCGGACAACCTGGTAGTCCGAAAGGCGATTCTTGAAATCCCGGTGCATGATGAAGAAGCTCGTGGTCACGAGGACGACGACGAGGAGGAGCACGATGAAGAATTTGTAGCTCAAGAGGTTGGCGATGATCTCTTTCCTGACGATCGTTCGTGTCATGATCTCACCTTTCCCCCGCGGCTTCACCGGACGTCGTATTTCAGGAATCGGACATAGGCGAAGGCGAACGGGGCGATCAGCCAGAGGGCCAGCGAGAGAAGTGTCCGCCGGTTCTCCTTGATCGTCTCCCCGATCGGCGACGGCGCGATCGAGAACTTCGGCAGCTTCGCCGGGTCCACCGGCATGGCCGAAAAGCCCATCGACATGCGGCCGTCCGCGTGGATCATGAGCGTCCGCTTGACCTTGCTGAAGAGCTCGTTGTCCAGGGCCCTCTGGTGGGAGCGGACGGCTTCGACGTAACTGAGCCCGTTCGAGCTCACCGGTCCCGCAGACATCCGCGATGAACCGGGCGAAGGCGGCGCTCGGCGAGACGAGGGACAGGTTGACGGCCAGGCCCGCTGCCGCCGCCTCTCCTGAAGGTAGGTTTCGTCGATGGCCGTCAGCTGCTGGGCTTTTGTTTTCCCGGGCGCGAAGCTGGATGTCGTCCCTGATCCGGTCCCACTTCTTTCTTTCGGGAGAGTTCTCGTCGTCCGCGGCGCCCGCCGGGGCCGCGCCGAAGATGAGGTCGTACTGGCGCCCGAGCTCCCTGGCGGTTTCGGTGTCGATCGACCGGACGAGCAGCGATTTCTCGAGGGAGACCTGGGTTTCGGTCCGGACGGGATGGACGAGGCGGGCCAGCATGTCGCTGAGCTTGGGGACGATGAGCTGGAAGGCCGTCCAGACGATGAGGATCGCCACGAGAGACGTCCGCGTCTTGGCCGCGCTCGTCGAGACGGCGACGCCGATCGTGAAATAGATCAGGATAAAAAGGCGGCGTAGCGCAGCAGGACGATCAGGATCCGGGCCGGCGTGTCGCCGGCGAAGAGCGGGAATGAACCCGACAGGAGGACGAGCGTCCCCAGGAGGAAGGCCAGGAGAAAGGGATCCAGAGCGGCCAGGCTGCCGCCGCCGATCTTGCCGATGAGGACGTAGTCCCGGGGCAGCCGGTTCGAGAGCATGGCCCGCAGCGTCCCGGACTCCTTCTCGCCCGAGATCACGTCGCCGGCGAAGAGGAGGGCGATCAGGCTGATGACCATCTGGACGAGGAAGACGAAATCGACCTTGCCCTGGACGGAGAGGATGCGATTCGTCGTCGCTCGACGGACTCGCCCGGCTCGGACCCCGTCCTGGGTGAACTCGTAGTAGCGGGGCAGCGCGCTCTCGAAGCCCTGGGTGAAGATCGACAGCGGCGCCGGCCGCCGGAAGCCCTTGATGGCCACCGTCCGGCCATGACGTCCTGGATCTTGAGGCCCGACGCGGCCTCGTCGGCCAGCCGGACCTGCTCGCTGTAGTCGCGGAGCGCGCTTGGCGTAGCTGAGCCTCGTTGACGTACATGCTGAGCGGGATGAGGACGAGGCAGATGAGGGCGAACAGGGGGAAGCGGTAGCTGAAGATATTTTCGAGGATCTCTTTCCGGACGATCGTTTTCAGCATGGCGGCGCAGGCAGACGCGGCTACATGGCCAGCGGCTCGGACTTCATGTAGTCGATGTAGATCTTGACCAGGTCCTCAAACTGGAGCTCCTCGCGGGTGCGCTCCATGACCAGGCGGCCCTCCTTCATGATCCCGACGCGGTCGCCGATCTCCTTGGCCCGGAAGATGTCGTGGGTCGACATCAGGATGGCCTTCCCCTCTTTCCGGAGCTCGGCCAGGATCTCCAGGAACTCCTCGGCCGCCTTGGGGTCGAGGCCGGAGGTCGGCTCGTCGAGGAGGATCGCCGGCGCGTCCTTGATGATGGCGATCGAGATGCCGAGCTTCTGCCGCATGCCCTTGGAGAAGGTCTTGACCCGCTGCTCGAAGGCCTTCTCCTGGAGGGAGACGCGGCGCATGACCTGGTAGTAGTCGTTCTTGGTCAGGTTCGTCCTTACCGCCGAGCTTGGCGAAGAAATCGAGGTTCTGGCGGGCGGTGAAGTTGCCGTAGAGCATGACGTTCTCGGAGACGAAGGCGACGTATTTCTTGGCCTCGAGCGGGTCCCGGGTGACGTCGATGCCGTTGATGAAGCAGGTGCCCGGTCGTCGGCGGGATGAAGTTCAGGAAGAGGTTGATCGTGGTCGTCTTCCCGGCGCCGTTGGCCCCGAGCAGGCAGTAGACCTCGCCCGGCCCGGACGTCCAGGTTGAGATGGTCGAGGGCCAGGACGCCGTCCTCGTAGCGCTTGGACAGGTCATCGGCCTTCAGAGATGGGTATCGTGTCGGTCATCTGGACCTCCTTAGGTGAATTTCTCGGGCTTTTTTATCGGACATCGTACTTCGAGGAACGAGAAATAAGCGGCGGCGAAGAAGACGATGAGGTTGAAGAGAACGAGCGAGATCAGGACGTCCGGCGCCGTTGCCCGGAGGGTCTCCCTCGAACGCGGGAAAGGCGAAGGCCGGAATCTTCGGATAATCGGCTTGTCGTCGCTGAGGAGTCTGGCCGCCCAGCTCCACGGATCGGCTGATCGTCGGACGTGAATCATCCCGGAACTGGTATGTGGAAACGGCCTCGGAGAGCTGATGTAGTGGCTCTGGAGGCTTCGCGGTAAAGTTCTCGAGGTCGGCTATCCCCGTATCGCAGAAATCTCAGGGCCGCTGGGTCTAGACCGAGCGCGGCGGACAGCCGCGCGATGTTCGAGGCTGAGCGCGCGCTCGCGCCGCCTTTTCCGTCTCGTAATGCGGCGTCGAACTTCTGGAGCGTCTGGTCGAGCTCGGCTCCTCGAACTCCTTGGCCACCGGGCTGCCGCGGGCCTTGGTGTAGGCGGCGCAGTCCCACTTGCCCTGCCCCTGGTCGCCGAGATACTTGTTCATGAGGGGGGCCAGGGCCTTGCCCTTCTCTTTCTCGATCTGGTCGCGGATCTGGTTCCGGCTGGACTTCTGCATCGAGTTTCTCTCGCTCTGGACCGGGCGGACGAGTCCGGCGATCGGGCTCGCTCGATCTTGGGGACGACGAACGTCAGGAAGATCCAGACGAAGAAGCTCGCCAGCAGGGCGATGCTCGTCCGCTGGGTCCGCGTCGAGATCAGGAGCCCCAGGCAGAACAGCGCCGGAAAGGTAGAGAACCGAGAGAGCGAGCATGGCCAGGACGCCGGCCGAGGTTCCCGCCCGCGAACAGCGGAAATCCCTCGAGCAGGAGGAGGATCAACCCGACGAGGAAGCTGACCGCCAGGGGAATGATGAGCACGCCGAACCCGCCCAGGTACTTGGCGGCGAGGACCGTGCTGCGCTTGGCCGGGTTGGACAGGACGAGCTTGAGCGTCCCGGTCTCCTTCTCGCCGCTGATCATCGTTCCCGCGTAGAGGATGGCGAAGAGGCCGAGGAGGAAACTCGTGATGATGACGAAATCGATCTTGCCGTTGATGTTCCCCAGGATCTCGTTCTGGGCCTGACTTCCCGTGGGCGTCCGGTCTGGTATTTGGAGAAGATCACGGTACTTGGGCAGGATGCTCTCCAGGCCGATGCCGAAGCGCGCTGAGGGGGCTCGGCTCCCGGAAGATGGTCGTGGAGTTCGTGGCCTCCCGCCGGCCCGCGTCGTATTCCCGGAGAGCGAATCTCTCGTAGCTCGCGTAGTTCAGCAGCAGGCTGGCCGGGACGAGCACCAGGCAGAGGAGGACGACGATCAGAAACTTGGGGCTCAGGAGCTGGTCCAGGAACTCTTTTCGAGCGATCGTTTCTAAACATGATCGTCTCCGTCAGCGGCCTACCGCCGCGTCAGCTTGATGCCGAAGACGACGATCCCGACGAGGAGGCCGACGAGCAGCAGGACGAGGAGCGTGATGCCCAGGATGTTCGTCTTCGAGGCGATGTGGACGCGGACGATCTTGTCCTCGGACTCGACCTTGCGGTTGTCGGCGCTGCACTCGGTCTTGATCTTGGGCTCGTAGTCGCCGACGGCGACGTCGGCCGGCGGCAGGAACTTGATGCGTGACCACCTGCTTCCTTGTTCTGCTCGAGCGAGGCGATGAGGTCGGGCTTGATCTCGGCCCGCCAGTTCAGGGGCAGGTCGGTGTAGACCCGGATGTTGTTGAGCTTGCGGGTCCCGGCGTTCTTGACCCGGACCTCCATGGCTCGACGTACTGGCCGACCTTGATCTCGTGGTAGAGGTTGACGGCCTGGACCTCGATCTTGCCCACCCCCCGCGGGATGAGCTCGAGCTTGACGCTCCCGACCTTCAGGGCTGTCGATGCTCTTGGGATCGATCTCCGGGCTCTTGCGCGAGCATCTCCTCGAGCTTGGCCGGCCTGGTCGTTGTCCAGGCTCAGGGCGTAGAATTCGATGGGCTTGTCGATGACGACCTGGGCGTCGGCGTTCTTGGGCAGGTAGAGCTTGAGCGACGAGCTTCATGCTCGTGACGCCCTCGGTGAACTTGATCTGGGACAGCCGGGCCGCGGTCTGCGGGTCGGAGAACTCGTAGTTGATCTGGTGGGGCAGGTTGACGACGTCGAGCTTGAAGACGTTGGCCTCGCCGGAGAACTTCTCGAGCGACAGGTCGAAGGTCGCCTGGCTCTCGAGGTCGGCTTCCTGGGAGAACTGGGCGGAGTTGATGGTGACGATGTTGGCGCTCACGCCCTTCTGGAGGATAGACCGACGTCGTTTCGTTCTTGCCGGAATAGAAGACGTTGATGTCCAGGTTCTCGACGTCCTTGAGGAGCTGGAAGGTCACGTCCCTCTCCGTCTCGAGCGGGAGCGAGCCGATGGTCCTCTCGTAGGGGTCGGAGATGATCTTGCCCTCGGACCTGAGCGATACCGAGACGTCCTTGATCTCCTTCATGAAATCCAGGGGGAAGAGGTCCTCGGCGCTGATGTTCGAGCTGGCCAGCTCCTTGAGCTCCTTCGAGGAATAGCGGAGCGTGACCCGGACGATACTTCTTGCCCGCCGCGTCCTGGAACTTGACGGCGCTCGCCACCGAGATCCGGGCCTCGCTGCCCATGAAGTTGATGAGGGCCTGCTGATAGTCGACCTGGGCCTGAAGATAGGCCGTCTGGATGCGGGCGAAGTCCTCCTCCGACCGTGAGCCCCTGCTCCTTGAGCTTCAGCGATCGCTCGAAATCGCCCTTGGTCTTTTCCAGGTGGAGCTGGGCTTTTTTCAGGGTCAGGAGCTTCATCGTCTGCGATTCCTGCCGCGCCTGGGGCTGCGATTGCGCATTCAGGAGCTGCAGGCCGCCGATGAGGAGCGCCAGGGCCAGGAGCGTCCGGAGGGGGGTTTTCATTCTGATTTCTCCTTGAGGGCCGCGCCGAAGGGCAGGTCAGCCAGGTTGATGTTCCGGGTCTCGAGGCTGATCCCCAGGACCCTGTCCAGGAGCGAGTTCGAAAGGTTGTAGTCGATGATCGCCCTGAGTTCCAGGCTCCGGGCCTGGGCCAGGTCGCGCTGGTACTGGAGGACGAAATAGTTGTTGCTCAGGCCGGCCTTGAACTTGGCCTCTTCGGCCTGGAGCTTCTGCTGGGCCAGGTCGCGGGCCGCGCCGTAGGCCTCGACCTGTTCGTAGTCCGACTGGATCGCCCGCAGGGCGATCTCGATCTCGAGCTCGGCCTGCTGCTCGAGCTGCCGCTGCCGCCTGACCGACTGCTCGAGAGCGAGCCGGGCCCGGGCGGCGGCCGCCCTTGAGAAGATCGTGTTGAACGGGATATCCAGGGTGAGATAGACCGACCAGTTCTTGTACTTGAAATCCCGGGCGTCCCGGAAAGCCTGGGACGGGCCTCCCGGGACCTTGCCGATAATAACGCCCGAGAGAGGATTATTGTCGAGGAACAGGATTTGCGTTCCCGAGATGCCGGGGCTCCAGAAGCTGGCGTTGAGGTTCAGGGCCGGCAGGAGCTGGTTTCGGGCGTAGCCGAGCTCGAGGCCCCTGTTCCGCTGCTCGAGCCGCGCGCTCATCAGGTCGGGCCTGTTCTCCATGGCCTGGCCCATGGCCTCCTCGAAGCTCATTTCCCTCCTGGTGAAGGAGGGCTTGTCCGTCGGCACGATTTCGGTCGTCCTGTCCTCACGGGGAAGATTGATGAGCGTTCTGAGGCGGTCCATGTTGTCCCTGACCGCGGCCTCGCCGTTCAGGATGTCCGCCTTCCTCAGGGCGACCTCGGACTGAGCGCTCAGGATCTCCTTGGGGGCCAGCGATCCGATCTCGATCTCCTTCCGGTTCTTTTCGAGCAGATCCTGGGCCAGGCGGAGCGATTGCCGGCGGACCTCGAGCGAATCGATGCTGTACACCAGGTTCCAATAAGCCTCGTCCACGCTATAAACCGTCCGGAGCAGGACGTCCCGGAATTCGCTCTCCGAGATCTCCTGGTTATTGCGGGCGATCCGGATCTCGTTGCGGCTGGCCTTCGGCCCGAAGTCCTTAAGGAGCGGCTGGCTGAAATCGAAGGTCACGGTGCTGCCGTAATAGGGGTTGATGGTCTGGAAGCGGGTGTTGCTGTCGTTCCTGGTGGATTCGAGCGCAAGCGAAAGCTTCCCGCCGGTCGGGATGAGCTGCTCTATCCCCGCCGAATACTCCGAATATGTGGACGTCAGCTTGTCCGTGGCCTGGATCCAGGAATAGGAGGCCTGGTTCGTATTTTGCCTGCGGAAGCGAAGGCCCAGGGCGGGCAGGAATTTCTCACCCGCTCCGGTTGCGGTCAGCCGCGCCATCTCGGGGCTGATGATCGCGACGGCCATTTCGAGGTTACCCTGGACGGTCCGGACGAGGCAATCCTCGAGCGACAGGCTGATCGTCTTTTTCTCCGGCTGAGCGCTCAGGCCGGAGAGCGAAATCAAAATGAGGAGTATCCCCAACAGGCGTACTCGATAGGGCACGGTGGCCTCCTGACGGCAGAGCTTGAAGTCCATCGGACGAGTCATTAAGGCAAATTTCGTGCCAGACCCCTTGCCCCTGGGGCTCTCCCCTGATTCGGGGTCCATATAAGCATAGGCGTGGGGCCGGCGCGGGTAATCGAATACCCGTGGGTGAGAACCGCATTACACGATTTCGCCCTTGAATACTGTCCTTTTCTTTTTTTTTGACCTATCATGTCTAGAGTCAAACGATGATGAGAAGCATATGATTGCCGCCCGCTTCAAAAAGTTGAAATCGCTTGTCTCCCGACCGAAGTCGGCCGACGGCTATCCCTGGCACATCTTCAAGGAGCTCGAGGACAGTCTCAACCTGATCGAAGATTTCGACCAGATCGCCCTCAATTTCCTGGGAAAGATCAAGGAAAGCCTGAAGGTCGAAAACCTGGCCCTTATGGTCTATGATCAGGACCTAGGGAAATTCAGGATCTCGGCGTCCATGGGCCCGCTGTCGGGCATCAAGCATGTCTCGTTCTCGAGCACGGACCCGCTCGTCAAGTGGCTCAAAGTCAATAAGACCCAGCTGTCCCTGAGAGACCAGCCCGAAGTCCTGGATTACTTGACGGCCCGCGAGAAAGAGATCCTGGAGTCGCTGGGGGCGCTTCTCTGCTACCCGATCATCTCCATGAACCGCCTCATCGGCATCCTGTTCGTGGGAGCCAAGCTCGACGGCACTCGCTTTTCCAAACAGGAACTGTCCTTCATCGCCCTTCTCACTCCCCAGACGGGCATCGCCCTGGAAAATGCCCTGCTCTATCGGGAACAACGGGATAGATTCCGCCGGATGCTGAGGGCCGATAAGCTGGCCACGATCGGCGAGCTGGCGGCCGGGGCCGCCCACGAGATCCGGAACCCGCTGACGGCCATCAAGTCGTCGCTCCAGTACCTGGAAAGCAAGAGCCGGGACGAAACGGCCAGAAAGCTCCTGGGCACCGCCCTCGAGGAAACCGGTCGGATCGAGGAGATCCTGTCGGGCCTCCTGTCCTTTTCCCGGCCCTCGGAGATCAAGAAGGAGCGCTACGATCTCCTGGAAAGCCTGGAGGAGAGCCTGGACCTCATCGCTTTCCAGGCCAGGAAGCAGAAAGTCAGGATCGTCAGGGAGTTCGCCCAGCCTGCACTTCATGTCGAAGGCGACCGGTCGCAGCTCAAACAGCTTTTTCTCAATCTTTTTTTGAATTCCCTCCAAGCGATGCCCCAGGGGGGAGAGCTCAAACTAGAGGTCAGCCCCGCCGACGGGGAGAACCTCCTGGTCACGGTTTCCGACACCGGCGAGGGCATTCCCGAGGAAAACCTGGACCGCGTCTTCGACCCCTTCTTCACCACCAAAAAAAGCGGGACGGGCTTGGGGCTGTCAATTTGCTACGGGATCGTCAGGTCCCATGAGGGCAACATCGAGGTGAGGAGCCAGCCGGGCCGGGGCACCACCGTGCTCACCAAGCTCCCCCTGAAGGTTTGAACGCCATGACGAGCTTTAAGATCCTGGTGATCGATGATGAAAAAAGCATCCGGGAGATCTTCGCCGTGCTCCTCGAGGAAAAAGGCTACCGGGTGGAGACGGCGGAAAAAGGAACGGAGGGTTTGGCCCGCGCCAGAGCCTTCTCGCCCGACATCGTCCTCCTGGACATGAACCTTCCGGACATGACCGGTCTCGAGGCGTTGACCGGGATCAAGTCGGCCCTGCCTCAGACGGATATCGTCATCGTGACCGCCTTCGGGACGATCCGGAACGCCGTTGAAGCGACCAAGCTCGGCGCCGCCGCCTACCTGGAGAAGCCGGTCGACAATGACGAATTGCTTCTCACCATCGCCCGGCTGACGGAGGTTAAACGCCTCGCCCGCGAAGTCGAAGGGCTCCGGACCGAGCTCTCCGCCCGCTACCGGTTCTCGAACATCGTCGGGACCGGCGCCCGGATGAACTCGGTCTTCCAGATGATGGATAAGATCGCCCGGGTGGACGGCACGGTGCTGATCACGGGCGAGAGCGGAACCGGCAAGGAGCTCATCGCCCGCGCCATCCATTTCCGGAGTCCCCGGAAAAACGGGCCGTTCGTCGTCGTGAACTGCGGCGCCATCCCCCGCGACCTGATCGAATCGGAGTTTTTCGGGCACACCAAGGGCGCCTTCACCGACGCCAAGTCGGAGAAGGTCGGCAAGTTCGAGCTGGCGCAATCGGGGACGATCTTCCTCGACGAAGTGGGCGAGCTCTCCCCCGAGGCCCAGGTCAAGCTCCTGCGCGCCCTCGGAGAGCGGGAGATCGTCAAGGTCGGCGGGACGGTCACCGTCCCGGTCGATGTGCGCGTCATCGCCGCCACCAACAGGAACCTCGAGGAGGCCGTCAAGAGGGGGGAGTACCGCGAGGACCTCTACTGGAGGCTGGCCGTGCTTTCCCTCCACCTTCCCTCTCTCCGGGAACGCCAGGAGGATATCCCGTTCCTCTGCGCATACATCATCCGGAAATACAGCGGGGAGCTGGGAAAGACGGTCCGCGCGGTCTCACCGGAAGCCCTGGACCTGTTCGCTTCCTACGCCTGGCCGGGCAACATCAGGGAGCTCGAGAGCATCCTTTATGAAGCCATGGTCATGAGCGAGAGCGCCGACATCGAGGCGGACAGCCTACCCGACAGGATCAGGTTTCAGGCAGGCGCCGACGAGGAGGCCGCCGACGGGCGCGGCAAGTCGCTCGGCGAGATGGTTGCCGGCGTGACCGGCCGGGCGGAAAAAAGGCTGATCGAAAGGGCGCTCGAAGCGACGGGCTGGAACAAGACCAAGGCCGCTCAGCTGCTGGGCATCAGCCGGAAGACGCTGTTCAATAAGATGCTGTCACTCGGCATCCGGGGGCACGACTAGTGTCCCGTCTCGTAAATTTCTTTCCAAAGTCATCCGCAGGGACGGGACACTTCCAGGGGGGAGTCGGGCTCCCCCCTCGGCGCTTCGTTGCACTCAGCTGACCCCCTGAGGGGAACGACGCCGTCCCTCTCAAACTCCCCCGCGGTGGCGCGTCTTCATTGATTATTTCAACGTCAAGATATTTACGAGACGCGCCACTAGGCTGTTCGGCTAGCGGTTTACCCGCTTCATCATGTGCTCGGGATAGCGCTCGCCGGCGGCCACACCTTCGGGCATCGCCTTGGCGATGATCTCGAAATCAGCCTCCGAGAGATCGAGGCCGACCGCTGCGACATTCTCCTCGAGATGGGCGCGGCGGGTCGTGCCCGGGATGGGGATGATGTCCTTGCCCTGGGCCAGCACCCAGGCGAGCGCGAGCTGGCCGGGCATCACGCCTTTTTTCCTCGCGATTTCCCCCACCCTGTCTACGAGGTCGAGATTCTTCTGGAAGTTCGCGCCCTGGAACCGGGGCGAAGTGCGCCGGTAGTCGCCCGGCGGCAGGTCCTCGAACCGCCGGAAGCGCCCGGTCAGGAATCCCCTGCCCAGGGGACTATAGGCGACAAAGCCGATGCCCAGCTCGCGGACCGTGGGCAGGATCTCATCCTCCGGGTCGCGGGTCCACAGCGAATACTCCGTCTGGAGGGCGGTGATGGGATGGACGCGGTGGGCTCGCCGGATGGTCTGGGGAGCGGCCTCGGACAGCCCGAGATAGCGAACCTTGCCGGCCTTCACCAGGTCGGCCATGGCTCCGACCGTCTCCTCGATCGGCAACCCGGGGTCGACGCGGTGCTGGTAATACAGGTCGATATGGTCAACCCCCAGGCGCCGGAGCGAGCCCTCGCAGGCGGCTTTGACATATTCGGGCCGGCCGTCGACACCCCGGAAGCCCGCGTCGCCCGAGCGAACGAGGCCGAACTTGGTCGCCAGGATGATCCCCTGGCGACGGCCGCGCACCGCCTTCCCAATGAGCTCTTCGTTGGTGCTGGGACCGTAAGCATCCGAAGTATCGAGGAGGGTCATGCCCAGGTCCAGGGCGCGCTGGATGGTGGCGATGCTCTCGACTTCATCGGCCGAGCCGTAGAACTCCGACATCCCCATGCAGCCGAGCCCGATGGCGGAGACGCGGGGGCCGTCCTTTCCGAGTTGGCGCTGTTCCATGAGTCTCTCCTTTGCCCAGATGATAGCCAGCGCGGCGGCAGGGTGTCAAGAAGCATCTCTCTTCGGTCCCGGGTTCCCCGAGCCGGCTCCGGCCCGTTGACGGATAGCGCCGGGCTTCCTATAATGGATTCTTTCTGTGATTTCAGGCAAAGGAGCATGCCGATGAAAACAACGAAAGCCGCGATCCTGGTCCTTCTCTTTGTGGCGATCGTCGCCGCGCTGGGCATGGCCCAGCAAAAATCAAAGGTCTACTATGTCTGCAACTGCAAGGACGATTGTCAGTGCCATACGATCGCCAAGGAGCCCGGCAAGTGCCCGTGCGGCACCGAGCTTGCGGCGATGCATCTCCTGGCCATTGAAAACGGCAAGGCCGTCCTCTGCCGCTGCGGAGCCGACTGCACTTGCGAGCGCAGCAAGGAAGACCCCGAAAAGTGCGGCTGCGGCCAACCCGTCAAGTACGTCAGCCTGAAGGGGAAATACGTCTGCGCCTGCGGCGAGGCCTGCAAGTGCGGCTCCATCTCCGATAAGCCGGGCAAGTGCGCCTGCGGGAAAGAGATGAAGCAGGTCAACTAGACGCGGGGCGTCGCTTTTCTCCGTGATCGTATTCAATCGTGTCTCGAAGAGCTACAACAAGGGGAAGGTCAGGGCCGTCGACGACCTGACCCTGACCGTACCCTCGGGCGAGATCTTCGGTTTCCTCGGGCCCAACGGCGCGGGCAAGACGACCACCCTCAAAATGGCGGTCGGTCTCCTGCGCCCCGACGGCGGCTCGATCTCGGTCGACGGCCTTGACGTCCGGATGGAGGCCCTCAAGGCCAAATCTCGGACGACCTACGTGCCCGACTATCCCGCCGTCTACGAACGGCTGACGGGGATCGAGTACCTCGATTTTATCGGCGATGTCTACGGCGTCCCCAAGCGGGAGCGCCTCGAACGGATCGGCAAGTGGCTCGAGATCTTCGAGCTCGCGCCGGCGGTCGGCAACCCCATCCAGAGCTACTCCCACGGCATGAAACAGAAGATCGTCCTGATCGCCGCCATCCTGCCCGCCCCCAGGGTCATGATCCTCGACGAGCCCATGGTCGGGCTCGACCCCCGGGCCGCGCACAGCCTCAAGGAGATGATGCGCCAGCACTGCGATGCCGGCGGGACCCTGTTTTTTTCGACCCACATCATGGAGGTCGCCGAGCGGCTCTGCGACCGCATCGGCATCATCCACAGGGGGCGGCTCGCCGCCTGCGGCACCATGGAGGATTTGAGGCGCATCGACCGGGAGCAGCAGTCCCTCGAGCATATCTTCCTCGAGCTCACGGAGACATGAGAAAGTTCCTCGCCCTGCTGCGGGCCGGGCTCAAGTCGAATTTCGGCCTGTCGGTCCTGCGCTACCGTCTGCTGCGGCAAAAACGGGACCTCTGGATGGTCCCCCTGATCGGTCTCGCCGTCATCAGCCTTGCTCCCGTCCTCTACTATTATTTCGGGCTCCTGAAGTCCGCCCATAGCTTCCTGGCGCCCATTGGGCAGCAGGCCGCCCTCCTGACTTTTGGGCTGCTCGCCGGGCAGCTGCTCGTCCTCATCTTCGGCCTCATCTATGTGATCTCGGCTTTCTATTTTTCGAAAGACCTCGACATTCTCATCCCCCTTCCCGTCCGGCCGTTCCAGGTGATGCTCTCGAAGTTCGCGGTCATCATGGCCAACGAATACCTGACGGTCTCCCTGATCGTCCTCCCCGTCCTCATTTCCTTCGGCGTCCTGGGAGACAAGGGTCCGGTCTATTGGCTGGAAGCCGCGGCTGTCTATCTTCTTCTCCCCGTGATCCCGCTGGCGGTGGTTTCGCTCCTCGTCCTCGTGCTCATGAGGCTGGTCAACCTTGGGCGGAGAAAAGATGCGCTGATCATCGTGGGCAGCCTGCTGCTGATCATCCTGACCATGGCGCTCCAGTTCTGGGTCGGCCGTTCCAGCGGGCTCGGAAGCAACTCCCAGGCCCTGGTCAGTTTCTTCTCTTCGCCGGACAGCCTTCTCCAGAAGATCGGCTCGAGCTTCCCGCCGAGTGTCTGGGCCGCCAAGGCCCTGGCGCGGGGCCCGACGGCGGCCGGGCTGGGGCAGCTCGCGCTCTTCGCCGGGGTCTCAGTGCTTTTGCTGGCCGGGATGGCGGCGGGAGCGGAGGCACTGTTCTACCGAGGCCTGGTCGGTCTGACGGAGACCTCGGGCCGCAGCCGCGGCCGCGGCCTGACGGAAGCGGAGATCTCCCGGAGGATCTCCTCGGGCCGGCGGCCGGTCCGCGCCCTCTTCCTCAGAGAGTGGCGGCTTATGAACAGGACGCCCATTTTCCTGCTGAATGGCACCTTGACCGTCATCCTCATCCCGCTCATGATGCTGGTCATGGCCAAAGCCGGGTCGACGGACTCGGACCTCACCTCGCTTTTTCGTCTGCTTTCCTCGAAGAACGCCCTGATCTCCATCCTGGTCTCGGCGGGCTTCATGACGATCTGCGGTTCGCTGAACGGGACTGCGGCCTCGGCGCTCTCGCGCGAGGGCAGCCAGTTCTGGATCTCGAAGGTCATCCCCGTCTGCCCGCGCGACCAGGTCGCCGCCAAGTTCCTCCATTCCTACCTCGTTGCCTGCCTGGGGGTCGCGGCGGCCTCGGTGGTTCTCCTGGGGCAACTGGGGCTCCGCCCCGCCAACGTGGCCCCGGCCTTGGTGCTGTCCCTGGCCGCCACGTTCATCCTGACCGCCGCCGGACTGGCCATCGACGTAGCCCGGCCGCTTCTCGACTGGATCAATCCGCAGAAGGCGATCAAGCAGAACCTGAATGTCCTGATCGCTTTCCTTGTCGACCTGGGATTCCTGGCTCTCTTGTGGTTCGCCTGCCGCCGGCTCAGCCGGCTCGGACTGGCGGCCGGCGCCCTCCTCGCGCTCCTCGGCTTGCTCCTGGCAGGTCTGGCCGCCTCGTCCTGGTTTCTGCTCGGGAAGTTCGCCGACAGACGATACCCCGCCATCGAGGTTTGAGAGGACCGGCGGCGCGGCGCGCCCGCGCTCAGAAGAGAAACAAGAGGATCAGGCAGCCGCCGATCGCCGCGAGCGTCATGGGCATGAGGGTCCGCCAGCCGGCATTCGCCCGCCTGAGGATCTCGAATTGCGTGACATAAACTGTCTCGCAGGCCCCGCCGCCCGTGTCGTTCCGGGTGGTGCTTGTTCCCCGCATCGAGCCCGAGCCTTTGTGCCCGTAGGCGGCCAGCCAGCCGCGGAAGTGGACCTGGTCGCCACGGCGGACCGATTTGATCGTCTTCCTCAGGGCGCTGTCGGCCGTGATCAGGTGGTTGTTCGAGATGTGAGATGGGGAAAAGGCCTCTCCCGAGGCCGGCTCCGTCCAGGAATAAAAGCAGGTAAAGTCGCGGTTCCAGAACTTCAGCTTGCGGAAAGCGCCCGTCTCGAGGTTCTTCCCCCAGAGGAGGCAGAGGTCCTTGATGTTGAGGAAATCCTTGGCGGCGTCGTGGGTGATATCGAGAAACGATCCCGCGTAGTGCGATGAGACCACCATTCCCCAAATCTCGTAGGCGGCCACGGGCCGGACCGTATAAGAGTATCCTTTCTGGGCGGCGTCGAAGGGGGCCGGCCCGTCGCCGAGAACCTGGACGGGTTCCCGGAGGACCTCGGGCAGGAACGCCCGGCTGTCCGGCCAGCGGTCCTTGAAGATCAGGCAGAGAAAAAGCCCAACCAGACCCGCGAGCAGGATGAGCTTGACGGCATCGCGCCTGGGCTTCGCCAGCGTTTGCCGGAGCACTGCCTATTCGTCCCCGGACCCGGACCCGGCCGCCGGGGCGCCGCCGCCGCCCTCGGTGATCCCCACCGTGATCTTGATGCCGTATTGGGCGAGCTTTTTATAGAGATTGCTCCGGGGAGTGTCGATCTCCCTTGCGGTCTGGGAGATGTTCCAATTGTTCTTCTGCAGCTTGGCGACGATGAAATCCCTCTCGGCCAGGTCGCGGAAATCCTTGAGAGTCTTGATGGACGCTGGGTCGGGCAGGGAGACGCCCGGCTCGCCCCGCAGTGGTTCGGGCAGGTCTTTTCTGGCTATGACCTCACCCTCGGCCATGATCATCAGCCGTTCGATCACGTTCCGGAGCTCGCGGACGTTCCCCTTCCAGGAGTACTCCAGCATGGCCTCGACCGCGTCGGGGGCGAACCGCTTCGGCCGGAAGTTATTCTCCTCGGCGAAATTGCGGCTGAAATAGTCGATGAGGAGGGGAATGTCCTCCCGTTTCTCCCGGAGCGCCGGCGAGTAGATCGGCACCACGTTCAACCGGAAATAGAGATCGTCCCGGAACCTGCTCTCCCGGATCTCCTTTTTGAGGTCCTTGTTGGTGGCGGCGATCACCCGGACGTCGACCTTGTTGATCTTGCTCGAGCCGACGCGCTGGATCTCGCCCTCCTCGAGGACCCGGAGCACCTTGGACTGGGTCTTGAGGCTCATGTCCCCGATCTCATCCAGGAAGATCGTGCCGCCGTCGGCCTGGTCGAACTTGCCGATCTTCCTCTCGGTGGCGCCGGTGAACGAGCCTTTCTCGTGGCCAAACAGCTCGCTCTCGATGAGCTCCTCGGGGATGGCGGCGCAGTTGACCTGGACAAACGGCTCCTTGGACCTCAGGCTCTGGTTGTGAATGGCCCGGGCGATGAGCTCCTTCCCCGTGCCGCTCTCCCCGTGGATGAGGACCGTGGCGTTCGTGGGGGCGGTCTTGAGGATATCCTTCCAGAGCTGCTTCATGAGCGGGTGACTGCCGATGAGCTCGTGCCGCCTCTCCGCCCTCTTCCTGAGGTCGAGGCACTCCCGCTGGAGGCTGTTCTGGTTCAGGGCGTTGCGGATGGTCAGGAGGACGCGCTCGGTGGACAGCGGCTTCTCCAGGAACTCGAAGGCGCCGCGCTTGGTGGCCTCGACGGCCGTCTGGAAAGTGGCGTGCCCGGAGATCATGATGACCTCGGGTGCGCTGGGACGTTGCCTGACCTCGGACAGGACCGCCAGGCCGTCCCTCCCGGGCAGCATGACATCGACGAGGGCGACGTCGACGTCCACGTTCTCATCGAGAACCGACTGCGCCTCGTCGGCGTCCCCCGCTTCGAGGATCCTGTAGCCCTCGTACTCGAGGACCATCCGCAGCGAATCCCGGATGGGCTTCTCGTCGTCGACGATCAAGATCTTGGCCGGACGGTGAGTTCTCATGTCCACCTCTTGGAGGATATCTTAGCACAGGCCGAACTCGCCAGCCAACTCGAATCCCCTCCGGGGGCCTTGGGGAAGGCCGGTGTTTGCGGTAGAATGGAGCCGTGAGACACGCAGCCCTCGGGATCCTGCTGACGGCCGCCGCTGCGCTCGTCGCGGGCTCGCCATCGAGGGGCGGCGAGCCGGCTTCCAGGGACTTCGCGCTGGAGAACGGGCTCAAAGTCTGCCTCGTCGAGAAGCGGGGCGTGCCGCTCGTCAACGCGGTTCTGGCTGTCAACGTCGGCGTCAAGGACGAATCCGCCGACACCCGAGGGCTTGTCCACGTACTCGAGCACTACATCCTTTTCCGCGGGACGGAAAGGCGAAGCGGCAGCCAGGTCGGACGGGAGGTCCGGGAACACGGGGCCTACTTCAATGCCCATACGGGCGAGGACCTGGCCTGGTTCGAGATCTCCGTGCCGACCGAGTCGGCGGAATTCGCCCTGGCCAATCAAAGGGAGATCGTCTTCGACCTCAAGATCACCCAGGCCGAGCTCGACACTGAAAAAGAAGTCGTCCTCGAAGAGATCAGCCAGATCGAAGACGACCCCTTCCGCTATGCGACCGCGCTGGCTTTCCAGAGTCTTTTTCGGGGGCACGCCTACGAGTCTCCAGTTTACGGGGACAAGAGCGTCGTCCAGTCGCTCGAGGCCGGCAAGCTCCAGTCGTTCTATAAGAGGTTCTTTGTCCCCGCGAACTGCGCGCTGGCCGTGGTCGGGGACTTCGACCTCCAGGTCATGGAGGACCTGGTTCGGCGGGTTTTCGCGAGCGTCCCGGCGGCACCCGTGGAGAAGCCCGGCTGTGGGATGGCCAAGGCCTTGCCTAAGGGGGTCGACCTCGAGGTGGAAATGGATGTCCAGAAATCGTACATCGTGATCGCGATGCCCGCGCCGGACTTCAACCACCCTGACCAATACGCGGTCGACCTTCTCACGGAGATCATCGGCCGGGGCGTCAACCCGATGCTCTATTCGGCCCTGACCGGCCGCCGCCGCCTGGCCGAAACGCTCTCCATGTCCTACCAGGCCCTCCGCTACGGCGGGGCGATCCTGATCTACCTCACCCAGGATCCCCGCGACCGGGCGAGCGCGAAGCGCGAGGCCTTGAGCTTCCTGAAGTCGGCCCGGGAGCTGAACTTCTCCCCTAATGACTATTTTGGCGACCGGCAGTTCGGCGCCATGGATTACCTGACGGGTGCCAAGAACCAGATCCGGTACAAGTCCTATCGCTCCCAGGAGAAAGGACTCTCGATCGCCGCCTCGCTCGCCAGCTACATGCTCCTGGCCGAGGGCGCGGCTTCCCCGCCCTACCTTGAAACCATCGACAAGATCAGCTCCGGCGACCTCAGAAAGGCGGCGAGCAAGTATCTCAGCCGGAGCAATTTTATCATCGTCAACATCATCCCCAGGAAACGGGGCTGAGGACCCCGCCGTGAGAAAGCCGCTAGCCGGGAGGATGACAGCCGGGCTGGTCGCGGCCATCTTTCTCGGTACGTTGCTCGCCGCGGGCCGGACCCCGGCCCTCCCCCGGGACGATGCCGGGGAAGCCGGGGGAGCGAGCCGGAAGATCCTGAAGAACGGGCTGACCTTGATCACGGAAAGGGATGCGTCCACGGCCACGACGGTGATCCAGATCCTTATCCGCGGGGGGAAGCGTGCCCAGCCGGCGGGCGAAGAGGGGCTGGCCTTCCTGGCCACGCGGCTGGCCGTCGAGATCCCCGACGAAAACAAGATCCAGGATCTCGTCGGCATGGCCTCACGGTTCCAAGTCACGGTGAGCGGGGATTATTCGGTCATCCAGCTGGAATGCCTGTCCGAGGAGCTCGCGCCCACCCTCAAGATAATGGCCAAGATCGTGGGCGATCCTCTGTTTTCGGGCCTGAGGATCGATTCCGTGAAGAAGCACGCCGAACACCAGGGCCGCATCGAGGAGGACGACTCGGTCACTGTCGGTCACCTGTCGGCTCTCCGGGCTTTTTCGGGAGCTCCCGGCTACGGCGGCTCGATCTACGGCGACCGGCAGACGCTGGCCGCCATCAAAGGAAAGGACATATCGGGTTTTTACGAAAGATACTTCGTCGCCCCCAACATGGTCCTCGCCGTTTCCTCCGACCGGCAGGACGCCGGGGAGGTCGTCGAGAGCGCCTTTGGCGGTTTATCGGCCGCCGCCGCGCCCCCCCCGGGCCGGGCCGCGCTTCGCGCTCCCGCCGAGGGCGAGATCATCCTGATGCGGGACACCCGGCAAGCCTTCATCTCCCGGGCCTTTCTCCTGCCCCAGCTCGGGCCCCGGAGCTTCGCCTTGAATCTGCTCCTGGAAAGCGTCCTGGGCAAGGGGCCGGGAAGCTGGCTCTGGCCGCTGCGGGCCGAGCGCAAGCTCGCTTACCATGTCAACGCGGCGGCCACCCAGATGACGGACTGGGGGATCCTCGAGGCCTATCTCGAAACCGACAAAAGCAAAAGCCGCGAGGCGCTCGAAGCCCTGAAGGGAGTGCTGTCCGATATCCGGGAAGCCGGGGTGACCGAGGCTGACCTGAGATCCGCCCGGACCTCGGTTTGGGCCGACTTTTTGAGGGGTAATGAAACCAGGGTCGGGAGGACCCTTAACTTGGCCACCCTGGAGGCCCAAGGGCTCGGCCTGGGTTTTTACGATGGGCTGAGGACCGAGCTCGAGGCCGTGACCATCGAAGAATTCAACGCCTTTGCGAAAAAGATCCTGGCGCCGGAGAATTCGGTGACGATCGTGGTCGGGCCCGAGGCGGAGACCCGCCCGGGTCAGTCTTCTCCCTGATTTTTTCTGGCCAGGTTCTGGATCCGGAGTCCGGTATAAAGAACGACGAGAGAGGTCTCCCCGTTCGCGCCGGCCAGCCGGGCCTCGATCTCGGTTTGGGGGGTCAGCCAGCGCGAGCTCAGCTCGAGCTGGCCGAGGCTCACCGCCGTCCCCCAGGAAGAAAAATCATCCTTGTAGGCGCTGTCCCGCCAGTCCATGTTTTCCTCGACGGGTTTGCCGAATTTCCGGATCAGGGCGTCCTTGACCTTCCGGTAATCCTCGAGACTGGCGCTGTTATTCTCGGAGTCCCCGGCGAAATAAAACCGCGTTTGATTGAGCCTGTTGCCCACGAAATAGTATTCTATGTTACAGTCGAAATTAATCACCTTCTGACCGTAGGTCAGGATCTCGCCGCCCTGGGCCTTGACCTGGGACGTGGGCTTGCCCTCGGCCTCGACGACCTCCTTCTTGGTGAGGCCCCAGTGCATTTCGTCGAAGTTCCGGGGCGGGTACTGGACCCTCAAGCCTCTTTGTTCTTCCTGGATCGTGATCGTCAGCAGGGAGTCGAATAACAGCTCGACTTCGGAATCGAGGACATAGCCCGACTTAGTATTGCCGGACTTGGCGGACTTGAAGCAGATGTAGTACCAGGTCTTCTTCAGCTTCCCGCCGTACATCAGGGACAGGACCATCCCCCTGTCGATGGTGTCGACGACCGGGCTGGCCTCGTCCGGTTGAAGGTAGACATGCGCGTAGTCGCTCACCACCCGGAGCTTCTTCTCGTATCCGTGAATTTCCGGCGGCGCCGTCAGGCCGGCGACGAGCGCCCAGGCCAGAAGCAACCCCAGGATCCCCTTTGCGGATTGTGCTGTCATAATTCTCTTCCCGCCGAGCGAAGCGATTCCAGCCGTCTACCGCGGACAGGGGTCAGGGAAGACGGTTCGCTATGAGATTGAGCGCAATTCAGGGAAGAGACAATCCTCTCCGGGGGTGAAACGGGAGGCAATTCCCTTCACCCCCTGAGAGTAACCGTTAAGCGGTGAAAACAGGATTCGGGATAGAAATCAGTCTTTCAGTTCGGTCCGGCCCTCCAGGGACTTCCGGATCGTGACCTGGTCGGCGAAATCCAGGTCGGAGCCGACCGGCAGGCCCATGGCCAGCCGGGTCAGCCGGACGCCGCGGTCCTTGAGGATCCGGGCGAGATAGAGAGCCGTCGCCTCGCCCTCCGCCGTCGGGTTGGTGGCGATGATGACCTCTTTGTACCGGCCCTGCGCGACGCGCTCGACGACTTTTTCCAGCCGGAGCTCGTCCGGGCCGATCCCCCGGAGCGGGGCCAGGGTCCCGAGCAGGACGTGATAGCGCCCGTTGTAGATCCCGGTCTTCTCGATCGACGAGATGTTGAAGGGCTCCTCGACGATACAGAGCATTTCCGGGTCGCGCTGTCCGTCGGCGCACATCGGACAGGGGTCCACGTGGGTGATGTTGTTGCAGACGGAGCAATAGAAGACCTGCTTCTTGGCGGTCCGGATGGACTCGGCCAGCCGCTCGGCGTCTTCCTGGGGCAGTCCCAGGATATAGAAGGCGATCCGCTGGGCGGTCTTGGCGCCGATGCCCGGGATGCGCTTCAGCTCCTCGATCAGCCGTTGGAGGGGCTGGGCGTAATCGAACATCAGAAAAGGCCGGGGATCTTGAGCCCCCCGCCCAGGCTGCTCAGCTTGCTCGACATGTTCTCATCGACCTTCGCCGCGGCGTCGTTGAAGGCGGCCACGATCAGGTCCTGCAGCATGTCGATGTCATCCTTGTTCACCACCTCGGGGTCGAGGCGGACGGCGATCAGGTTCTTCTGACCGTCGAGGACAACATTCACCATGCCGCCGCCGCTCGTCCCTTCGACCCGCATCTCGGCCATCTCCTTCTGCAGTCTCTCCTGCATCTCCTTGGCCGTCTTCAGCATCTTCTGGAGGTTGCCCAGGTCCTTCATGCCTCTTTGTTCTCCTTGCCTCGCGTCACCGGCTCCACGCTAAGGATCTGGGCCCGGAACGCATCCATAAACGCCCGGACCGCCGGGTCCTTCAGGGCCGTATCCGCTACCCTCTCCCTGCGGGGTGTCTGTTCGGCGGCGGCCGCCGTTGCCGCGGCGCCGGCCAGCCTGAGTTTGACTTTCCGGCCCATGATCTCGGCCGCGATCCTCTCGATGGCCTTGGTCTCCCCGTGGACGGCCTCCCGGAAGACTCTGTCCCCGCCGGGAAAGGAAACCTCCAAGACCAGCGGGTTGTCCAGGATGAATCCCTTGTCCGACGAGAACTTGATGTCCGCGGTCTCGTCCTTGAGACGGAAGGCCGCCTCCCGGCTGAGAATGGCGGCCACCGAGCTCTTATCCTTTTCGAGCTCCGCGGTCAGCCTCTGCCAGAAGGCTTTCTCGTCGCGCGGCTTTTCCGCGGCCGGCGCCGGAGCGGAGGCGGACTGAGGGGACATTTTTGGGTGGGGCGAGCTCTTGGGCAGCTGGCGCGGTGCGACGGCCGTTTCGCCCCCGCCGCCGGCGACCCCCAAGCCGCCGCCCCTCAGCTGCCCGATCTCATTGACAAGTTCCATGAGGGGGACGATCTTGTGGAAGTGGCTCAGCCTGGACAGCAGCGTTTCGAGGTAGATCTGGGGCTGGGAGGAATACCGGAGCCCGGGCTCGGCCTCCTGCAGGACGTGGAGGAACCGCAGCAGCTCCTCCGCCGATGCCTTGCCGGCCTCCTCTTCGAGGGCCGCCAGCTCGTCGGCATTCAGGGGCAACAGGTCCCCGGTCTCCCCGACCGATTTGACCAGGAGCAGGTTCCGGAAATGGAGGATGAGGTCTTTATGGAAAGCGCGGAGGTCGTAGCCCCTCTCCATGATCTTTTCGACGAGCGGGAAGACCGCCGCCGGCTCTTGGCCGAGGATCAGGCTGGAGGCGGCGAAGAGGATGTCCCTGTCGATGGCGCCCAGGATCTCCTTCAGGTCGTCGTCACGGATGTCCGGGCCCGAAAACGCCACGGCCTGGTCGAGCAGGCTCTGGGCGTCCCGCATGCTGCCCTCGGCGGCCTGGGCGACCAGGCTCAGCGCGGACGGCGAGATCGTCAGGCCCTCTTTCTTGGCGATGTCGAGGAGATGATTGATGATCTCCCTGTGAGAGAGCTTCTTGAACTCGAAGTGCTGGCAGCGGGAGACAATGGTGGCCGGGACCTTTTGGAACTCGGTCGTGGCGAAGATGAACACGGTCTGCGGCGGCGGCTCCTCGAGCGTTTTGAGCAGGGCGTTGAAGGCGTCCTTGGTGATCTGATGGACTTCGTCAATATAGATGATCTTAAAGCGGCTGTAGAGGGGCTTGTACTTGACGGCCTCCCGGAGCGCCCGGATCTCGTCGATGCCCCGGTTTGACGCCCCGTCGATCTCCAGGACGTCGACCGAGCGGTCCTGGTTGATCTCCGTGCAGGAGTCGCACGTGTCGCAGGGAGTGGCGGTCGGCCCTTCCTTGCAGTTCAGCGCCTTGGCCAGAATCCGGGCGACCGTCGTCTTGCCCACGCCCCTCATGCCCGAGAAGAGGTAGGCCTGGGCGACCCGGTTGGTCTTGATGGCGTTCTGGAGGGTCTGGACGACGGCCTTCTGCCCGACCATCTGCTCAAAAGTCATCGGCCGGTATTTCCGGGCAATAATTTGATACGACATTTTCCTGATGATGAATTACGGAAAGGAGTGGCGCTCCTTTTTGTAAGGCTCATTCTAACACAAACGCTGGGAGTTGCAAAAGATACGCCCGTGATATAATGCCGCCCCGGAGGCTGCGGACCATGAGGCTCAAACCCGGACTGGTCGAGATCCATTCGGCGGTGGCGCTGTTCGGCCTGGCCGGCCTGTTCGGCAAGTGGCTTCCCCTCTCCCCTGCCCTCATCGTTCTGGGCCGGGTGGCTTTCGCCAGCCTGGCCCTGGGCACCCTCATCGCGGCCACCCGTCTCAGCCTCCGCCAGGTCCTCAAGGACAGCGCCGGGCTCCTGGCCTTTCTGGGGGCGGTCCTGGCGGCTCACTGGGCGGCCTTCTTCCAATCCGTCCAAGTATCGTCGGTCGCCGTCGGACTCCTTTCGTACGCCTGTTTTCCCGTCTTCACCGTGCTCCTCGAACCGCTCCTGTTCAAGGAAAAGCTGGACGGCAAGAACCTGGCGCTGGCGGGGCTCTGCCTGGCCGGGGTCTTTTTTATCGTGCCGCGCTTCGACGCGTCAGATGCCGTCTTCCGGGGGGTGTTGTGGGGCCTCCTCTCCGGATTGACTTTCGCCGTCCTCGCGGTCTTCAACCGGCGCCTGGCCCAAAGGCACGACGCCGTGGCCATCGCCTTTGTCGAGGACTCGGCGGCGGCCCTCGTCTTTGCCCCGGTCCTGGTTTCTCAGGCGCCCGTTCTCGGCGGCCGGAGCCTGCTGCTCCTGGCCGTCCTGGGGATCGTCTGCACCGCGGCCGCCCATACGCTCTTCATCCATGGGATGCGGCGGGTCCGGGCGCAGACCGCGAGTATCATCAGCTCGCTCGAGCCGGTTTACGGGATCCTGCTGGCCTTCTGGCTCCTGGCCGAAAAGCCGGCGGCGAGGACGCTCCTGGGCGGAGCGATCATCCTCGCCGCGGTCACCTTCATATCGTTGAGCGAAAAGACCTAGGCGACCCTCCTTTTTCCTGATCGTGCCCTTGATGACCTTTTTTTCCTGCTGGTGGCGCTCCTCGACCTTGGCCTTTTCTTCGTCATGGGCCTTCCTCAGCTCGCCGGCTTTGACTTCGCCTTCCTTGGACACTCTCTGCCTTTCTGCCGGAGTCGCGGCCTTCTTTTGCTCGTCTTCCACCCGGCGCCTCAAGGCGGCCTTCTCTTCCTGCTGGCTCCTCTCGAGGATCCTCTTTTCCCTGTCCTGGTCATCTTTGAGCCCCTCCGGCGAAGGCGACACGGTGCCGCCCTCGCTCTGCGGGTCGGTCTCGCGGATCCTGGGAAGGCTTTTTTCGGCCTCGTCCTGCTGCATATAGGACTTGGGTCGGGCCGCCTCGTTCTTTTTCAGCGCGGGCCGGTAGATCCGGACCGAGCGTCCGCTGACGTTGTTGTCTCCCGGCCCCCGGGCGTCCTCGAGCTCATGCCGGGGAACCGCCGTGCGGGTCAGGCGGCGGACCTCATCAACGTCCACGCCGTCATTGAAGATCTGCCGGTTCCGCAGGGCCAGGTCGGACTTGCGTACGGTGAAGCGCATGGCCGACAGGTTCCGTTCAAACGGGAGGGTGTACCTGTCGAGATAGTCGTGCTGGAAATACCGCCCTTCCACGAAAACCCAATAACGATCGGGGAAATCGTAAGGCCCACGGATGCCCATGCCCCCCGCGAATTCCGCGCCGGGCGGCAGGGGCGCCCAGCCGATGTACAGGTCTCCCCAGCGCCAGGTGACCCAGGCGGGAGCCCAGACCGAGCCCGGGACCCAGAACCAGCCCAGCGACCTGTCCCAACCCCAGCGGCCGTAGTGGAACGGGATCCAGCCCCATTGCTCCCGGGCGATCCAGGTCCAGCCGTAATCTGTCCAAAGCCAGCGGCCGTTGCTGTAGGGGCGCCATTGATAGCCTACGTTCCCGGGCACCCAGACATAACCGTAGGGCCGGTAGGAAACCCAGATCCCGTAGGGCGAAAGTGTATCGTAAAAACCCGAATAGTCCATTTCATAGGGATAATCGCCCTGATCCGGGCTGTAAACCTGTTCGGCGGGCGGGCCGGCGGGCGGTTCGTCGCCGCCGTAAGGGAAATACATCGAGCAACCCGCCAGTCCGATCATCGCGACGAGCAGAAGCAGATTCTTGTGTCTCATGTTCTGTCCTCCAATAAGCTCTTTAGCAAAGAGCATGCCAAAATAGGATCCAGCTTGCTGAGGGGAAATCCGGACACCACGCGCCCGATTATGTCCCAAAAAGCGGACAAGTGCAATCTTAGATAATAATGGGAATGAAAACCAGCGCGAGGAATCGACGCCCAGGGCGGCTCAGCTGAGGCGCTTGAAGACCTGCTTGATCCGTTTATAGGCCCAGTTCAGGTCCTTCTTTCTGATGATGAGCGGCGGCGCGAACCGGATGACATGTTCGTGAGTTTCCTTGCAGAGCAATCCCTCTTTCTTGAGCTCGACGCAGAACCTTCTGGCGCCGCCCGCCTCGGGTTGGAGCTCGACGCCGATCAGCAGGCCGCGGCCCCTCACCTCGCGGATGTGGCGGCTCCGGATCTTTTTGAGCAGGCCGAGGAAGTAGTCGCCCAGCTCGGCCGCGTTCTCGACCAGCTTCTCCTCCTGGAGCACCTTCAAGGACTCGCGGGAAACGGCGCAGGCCATCGGGTTGCCGCCGAACGTCGATCCGTGCTCCCCGGGTTTGAAGACTCCCAGGACATCGCGCCTGGAAAGGGTAGCCGAAACGGGATAGCAGCCGCCGCCCAGGGATTTGCCGATGACCATCATGTCGGGCTTGACGTTTTCGTGGTCACAGGCGAAGAGCTTGCCCGTCCGGCCCAGGCCGGTCTGGATCTCGTCGGCGATGAGCAGCACATTGTTTTTGGTGCAGATCTCCCTGGCTTTCTTGAGGAACCCCGTGGGCGGGATGAGTATGCCGGCCTCGGCCTGGATGGGTTCGACCAGAAAGGCCGCCGTATCGGCTTTGACGGCCCGTTCCAGGGCCTCGCTGTCGCCGAAAGGAATGACTTTGAACCCCGGGGTGAACGGGCCGAAGTCGTTCCGGTAGAGGGGCTCGGTCGAGAAGCTGATGAGAGTCACGGTCCGGCCGTGGAAATTGTTGGAGCAGGCGATGATCTCGGCCCTGTCCTGGGGCACGCCCTTTTTCTGATAGGCCCATTTTCTGGCGGCCTTGATCGCCGTCTCGACGGATTCGGCCCCCGAGTTCATGGGGAGCACCATTTCGAAGCCCGTCAGGTCGCAGATCTCCTTGGCCAGCAGCGGCCATTGGTCATTGCGGAAGGCGCGCGATGTCAGCGTCAAGCGCTTGGCCTGCTGCTGGAGGCAGCGGACGATCCGGGGATGGCAATGCCCCTGGTTGACGGCCGAATAGCCGCTCAGGAAATCGAGATAGCGGTTGCCCTCGACGTCCCAGGCCCAGATCCCATTCCCTTTGCTGAGGACCGCGTCGAGCGGGTCATAGTTGTGGGCGCCGTAAAGGTCTTCGAGAAGGATGTACTCACGAGTGTCCATGCGTTTGGCTCCTTTCGCTCAGGACGACGCCGGTCCGGAGCCGGCCCGGACGGAATTCGAGTGGCGGAGAGGGTGGGATTCGAACCCACGGTACGCCATCTAGGCGCACACACGCTCTCCAGGCGTGCTCCTTAAACCGCTCGGACACCTCTCCGCGAAATACACCGGGACATCTGCGTGTCCGGTTCGGCCTACAAATTATCAGAAAGCGCCTCCCCGGTCAATTTGCCGGGCGTCCGACCTCTCCTGAGGCACTGACCTTTTTCCCTCCCTGTCTAGGGAGGGTATAGGGTGCGTACTACCTAGGATTAGAGTCTGGGAATGGGCCTCAGGCAAGTACGGGGGTCTTCCGGGCGGCATCTCCATCCGACCCTGTCGGGTCGCGGGGTGGAACAGGCATCGGCGCCGGTGACAGGCCGGCTCCGCAGCCGCCCGGTTTTCACCGGCGATAGATGTTGATGATGTCCTTGAGCAGAGCGGCGGCGGCGCCCCGCGGGTCGGACTTGCCGCCCGTTACGGTCACGGCGCCCATGGTATCGGTGAAAAAGGTGACGCCCTTGGCGGACCCCTTAACGCCGAAAAGCGGATGGTCCGGACCGATAGCGCGGACCTTGACCTCGGCCCTGATCCTCCCCGCCTCTCGCCTGATAGTTCCAAGATACTTCAGTGTCTCTCCCCTGCTCTTGGCCGAGGCCAGGTCTTTGGGGCGGACGCCGGTCAGGGGATGGACGGCGATATCCTCCAGGCAGAGATCCAGGTCCATGGCCGAGTTCGCGATGAGCAGGAGCTTGACGGCGGTATCCGCGCCCTGGATATCGCGCGACGGGTCGGGCTCGGCGATGCCTTTGGCCTGGGCTTCGCGCAGGGCTTCTCCGAACCGGGCGCCTTGACCCAGTCGCGTCAGGATGAAGTTCGTGGTGCCGTTGAAAATCCCCTCGATGGTCGTGATCTCGGTTCCCGCGAGCGAACCCAGGCCGACATCGAGCGCCGGGAGCGCCGCGCCGGCCGCCGCGCTGAACCCGAGCGTCAAGCCTTTTTTGCCGGCGGTCGGCTTGAGTTCTCTGAAACCGACGAGCAAAGGCGCCTTGTCGGCTGTGACGATATGCCAGCCGCGGGCGAGCGCCAAGCGAACGTAGCCCAGCCCGGGCTCTCCCGTGCGCGCGTCCGAGGCGGTGCCGATGACAAGAACTCCGTGTGCGCCGCGGACGAGGTGCGCCGCCAGCCGGACCTTCGGGTCCCAGGGAACCGATTCTGCCCCGCAACGGACTGCTCCGGCCAGCCGCCTGCCGGCAGCCGACGGTGTCCCGAGCACGATTCCCCCGGCCGACCTGAAGACCGCCCGCAGCCTGAGGGGAATTCCATACCGCTTCTCGATGGCCTGACGTTTTTCGAGGAGAAGGCCGGTGAACGCCCGCCCGACGTTTCCGAACCCTGCGACAACGATATCGATTTGGTTCATGGTTTGGTAAGAAGGCCTTGGCAAAGGACGGGTTTAAACTGGCGGAGAGGGTGGGATTCGAACCCACGATCCCGAGAATTCGGGATAACGGTTTTCGAGACCGTCGCCTTCAACCACTCGGCCACCTCTCCGTGTCCGGCTGAACCGGCCGATTCATGATGCGTTTGCCGGAAGTTGCGCCGCCCGGGCGCCCTGCCGGCGCTTCGTTCTGAAAAATTCCTTAAGCAGCCCGCCGCATTCCCCGGCCAGCAGCCCTCCCCTGACCTCCGGCCGGTGGTTGAGCTTCTCGAACGGGAACCTCATCGTCGACCGGACGGCGCCCGCCTTGGGGTCGGCGGCGCCGTAGATAACCCGCCGGAGCCTGGCCTGGACGATCGCCCCGAGACACATGGCGCAGGGCTCGAGCGTCACATAGAGGTCGCAGTCGGCCAGGCGGTAATTCCGCCTCAGCCGGCCGCCCTTCCGGAGGGCCACAACCTCGGCATGCGCCGTCGGGTCGGTCCTCAGGATCGACTGGTTGGAGCCGCGGGCGAGGACGCGGCCGCCGCCCACGAGCACCGCCCCGACGGGGACCTCTCCCCGGTCGCCCGCCCGCCGGGCGAGCGCGAGCGCGAGCCTCATGAATCTTTCTTCCTGGTCCGACGGGACGCTCGGCACGGGCAGATTTTACACGGGCGGCGCCGATTTTACAACCTGGCTCGGCCAGGCCATGGCGTTGGCGCTTGTCGGACGGATCTTTTTTGCGAGCGCGACGATCAGGGGAAGGGTGGCACGGCGCGGGGGACTCCCGCAGGCCGAACGTTTGATGCCAGGAGCCCTGACTATATAGGCAAACCGAGATCAACCGTTCGGGCGCCGGGCGAGCGCCGTGACAGGACCCGATTATCGCGATAAACGACCACAAAAAAGGGCTGCATCAGAGCTTATGGCGAGTTTTGCGTAGACGCCGCACTTGAGATAGACTTGTCGGCAGCGAGGAGAAGCTCCGATGGACAAGCTCGAATGCCCCTTCTGCAGAAAAGCTCATCCGCTCGACCTCTTCTTCCCGTTCTGCCCCGAGTGTCATGAACCGATGCTCCTCGCCGCGGCCCCCGGGCCCCGGTGCTTTGCGGATGGTGCGGGACTCTCCCTCGAAACCTACCGCGATTTCCTGCCGCTCGACCGGGTCGACCGGCGGCTCAGCCTGGGCGAGGGCCGCACGCCCCTCGTGCCGCTCCACAGGTTCCGGCAAAAATATAACCTGCCGGCCGTCTTCGCCAAGAACGAGACCATGAACCCGACGCAGAGCTTCAAGGACCGGGGCACGGCCGTTGTCGTGCAGAAGGCCGCGGCCCTGGGGATCAAGAAGATCGGGACGGTATCTACCGGGAACATGGCGTCATCGACCGCCGCCTACGCCGCCAAGGCCGGCCTCGAAGCCTTCATCCTCCTTAAGGACGACACCACCGTCGAAAAGATCCAGGCGACGGGAATCCACGGGGCCGTCCTGATCAAGGTCAGGGGCGATTACGCTTCGCTCTTCCGCGAAAGCTATCGGATCGGCCGTAAGCACGGCATCTATTTCGCCAACTCCATCGACCCCCTGCGGATCGAGGGATACAAGGTAACGAGCTACGAGGTCTTCAGGCAGCTCGGGAACAGGGCGCCGCGGCGGCTGTTCTGTCCCGTGAGTTCGGCCGGGCACCTCATCGGACTGATGCGGGGGTTTTCCGACCTGAGCGAGGCGGGCTGCCTGCCCGAGACGCCCCGGTTCGTGGGCGTTCAGGCCTCGGGCTGCTCGCCGCTCGTCCGGGCGTTCACTCGTGGCCAACCGACTTTCCGCCGGGCGCTCCGGCCCCGGACGATCGCCCATGCCATCTCGAACCCCGAGCCGCCGGCGGGCAAATTGGCTTTGAAATGGGTGCGCGAATCGGGCGGCGACTTTATCGCGGTCTCGGACGCGGAGATATTGCGCGCCCAGCGCGACCTGGCCGAGCTCGAGGGGATCTTCGCCGACCCCGCCTCGGCGACCGTCGCCGCCGCGCTGGTCAAGCTCTCCCGCCGGGAGGGGGCCCGGTTCCGGGGAGACAGCGTGCTCGTCATCACCGGCAGCGGCCTGAAATCAATGGAAACCCTGGATCTTCAGAAAGTCAGCCTGCGCCGGGCTGGTGTAGCGGACCTGGAGAAGAAGATCTACTGATTGTTCAGCAGCCATCTCAGCCGCTCGAGCGAGAGGCTGCTTCCCGAAAGGATCAGGGCGACCGTCTTGTCCTTGAGCCGGTCCTTGATCTTCAGGGCTGCGGCCAAAGGGGAAGCGCCCGCCTCTTCGGAGAGGTTCCGGATAAGCTCGAGATAGACGAGGATCGCCCGGGCCATTTCCTCTTCGGACACGAGGACGAAGTCGCTGAGGCATTCCCTCAGGATCTCCTGGGTGAGCGCGTAGCCCATCTTGGTCTGGAGGCCCTCGGCCAGCGTTTCCATTTTGTCACTGACGATTGTCCCGGATTTCCAGGACAGGTAGGCCGCCGGGGCCTTCTCCGCCTGGACGCCGATGACCTCGACACCGGGCTTGAGCCCCTGCTTGGCGAGGCAGCAACCCGCCGCGCCGCTCCCGCCGCCGACCGGGACGATGATGACGTCGACGCCCGGGCAGTCCTCGATGATCTCGAGGGTGTAGGACGCCACCCCGGCGATGAGGTGCGGCTCGTTGGCCGGATGGATGAAGCGGGCGCCCCGCTCGGCCGCCAGCTGGTCCGCGAAATCCTTGGCCTCCTCGAAGATCCGGCCGCGGAAGATGATCTCCGGCTCGAGGCTCCGGACGGCGTTCACCTTGACCGGGTTCGCCCCCTCGGGCATGACGATCGTCACGGGCACGTCGAAGAGGCGTCCGGCGTAGGCGATCGAGAGGGCATGGTTCCCGGTCGAAGCCGTGACCACGCCTTTTGACCTTTCTTCCGGTGTGAGGTGATGCATCAGGTTGATGCCTCCCCGGACTTTGAAGGAGACCGTGGGCAGATGGTTCTCATGCTTGACGAACACCTGGGTACCCAGGAGCTGATTGAGCTGGGGGTAGCTGTAGAGAGGTGTCCGGTGGAGGTAGATCTGGATGATCTCTCGCGCTTCCAAAATGTCTTTGAAGCTCGGCCAGGATTTCATCATGGCGCCTCCCTCAGGCCTGTGGAGTTTTCCGCCCCGCGGCTGAGCAGGCGGATGAGCGGCTCCCGGTACGGAAAGAGAGCCGGGGTGCCGCCCGTATGCAGGAATATGATCTTGTCATCCTTCCGGAACCTGCCCCGCCGCACGAGGTCGATCAACCCCGCCATCGCCTTGCCGGTGTAAACCGGGTCGAGGACGACGCCATCGCTCGCGAACACGTGACGGATCGCTTCGGCGACGCCGGCGGTGACAACGCCGTAGCCTTCCTTGAGGTATTCGTCGAGCACGATGACATCATCCTTCCGACTTTCCGGCTCGAGCCCGAGCGCGCGGCCGGTCTCGTCGGCGATCCGCAGGACGATGTCGGCGAAGGCGTCCTTGGGGTCCGAGACGCTGATGCCGATGATTTCGACGGACCGGCCCAGCGCCCGGGCCCCGGCCACGAGCCCGGCCTGCGTGGCTCCGGAGCCCGTGGCGTGAACGATGTGCGTATAATCCAGCCCCGAGGCCCGCGACTGTTGCTCGATCTCGGCGAACGCTGCGACATAGCTCAGCGCGCCGAGCGGCCGGGTCATGGACAGGCCCGGCGCCGAGCCGCCGACCGCGACCGCGTAGGGAATCTCTCCGCGGCTCCTGGCCTCGGCGGCGGCCTCCCCGACGGCTAGCTCGGCGGTGCCGGCGGCCACAAGTTTGCCCTTGCCGGCCTCCCGGAGCCTGATGTCGGCCCCGAGGAGGAAATCGAGGAGCAGGTTGCCGTCATACTCGGGTTGGAGGTCGGTCGTCTTGAATAGGAGTAAGGACCGGCTTGATACCGGCCCGCCGGGCGGCGGAGGCCGCCTGCATGCACCAGTTGGATTGGGTGCTGCCCCAGGTTATCAGGGTGGTGGCTTTTTTGGCGAGGGCGTCGGCCACGATGAATTCGAGCTTCCGCGACTTGTTGCCGCCGAACCCGGCGCCGGTCAGGTCGTCCCGCTTGATCCAGATCTCGGGACCGCCGAGGTCACGCGACAGGTTTTCGAGCCTGGCGAGGGGTGTGGGGAGATGGATGAGGTTCTTCTTGGGGGAAAAGGGAAAGCCTCTGGTTCAGTTCCTCGAGGGTGATCTCAGGCATCTTGACTCCCGGCCGGACGGGCCGCCCGGTCTCACCCTTATACCAGATTCAAGCGGTCGAATCAAAACCGGGCCGCCCTCCGGCGCGCTACACGCCGGTTCCTGAATTAATGGGCTTTCTGCCGCTCGGCTATGGCTCTGTTTCCAAGCCGACCATGACAGGCTCTGGCCGGTCGTCAAAGAGGATAGGCTGCCCTCTGTCAAGGATGAAGTTTTGATAAATCCACGACAGTCCCGCCAGCAGTCCAACGGCGGCGAAATAGTATATAAAATACCGGGGGTTCCGGAAAAACGCCGATTCCAGTCCGCTAAACATGGAGATAAAGCCGATGAACGCTAGCACGTACGGCACCCAGAAAAGATGGAGTTTGGCTTTTCCCGGGACGTAGGCACAGGTGAAGGGAACCTTGGGATAGCGAAAGAACAAGACCTCAAGGAGAAGGACCGAGGCTCCGAGACCGAAGGCGCCGTGGAGGGCCGCCGCCCTCCATCCCCATAGAAATGTCGAACACACGAAGACGAACAGAAAAAGTGGCAGCAGGGCCGAGACCAGAATGCGCTTTTTAAACCCTGTGATGTAGTGACGCCGCGGCGCGCGCTCGGTGAGCCGGAAGATCCAGTTCGCGGCGAACTCCGCCGGGACATTCGAGAGCGACCGGATGCCGAGCAGCAGAAAAAACGATAGTAAAAGCGGGATGGACAGGAAGGTCTTGCTACCCGTCGTCAGGCGGCTGCGAAGGAATTGGGTGGACATGAGCAAGATAAGGGCGAGACCCGAAGAGCCGGCGAGATAGCTGAAGAGTCTGGCCCTGTGCAGGGGGCTTCGCCTCAAGGTTTGGCCGGAGAAATGGAAGATCGCCCTCTGCGTCGGGTTTCCGAGAAAGATGCCGTCGAAGGTCCGGGAGACGAAGTCCCGCAGCCCCTTGAGGACCGCCCGACCCCGCCTGACATCAAGGGAACTCCTGAGGTGCCGGCCGTAGCTCAGCCAGGCCGCCGCAAAAAAAGCCAGGATCACGACCAAGACAGACACAACGCCTTGAACAGCGAGATTCCTGAAAACCGGGTCCGGGTTGCCGAGGAGAAGCTCGTAGAGCCCAGTGAACCACATCGGGGGAAACAAGCGGGGGGAGATGGCATTCTGGCCACCACCGGTCCACGTGAGTCCGGACAGCGCGTGCGGCTGGATGAGGCGGCCCGCCACGGAAAACAGGAGCAGGAAGACGAAGGCAACGAGCAGTAAGAACCTGATCGCGGAAGAGACACTCTTGTAGAGCCTGGAGTTCAGCAGGGTCATCAACAGCCCTTGGACCAGGGCGCACAAAAAGAAAACGAAGATGTTCGCCGCTGTAGCGCTGACACAATGAGCGGCCGCATATTGGAGGATAAAAAGAGGGGACGAAGAGCGGAAGGGTGCAAGATAGAACCCGAAAACAAGCGACGCGCCGACGTTGGCGGCCAGAGAATAGAGGCCGATGATCAGAAAAAATGAAGCCGACTTGGCCAGGAAGACAGTCCGTACCTTGACCGGAAGTGGAACGATGTTCAGATAGTCTCTCCGGTCGGGAAAGATGACGTCCCACTCGACGACGGCCAGGAGCCCGGCGAGAAGCATAAAAAACCACAGGAAAAAACACTTGTCCACCCAGGACGGCCCCTCCTCTTTCATAAAAGCGTACTTGATCAAGTACGAGTTGGCAATCTGGACGCCGATGACCGCCAGAAAAGCCACGCCGGTGATGACCTTTTCCTTGGCCTGGTCCTCAAAGGTCACGAGGTCGTTCTGGAAGAAGCGGGCGCAAAAGTGGCGCGTCAGGATGAAAATCTGACTCCGGCGGCTGGCGAGCCAGCCTTCAGCCGCTGCTGGGAGGTCCATGTCCGCTTCCCTCAACGCTCCATCATGACGTCCACGATCTGTCGGGCCACCGAACTCGTGTCCTCCACGACGACGAGCTGGCTGAAAATCTCCTCGAGCGAGGGGAGGCGCATCAGGTGGCGCAGGTTATCCACCGAGTCATTGGCCACGAGGGCGCCCTTGTGAATGATGATGACACGATTGCAGATCTTCTCGACGACTTCGAGGACATGCGAGGAGAAAAGGATGATCTTGTTTTCGCGGGCCAGCCGGTGGACGATGTCCTTGACGACCATGGAGGTCGTCACGTCCAGACCGGAGAGCGGCTCATCGAAGAGGAAGATGTCGGGGTTGTGCAACATGGCCGCGGCGAGCAGGACTTTCTGCCTCATCCCCTTGGAGTAAGCCGCGATCGACGACAGCATGTCCCCCGCGAGGCCGAAAAGCGACAGCAGGGCCTCGATCTTGTCGCGGAGAGGCCTCTCCGGGAGCTGACGGAGCCGTCCAACCATGAGCAGGTAGTCGTACGCGCTCAGGTGCGGATAGATTTCTGATTGCTCGGGAACATAGCCGATTCTCGACTTGTAGGCCGTCATATCGCGCTTGATGCTCTTCCCCTCGAACAGGACGTCGCCGTCGGTGGGCTGGACGAGCCCAGCCAGCATCCGGATGGTTGTCGTCTTGCCGGCGCCGTTCGGGCCGAGGTATCCCAGGATATCGCCGGGGTTGACGCAGAAGCTCACCCGGTTGACCACAGGAACGATCGAGTATTTCTTGGTGATGTTTCTGAGTTCCAGCACGTCTCGCTCCTTCGGGCGGGCCGTCATGCCGGCGCTGCCGGCTTCCTCGCCCGCCGGCGATAGCTGCCTGCGTCCGGCCAGCCGCTAACTCTTCACCGTACGTCCGACCTGAGGAATGCCGAAAATGCCAGGCCGGCGAGAATCATGTTCCAGACGACGAGGCCGGCGATGTCCCACAGGCCGCTGGCCAGGCCGGCGACAAATGACGGCTTGCTCTCAGAATACCTTGGGAAATCGGACTTGTCTCCGTCATATTCCTTCGGGGAGGGAGACTCGAGGTAGATGCGCTTGCCATTCAGGGTTACGTCGGTCGAAAAGCCCCACGGCGACGTCCCGACGACTTTCCCCACTTTTTTTAGGACGTAATCATCGTAAACCCCGGAATAGTTACGCACATTCTGGAGGAACCTGGCGTCAGCCGCGGGACCGGTCTCCGAGATGGCCTCGGCGGAGTACTGGAAAAGGGCGAACGGCGAAACACGCGATATCTTCCGGGCGAGATTGGCCCTCTGCTGCATCGCCTTGTCGTAGTCATCGTACAACTTCCGGACGCGGTCTTGTCCTTCCAAGAATGCGGCATCGGCCTCCGCGAGGACGTCCTTTTCCGTTTTCAGCTCGCCTTTTTGGATCTTGCCTCTCACCTTTTCTATCCTCGCCCAGACTTCCTTCTGGATCGTCGGCCCGACAAGCTTGGCCAGGTGGTACTCGCTCGATGCTTTGGCGAACTTTTCAGCGAGGAGGCTGGACACGTCGGGAATGATGAAGGCAAAGACGATCCAGAAAGCGAGCAGGACGAGCAGGACCAAGGACGAACGCAGGACGAGCGACGAGATAAAGAGGCTAAGAAAGGCGAAGAGGGAAAGGTAGGCCAGACTGAGCATTAAAAAGACCGCCATGTGCAGGAGGCTGTCGAGGCCTAGGATAGACGGGAGGAAGAGGCCAATGATGATGAGGCTCACAATGAGTCCGACGAGAAGAGGAACCAAGGCGCCGGCCAGGATGGCCAGGTATTTTGCGGTCAGGAGCTTGACGCGGCCAACCGGGTTGGACAGGACTAGCCGGAGCGTGCCGCGCTCCTTTTCTCCAGAGATGGTTTCGAATCCCAGGAATATGACGTATAGGCTAAAGACCATTTTGATGATGAAGGCCCAGTCAAGTTCCGGGACCTCCGGCATCTTGAAATTCCGGGGGCCGGCGGACATGGCCGAAAGCGCCTGTTTCGGATTCAGGTGGTAACCGGACGGGCTGTTCTTTTCTCCTCCCTCCGCCATGAACATAAGGGGATTCGTCGACTTGAAAAGGGATGTCCCCACCGTGCTGGGATGCTGGTCTTCCTGAGTGACATGGAGGCGGTATTCGGAATTGAGCAGGCTGTACTGTTGGACAAAGACGATTCCGTTGACCGCGAACAGGATGATGCCCGCCGCGAGCAGAACGGAAAACTGGACGCTTTTCAGGTGGTCGAGGAGTTCCCTCTGGAAGATCGTCTTCATCCCGTCACCTCACGTCTTTCCTCAGGAAGGCCGTGTAGGCCAAGGCGAAGAAGGCCAGGCTGATGAAGGCCATGAGCAGCCACGGCAGCCACGTCGCGGCCAGGGACTCGCCCGCCGATTCCTCGGGAACTCGGAAATCGATGGCCGGCGCCTTTTTATACGCGTCGCGGTCCGTGTACATGAGCTTGGACCGCTCGGCATGCCGCTGCCAATAGCGGTAGACTTCCCGCATAAAGCGCTCATACTCGGTCATTCCGGTCCTGGCGTAACGCTCGGCCGCCTGGTCGAGGAGAACGGCCGGAGACAAGCTCGAAATCAGCCGGGCCAGGTTCATCTGAGAGGTGAGCTTACGGCCGAACTCTTCATCGACCTGGTGGTTCAGCTCGGCCCTCAGAGTATCGAGTTCGACGCTCCGCACCTGAAGTTCCTTGCTCATGTCTCCGCTGCGTACGCCTTGATTGAAAGCCTCATTGACCTTTTCATATTCCGCTTCGTAGGGTAGGAAGAGCGCGGTCTTCTGTTTTGCGAGTAGTTCCTCGCCCGGAAGCTTGGTGAGACCGCCGGCGGCGACGATACCCAGATTGGGATAGATGATGACCAGGAAGACCCAGGCCTGGAGCAGGATCATGAGCGATGCCGCCGGCTGGTTGACCAGGACCGAAACGAAGAGACTTAGCGTATAGAAGGCGGTCAGGTAGAGGGCGGCCAGCCCAACGAAACTCGCGAAGCGAGCCCATTCGGCGGGCTTGAACTCTATGTAGAAACGCGAAAGCATAATGATGAGGGATACGAGGGCCGAAGCGACCAGGGCGGCGATGACGATCAGCCACCCGCCCAGGAATTTTCCCAGGAGGAGCTTGTCCCTCGGGACCGGATTCGACAGGGTCAATTTCAAGGTGCCCGCCGTCTTCTCTTCGGATACGGCATTATAGGCGAGGAATACGACCAACAGGCTCAATACGACCCGGACGATGAAGGCAAAATCGACGGCCGCGAACCCAGAGATGAATCGATTATGCTGGCTTCTTCCCTCGCCCATGTAACCCGTTGTGCGGGAGGGAATCCCGAGATAGGTGACGGTAATGCTGTTGCCGAGCTTCCGGTCTTTGCCCTGGACGAGCGAGCTCAGCACCTGCGGCGGCCGGTAGAGCCGCACATAAAACCAATCGCTTTTCATCTCCTCGCGAGCGGCCAGGTAATCTTGCTGGCGCGTCCGGTAATCCTGAACGTTGATGATTGTGCTGACCGCTGCCAGGAACAGGGTAATCGCCAGACCGATCATGAACTTGGCGGATTTTATGTATTCCAGGATCTCGCGCTTGACGATCGTCTTCAGCATGATATTTCTCAAACGGCGCCCAGGAGTACATTCATATTTTTCACCCGGACCTCCGGCCATAATATTCCCATTATGCGGATTGGCCTCTAGAGTGTCTAGCTTGTTATATGCAGGCAGCCCCGCCCCTGCCGGGTTCACTCCGGCTGATCCTTCCCCAAAATAGGTCACTATATTTCAAGACAATCGACGGCCTGATTTATTCCCTGTGGATATTTCACCGGGAGACTGTGATTTCCCTCATGGTCCAGGACGGGACCTGACAGGGGATGATAAGAGCGCCCCCTTTTCCGCGCCACGCCGAGCGAGTTCAAGAGCATGCGCAGCCGGGCGGATCAGCGAGCCCCGAAAGACAGGGCTTGGCCCCGATAACCGGGGCGGTCCCCCCGCTACCACTTGGGAAGGATGATGCCGTGGCCGACGGGAAATAGGCCGGGAATGGACACCGGCAGGCGGCCTGTGACGTCGATCTCGCCGAACACCGCCTTGGCCGCGGCTTCCTGCGCCTGGAGCGAAGCCCTGTAGAGACAGAGGTAAGCGCCGGCCTCGGGGAAGTGGCGCAGGAAGTACGGGCTGCCGAACGAAAGGACGATCACCCTGCCCTTGCGCGCTTCGCTCATATCCCTGATCAGCTCGATGTGCCGGGGCAGGAGCCCGACGCTGCCCTTGGCGGTGCGGAGCGTGGAAAAAACGGCGATGATGAGATCGTCGGCGTCCGCGGACTTGTCGATGGCCTCCTTGATATAGTCCTCCCCCGTAAAGGCGTCGGCATAGAAGGCGGCCGCGTCCGGTACGCGCTTGCGGACCTCCCGGACGAAGGCGCGCCCGGCGTAATAATCATCGGCGTCGCTGCTCAGCGATAAAACGGCCACCGTTCGCGGCGAACCAGTCGTCTGGAGCGGCAGGAGCCCGGCGTCGTTCTTGACGAGGGTCACGGCCTTCTCATAGCTCAGGGCCGCTTGGGCGAGGCTGGGCTTCGTTGCGACCTTGAAGGGAAGCTGCTTCGTATCGACATAGCGGCTGCGGTGAAGCCCCAGCCGCGCCTTGAGCCTCAGGATCCGGCGCACGGAATCGTCGATGCGCGACTCGGGGATCGTCCCGGACTCGACCGCCTGAACAAGCGCGTCGATCGCGCCCGGCGGGTCCATCGGCAGGAGGATCATGTCGACACCCGCGGCGACGGCCTTGACCGCGGCTTCCCCTGCCCCGTAAGTGTTCGTTATGCCGCCCATATCCATGGCGTCCGAGACGATGAGGCCCTTGAACCCCAGCTCGTTCCGGAGGAGGTCGGTGAGGATCGGGCGCGAAAGCGTCGCGGGCAAGCCGGGCGTCGCGTCGAGCGCGGGCACGTGGAGATGGGCGGTCATGATGACCTCGACCCCCGCCTTGATCGCGCGGGTAAAAGGATAGAGCTCGACCCGGTCGAGGCGGGCGCGGTCGCCGCTCACCGTCGGCATCGTGCTGTGCGAGTCGGCCGCGGTGTCACCGTGACCGGGAAAGTGCTTGGCCGTCGCCAGCATCCCGTTTTCCTGGCAGCCGCGGACGAAAGCAGCCGCCAGCCGGCTGACCCGCTCGGGATCCTCGCCCGCCGACCTCGTGCTGATGATGGGATTGTCCGGGTCGATGTTGACATCGACGACCGGCGCGTAGTTGACGTGGATGCCCATCGCCCGGCCTTCGACGGCGGTGATCCGGCCCATCTCGTAAACGAGGTCCTCGGAGCCGGCGGCCCCGAAGGCCATGAACTGAGGGAACTGGGTCGCGCCGTTGATCCGCATGGCCGCGCCGCTCTCGAAATCGGCGGCGATGAGGAGCGGAACCTCGGCCAGGCTCTGGAGATAGTTGTTGAGCTCAGCCGTTTCGTAAACCTCGCCGGCGAAGACGACCATCCCGCCGACTTTCTGTTTTGTGACGAGGTCGGTCAGACCCTTGAGATAGTCGCTGTCGCGGCTGAGGAAGGGGGCGTTGTACCGGCCGCCGATCATCTGCCCGATCTTTTCCCCGAGGGTCATTCCGGCCAGGGTTTTTCCCACCCAGCGGTCTTCGCCTCGCCCGGCGGCCGGCAGCAAACCGGTCCTTTTTACGGCGGGGGCGCAGCTCGCGCCCGCCAGGACGAGCAGCAAAACCGGGACACAACGCCAATTTCCCTTTTTCATGGCTCTGTCCTCATTCTCATCGATTCGGAACCCGGCCGGCAGCCCTCGGGGCCCGGCCTCCCGCCCGCAGCGGCGGTATTGTGGTCTTCCCTATTCGGTGAACTTGACCAGGCTGAAGACCTCGACCTCGGGGTGCGCTTTCTTGATGGCCGCGACGCCGTTCAGGAAGACGAGCTCGATGACGGCGGCGAAACCGGCCGCTGTCCCCCCCAGCTTGTGGACAAGGTCGATGGCGCTGATCGAGGACGAGCCGGTGGCGATCAGGTCGTCAACGATGACCACCCGCTGGCCTGGCTGGACCGCGTCCTCGTGCATCTCAAAATGCTCGACGGCGTACTCGTTGGGAGCGCGGACCGAAACAGATTTGTAGGGAAGCTTTCCCTTCTTCCGGATGGCGGCCACGCCCAGCCCGAGGCGGTGAGCGACGGGCGCCGCGAACAGGAAGCCGCGCGACTCGATGCCGACGATGAGCTCGGGCTCTTTCCGCTCGGCCCAGGCGGCGATCGCGTCGATGACATACGCGTAGCTCTCGGCATCCTGGACGAGGGGCATGATGTCCTTGAACCCGATGCCGGGCTTGGGGAAATCCTTGACTTCGCGGATCTTGGTTTTGAGGCGTTCGATCATGGTCTGTCCTTTCCGGTGAAGGGTTTCATTCTTTTGAAAACGCGTCCGCTTGTCAATCGCCCTGGCTTGACAGGCCTTCTCGCGGGGATATAAGAATAGGAGCCAGGGAGGATGTCCATGGCCTCGCAACGGCTCGCCGAAAGACTTTTCAGGCTCGGGGAAAACGGCACAACCGTCAAAACCGAGGTCTTGGGAGGCGCGACAACCTTCGTCACCATGGCGTATATCGTCGTCGTCAACCCGGCGATCCTGAGCTTCGCCGGGATCCCCCAGGGGCCGAGCACGGTGGCCACCATCCTGGCGGCCGCCTTCGGCTCCATCCTGATGGGCGTCTATGCCAACCGGCCGATCGCGGTCGCTCCGTATATGGGCGAGAACGCGTTCATCGCTTTCGGGCTGGCCACGATGGGCATCGGCTGGCAGCAGCGGCTGGGCTCGGTTTTCGTCAGCGGGCTCGTGTTCCTGCTCATCACGCTGCTCGGGGTCCGCTCCTGGCTGGCGAACTCGATCTCGCCCAGCCTGAAGCACAGCTTCGCCGTGGGCATCGGCCTCTTCCTGGCCTTCATCGGACTCTACGAAACCGGGATCGTGACGAGCTCGGTGGAGGGGATGCCGGCGGCGGCGCTCGTCCGGAAGGGCGCGGCCGTCCTGGCCGCGCCCGATGTCCCGGTCAAGATCGGAAACCTCCGCAGTCCCCAGGTCCTGCTGGCCGTGGGGGGGTTCCTGCTGATCGGCTTTTTTCTCCACCGCCGGGTCCGCGGCGGGATCCTGCTCGGCATCGCCGCCACCGCCGTTATCGGCTATGCCTGCGGTTTCGGGCGGTTTCCCTCGGCGGTCGCCGCCGTCCCCTTCGTCGGCAAGTACAGCCTCGGGGCGATCGCCTTCAAGCTCGACATCGCGGGCGTCCTGAAGCTGAGCTTCCTGCCGGTCCTCATCACCCTGTTCCTGATGAGCTTTCTCGACACCCTGGGAACGCTGGTGGGGGTCGGGGCGGCGGGGAAGATGCTCGACGACAAGGGCGACTTTCCTGATATCGAGCGGCCGATGATGGTCGATGCCGCGGCCTGCGTGTTCAGCGCCCTGGTCGGGACCTCGACGAGCGGGGCTTATATCGAGTCGGCGACCGGCATCCGGGAGGGTGCCCGGACCGGGCTGGCGGCCGTCACGACCGGGGCCCTGTTCGCCAGCTCGCTGTTTTTCATTCCGCTCATCGAGCCCCTGCAGCAGCTGCGCTACGCCTACGGGCCGGCGCTCATCGCCGTGGGCGTGCTGATGATGGGCTCGGTCGTCAGGATCGATTTCGCCGACCTCACCGAGCTCATCCCCGCTTTCGCCACGATCGTCATGATGATCTTCACCTACAATATCGCGAACGGCCTGACGGCCGGGCTCGTCCTTCACCCGGTCTTCAAGCTCGCGGCCGGCCGGGCGCGCGAGATCACGGCCGGCTCGGCCGTGCTCGGGCTGCTGTGTCTGGTGTACTATGTTTTCGGATTGCCTCACTGAGCCCGCCGGATGATGAGAAAAACTCTTTCGCCGGCAGGGGTGGATTGGCGGTTGTGTTTTGTCGCCGACTCTGAGGCCGCGGCGGAGACCGATATCCTGACGCTCATTCGGAAGGCCGTGCGCGGCGGCGCGACACTCGTCCAGCTCCGGGGCAAGGCCTGGACCGACCGGCAGTTTCTTTCGGTCGCGGGGCGGGCGTTGAAGCTCCTCCGGCCGGCGGGGATCCCGCTCATCATCAACGACCGCGCGGACATCGCCCGCGCGGCGGGCGCGGCCGGAGTTCATCTGGGGCAAACCGACCTGCCCGCGGCCGCGGCGCGCGAGATTCTGGGCCGTCACGCGATCATCGGCGTTTCGGCCGTCACTTCCCGCGACGCGCGCGAAGCCGGAGCGGCGGGCGCGGATTACCTGGGGGTGGGCCCGGTCTTCCTCACCCGTTCCAAGGATGACGCGGGCGTTCCCCTGGGCTTGGGGGGGATGCAGAGGATAAGAAGAGCGACGAAACTCCCCGTCCTGGCCATCGGTGGGATCGACGCGGAAAACGCCGCGGCGGTCGTCGGGGCCGGCGCCGACGGCGTGGCCGTCATCTCGGCCATAACCGCGGCCGCCGATCCGGAAGGCGAGGCTGCCAGGATTATCGAGGCGATCGGGCCAACAGGGCTCAGGCTCCGGCCGGCGCGACCGGGCGGACGACCGTGATCCGCCTCTCGTCTCCCTTGCCCTTCTTGATGACCACCCGGATGGCCGGATAATCGAAGACGATCCTCTCCGCCCATTCCACGAGGACGATCCCCTTTTCCAGGTAATCCTCCCAGCCGAGGTCGAGGATGTCGGAGCTCCTCTCGAGCCGGTAGAGGTCGAAATGATAGATGGGGAACTTGGCCCGGTAGATGTTCATGATCGTGAAGGTCGGGCTGCAGACGCGACGGGTATCCCGCATCCCCAGCCCGGAGGCGATGCCCTTGGCGAAGACGGTCTTCCCCGCCCCGAGCTCGCCTTCGAGAAAGACGACCTCCCGGCCCTTGAAGGACCGGGCCAGCTTCCGGGCGAAGCCGAGGGTGCCTCGTTCGGACCTTGTTACGACAGCCGTCATGTGCTCAATCGCAGCCGCCGACCTCGTCCTCGAGGCATTTCCAGGCCTTGGGGAGGTAGCGGATGATGTCTCCGGCCACGAGCGCCTTTTCGCTCAAGGCCTCGGCTGCGAGGTCGCCGCTCAGGCCGTGGACGTAGACCCCGGCGAGGGCCGACAGGAAAGGGTCTTTAACCTGGGCAAGGAGGGAGGCCAGGATGCCGCTCAGCACATCGCCCGACCCGCCGGTCGCCATGCCGGGGTTTCCGGTGGGGTTGATGAACAGCCGGCCGTCCGGGGCCGCGACCAGCGTCCGGTAGCCTTTGAGGACGAGGTAGACGTTGTGCTTTGCGGCAAAAGCGGGCGCCAGCTCGAGCCGCCGCTTTAAAACCTCGGCGGTCGAGAGGCCGGTCAGCCGCGCGAATTCCCCGGGATGCGGCGTGAGGACCGCCGGCCGGGGCAGGCGCGCGAGCATCTCCGGCCTCAGCCCCAGAAGGTTCAGGGCGTCGGCGTCGATGACCGCCGGCCCACTGAGCTTCGGGAGAAGGTTGTACAGAAACTCCCCGGTCGAGGCATGGGTCGACAGGCCGGGACCGACGAGAACGGCCTCTTTCCCCCGGGCGAGCGCCGCCGCGCGGTCGGCGGCGGGGGCGGCGATCGTTTTCTCCGGCGTCTCCGGGAGCGGCTCGGTCATGAGCTCGGCCATCGACCGGGCGATGATGGGGAGGCAGCTCGCCGGGGTGGCGACGGTGACGAGCCCGGCTCCCGTCCTCAGGGCCGCCTTGCCGGCCATCACCGCGGCCCCCGTCTTTCCGAACGACCCGGAGATGACGAGCACGTGGCCATAGGTGCCCTTGTGGGTATCGTTTTTTCGCCTTTCGAAGACCGGCTGCAGAGCCCGCCTCCCGGGCACCTCGAGCTTGAGAGCCGGGTCTTCGAGGAGCCGCCGGGGAAGGCCGATGTCGGCCACCACGAGCTCCCCCACCAAGCCTTCGGCGGGCGGCAGGACGTGGGCGATCTTGGGCGCCCCGAGCGTGACCGTCAGGTCGGCCTGGACGGCGGGTCCGATGAGCTCGAAACTGTCCGAGGAAAGCCCTGAGGGGATGTCCACCGCGACCTTGAAGCCGCGCGACGCGTTGATGTCCTCGATGGCCCGCGCCTGGAGGCCTTCGGCCGGCCTGAGCAGTCCCGTTCCGAAGATGGCGTCGACGATGACTGTCGCTTCAGCGAGCGGCCCTTTGCGCCGGCGCCAATCCTCGCCGCTCTTGACCTCGCGGACATCCAGACCGGCGGCCCGGGCGATGCTAAGGTTCAGGGCGGCGTCCCCTTTGACCTCGTCCTCGGTGGCCAGGAGGAGGACCAGCGGCTTCGCCCCGTGATTCGCCAGGTGCCGGGCGACGACCAGCCCGTCGCCGCCGTTATTCCCCTTACCGGCGACGATCACGATCTTTTCCTCGTGAAGATGGGGAAACCTCCGCTCGATCTCCCGGAAAATCTCCCGACCCGCGTTTTCCATGAGCACGGGCCCCGGGATGCCGACCTCCTCGATCGTCAGCCGGTCGATCTCCCTCATCTGGCTCGCGTTCAGGATCTTCATGCTGGCTCCTCGGTCGCGGGAAGAACCGCTTCCCGTTCCCTGCGGGCGAATTCTATCACAAATGCCGGGCCCGGTCGTTATCGGCCATCCCTGTGACGGCTGGGCTGCGAGGCGGCGCCCGAGGCCCGGAGATCGGCGCCCGGAAGCGTCCCGACAGGCATTTTCGACCGCGGGTTGCGCCCGCCCGGCCGTTGAATTTCGACCGGGCTTATGCTATCGTAAAAAAGCTGATTTCCATACTTATTTCCCCCGAAAGGAGTTTTTTATGAGCACTAAAATCGGCATCAACGGGTTCGGACGGATAGGCCGGAACCTCTTCCGCGCTTCCTTCGAGGACAAGGACCTCGAGTTCGTGGCGGTGAATGATATCACCGACGCCAAGACCCTCGCTTACCTTTTGAAGCACGATTCCATCCTGGGGACGTTCGCCGCGGACGTCCAGGCGGCCGACAACGCCATCATCGTCAACGGCCGCGAGATCAAGGTTTTCATGGAGAAGGAACCCGCCAATATCCCATGGGATAAGCTCGGCGTCACGGTGGTGGTCGAGTCCACGGGCAAGTTCAAGAAAAAGGAAGAGGCCCTCCGGCACATCCGGGGAAGCGTAAAGAAAGTCATTTTCAGCGCGCCCGCGAGCGACCCCGACCTGACGGTCGTCCTGGGCGTCAACGACAAGGACTACGACCACGGCAAGCATCACGTCCTCTCGAACGCCTCCTGCACGACGAACTGCGTCGGACCCGTGGCCAGGGTTCTCCACGACTCTTTCGGCATCGAGAAGGCCTTCATGACCACCATCCACTCCTATACCAACGACCAGCGCATCCTCGACCTGCCGCACAAGGACCTTCGGCGGGCCCGGGCCGCCGCCATCTCCCAGATCCCGACGACGACCGGCGCGGCCAAGGCCGTGGGGATCGTCATGCCCGACCTGAAGGGCAAGATCGACGGCATCTCCATCCGCGTGCCCACCCCGAACGTGTCTCTCGTCGACCTGGTGGCGCTCCTGAAGACAACGGTCACCGCCGAGCAGGTCAACGCCGCTTTCGAGACGGCTGCCGCCGGCCCGCTCAAGGGCATCCTGGGGGTCTCCCACGAGCCTCTCGTCTCGGTGGACTTCATGAAGGACTCCCGCTCGGGTATCGTCGATGCCGAGTACACCAAGATCGTCGACGGGAATTTCGTCAAGATCCTGGCCTGGTACGATAACGAGTGGGGCTATTCCTGCCGGCTGCGCGACCTGATCAAGCACATCTCGAGATAGAGACCATGAAGTCTCTGGACAAGATCAACCTCGCCGGCAAGACCGTCTTTGCCCGCGTTGATTTCAACGTTCCGCTCGACGACACGGGCGGGATCCGGGACGACACCCGCATCCGGGCGACCCTCCCCACGATCCGTTACCTGGTCGGCCAGAAGGCCAGGATCGTGCTGGCGTCCCACCTCGGACGCCCCAAGGGTAAGACCGATCCCAAGCTGAGCCTGAAGCCGGTCGCCCCGAGGCTCGCCGAGCTCATCGGTCAGGCTGTCGTCCTGGCGCCGGGAGTGGTGGGCGACGAGGTCGACAAGCTGAAAGCGGCGCTCCCTCCGGGGGGCATACTCCTCCTCGAGAACCTCCGGTTCCAGGCCGAGGAGACCGCCAACGACGCGGGCTTCTCGGAGGAGCTGGCCAAGGGCATCGACGTCTATATCAACGACGCCTTCGGCTCGAGCCACCGCGCCCACGCCTCCGTCGTGGGCATCACGGCGTTTGTCAAAGAAAAGGCGGCGGGCTACCTGCTCCAGAAGGAAGTCGAGTACCTCAGCCGGGCGGTGCACTCCCCCTTGAAGCCCTACGTGGCGATCCTCGGCGGCGCCAAGGTCTCCGACAAGATCCCGGTGATCGAGAACCTCCTGGGCAAGGCCGACCATATCCTGGTCGGCGGCGCCATGGCCTATACTTTTTTCAAGGCCCAGGGCCTGGGCGTCGGCAAGTCCCTCGTCGAGGATGATAGAATAGAGACGGCGCTTGAAATTCTCAGCCGCGCCCGCGAGCAGAAAGCCGATCTCGCGCTGCCGATCGACCATGTCCTCGTTCCGGCCATCGAGGCCGGCGCGGCTACCGAAATCGTCTCCACGTTCCCGTTTCCGGCCGACAAGCTGGCCGTCGACATCGGCCCCGAGACCGCCCGGAAATACGCCGGGATCATCGCGACGGCCAAGATGATCGTTTGGAACGGCCCGCTGGGGGTTTTCGAGATCGACCAGTTCGCCCAGGGGACGATCAAGATCGCCCAGGCCGTAGCCGGCTCGGGAGCGGTCTCGATCGTCGGCGGCGGGGACTCGATCGCCGCCGTCGAGAAGGCCGGCCTGATCGACAAGATCACCCATATCTCGACGGGCGGCGGCGCCTCGCTCGAGTACCTCGCCTACGGGACTCTCCCGGGGATCGAGGCGCTGGAATAGACGGACGAAAGTACGCCATGACCATCCGCGCTCCCTTCATCGCCGGCAACTGGAAGATGAATATGACGATCCCGGAAGCCAGGGACCTGGCCTCGGCGGTCGTCAGCGCCAGCCCTGATCTGTCCGAGGCCGTCGTCGTCCTCGCCCCGCCGTTCACGGCGCTGAGCGAAGTCCATAAGGTCGTTTTGGGAAGTCCGGTGGGACTGGCCGCCCAGGACCTCTTCTGGGAGGAGAAAGGCGCCTTCACGGGTGAGATCAGCGCGGCCATGCTCCTTGACGCCGGCTGCCGGTATGTCATTATCGGGCATTCCGAAAGACGCCAGTTTTTCGGCGACACCGATGTTGCGGTCAACAAGAAGCTCCGCGCCGCCCTGAAGGCCGGTCTCTCGCCGATCGTCTGCATCGGCGAGTCCCTGGAGGAGCGCGAGCGGAACGAGACGATGTCCCGGGTGTCCCGCCAGATCGAGGAGGGCTTCCGGGGGATCGACGCCGAGGCGTTCGGCCGGACGGTCGTTGCCTACGAGCCGGTCTGGGCGATCGGGACGGGCCGGACAGCCACCCCGGCCCAGGCTGAAGAGGTCCACGGCGCCATCCGGGAAAAATTGTCGCTCGCATATGGAAAACCGGCGGCGGGCTGTGCTATAATCCTCTACGGCGGCTCGGTGAAGCCGGCGAATTCGCAGGCCCTGTTCGGGGAAAAGGACATCGACGGCTTCCTCGTCGGGGGCGCTTCGCTCGAGGCCGCGCCGTTCATTCAGACCGCGGTTGAAGCCGTCAAGGCGTTTAAGGTAAAAAAGTGAGCGCATTCGTTACCATCATTCATGTCCTGATCTGCTTTATCCTGATCGTCGCGGTGCTCCTCCAGTCCGGGAAGGCCGCGGACCTGGCGGGCGCCTTCGGCGGCGTCGGCAGCCAGACGGCCTTCGGCCCTCGCGGCACGGCGACAATCCTGTCGAAGATCACCACGATCAGCGCGATTCTTTTCATGGTGACGTCCCTGGGGCTTTGGATGCTGTCCTTCAAGGGTGCGAGGTCCGTCGTCAAGGATGTGCCGGCCGCCAAGGCCGCGGCGACGACCACGACTCCCTCTGCCGCCAAAGATGAACCGGCGGCCGCCCCGGCTCAGAAGCCGGGAGACAAGCAGGCCGTCACGCCGCCCTCAACGACGGCGCCGGCTCCGACGCAAACCGCGCCTAAATCCGAGCCCCAGAAAAAAGAAGCGGCTCCGCAAACGAAGCCCAAGTAAGGATACCGGGACGACCTCCCGTCTTCATGCCGAAGTGGTGGAATTGGCAGACACGCTAGCTTGAGGGGCTAGTTCCTGGTACACGGGAGTAGGGGTTCGAGTCCCCTCTTCGGCATTCCCCCCACCCTCTCGAAGTTCAGGTCCGGCTGGCCACCCAGAGGGACAGGTCGGCTTCCGACATGGCGCCTGTCGTCCGCCCCCGCTCCGCTCCCCTGCTGAAAAGAACGAAGGTCGGGACTCCCTGGATGCCGAAGCTCGCCGCCACCTCGGGCAGCCGGTCGACATTCAGCCTGATGACCATGAGGTCCCCGGCCTTGCGCTTGGCCAGCCGTTCGATGACCGGGTGCATGGCTAAGCACGGCCCGCAGGTCGGAGAATAGAAATCCACGAGGACCGGCAGGCTGGAATTGTAGAAGAGGTTGTAGGCTTTCTCCGGCGGGAGCTCGAGAATCTCCCCGGGCACGGGCAGCGCGTTGTGACACTTGCCGCAGACGACCTTTTTCCCGAGCGCATCCATGGGATAGTTGTTCGTGGCGCCGCACTGGAAGCAGCTCACCTTGAATTTGTTATTCATCTTTCACCTGCCTCGTCACTTCTTGGGCAGCGGCGGAACCGGCGGCAGCGTCACTTCCCGGGTCTTGAGCTCCTCCAGGATGACCTCGATGGCCTTGTTGAGCTGGTCGTCGATGCCCGCGTATTCCCGGGCGGGGTCGTTATCGACCTCGATATCCGGCTCGACGCCGATGCCCTCCATGATCCAGCCCGTGCCGTCGGCGGCGAAGGGCGCGAACTCCGGTCTGTTGAGGAAGCCGCCGTCGACGATCGGCAGCGAGCCCCGGATGCCGACTACGCCGCCCCAGGTCCGCTTGCCGATGACCTTGCCCAGGCCGTACTTTTTGAACCGGTAAGGGAAGATGTCCCCGTCGGAAGCGGAGAACTCGTTGATCAAGCACACCTTGGGCCCGACGAGCATGCCGCCCGGGTCGGGGAAGGGCCGCGTGTTCCTGGCCATCTCCATGAAGGCGATCTCGCGGCGCAGGCGCTCGACGATGAGCGGCGAGACGCTGCCCCCGCCGTTGCCCCGGACATCGACGATCAGCGCCTTTTTTCTGAGCTGGGGATAGTAATGCTGGACGAACTCGTTCAGGCCCGGGACGCCCATGTCGGGGATGTGGATATAGCCGACCCGGCCGCCGGTCGCCGCGGCGACCTTGTCGATATTCTCCTCGACCCAGGTGTGGTAGACGAGCTCGTTCTCGGTCTCGACCGGCACCACGACGACTTCCCGGCTCCCCTTCTCCTCGGGCCGCGGTCCAACCTTGAGAACCACCTGTTTTCCCGCCTTGCCGTACAGGGCGGCATAGATGTCGGCCATGGCGCTTGCCGAAACGCCGTCCACGCCCAGGATATACTCTCCCTCCTTGACGCCGACGCCGATCTCGGTGAGGGGCGAACGCAGCGACCGCTTCCAGTTCTGGCCTCGATAGATCTTGGCCACGAGATAGTACCCCGTTTTGGGCTCCCGCTCGAGCCTCGCCCCGAGCAACCCCACCTTGATCTTGGGCAGGGCGGGCATGTCCCCTCCCCCGACGTAGGTGTGGCCGGTGCTGAGCTCGCCGATGAGCTCGCCGATGACGTACGTCAGGTCGGCGCGGTGATTGACAGCCTCGGCCAGAGGCTGGTAACGCAGGCGCAGCGCCGCCCAGTCGACGCCTCCCATGTTCGGGACATAGAAGAAGTACTTCATCTGGCGCCAGCACTCTTGGTAGATCTCGTTCCACTCGGCCCTGAGGTCGACCGTCATCTCCATCTGCGAGAGGTCGAGCTTCTCCTCGATCTTGATGGGCGCCTTGGGGAGGTCGATGATGGCGTAGCTTCCCTCCCTGCCGACGAGCATTTTTTTCCGGTCGGCCGAGATCTCGTAGCCGTTAACAGGGCCGAGCTCGGTTTCTTTCTTTTCCGTGAGGTCGAACATCTTAAGCACCGGCTGGCGGTCGGCGCCCATCGACTGATAATAGATCGTGTCCCCGACGGACGCGATGCTGCGGTAATCGGCCACGGCGACGGGCAGGCCGACAGTCCGCGACTTGATGCCTTCGAGGTAGACTTTGACCGTGACATCCTTCTTGGCCTCGGCGGGCTGGGCGGCCGGCGCCTTGGCGCCCGCCTTCTTGTCGGGCGCGACCGCCGCGGACTGGGATTTCTCGGGCTGCGGCTCGGTCCCCACCTCGTCGCTCTTGGGCTCGAACGGAGACTTGGTTTCAGCCGCCAGGGTCACGAGGTAGATCCTCGACAGCGCGAGGTAGGCGAAATTGTACTCGACCCGGCTGAAGACCGGGTTGAAATCCCGGTCGGAGACGAAGAAAAGATATTTGCCGTCCGCGCTGAAGCTCGGGTCGGACGAGCTGTACCAGCCGTCCGTGACCTCGCTGGCGGCCTTGGTATCGAGCGAGTACAGGTAGACCTTGGTCAGGCCCTCCGACTCGGGCCTGGCGAAGGCCAGCCACCGGCTGTCGGGCGACCAGACGTAGTCACGGATCTCCCCCGCCTCGGCTTTGGCCGCGACCACGGTTTCCTTCTTGGCGATGTCGATATAGTTCAGCCGGAGAAGCTTGTCGCTCCAAAGGAGCTTCCGGCTGTCCGGGGACCAGAAGATCTGGTACTTATAGGTGTCGGCGCCGCTCGTCACCTGCTGCGCCGTCCCCTTCCCGTCCTGCGGCATGATCCAGATCTCGTCCTCGCCGGTCTTGTCCGAGATGTAGGCGATCCATTTCCCGTCGGGCGACCACTTGGAGTCCCGCTCGTGGACCCCGGCGGAATTGGTCAGGTTGCGCGTGTTGCCGAATTTCGCGGGGACCGTGAACACCTCGCCCCGGGCCCCGAAGAGGGCGCGCTTGCCGTCGGGCGCGATCTCGAAATTGGTGACCCGGTCGGCGACCTTGGCCAGCCGGGCCCGGCCGGAGACCATGTCGTCCGCGATCATCACGGGCACCTTCTCCGCGCGGCCGGCGGCCAGGTCGAATCGATAGATGGTGCCGCCGTTCTCGAAAACGATCGCCCGGGGGCCGAGGGAGGGGAACTTGATGTCGAAATCCCTGAAATCCGTGAGCTTGGCGGTTTGTCTTGTCGCGATGTCGTAGCTATAGAGGTTCATCCGCTTCAGCTCGTCCCGGTCGGAGAGAAAGTAGATCTTGTCGCCGCTCCACATCGGGATGATATCCTGGGCGGCGTTGTTGGTGATGTTCTCGGTCTTCTTGGTCTTGAAATCGTAGACCCAGATGTCGTCGGCCATGCCGCCGCGGTACCTCTTCCAGGTCCGAAATTCCCTGAAAACGCGGTTGTAGGCGAGCTTCTGGTCATCGGGCGAGAACGAGCAGAACCCTCCCCGGGGGAGCGGCAGCTGGACCGGCGTGCCGCCGGCGGCGGGCACGAGATAGAGCTGCCCGATAAAATCGTCCCACTCCCTCATCCGCGAGCGGAAGACGATGGACCGGCCGTCGTTCGTCCAGCCCATGACGATGTTGTTCGGACCCATCCGGTCGGAGATGTCGTCACGTCCGAGAGAGGCGGTGTAGGTCAGGCGCCGGGGAATGCCGCCCTCGGCGGGCATGACATAGACCTCGCGGTTGCCGTCGTATTCCGCCGTGAAGGCGATCGACCCGCCGTCCGGCGAAAAGCGGGCGAAGGCTTCATAGCCCTCGTAGGTCGTGAGCTTCCGGGCGATCCCACCGGCGGCGGGAACGGTATAAAGGTCGCCCGCGGCGCTGAAGACGACCTGGTCGCCGTAGATGGCGGGGAAGCGGAGGACCCGCGCTTCCTGGGGCGCCAAGGACGGAACCGACATGGCCAGCAGCAGAACAGCGCATAAGACGCCGCATCTCTTGAAGCTTGTCACGGGACCTCCCTCGATTATTGCCTTCGAATCATCAGCCGGAAGAGGGAATATATCAGAATTTTCCGGGCCCGGCAACCGGCCGCGCACCGCGGGGCCGAGGCTGCGGACCCTCAGCGGCTCTTGGTCGAAACGAGGATGGACCGGCGGCTTTTTTCGTCGAAACGCTCGATGGCGTAGCGGAGCGTCGTCCGGGGGATCGCCGGCCCGTTGGCCGCCAGAAACCTTTCGAGTCTCGGCGGGTCGGCCTTGCCCGCTTCCCGGAGAAGCCAGCCGTTGGCCTTCTGGACCAGGTCGTCGGCGTCGGCGAAAAGAGACCGCGAGACCTCATAAATGGCGTCCAGGAATTCGGGCCTCCTGGTCAGCTTCAGGAAGGAGACAAGCGAGGCGCGCCTGAGCCACCGGTTCGGCGATCTTGTCCAGCTCTTGATCGACGGGACGAGGTCGGGGTGCTTCTCGAGAAGCGCGCCGACCGACCTCGGGCACAGCGTGTCCACGGTCGCCCAGTTATCGCAATAGTCGGCGAGGAGCCATCCCCGGATCGTCCGGAACAGCGACTTGGGATAATCCTTCCTGAACCTCTCGAGCACCAGGATGCCGAGGGCTTTGACTTCAAAATACCGGTCGGCCAGCATCAGGCCGCAGAACTCGACCGCCTCCCCCACGGCCCACTTTCCCTTGATCATCCCGTAGGCCTCGGCGGCCAGCTCGCGTATCTGGGGCGCCGTGAGCCCGAAACATCTTATGGTGCCCTTGAAATATCTTTGGGCGCCGGCGGCCCGGACCGGGTCGGCTTTCTCCCGGAGCCGTTCGACCCAAACGGCTGCCATCCCTTCGGGGGTCAAAGTCGCGTTGTCCATTTCCGTGCCTCCGCTCGGCGTTTGGCAGCGCCGTCGGCCGGGATTATACACGAACCCGCGTGCCTATGGTCAAGTTGCCCGGACACCGCCCAAATGGGTTGGGCTGGGCGTCAAAATGATCAGGGCGAAGACTCAGGCATTGCGCTCATGGATTTGGCGATCTCCACCCGCAGGGTGACCGGAAGCGGAGCCGGCGGCGCGGCGCGGTGCCCGCCTGCCGGAGGTCAGTACTCGAAAGTGATGAGGCCGGTCTTGCTCCGGAGCTGTTCCCGGATGGCGGTTTTGGTGATCTGGTTCTCTTTTTCGGCCTTGATCGCCTTGAACAGCTCGTAGGTCGTCAGCAGGCCGTTGCCGTCGTGCGCCGCCTCGGTGACCTGGGACTCGCTGAACGGGACCTGACGAAGCTTGGGGTCGGCGGCCGAGAAATAGTTACCTATGAGGAGGGCCTGCATTTTCGTATTGTTGAATTCCTGCATGCGCCGTCCCTTGTACCTCTGCAGGAGCAGCCCATCGTCGTCCGCCGCGCCGCCCTCCCCGCTCCGCACGGCGATCAGAGTGAGGTGACCGCCGCGGATCATCTCTTCGATAGATCCCTGGGCACCATCCATGAGCCAGACGTCCTCCTCCTTGGTGCGGATGACGTGTTTCCAGTACTCATCGACATTGACGACCCGGGCGTACTCGAGATAGCGGAGGGCCCGGACGACCGCCTGCTGGAGCTCGGGGCCTTGGGCGGTCAGGAGCCGGTTGAAGTCCGCCTGTTCGCCGGCCTTGAGCTCCTGGAGCTTGTTCTCCAAGGCGGCGATGCTCTGGCGGTGACGCTCTTTCTCCTGCTCTATCTGAGCGTGGACTTCGCGGAGCCCGGGGAATACATAATCGTCGCCGTCCAGCCAGCCGGGGCCGCCCGCCCCGAAGAGCTCCGGCGAGACCTGCGGCAGGACCTGCCCGAGCAGAAGCTCGGCGACCTCCACGTTCTTTTCGCCGAACCAGGGCAGCAGAAGATAGAAGCCTTGGCCCCGGCGCAGCATCACCGACACCGGGTAGTTCTTGAAGCTTTCGGCCAGGACCTCGAGCTTGGCCTCGGCCGGCGGGTCCCAGTCCGCCAGGTCGATGGATTTTCCCAGGCTATTGTGCGTTGGGAAGAGCTCGGCGGCGTGAGAGATGAACGGCCGGAAGCTCGTAAAGATCGGGCTGAAGGGGCTGCCCTGGACCTCGTAGATTTTGTCCGGGAGCTTGTTTTCCTGGAATTTCAGGTGCGGGATCGGGCCGACCAGGCCCGTGAGCTGGTCCTCCTGGCAGTTGCCGATGAAACAGACGACCGCGCCGCCCCGGCCGACCAGCTCCACGAACTTCTCGCCGTTGGCCTGGTGAGGGCCGGCGTCCGCGCCGCCCTTATTCGCCTGGTAAAGAACGACCCGGCAGTCGGCGGCCGGCTCGAGGGATGGCGGGGTCCCGTCTTCCCAGTGAGTTTCTCCGGCCTCGACCTCGAAGTTCCGGTCGAGGATATGCCGGCGGTCGGCATCGCTGAAATCGACGAGCATGATTTTAGCCATGGTCACTCTCCCTTGGGTTTAGTCGGCAGAAGGTTCATAGAGTCCGGAATTATCCTCTGGATCTCGGTCCATCCTGAAAATAGGGGTTTACGGAGGCCGGGTCAATCGCCGCCGGGGGTGAACCCGAGGGTAGATGAATCTCGCCGCGGAGGCTTAGCCCCCCGCCCGGGATACCCTCGCGCTCAAGCCTTTCCGCCGGTCGCCCGGGTCACCGCGAAAACGCCGTATTTCGCTCTCCAATCGGGCAGGAAACGCACGATCTTGCCCGTCTCGTCGCGGTGGTGCGTCGAGATGGCGATCTCATCGATGATCCGGATGCCGCGCCGGGCGCAGAAGTTGCGGAAGTCCGGGAGGGTGATGACCCGGATGTTCGGCGTGCTGCACCATTCGTAGGGCAGCTCTTCGGTCATCGGCGCCCGGCCCTTGAGCAGGAGCTGCAGCCTGATGGCGAAGTGGTTGAAGCAGGGAAAGCTGACGATCCCCGTCCGGCCGACCCGGAGCATCTCGCCGATGACCTTGTCGGGGTCGAAAACCTGCTGGAGCGTCTGGCTCAGGATGACGTAGTCGAAGCTGCCGTCGGCGAAATCCCGCGTCTCCTCGTTCATGTCCCCATGAAGGACAGGGAGTCCCTTTTCCACGCAGGCGATGACCTCGTGCTCGTCGATCTCGATGCCAAACCCCTCGACCCGCTTCCGTTTCCGAAGGAATTGAAGAAGGTCGCCCTTCCCGCAGCCCAGGTCGAGGACGCGGCTGCCGTCGGCGATGAGCGAAGCGATGATCTGGAGGTCAAACCTCATGGCCGTCCTCCTCGCCCCGGATCCTGTTCAAGAAACCCGAGATGAGCCGGGTCAGCTGGTCGTGGGCCAGAAGGAACGAGTCGTGGCCGAAGTCGGTCTCGACCTCGCAGAAGCTGACGTCCCGTCCCGCGAGCTTCAGCGCCTTGACCATCTCCCGCGACTGGGCCGTCGGATAGAGCCAATCCGAAGAGAAGGCGACGACCAGAAACTTGGCCGAGGCCCGGGAGAAGGCCTGGACGAGCGAGCCGTTCCCCCGCTGCTCCGCCAGGTCGAAATAGTCCATGGCCTTGGTGATGTAGAGGTAGGAGTTGGCGTCGAAGCGCTCCACGAACTTTTGCCCCTGGTAATGGAGGTAGCTTTCGACCTGAAAGTCCGTCGTGAAATCGAACCCGAAGGCGGAGTTTTCCTGCAGCCGGCGGCCGAACTTCCGCTCCATGGATGCCTCGGACAGGTAGGTGATGTGGCCGATGATGCGGGCCAGGGCCAGGCCCTTGTTGGGCGGCGCCTGGTCGTAATAGTCCCCACCGTTCCAGTTGGGGTCGGCCATGATCGCCTGCCGCTGCGCTTCGCTGAGGCCGATGGAGAGCGCCGAACGGCGGCAAGTGCTGGCGATCGGGATGACCGACCGGACCATCCCGGGGTAGCTCACGGCCCATTCGAGCGCCTGCATCCCGCCGATCGACCCCCCGATGCCGCACAGGATCTGCCGGATCCCCAGATGGTCCAAAAGCTCCTTTTGGGCCCTGACGATGTCGGCCACCGTGAACAGGGGGAACTTCAGGCCGTACGGCCGGCCCGTTCGGGGGTCGGTTGAGCCGGGCCCCGTCGACCCGTAACAGCTGCCGATGATATTCGAGCAGACAACGAAGTACTTGTCGGTGTCGATTCCCTTGCCGGGGCCCACCATGTTGTCCCACCAGCCGGGTTTCTCGTCCTGGGCGGAGTAACAGCCCGCCGCGTGCGAGTTTCCGGAAAGGGCATGGAAGACCATGACGACGTTGTCGCCGCGGTCGGAAAGCTTGCCGTAGGTTTCGTAGGCGATCGTGATCGGGCCCAGCCGGGCGCCGCTTTCGAGCGGCATTTCCGCCGGCGGCTCGCCGAAGGTGAATGAGTTTTTCTCGACAAGCCCGACAGAGGCCTCCCCCCTGACGTGACCGCTGTATTCGCTCATTAGGGCATGACTCCTGGTCAGACCCGGCCCAGAGCCTGGTCGAGGTCGGCGATGATGTCGTCGGCGTGCTCGATGCCCACGGACACCCGCACGAGGTCGGGGGTGATGCCGGCCGCCAGCCGCTCGGCCTCGGAAAGCTGGGAATGGGAGGTCGAGGCCGGATGGAGGATGAGCGTTTTGGCGTCGCCGACATTCGCCAGGTGGGATATCAGGCGGACGCCCTCGATCACCCTTCGGCCGGCCTCCGAACCGCCCTTGACGCCGAAGGTGAAGATCGAGCCGAACCCGCCGCTCAGGTATTTCCGGGCGAGCTCGTGGGACGGATGATCGGGCAGCCCGGAATAGCTCACCCAGGCCACTTTGTGATGCCCTTTGAGGAACCGGGCCACGCGCATCGCGTTCTGGCAATGGCGCTCCATGCGCAGATGGAGCGTTTCGAGTCCCTGGAGGAAAAGGAAGGCGTTGAAGGGCGAGGGCGAGGGCCCGAGCGTGCGCAGCCCCTCGACACGGCACTTGGCGATGAACGTCGAGGCGCCGAAGGTTTCCCAAAACTTGAGCCCGTGATAGCCGGGCGAGGGGTCGATAAAATCGCTGAACCGCCCGCTGTCCCAAGGGAACTTTCCGCCGTCGACGATGATGCCGCCGATCGAGGTGCCGTGGCCCCCGATGAACTTGGTGGCCGAGTGGATGACGATATCCGCGCCCCAGGCGAACGGACGGCAGAGGAGCGGCGTGGCGAAGGTGTTGTCGACGACGAGGGGGAGACCGTGGGCGCGGGCGAGACGGGCCAGGGCTTCGAAATCGGGCACCTCGCCCGAGGGGTTGGCGATCGTCTCGACGAAAAGGGCCCGGGTGGCATCGTCGATAAGCGGCTCGAAGGAGGCCGGGTTCCGGACGTCGGCGAATTTAGCGCCGATACCGAACCGGGGCAGGTTGACGCTCAAGAGCGTCTTTGTCCCGCCGTAGAGGCTCGAGCTCGAGACGATGTTCTCGCCCTGTTTGGCCAGCGTGGTGAAGGCGATCATTTCCGCGGCCAATCCCGAGGCGAGAAGCAACGCTCCCACCCCTCCCTCGAGGGCGGCCAGGCGACGCTCGACGACGTCGGCCGTCGGGTTTGAGATCCGCGTATAGATGTTTCCCGCCTCTTTGAGGCCGAACAGGCCGGCCGCGTGCTCTGTGTCCTTGAAGACAAAGGATGTTGTCTGGTGGATCGGGACCGCCCGGGCTCCGGTCGCCGGGTCCGGGTCCTGCCCTCCGTGAAGGCAAATTGTATCGGGATGGTAGGTTGGCTTATCACTCATTTTCCAGCTCTCCTTGTTTATACAGATCCTCCTGACGCGGTGGGGTTTGATAGATCCAAGGGTCCCGAATACGGACTAGATGGTGGACAGGCCCGCATCCGGGCCCGGCATTATCATGCGGCAGTTTGCGAACAGGCTGTCGTTGTCGATCTTACGCATCTTTATCTCAACGCCATTATTATCGTTCCGCGCCGGCATGTCAAGAATTGCGGCCGGTGACCGCCTAAAGAAGCCTGCCGGCCTGCGCCTGACCCGGACTCCGCCCAAATCTCAGCTCATTACTCTTATGGGGAGAATATGGGGAGCGCGCCCGGGGAGATTCGAACTCCCGGCCTGCGGATTCGAAGTCCGACGCTCTATCCAGCTGAGCTACGGGCGCGCGCGAGTCGCCAAGCAGGCCTCATGTTACATCATCCTTCCGCGGCTGTAAAACCGCCGATCTCTGGGAGATGGGAAGATAGGAAATCAGCTTGTTGGGGATGAGGGTTCGTCCGCCACGATCATGTGCCGGATCGCCCGGACGATGTCCTCGACCTGGGAGAGTTCCTTGACCCTTTCTTCGAACCGCCGGATGAGCAGCATCTGCCGGAACATGGCTGTCTTTTTCGCGGCCGTGGCCGAGGCGAGCGCCACTCCCGACAAAACCAAAACAACCAAAACCACGATTTTTAGAAGAGTGGTGGTAGCACCCCGCTTGCAAGCACGCGGGAGTTGGGCGAAAATTAGGACATGGCCGACAAACCCACCTGCGGTAAGGGGTTGGCAGAGCACTCCGCCTTCCCCAACAAGCTGGCCGCCCTGATGGCCTCCGGAGCCCAAAACCTCGAGCTTCATATGACAGCGCTCGACCTGAAGGACAAGGATGCCAGGAAGGAATATAAGGCCTATGCCAGACTGGCGAAGGAGCATCGGGACATCACGGCCTCGCTTCAAGCCATGTATTTTACGGGAAGCCGATAGTGTCCCAAGGGGCTGGCCGCCGGGTTGTGGAACACGCGTTGCTGCGGCGGGCCGCGGAGAGGATCTCGTGCTTTCCCCTGATCGATGTGGTTTTTGCGGGCGCCTTCAGCGGGCTGCCACTGGCTGAAGTCCAGCTCGACCCCGCTCTGCACGCGGGAGCCCTGGCGCGCTGCATCGACCGGCTGCCGGTCGACGGCGTCTACATCAATCTCTGTTTCAGCCGGGAACAGGCGGCTGGGGCGATCCCTAATGAAGCGGGTTTTCAGGTGGTCTTGGATGATGGCCTCGAGGTGCGTTTCGGCGAGAACGACGTGGCCTCGATCTCCCGGACGCACATCGATTCGCTCGAAGACCCGCGCATCGCCAGGGCCTCGCTCTTCCACCAAGGTATGCTGGAGACTTTCCGGTCAATTCCCGCGGAGATCCATGACCGGGCGGCGGTTTTTGTGGGTTTAACCGGGGCGTTCTCCCAGCTCGGCTTCCTGGTCGGTTTGGAAAGGCTGATGATGGCGCTCGTGGACGAGCCCGGAAAGGTGCATCTGGCGCTCCGCCGGCGTCAGGAAATAGCCATGCGCCAGGCCGAGGAACTCTGCCGGGCGGGAGCGAGGTTCATCTGGATCGGCGAGGGGATGGCTTCCGGGAGCCTCATCAGCCCGGCCGCCTACCGCGAGTTCGTCCTGCCCTACGAACGCGAGCTGGCCGGGCATATCCGCAGGCTTGGGGCGCTGTCGGTTCTCCATATTTGCGGCAACACGACCGCGATGCTGGAGGCGATCGCGGAGACAGGCGCCGACGGCTGTGACGTCGACTCTCCCACGGATTGGAAGGCCGCCGTGTCGGTTCTGGGAAAAAGCATGTGCGTCAAGGGAAACGTCAATCCCCTATTCTTTCTGCCGGGAAACCTGCACCTCCTGCCCGCGGCTTGCGTCGAGGCGCTGCGGGTCGCCGCCGGCCTCCAGGGATTTATCCTGAGCACGGGCTGCCTGGTGCCCCGGGACTCGGCGGTCGAGGGTTTCGAAATGATGCGGCAGGCCTGTGCCGCCCCGGTCCCGGCCGGCTGACGATGGCGCGGGACTAACCGTCCCGCGCTCCCTTCTTCTTTAGATCATTCGCATGCACTGGCGATTCTCCGACCATCATCGCGAGAACCGCGCTCACGACGGCCAGCGCCGCCAGGGCAAGGAGCGAAGTGGTCATCGCCCCCGATCCGGGGGCCTTGAGCGCGTCCATCCCCAAGACGAAAATGATCCCTGAGACCTGTCCCATGAGCAGGAGCAGAGTGTTCGAGGTGGCCTCCGGAGCCGGGTGGGTGATCTCGGCGGCGAACTGAAAGCCGATCGGCCCGGCGCTCAAGAGGAAAAAACCGAAAACGAAACCCGAGACAAAAAGCAGCGTGGTGCTTATCGAATAGGTTATGCCGACGAGGCCGGGGATCAGCCCCGCGAGCGCAAGGACAAGAAACGGTTTCCGGCGCCGATACTTATCGGAGAGAAGGGAGACGACGACCGCCCCGATGACGCCGCCGGCGAGCATCAGGCCGCCGAGAACGCCGGCCTGGGCAATGCCGAATCCGCGGGGCCGGATAATATTTTCAACCCAGGTTGAGACGCTGTTGAACATCCCGAGTCCGACGAAGAACATGAACATCAGGAAGATAAAGTCGCGCTGGCGAAGCATGGATTTGAGTCCTTCGAGCATTAGGACGCGCGCGTCCTGGCCGGCGGGGGTTGGCGGATGCTCGCGGGCGACGAGGAGGAAAAGGACGGCCGCCGCCGCCGCGGCGATGCCGTAAATAAGGAGCGTGCGCGGTATCCCGACACGGACGGAAAGATAGGGTGTCAGAAACATGGCGATGAGCGGCCCGAGATAAAGTGCCAGCGTTGCCAGGCCTGAAGCTGTCGCCCGCTCCTCCACGGGAAACCAGCGGGCGGCGATCTTGGTGATCGCCCCGATGATGAACGGCTGCCCGACGGCCAGCCCGACTTGGGAGAGGCAGACGATCATGAAGTCCGAAGCGAAGAGGCCCCGGGTGAGAGCGAAGATCGCCGTCAAGGCGGCGCCAAATCCTACCGCCGTCCGGAAGCCCCAGGTATCGATCGCGTAAGCGGCCGGGAAAAAGACAAGGATGAAGACGATCATGAAGCTCATCGACAGGAGCCCGATCATCAGATCCGAGGTGTGGTAGAAGCGGGCCGCCGCCCCGGTGATCGGGGCGAACGTGATCCAGAGGACTTGGGTCATGAGCGCGATGATCACGAACGCAAAGAGGACGATCCACCGGTAGCCGTACGCCGCATACTCCCGAGACGTGCCGTTCACCCCTTTCTCACTCCTTCCTCACAATCGCCAGGGAGCGGAGGGAATCATCTCACGGCGAGCCGACGCACCGATATCAGAAGCTCAACCTCAAGCTGAATCCGCCGGGGCGCGGAGTCCACTGAATTCCCATTCTTCCCTCCGGATTGAAGTAAGTTCCTCGTTTCCCCAGGTACTTCACCTCATAATTGCTCAGGTCGCGGACCGCTCGTCGGGGCTGGCTGAAGATGTTCAGGAGCGAAACGGCCTCGCCCGTCGCGAAAGTCAGGAGACCGTCGGACCACGGCCGCTCGAAAGCCCAAACCGTCACCAGGCCGGCGGCGGCGTTCGCCCCGATGTTGAGAAGATGGGTGAGCCAGCCGCGCCCCTCCTTCTCCCGTCTCGCGCACTCGCGAAGGAGCTCCTCGGCCTTCTCGAGCTTGAGCCGCCTCTCCTCCGGCGTCCCCTCGGGCAGGGGGCGAAGCCCATTCGGACCAGAGGCAGGAACAAAGGGATCGAACAGGAGCGCGCCCACCCCCAGGGCAAACGTACAGCTTCCGACCAGCATGTCCTCGGCCAGATCCCGGTCATGGACCCTGCGCTGTGTTTGCGGATCGAGCATGGTATCGTTCCAGTGCCCGACCGCGAGCCCTCCCATGGCCACCGCGCCCGCCGAGTAGCCGGCGATCCAGCCGTACCACCAGGTTTTTGCCCGCGGCTGTCCCGAACTCAGCGCGTCTTCGATGAAGGTCAGGCGCTCGTTGACCTGTCCGTCCGGCGGGCCGGCCGGCTCCTGCCCAAAGGCCGCTACCCAAGAGATGCCGAGGACGAGCAGCAGCCGGCAGGGGCACCGTCTCAACCGGGTTCTTGTGTTGGCTTTTTTCGGCAATGACCGGCCCGCGTTACGGAGTCTTGATTGGATTGCGCTTTGGGACCCTGATCGTGCGCCGGCCATTTGGCAGGAAATATAAAAGGGCCCGGGGATAATGTCAAACGGTCTTCGGGGCTCTTCAGGTGGCGGCGGCCACCCGCGGCGTCGCTTGAGCGCTTGGGGATGACCAGGGTGGTGTCTACGGCTGCTTATAGATTACCCCGCCCTTCATCACGAAGCGGACGTCGCGGACGGCCTCGATGTTCGTTGTCGGGTCGCCCGGCACGGCCGCGAGATCGGCCAGGAATCCGGGCCGGACCTTCCCCAGCTGGCCATCGAGCCGAATGATCTTGGCGTTCACCGACGTTGCCGCGAGAAGCGCTTGGGTCGGGGTCATCCCGCCGCGCACCATCCACTCGAGCTCCCGGTAGTTTTCGCCGTGGGGGAAAACCCCAACGTCGCTGCCGAGCCCAATCGTTACGCCGGCGTCGAGGGCCGACTTGAAGGCGCGGAGCGCCTCCTCCATCCCCGGTTTCAGGGGCTGACCCGGCTTATAACCCTCGAAGTATTCGCTGTAGGCCTGTTCGGTGGCGAGGGTCGGGAGATAGGCCACCCCGCGCTCGGCCATGAGCCGGAAGACCTCGGGCGTGCCGCCGTAGCCGTGCTCGATCGAGTCCACGCCGGCGGCGGCCGCCCGCCGCATTCCTTCGGGGGTTGTGGCATGTGCGGACACGGGCCGGCCCGCCGACCGGGCTTCGGCGACCATCGTCTGGAGCTCTTCCTCGCTGAACGTGGGGACGGTGCCGCTCACGCCGTGGCGGTAATCGGCGTAGATCTTGACCCAGTCGGCGCCGCCGCCGACCTGCTCACGGACGGCCTTGATGACCTCGGCCTGGCCGCTCGCCTCCTGGCCGCCCTTGGGCAGGATAAGACCAGGACGAAACCCCGCCGGACCCGGTCCGTAGCTTGCCGTGGCCACGATGGCGAGGGTCGCCACCAGCAGGCGTGGCCCGGGGATGAGGCCTTCATTGATGGCCCGCTGAATTGCGACGTCGGCGTAGCCGGCGCCCTCAGTGCCGAGGTCGCGAAGCAGGGTGAACCCGGCCATGAGCGTCGCCTTGCAGTGTTTGATCGCCCGGATTGTCCGGTACGGGATGGGCTCCTTGAGCACCTGGTCGTTCCAGAGGGCTTCATTGTAAGGATGAAGGAAAATGTGCGAGTGGATGTCCATAAGCCCGGGCAGGAGCGTCATTCCCGGAAGGTCGATCGTCTGGGTGCCGGCCGGCGCGGCGATACCGGCCGGGGGCCCGACAAAGTCGATTTTTTCGCCCTTCACGAGCACGGCCCAGCCGGTGTGAACCTTGCCGTCCTCGGCGTCGAACACCCCCGCCGGCCGGAGCAGGTAAGCGGGGACGGCAATCGGTGTCGCTGTCGCCGGAGCGACTTTCCTGGGTTCTTGGCCCGACAGACCGTGGCAGGCGGAAAAAGCCGTAATTTGGGTCAAGGTGAAGAGAAGAACCACACAAGACAGAACCATAGCGGACCTTTTAAGAACCGAACGCGTCATCCCGTCCTCCAGCTTTGAGATGGACATTCCCCTTCGGGGATGCTATGCCCGGCTTCCGACCGATGTCAAGGGATCCTCGTCCGGCGCGTCCTCGAAGCAGCATCAACCTCGGGCCGGCGCGCTCGTGCCCTGGCGCAGGACCCTGACCTTGAGGGAGTGGGTGGCGCAGGAGATGCAGGGGTCATAGTTACGGACGGTCTGTTCGAGGCGCCAGGCGAGGTTCTCGTCGGGGAGCGCGATATATTTTTCCGCAAAATCCCGGAGGTCACGCTCGATCGACTTCTGGTTCTGGGAAGTGGGCGGAATGATCCTGGCGTCCCGGATTATCCCGCGCCCGTCGATCTCGTATCGGTGCACAAGGATGCCGCGCGGCGCCTCCGAGCAGCCCCAGCCGATGCCGGCCCGATGACCGGCCGTCACGGCGGGCTTTTCAGGCGGCTCGTACCGGTCGATGAGACCGAGCGCTTCATCGCAGGCGTGGAGGATCTCAATGCTCCGCACAATGATGCTCTTGAACGGATTGCGGCAGACGGACCCGAGACCGGCCGATAGCGCCGCCTCCCTGGCCAGGGGCGAGAGTTTGTCGAAGCTCTGGCTGTAGCGGGCCAGCGGCCCGACGAGGTACGTCCCGCCCCCTGCCCCAGCGTCCTCTGGCCCTTTCCTCCGTGAATGCAGGGCGTTGGAATACGGGACCTGGTCTTCAATAAAGTATTGGTCGTAGTCCCGCAGCGGGATGTCGAGCCCCCGGCTCGAGACCAGCCGGTTTCCCATGAGCGGATATTCGATGGGATGACGGAGCGAAACGAATTCGTAATCCTGCTCGAAGTCCGGGAATGGAAGCTGCGCAGCCAGACGCACGGTTTCCAGGGCCGCGTCGCGTGCCCATTTGAGCTCCTCTTCGACCGTGGCGAAGTCTCTCTTTTTGGGGACCCGGTAGAACCCGCCGACGCGCATGTTGACGGGATGGATCTCGCGGCCGCCGAGAAGGCTCATCAGGTCGTTGCCCGCCTTCTTGAGCCGCAGGCCGCGGGTGACCTCCCCCGGATGATCTTTGGCCATCCGGATGGCGTCGTCGTATCCCAGAAAATCGGGGGCGTGGAGAAAATAGACATGGAGGCTGTGGCTCTCGATCCACTCGCCATCATAGATCAGGCGCCTGAGGGCCCGGACCCGGCCGTCGACCTCGAGGCCGAGGGCGTCCTCCATGGCGACCGCGGCGCTCGTTTGATAGGCGACGGGGCAGATGCCGCAGATCCGGGCGGTGATGTCGGGCGCTTCGGAGAAGTGGCGGCCGCGCAGGAAAGCCTCGAACAGCCGGGGCGGCTCAAAGATCTTCAGCTTGACGCCCGTGACCCGGCCGTCCCGGATCCTGACCTCGATCCCGCCCTCGCCTTCCACCCTGGCGAGGTAGTCGACGGTGATCTTCTTACTTCGGGCGGCGGTCTTTTTCATGGGCTTCGCTTTCCTTGCGGAAGGGCTCGCTGGTGCCATAATAGGTGCGGAAGAGCCGAACAAGCGCGTCCTCGCCCAGATCCCGGCGGAGGGCGAACCAGCCGGCCAGGGAGACCGTGTTCGGGGTTTCCTTGGGACCGAAGCAGGAATAACAGCCCCTTCCGTAGGCAGGGCAGATCGCGCCGCAGCCCGCCTGAGTCACCGGTCCCAGGCATGGTGTTCCCATGACCATCACGCAGACCGTGCCCCGGATCTTGCATTCCATGCAGACGCTGTGGCGCGGCAGGTTGGGCCGGCGCCTGTTGAGAAAGGCGCTGACGACTTCGAGGAGCTGGGCCTTGTTGACCGGACACCCCTGAAGCTCGTGATCGACCCGGACGTGATCGTGGATGGGCGTCGATTCGTCCAGCGCGTCGATGGACTCGGGGTGGGGATAGACGGCGGCCAGGAACTCGCGGGCATCCCCGAAATTGCGAAGGGTCTGGATCCCGCCCGCCGTGGCGCAGGCGCCGATCGTCACCAGCCGCTTCGAGAGCCGCCGAACCCGTTGGATCCTGCGGGCGTCGGCGGACGTCGTGATCGACCCTTCGACAAGCGAGAGGTCGTAGGGTCCGCGGAGGACGGCCCGCGAGGCCTCGGCGAAATTGGCGACATCGAGCGCGCCGGCGACCGCCAGGAGCTCGTCTTCGCAATCGAGGAGGCTCAGCTGGCAGCCGTCGCAGGAGGCGAACTTCCAGACCGCGAGCCTGGGTTTTCTTTTTCCGGTCATCTGAGATCTCGCCATCTCAGATCTCGCGCCGGCCGAATATCTCCCGGATCCTGTCGAACCGGAAGACGGGTCCGTCCTTGCAGACGAAGTGGGGGCCGAACTGACAGTGACCGCAGAGGCCCAGCCCGCACTTCATGTTGCGCTCGAGGGACAGGTAGATGTGATCCTGGGCGAGGCCGCGCCCGAGGAGCTCCTGGGCGGCAAACCGCATCATCACCTCGGGGCCGCAGACCATGGCCAGGGCCCCGGCCGAGTCAAAGAACGCCCGTGCGATCAGCGTCGTCACCACCCCGACATTGCCGCTCCAACCGCTCGGGCCGCTGTCCACGGTCACCTGGACATCCAGGCCGAGCCTCGCGCGCCACATCTCGAGCTCGTTCCGATAGAGAATGTCCCCGGGGGTGCGGGCGCCGTAGAGGAGGACGACCCTGCCGAAGCGCGCGCGATCGGCCAGGACGTGCAGGATGACCGAGCGAAGGGCGGCCAGGCCGATCCCGCCGGCCACGATGACGAGGTCGTTCCCGGCGGCTTGCTCGAGGGGCCAGCCGGCGCCGAAGGGGCCTCGGACGCCGACGTATTCGCCCCGTTTCAGACGGCGCAGCGCGCCCGTGACGACTCCCACATCCCGGATGGTATGGACAAGACGTCCGGGCGCTCCCGGGTCGCCGCTTATGGAGATCGGGGCCTCACCGGCGCCGAAGGCATAGATCATGTTGAATTGCCCCGGCGCAAACGGAAAACGCCGCTCGCGGCCGGCGGCCGGCGCGAGCTCAAGGGTGAAGCTGTCCCAAGTCTCGCGCCGGACGTTGCTGACCCGGAACGGGACCGGGCTCATCGGCTCGCGCGGAGAATCCCTCATCGGGAAGCCTTGACCGGCTCCTTGCCGTAGATATCGATGAGCTGGACGCGAGTGGCCTCCAGCCGCTTGACCATGATCGTCGAAAACCGGGTCAGGAGCTCGTAGCCGAACTCATGGTCTTCCTCGCACTTGCCGCGAAGGCAGCGGCCGTCGAAGGCGATCGCCCGCGTCGTCTCCAAGGCCAGGGCATCGAACCGACCCCGGTAGGGAGAGACGAGCCAGGACCAGCCGAGGACTCTCGCCTTCGGCCAGGGTCTGAAGGATGACGGCCCCCCGCCCGGGGACATAGATCTCCACGGCCACCTTCCCTTGCCTGAGGACAAAGAAGCGGTTGCTTTCGCTCCCCTCACGGAGGAGGAACTCGCCGGGGTCGAAGCGCGCGTTCGAGGCGCAACCGAGGATCAGGTTGATATGCTCGGGCTTGAATCCCTGAAAAAACGGATGTTCCCTGATGACGGGTGCGATAGTCTCCATGGACCTATCCTTTCCGGGGGCCGGGACCCCGGCTCTTGGTTAAATCGCCGGCCCGGATGGCCGCCGCTTCCTCGGTGATGTCGATCCCCACCGGGCACCAGGTGATGCAGCGTCCGCAGCCGACACAGCCGGACATCCCGAACTGGTCGATCCAGGAGGCGAGCTTATGGGTCAGCCACTGCCGGTAGCGGGACCTGGGGCTTGGCCGGACGGGACCGCCGTGAAGATAGGAGTGATCGATGCTGAAGCAGGAATACCAGGACCGGACCCGCCCGGCCTGCCCGCCGTCGAGGCTGGTGGAATCTTCGATGTCGACACAAAAGCAGGTGGGACAGACGAGCGTGCAGTTCCCGCAGGTCAGGCAGCGGCCGGCGACCTCGTCCCAGCGCGGGTGTTCGAGGTTCCGGTAGAGGAGCTCCTTAATGCCCGAGGTATCGAGCGTGCGCCCCATGCGGCCAGCGGCGGAGGCGGTGACCTGTCGGGCGGCGTCCAGCTCGGGATCCGAAGCGGGCCGGTGCTTTGTCCGGCTCAGGATTTCGCGGCCGAGGGCGGTCCCTGTTTCGGCCAGAAAAAAGTGGTGGCCGGCCTCGATAACCTCGGTCAGGGCGACATCGAAGCCCGTGGTCGCGCGCGGCCCCGTGCCCATCGAGGCGCAAAAACACGTTCCGCAGGGGTTCGCACAGTTCACGGCCAAGACGAAAGTGCTGGCCCGGCGGGCCGCATACTCTGTGTCCGGATGGGCTCCGCCGGCGCAGATGAGGTCCTGGATGGCGATGGCGGCCAAGTCGCAGGCGCGGACGCCGACGAAGGCGGCCGGCTGGCGCGGTGATGGACTCGCGGAGCCCGCTAGGCGGAAGGGTTGGGTCCGGTCGCTGCCCGCTCGGGCCTGCCACAGGCGGAACTTCGGAAGAAGGAGAAACTGCTTCCAGGAGTGCTGACCGACCGAGAAATCAAAAAGCGCTTCGGGGCGCGCTCCGCGCAAACGAAACCTGCCGCCGTCCTGCTCGTCCCCCCAGCCGACGGGAAGGTCCGAGACCGAGCGCACCTCGCCGTAGACGAGGTCGCCGTTTTCGATCTTCGGCCCGAGGATCTTGTACCCGCGCCGCTCGAGCGCCTGGAAAAGACAGGAAAAATCGCTGCCATCGATGACATCCGCCCTCTTGGCGTCTGCGTCCGTCATCGCGCCTGTATCCCCATCACAGCCCTCTCTGGTTCTATGAAATCCTCGTCGGGTTCTGCCGCGGTTCAGTGGGCCGGATATGAAGGGCAACGATCCGGGCGGCAACTCCCCCCTTAAAGTATCAACCGTGCGCGAGTCGGGTGTCAAGCACGCCTGCCGGCAGGCCGATTCGCGCTATTTCTCTTCGATGATCGCGAGGTCCCAGGGCGGCAGGACGATATTCTGAGATCTGGCCGCCGGCTGGCCTGACAGGATGTCGATGCCGTCGCCATAACTGAAAGTGAATTCCCCGGCCTTGTCCGAAAAATTGAGATAGAAATGCGCCTTTTTTCCGCTGCGGAGGACTCCGTGCCTGACCTTGATGGCTGCGGGCAGGCTGTTGTCCTCGAGCGAAATGCCCGCCGTCCGTAAGGTGTCCTCGAGGATCTTCTTCTGAAGCGCTTCAGACGGCATCGTTCCCTGGTAGGTCAGCGTCCCCTTTCCGAACTCGTTTCTGGTGACTGCCGGATACGCGCCGAAGACGGGATGGTCATAGTGGGCAAGGGCCTTTGCGTTCTCCGGGATGAGGTAGTCTGCCCAGACGGAGACCTGTTTCCCTCCCCCGCCCCGAAGGGATCGCCCTTCAACCGGAGCGGCGATTTGAGGTTCGTGAACTCTTGATACGAGAAGCCCGCGGCCTCGCGTAACGGTCCGGGCGCCCGCGTCCAACGCACCGTCGAGTTCTCGTCGCAGAAACCGCTCTTAAACGTCATAAGGAGGTGGCCGCCGCTCTTGACATAGTCCGCCAGCCGGTTGAGGAGCGCGTCGTCGGCGATGTAGAGCGCGGGCGCGATGATGAGCCTGTAGTCCGCCAGGTTCCGGCTCTCCGGGAAGACGAAGTCCGTCTCCACACGGAGTCCGTACAGGGCTTCATAAAGCCGGTTCACCACGGACATATAGCCGACGTCGTCGTCAAACGGCATGATGTTGAGCGCGTGGAGCGAATCGAGGCTGAAAAGAACCGCAACGCTGTTCTTCTTTTTCAGGCCAGCGAGAGCGGGCCCGACCTTTTTGAGCTCATGGGCGGTCCGGCTGACTTCTTCGTAAGCGCGGCCGGCCTCGAGGTCGTGGGACAACACTCCTTTCCAGTATGTTTCCTGGCCGTAGTGGAGCGAGTGCCAATGCCAGTAAGCGACAAGGTCTGCCCCCGAGGCGATGTTGGCGTAGACGGCCAGGCGCATCTGGCCGGGATACGGCGGAAACTGGGATTTCGAATCCCAGCCGGTCGTCTGGGCGGTCGTCTCCGTGACGAGGTAATTGCCGCCCTTGAGCGAGCGGTTGACGTCGCCGCAGAAGGCGAAGAACTGACCATCCATGGCATCCTGAAAACCGGGGTAGATATTGACCGCGGGCATGTCCAGGCACTTGGCGATCTCGAAGACGTCGGCATCCGCGGGGAACCCGGCGAAATCGTGGGTGATGAACTGGTCCGGCCTCTTGAGCTCCCGGACGATGCCGGCCTGCCAGGCCAGAAAATCGGTGATGATCTGCTGCTCGAACCTCTCCCACTCGAGCTTGTAGCCCGGGTTGAGAATGCCGTCACGGGGCGGCAGCTCTTCGAAATCGGCGATATTCTGCCCCCAATAGTTCAGGCCCCAGGCTTTGTTAAGGGCGGCGGCAGTGCCGAATTTCTTTTGGAGGCGATCGCGGAACATGCCCTGGACATGCGTATCGGCGGTCCCTGAGGAGTGGGTCTCGTTGTCGAGCTGATAGCCGATGATGGCCGGATGGTCCTTGAATCGGCCGACGAGCTTGCGGATGATGCGCTCGGCGTAAAAACGATATGTCGGGTGCGTCAGGTCCGTCATCTGGCGGAGGCCGTAGGCGTACCTGGGCTGGTTGATCTGTTTCACCTGGATCTCGGGATGCTTCTTGAAGAGCCAGGCGGGAATGGAATAGGTCGGCGTGCCCAGGATGACCCTGATCCCGGACTTGTGCAGGCGGTCGAGGACCCGCTCGAGCCAGGAGAAATCGAACTCGCCGTCGCGCGGCTCCATCACGCCCCACGTGGACTCGCCCAGGCGCACGAAGTTGATGCCGGCCTTTTCCATCAGCCGGACGTCCTCCTCGAGGCGGTCGTAGGGCATGTATTCGAGGTAGTAGGAGGCGCCATAGAGGATCGTGTCGAATTCCGGCGGACGGGAGACAGGCGCCGGCTTGAGGCCTGTGGGCTCGATGGGTTTGTCCTGAGCGCCAGAGACTCAGCCGAGGCAAACACGACCAGGAGGATGATACCTGCGGTTAAACCGACTCCACGTGTGCCCATATCAAACCTCCTGTTTCGCTGCCTTGAAAGTCAAAGGCAATAAGCTATGGCCAATCTCGCCTGACCTTTCCTAAGTTACGCATGCTAAAACGTATCTCCCGATATCTCAGTGACCATTCTCTATGCCATGAAACAAAGGAACGAGAAGCCCGCGACTTGAAGCAACGCGATGTCATGGTGCAGGCATTTGGCATGGGTTGCCCCAGAGGCTCTATGGCCCGCCGTAATAATCGATCATCCGGCCGAGGGCCTGCTGGCAGACCCGGCAGAACTCATTTTTCGGGCTCGAGATCATGAGGCAGTAGATCTGGGGCCGGTAGAGTCCCTTGGCGGAGTAGCCCGCGCCCTCGAAAACACCCACCTTGTCCTCCAGGCCGGCATACTGCTTTCTCACCGCCTCGAGCGCGGCGGAGTTCTGCTTGGTTTCTTTCTCGAACTTCGCCTGGATCTTCTTGATCTCCGGGTCCTTGAGCCCTTTCTGCTTGGCGGTGTCGAGCGCTTTTCTCATCTCCTGGCGAAGCGCCTGCCTTTCGGCTTGAAGCGCTTCGATCCTATCCTTCCCCCAGTCGGTGGGGACGGAGATCCCGGGTGACAGGAGGTCCGCCCATTTGACGCGGCCCGGGTCGAGAAGTGCCGTGATGTTCGGTTCGAGCGGCTCGACACCCTTCGGATAAAAATCGTTGTAGGAGACCTCGGAGGCGTAGTATTCGTCGGCCAGGCCGCCGAAGGCGTGCCCGAACTCATGGATGAAAACTCCCGGGCTCCTCTCATTGTCGACCGTAGTGATGCAGTAATCGTTGTAGATGCCGCCGCCGCCGTAACGCTTGCTGTTGACCAGGATGACGATGGCGTCGCAGGGAACCTGGGCCGCCATCTCCCGGAGACGGTGCCCTTCCTCGCAGAGCATGTAGCGGTCGAGGTCGAAGGCGTTGAAGGAGGCGTTGAGGGCGGTTTTCTTGAAGACGCCCTGGCGCGGCTCGTCCATCCCGCTGTCCGCGGACGGCCGGAAAACACCGTAGATATTGAAGTCCGCCTTCGCGGCCTTGAAGGGTTCGACCGCGAACAGGAGGCCAGAGAACCGTCCGACATCGGCTTTGAACTTGGCCAGGTCGTTGCCGGTGTAGCCTTCCGCGAGGAAAGCGATGTCCACTTTTTGGTGAGGGTCGCCGTTCTTAAGGACTTCAAAGGAAGCGTCTTCGGAGCGGGCGGATTCCCTGATGATGTGATAGTCGGCGGGGTCGACCGCCGTCCGGAAAATCTCGCGGGGGAGGTTCTGCTTGTCCCGGGCCTCGATGACGGCCATCACCCTGTTTTTGGGATACGGACAGCGGACGGAGCGGCGGAACACCCTTTTCGTTCCGGCGAGCGCCGGCGCCGTCGTCCGGTATTCGCCCAGCATGCAGTCGAAGCCGCGGGAATAGATGAGGCGGTTGGAAGCGACGTCGAAGACCTTGATCCCGTAACGGCCGTTGTTGAACGGGTCGATAAGGTGGGTTCGTGCTCTCCGGCCAGCTACCCTCCTGGTGGACCTGATCGACGGTGATGAGCTCTTCCTTGGCGTCTCCCGTCATGAAGAGGTCAAGACGCATCGCCTTGTCGAGGAAAAAATCGTCGAAGGACGGCGCAGGTTGGGTTGCTGCGTATTCCGGGGACAGGTACAGGCCGGGGACAGGTACGGGCCGGGGACTGTCCCCGAACAGGCGGCGGAAGACAGAAAAGCGAAGGCCAGGATCAGACCACGGACGCGGTGGGACATCGGCGCCTCCTTCGAAGCCATGATCGAGTTGCCAGGCCCCAATCTACCAACCCCCTCCTCCCCTGTCAATTGCCCCGGATAGTCCCGGCCGGCAGAAGCGTCCCCGATATTGGATAGGATGAAGCTCTTTTTAGGTGACGCGCTGGGACAGGACCCTGTCTATCAAGATGAACGATCACATAAAAAGAGCGGCCTCAAGATAAGAAGGAAATTTTAAAACCGCCTGATTCTTGATAAGATGTGGGGCCTTAATGGCTGAAATCTCGACGCGCGAGGTCCCAGTATGAAGAACACCCGGGGCTACGTTATTTTCGTGACCGTCGTGGCCGCCATCGGCGGCCTGCTCTTCGGGTTCGACACGGCGATCGTCGCCGGCGCGACCCGCTATCTCAAGGACCAGTTCGCCCTGACTTCTTTCCAGGAAGGCTGGGCCGTGAGCGTCGTCCTGATCGGCTGCATGTTCGGCGCCGGGCTGGCCGGGGCGGTCTCCGACCGGGTCGGCCGCCGCCGGTTCATGCTCGTCTCCGCCGTCCTTTTCTTCATCTCGGCGCTGGGCTGCGCCCTGCCCCAGAATATCATCCAGTTCGTCATCTTCAGGTTCGTCGGGGGCCTGGGCATCGGCTCGGCCTCGATCCTCGCGCCGCTTTATATCGCCGAGATCTCCCCCGCCCGGATCCGCGGGGCGCTCGTCTCGGTCAACCAGATGGCGATCGTGACGGGGATTCTCCTTGCCTATTTCGTGAATTGGGTATTCGCCGGCTTCGGCCCGTCGAACTGGCGCTGGATGTACGGCGCCGGAACGGTGCCGGCCGTGGCCTTTTTCGGGCTGCTGTTCGGCGTCCCCGAGAGCCCGCGCTGGCTGGTCAAGCGCGGCCGCGAGGCGGAGGCCGAGCGCATCCTGGCCCGGGTCGAGGACCCCGGAAGGGCCGCGGTCGAGGTCCGGAACATCAAGGAAGCGCTCCGGCTGGAGAGGGGGTCTTTCGGCGAGCTCTTCCGGCCGGGCTTCCGCCGCCCGCTCCTCATCGCCTGCGTCCTGGCGGTGTTCCAGCAGATCACCGGCATCAACGCGGTGCTCTATTACGCGCCCCGGATCTTCGAGCGCGCCGGGTTTGAGCGCGTCTCGGCTATCGGTCAATCGACGATCGTCGGTCTGGTCAACATGGTGTTCACCATCGTCGCCATTCTGCTCGTGGACAAGGTGGGACGGAAGCCTCTCCTCCTCATTGCCGCCGCCGGCATGGGGGCTTCTCAGGTCCTCCTGGGGTTCGCTTTCAAGGTCCAGGGGCTCCCGGGGTCGGCGATCCTGGCCGTGATCCTCCTCTACATCGCCTTTTTCGCCATGGCCATGGGGCCGATCGTCTGGGTGATCATGAGCGAGATCTTTCCGACGCGGCTGCGGGGGAGCGCCATGGCTGTAGCCACGGTCATCCTCTGGGTCGCCGATTTCGCGGTGACCCTGACCTTCCCCGTGATTTCCGACCGGCTGAACGAGAGCACCGCCTTCTGGCTTTACGCCGTGATGTGCGTCATTGATTTCGTGTTCATCCTGGCCGTTCTGCCCGAGACCAAGGGGAAGACGCTCGAGGAGATCGAAACGCGCTGGCTCAGGGACGTTCCCCAAGCGACCACCCCGCAGGAAAAGACGGAAGGTGGATCCGGCAGGCGCGGCACCTGGGGGAACGTCCCCCGGCTTCAGGGTTCGGCGATCAGCAGGGTTTTGGGGTCCAGGCTGAGCCCGATCTCACCCGGCGCCTCGTAGCCGTTGTCCTTGACGAGCTTCATCTGCACCCGGTCCTTCAAATTGTGGAGGGTGATCAGGACGTCGATCTGGTCGAGGCAGCAGTCGAGCTCGCGGGGCAGGCCGCGTTCGTCGAAGAGGGGCTCGGCGCCTTTGAGCGAAGCGCTGAACCAGACCTCGACCCCCATCTTGCCCGCGAACCGCTTGAACCTGGCGAGGTCGTCCGCCGACTCCGCCGAGAAGTTGTACCCGTCGACGATGACCGTCTCGGCGGGAAATTTCCCGTCCTGGATCAGCGCCTCCAGGCTCCTCAGGACCTGCTCGGTCCTCGTCCCGGCCTGGCTGAAGTTCATGATGACGCGGATCTTGACCAGCTCGTCGTGGAGGTCGGCGGCGGATTCGGGGTCCGCCCCCGCGGCCAGCTGGCGGAAGATGTCCTCATACCAGCTGATGATGTGGTCGACGCGGCTCGCGTAAGACACGTGGATGACCGGCTTCCGCTGGAAAAGCTTGTCGGTGGCGATGTGCACCAGGCAGGCCGTCTTGCCCACGCCCTTGCGTGAGGCCAGCGCCCCGATGTTGCCCTTTCCCAGCCCCCCATGGATCGAGTTCTCCAGGATCCTGAGCGGGCTCCGGCTGATCAGGTCTTCCATGATCATGACGGGAACTCCTGTCTATTTTTCGTGTTCCTTCTCCTGCTTTTCCCTGTACAGGGCGACAAGCTCCTCGGCGACCTGGGCGGGCACCCGCGCGTACTTGAGGAACTCCATCGTGAACCCGGCCTTGCCCTGGGTCAGGCTGCGGATGACCGTCGAGAAGCCGAACATCTCGCTCAGGGGGACTTCGGCGTCCACCCGGGCGAAGGTCCCGTCCTCGACCGAGCTGATGATCAGCCCCCGGCGCTGGTTGATGCTGCCGAAGATCACGCCCACATGCTCGGCCCGGCCCTCGACCGAGAGCTTCATGATCGGCTCGAGGACGTAGGGCTTGGCCTTGGCGTAGGCTTGCCAGAAGGCGCCCTGGGCGGCGGCCTGGAACGCCATGTCCGACGAGTCCACCTCATGGTACTGGCCGTCGCTCAGCGTCACCCGGACGCCGGTGATCGGGAACCCGATCAGCCGGCCCTTTTTCAGCGCCGCCTGGAAACCCTTGTCGCAGGCGGGGATGAACTCCCGCGGGATACGCCCGCCTTTGACCTCGTTGACGAATTCGTAGCGCTTGTCGGCGAGGGGCTCGATGGTCCCGCTGACCCGGCCGAACTGCCCCGCGCCGCCGGTCTGCTTTTTGTGGACATAGTCGAATTCCGTGCGCAGGGCGATCGACTCGCGGTAGGCGACCTGGGGCTTCCCCGTGCTGACGGCGACGTTGTATTCCCGTTTCATCCGCTCGATGTAGACGTCGAGGTGGAGCTCGCCCATACCCTGGATGATCGTCTGCTTGGACTCGGGGTCGACAAAGGCCCGGAAGGTCGGGTCCTCTTTGGTGAACCGCTTGAGCGCCTTGCCCATGTTGTCCTGGGATTTCTTCTCGGCCGGGGCGAGCGCCAGCGAGATCACCGGCTCGGGCACGAAGATCGAGGACATGGCGAGGTTCAGGCCCGGCTTCACGAAGGTGTCGCCCGACTGGCAGTCGATCCCGAACAGGGCCGCGATGTCGCCGGCCTGGGCCTCCTCGAGCTCCTCCATGCTGTCGGCCTGCATCCTGATCAGGCGTCCCACCCGGAACCTCTGTCGGGAGCGGGTGTTGTAGAGCTCCGTGCCTTTCTGGATCCTGCCCTGGTAGACGCGGATATAGGTCAGCTGGCCGTAGGGGCCTTCCTCGAGCTTGAAGGCCAGGGCGACGGTGTCGGCGTCGGGGTTGGATTCCAGCCGGACCTCGGCCTGCGGACTATCGATATCGACGGCGATATTCTCGACCTCGGCGGGGTTGGGCAGGTAGTGGACGACGCCGTCGAGCAGGGGCTGGACGCCCTTATTCTTGTAGGCCGAGCCCATCAGGACGGGCGTCAGCCCGCGGGCGACGGTGCCGCGCCGGACGGCCTCCCGGATCTGCTGGGAGGTCTCCCGGCCCTCGAGGATGGCCTCCGTCAGCTCATCGGAAAAAAGCGAGGCGGCATCGAGGAGGTCGTGCCGTGCCTTCTCCGAGGCCGGCCTGAGCTCGTCGGGCACCGGCTCGCGCCGGAGGATCTCGCCCTGCGGGCCGTCAAAATAGACCGCCTCCATCGTCACGAGGTCGACCAATCCCTGGTGCGCGTCCTCGAGTCCGATGGGGAGCTGCATCAGGACGGCCTTGCGGCCGAGGTGCTCGACCAGCTGATTTTTCACCCGGATCGGGTCGGCGCCCACCCGGTCGAGCTTGTTGACGAAAGCCAGGCAGGGGACCTTGTAGCGCTTGAGCTGACGGTCGACCGTGATTGTCTGGGACTGGACGCCCCCGACCGAGCAGAGGACGAGCACGGCGCCGTCCAGGACGCGGAGCGAACGCTCCACTTCGATCGTGAAATCGACGTGCCCGGGCGTGTCGATGATGTTGATATTGCAGTCGTCCCAGGAAACGTTGGTGGCGGCCGAGGAGATGGTGATCCCCCGCTCGCGCTCGAGCTCCATCGAGTCCATCGTCGCGCCCACGCCGTCCTTGCCCTTGACCTCGTGCATCATGTGGATCTTCTTGCAGTAGAAGAGGATACGTTCGGTCAGCGTCGTCTTGCCGGAATCGATGTGGGCGCTGATACCTATGTTTCTAAGCTTTTCCATATTATGGTCCATGGATTTAAACCCTGGCGGGATGCGCCATTATAGCGTGAAAGCCCCTTTTTTCCAAATGCGCAGGGTCGGATGACGATTCGCCCCTCTCCCCCGGCACCCCGGGCGAACTGACATTCAAGACTTTTTTCAAGAGATTTCGCAGAATGGCGGCTCCGAGTGGCTCCGCCGCTATTCTGATGGTCGCTCCGAAGACTCCGCTTCCCGCCGGTCCCCTTCCGACCTCTCCTGAGGCACTGACCTTTTCCCTCCCTGTCTAGGGAGGGTATAGGGTGGGTACTATCTAAGATTAGAGTCTGGGAATGGGCCTCAGGCAAAGTACGGGGGTCTTCGGGGCGCCATCGCCGTCCGACCTGCTGGATCGCAATGAAAGAGAAGTTCCCGCCTCAATCAATTTGAGGTTTAATAACTGACGCTCCGAGACTTCCCAGCGCCGCCGCGAGCCGGTCGAACATGGGCTCTCCGTCATAGATGCCGATGACCGAGCCGCCCGAGCCGGCGAAATTGGCCGAGGCGCCGCAGGCCCGGGCCGCCCGGACCATCTCCATGTTGGCGTCGCTGATCGTCATGATCGCGCTCCGGAGGTCGAAGCACTCATTCATCAGCGCGGGCCAGCGGCCCAGGTCGTCCCGGCGGAAAGCCTCGCGGCCCGCGGCCGCCGTCTCCGCGATCTTTTTGAGGGTCTCGATGACCCGGGCGTCGCCCCGGTCGTAGGCGGTGCGGATCTCGCTGTGGACCTGGCCCGAGATCTTACCGAGCTCCGGCTTGTAGGCGAGGTAGAGCGGCGGCAGGCGCCGGGCGTCCAGCCTCTCGTAGCGGCCGTGTCCTTTTTCCTCGATCCCGACCTTGTCCAGGTCCATATAAACGCACCCTTCATAGATCTGAGCGACCCTGTCCATGAACCCGGCGTTGATCCCCAATTCCTGGCGCTCGGCCTGGAGGACGAGTGTGGGGAGGATCTCGAGGGGGATCTCGACCTCATAAAACTCCATCAGGCCGCGCATGGCGGAAACGACGATGGCGCTCGAGCCGGCCAGGCCCACCTGGCGCGGGATATCGGAGTCGTAGCCGATCTTGAAGTTCAGCGGGCGGAGTCGGATCGCCTGCCGGGCGCAGTAATCGAAGAAGACCTTGAGCGCGGCCTTGACCAGCCGGCCGCCGCCGTAGTAGCCGTAGCGGTCGATCGTCCCGACAAATTCCGCGGCGCTCGCGTACACTGGCCGGTCCTCATCGCCGCGCTCGATGACGATCCTGTCGGACTCCGTGATGAAGGCGCGCGCCGAGAAATTCTTTACGGAAATGGCGATGATCTTGCCGAAATACTGGTCCGAAGGATTGCCCAGCAGCCCGGCGCGCGCGGGGGCCCGAGTGACGATGGTCATGAGAGAGCGGCCATCACCCCCCGGACATAGCCCACGGATTCCGACAGGCCCGGCAGGGGGTCGTTCTCGTCCTTCTCGTACTCGAAGGAGAGGGTCCCGGCGTATTTCAGCCGGCCGAGCGTCCGGATGAAGTCGGGGATGTCGATGATGCCACGGCCGATCTCGACCGTGGTCCCCTCCTTGGCAGCGGCCGTAACGTCTTTGATGTGGACGTCGAGCAGGCGGTCGGCGCAGCCCTCGGCCGCCCGGGATGGGTCCACCCCCGCCCGAAGGGTGTGCCCGATATCGATGCACAAACCGAAACGCGGGTCGAACCCCCGGATCAGCCTGTAAGCGTCGTCCGGCGTGGGGTAGTTGTTGTTGTCGGGACCGTGGTTGTGGATGGCGACGGCGATATCATATTCCTTGATCTTCCGGTCGACGAGGCCGAGGATGTCCGGGGCCGGGGCGCCGATGATCAGCCTCATCCCGGCCGCCCGGGCGTACCGGAAGGCCTGCTCGGTTTCCGCCGCGTTGGTCATGGTGATGACGCCGCCTCCGTAGAGGTCCAGCCCGGCCCCCCTGACCTTGGCGGCCGCCGCCTTGATCGCGGATTCGGGACTCTCGAGCGGCAGGTGCATGCTCTTGAGAACAAGACGCCCGAGCCCCGCCCGCCTGGTCATGGTGATGACCTGGTCGAGGTCGAACGCCCGGAACGTGTAAGAGGCCAGGCCGAGCGGAAACCTCACGGAAGCGGCCCCGGCCGGCTGTCGGTGGGCGCCGGCCGCTCCCTCGCCCGTAATGGCCAGCGGTCCCGCCACCATCGCCAGCGCCCCCGTCCTGATGAAATCCCGTCGGTCGAGCCGATTTCTTCCCGATGGGCGCGGAGAGTTATTCATCTGATCTCCTCATGCCGCTAATATACAGAGTCCCCCCCCGCTTTTCTACATTTTTTTCGAGGTGACATTTCGATTGCTTATTTGGCCGGGCTTTGCGATCATACCGCCCGAGGAGTGATCGACATGACCAAACCCATGACCGGATCCCGGGGCCGGACTCGCCCTCTGGGGATCCAGGCGGATCCCGACCGCGGCGGTGCTGGGCGCTGCCGTCTCCTTGGCCCTATTATTTTCCCTGTCTTGCGGCGGCCCGAAGGATGAGGCCGCTCGGCCGGCCGCGAGCCCGGGGCCGGGCGGACCCGGAGCGGCCGCCTCACCGCCGATGAATAATGCGCTTACCGAGATAGAAAAGTCGGAGGGTTGGACCCTGCTCTGGAACGGCGCCGATTTTGCGGGCTGGCGCGGCGTCGGTCTCGACCGGGTCCCCGAAGGCCATTGGCTGATCGAGGACGGCACGATCAGGAAGCTCGCCTCGGGCGAGGTCCCGCGCCAGGCCGACGGACAACCGGTTGAGGGCGGCGACTTGATGACGGTCGCGACGTTCGAGGATTTCGACCTCAGGTTCGAATGGAAGATCAGCGCCTCGGGGAACAGCGGGCTCAAATACAACGTTTCCGAGGAGATGTCCCAGGCCTTCGCGCCGCACCACGCGGCGATCGGGTTCGAATACCAGTGCCTGGACGATACGGGGGTTTACGAGCCGCCCATCACGCCCAACCAGACCACCGCGTCGCTCTACGACCTCGTGCCCGCCGGCGCCAGGGCGCTGAAACCGGTCGGGGAATGGAACGAGTCCAGGGTCGTCTTCCGCGGCAGCCACGGCGAGCACTGGCTCAACGGCGGCCAAGTCCTGGAGTTCGAGCTCGGGACTCCGGACATGGACGCGCGCGTCGCCGCGAGCAAGTTCAAGAGCATTCCCGACTTCGCCAAAAAACGGCCCGGCCACATCGTGCTCCAGGATCACGGCAGCGCGGTCTGGTTCCGGAACATCAAGCTCCGGGCCATCGCGCCTTGACGCCTGTGACGCAAGAACTCTGAAGATAAAGAGTGGCCATGGAACACAATAAGATATCCCGCCGTGATTTCATGAAGACCGTGGGTGTGGGCACATCCGCCCTGGCCTTCTCGGGACTGACGGCCTCGAGCACCGCGCGCATCCTGGGGGCGAACGACCGCATTCGCGTGGGCATCGCCGGTTTTTCCGACAGGGGCCGGTTCTCCCTCTTCCCCGCTTTCCTGCAGCACGCGGCCGAGCTCAATTTCGAGATCGCCGGGCTGTCGGACATCTGGCGCGTCCGGCGCGAGGAGGGCGGCGCCTTCTTCAAGGAGAAACTGGGGCGTGACATTCCCCTTTACCGGAACAACGAGGAGATGTACGAATCCGGCCGGCTGGACGCGGTGATCATCAGCACGGCCGATTTCCAGCACGCCCTCCACTGTGTGGAGGCGGTCCGGGCCGGCTGCGACGCCTACGTCGAGAAGCCTTTCGCCAACACCATGGAGGACGCGCGGACGGCCCTCCAGGCTGTGACCGAGACCCGCCGGGTCGTCCAGGTCGGAACGCAGCGCCGCAGCACCCCGAACTATATGGAGGCCAACGACTACATCCGTTCGGGAAAATTCGGCCAGATCGTGGCCGCCGACATCACCTGGAACGTCAACCAGCCCGGCAGGTGGCGCCGGCCGCAGCTCGTCGAAAAAGTCAAAGAGGAGGACGTCGACTGGAAGCGGTATCTTCTCAACCGGCCGTACGAGCCCTTCGACCCCCGGAAGTTCCTGGAGTACCGGCTTTTCTGGCCCTATTCCTCGGGTATCCCCTGCCAGTGGATGGTCCACCAGATCGATATCGTGCACTGGTACACCGACCTGAAGCGGCCGCGGAGCGTCGTGGCCAACGGCGGGATCTACTTCTGGAAGGATGGCCGTAAGAACTATGACACGCTGGCCGTGGTCTTCGATTACGGGCCGCTGGACGATCCGGACCAGGGCTTCCAGGTCATTTACGCCTCGCGGATGACGAACTCGGGCGGCGGCACGAAAGAGATCTACTATTCGAACGGCGGCTCGCTCAACCTGGACACGAACAAGGTCACGGGCGACGGCGGACTGACCAAGGAAGAGGGTGCGGCCATGGGGCTCCCCGAGAATCGCCTGGCCGAATACTCACTGACGGCGAAGGAGACGGCCGTGACCACGGCGGTCACGGGCGAAGACCCCGGAACCGCGGCCCACATGCGGAACTGGATGGAATGCATCCGCAGCCGAAAGGCTCCCCGAGCGGACGTTCGGGCGGGGTACAACCATTCGGTTGCGCTCTGCATGACGATCGCCGCGATGCACAGCGGCAAGAAGGTGACCTTCGACGATGCGCGCCAGGAAGTCGTGACCGGCTGAGCCAGGGGCTCAGAAGCCCGCTTTTTCGAGCAGGCCGTTGAACCAGGGCCGGCTGCGAACCGCGTCGAACAGCGGCGAGACCTTCAGGAAAACCAGGGAGGCATCCCGCTCGGCAAGGGCCTTTTCCAGGCAGGCTTGGGCCTGGTCGGGCTCCATGAGGCCCGCATAAACGGCGGCGAGCGAGGCGGAAGAGACATAGGTCCGGCTTGAGGCCCGAATGGCCGCGTTCAGTATCTGCCCGACTTCCTGACGTCTTCCCAGGCGCGCCAGGACTACACCGCCGCGCAAGCTCAGCTCCGTCGGGTCGCCGCCCAGGGCCGCCGCCTGCTGGAACATCCGGAGCGATTCCCCGAGATCCCCGGTTTGAATATAGAGCAACCCGAGCACCAGGCAGGCTTCGGGATCCGAGGGAAACGCCTCCCGGGCCTTGGCGAGTTCGCCGGCGGCCTGATCATAGAGGCGCGCGTAATAGAGGACCATCCCGTAGGCGGCCCTGACCCGGGGGGAGAGCGGGGCCAGGTCCAGGGCGGCTTTGATTTCCGTCTGGGCTTCCTCGTGCCGCCCCAGAGACGAAAGGTACAGGGCGAAGGAGCGCCGGATCTCAGGCTGCCCGGGACCGGCGTTCAGGGCCTCCCGGAATTGCCGTTCGGCTCCCGCGAGATCCCACTCCGACCTCCACTTGAGGAGAGCGAGGGCCAGGCGCGCTTCGCCACTCCCCGGGTCAAGCTCCATCGCCTTGAGGATCGCCTGCCTGGCCGCCGGGAAAGCCTTTCCGGGGGACCAGAGCGATTCGCTGCCGAGGCCGATAAGCGCACCGGCGAGGCTCGCGGGGACGTCCCCCCAGCCCGGGTCTTTGGTGCCGGCCTGCTGGAAGAGCTCCACTGATTTTTCCAGGTTGGCCTTTCCGCCCTGGAGGGCGAGCGACCGGGCGTGGAAAAAGAGCTCACACGCTTCTGGGTCCAGTGCCCGGGTCGCAAACAGAGCGTCCACTTCGCCCGAGGGCGCGGGAACATGAAGCGCCTGGACCAGGCCGCCCGCGAGTTCCCTCAATACGCCCAAGAGATCGGCGGGATCATGGACGAATTGATCTCCCCAGATCTTGGCTCCGTCGGCGGCCTTGACCAATTCCGCCGCGAGCCGGAGGCGGCCTTCCCCTCTTCTCAGTATCCCGGTCAGAACATAGCCGGCGCCCAGGTCCCGCCCGACTTGAGCGCTGTCCGCGGCCGTCGCGGTCCGAGAAGAAGATGAAGGCCTGGCTCTGATGACCATGAGCCCGGGCAGCCGGCTCAGACCGTCGCACAGCGCCGCCGCCGCCCCTTCTCCGAAATATCCCAGGGCCGGGGCACGGTCCGGCTCGGCGAAGGGAAGCACCGCCACGGATATTTTATCCGGCGCCGACTCGGCCGGGGCGGAGCGGCCCGGGCGGGAAGCCAGACGCCAGACGACCGCCGCCAGGATTATGAAGACCGCGGCCGCGAGAATCAGGCGCGGAGCGCCGGGCGGGATGAACGGGAAGCCCCGGCCGGCCCTTCTTGCGGCCGTGACGGCGGACGTATTTTTCGGGGCTGGAGCCGGGCCTGCGGCTGAATGCGATGCAGGCGCTTGGGACGCGGCAGGCTTCTCCTCCGGCTCAGCAGCCGGGGCCACCTTCTGCTTCCCCTCCGGCTGGGACGTCTCCCGGGCAGGCCCCGGCCCGGATGGCGCGGGCTCCGCAGGGGCCGTCGGCGCTGCCGGCGGAGTGCCGGCCGGGGTAGAAGGCCGCGCCGGCCGTTTTTCCGGCTCGAGTTTCGTTCCGCAATCCAGACAGTAGATCTCAGTTGCGGGATTCTCGACTTCGCAGTTCGGGCACTTTTTGAAGTTCATGGTTCTCCACTCTTTTAGTCGGGGACACGCCCCGCCATTGGAAACCGTCGATAAGCGTATTCAGGCGGGCCCCTCGTGTCAACAAAAACGGGTTGAAATTCCGCGTCGTGTTTGACATGATAAGAAAATCATACCCGAGGAGGACATATGTCGATGAGCCGCAGAGAATTCATCAAGGCCAACGCGGCGGCCGCCGTGAGCGCGACCGCGGCGGGCGCCATCCTTCCCGATTTTCTTTTCCCCTATGGAGAGTCCCTCTCCCAGGCGGCGCCGAGACCCGTTCGGGTCGCCGTCATCGGCACCGGCAACCGGGGCCGAAGCCTGCTGGGCGATCTCCTCAGCATGAAGGGCCTGGAATTCCCGGCGCTGTGCGACATCCAGCCCGCCAACCTGGCCTTGGCGCAGGACCTCGTCGTCAAAGCCGGGTTCGACAAACCCGAGGGTTACGGCAACGGCGAGCAGGACTACAAGCGGCTCCTCGAGCGCGACGACATCGATGCGGTCATCATCGCCACCTACTGGGAATGGCACACGCCCATGGCCATGGACGCCATGAAAGCGGGCAAGTACGCCGGGGTCGAGGTCCCCGCGGCCTACACGCTCGAGGAATGCTGGGACCTTGTCAAAACTCACGAGGCGACCAAGGTCCCCTGCATGATGCTCGAGAACTGGAGCTTCCGGCGGGACAACCTGGCCGTCCTCAACATGATCCGCCTCGGGCTCCTGGGCGAGATCGTTCACTGCCACTGCGCCCACTCCCACGACTGTATCGACCACTGGTTCTTCGACCCGGAGACCGGGCTCGACCGCTGGCCCGCCAAGTACCTCGTGGACCACAACCGGGACCAGTACCCGACGCATCAGCTGGGCCCCGTCCTGAGCTGGCTCGACATCGGCTGCGGCGACTATTTCGACCGGATCTCCTCGACGGCGACGAACGCGGCCGGCATCAACGACTATTTCCTCCACCGGTTCGGCCCGGACCACCCCAGCGCCAAGCGCGCTTTCCGACAAGGGGACATCGTTTCGTCCGTTGTCCGGACGAAAAAGGGCAAGTCTTTGGTCATCAACTACGACATGCAGCTCCCCCGTCCGTATGACAACCGGTGGATGGTCCAGGGGACGCGGGGCATCTACGACGAAGATCGGAGCGTCGTCTATCTCCACGGCCGCAGCCCTATGTACCATGAGTGGGAGCCGTTCGGCCCGTACCAGGAGCTCCACGAGCACCCCTGGTGGAGGGCGATCCGGAACGAGGCCGCCGCGGCCGGCCACGGAGGCACGGATTATCTCGAGCTCAAGCTGTTCGTCGAGGCCGTCCGCAACAGGACCCAGACGCCGCTCGATGTCTATGACGCCGCGCTGATGAGCGCCAACGGCCCGCTGTCCGAGGAATCGATCGCCAAGGGAGGTGCGCCCATCCCCTACCCCGATTTTACGGGCGGGCGCTGGCAGACGACGAAACCGCGGTTCGCCGTCTAGCCTGGATCAGCTTTCCATCTCTTTGAATTCGCCCCAGATCTTGGTGAAGAGCGTCAGCACCACCATGCCCAGGACGAAGTGCGCGGCGAGCACGAACCAGCAGTACTCGGGATGCCCGCCTTTTTCAAAGTAACCGTAGAGCGATGAATAGACGACGCCGCTCAGCCCGCCGCCGATCCCCAGGGCGAGGAAGTTCGAGCCCATGTAGAGTCCGGCTTTCTCCTTGGGGGCGATCCAGGTGATGTATTCCTGGATGCGGGGTGAGGAGATCATCTCGCCCAGCGCGAATAGAAGAATGCCCAGGAAGACCCAGCCGGCCGCGCCGATCCGGGCGTAGCCCAGAACGGCGAACCCGGCGGCGCCGACGGTCAGGCCGAACAGGAACGACGGGATCGTCTTGAACCTCTCGAAGGTCCTGGAGACGAAAAACTGGAGGATCATGATCAGGTAGCCGCTGTGGGAGATCGTCTCGCCCAGGATTCGCCGGGTCCCGGTCTCGTCGGCCCGCGACAGGAAATTGGCGACACCCGTCCCCAGGACGCCCTTGATGTCGAGGTACAGCCTGGCTGTATCCAGGCTCCGGTCGACATAGAGCGCGAGCAGGTTAAAGAACGCCCAGAACGGCAGCCAGAAAAAGAGCCCCAGCAGGACCAGAAAAGCGGCGAACTTGACGTCGGACAGGGCCGTGCCCAGGTCCCGGAACTTGTCTTTGAGGGTGGCCCCCTCGAGCTCCCGCTTCGGTTCCTTGTAGAAAAGGATGGTGATGACGAGCATCAGCCCGATGGCGACGGCGGCGGCGATAAAGGCATAGTTCCAGGAAACGGCCCGGAGCTTGCCGGCGATCAGCGGGCCGAACGAGGCGCCGACGTTGACCATCTGGTAAAAGACGCCGAAACCCAGGGTCTTGTTCGTCTTGTCGGTGACCGCCCGGACGGTCCCCGAGATAAGGGGCTTGAAGATGCCGGCGGCCAGCCCGATGCTCAGCATCGTCAGGGCGATGCCGGAGAACGACTTCGTCAGAAGAAGGAGCAGGATCGACGGCAGGTAGGCGAGGTAGGAAACGATCAGGACCTTCTTGAAACCGAAGCGGTCGGCGAAGGTCCCGGAGATGACGGGGACGACGTAGGACACGAGGAGAAAGAGGCTCTGAACGATGCCGAGCTGGGCCTTGGTATAGCCCAGGTATTCCATGTAGATGCCGAAGCCCATGTAGATGCCGTAATACGCGAAGCGCTCCAGGACCTCGACCGAGTTGGCGATCCAGAAAACGCTCGGGAACGGCGTTCGCTTGGCCATCATGAACTCCCTATTTCCACGAGAGAATGGGTCCTGTCATGGTGCGTCCCCTTCGCCCTCGCTCTACCCATCCCCCCGTGGGGAACCCCCTCCGCTTCGGGCGCTCGGGGACTACCACCATGCCACCCGTTCTCTCGGCCCTAGATTTTGACCAGCTCGTCGAGCTTGACCGGCCGCTTCTGCTCGATGCTGTGCCGGGCGGCTATGCCCACGAGGGCCGACAGCGCGCCGGCCCGGCTCCCCGCCGGCCGGTCGAGGGGGTCGGGCCCCTTCGGCCGGAACATCTGCTGCTGCATGACCTGGTCGGCTCCGAAATGTCCCTCTCCCCCCGACGTTAAAGCGAACGTCTTTGTCGTCCCGAAACTTTTCGTGATCCGGAATTCGGCCAGGCTGTCGACCGGCCAGGGTTGCTTGTGATAAACGCGGGCGTCGAGCCGGCCCTTCGTCCCGTTGAAGGCGACCGCGAACCCCTCGTACGGCATGAAGGCGTTCAGAGAATAGCTCATGGCCACCCGGTTGTGGAAGAGGACCTGAACGCTCATCGTGTCCCAGATGTTGATCTTCTCCCGGAAAACGCACGAATCGCGGATGTAGCCGTCGGCGCTCTCGGCTTTGACGTAGAGCTGCATCGCGTCCGGGTTCTTGGTGATGTCCCAGAAGAACTCGCACTCCGCCTGGTGCGGGCAGCCCCGGCACAGCTCGCCCCGGAAGGGCCCGTTGTAGCCATACTTCCGGAGCTCGCCGTAGGCGTTGACCTCGACGGGTTCCGCCTCGAGCCACCAGTTCATGACGTCAAAATGGTGCGATGCCTTGTGGACGAGGAGCGACCCCGAGTTCTGTTTGAAGGCGTGCCAACGGCGGAAATAGTCCGCCCCGTGATAGACGTCGAGATACCAGTGAAAATCGACCGACAGCACGTCCCCGATCTCCTTGGACAGCAGGATCTCCTTGATCCTCGTGGCGTCCGGACCGAACCGGTAATTGAAGGTGACGATCAGCTTTCGGCCGGTCCGGCGCTCGGTGTCGATGATCTCCTGGACCATCTTCTCATCGGTGCACATCGGCTTCTCGGTGATCACATCGCAGCCGGCCTGCAGCGCCTGGCAGATATACTTGGCGTGGAAACAATCCATCGTGGTGACGATCACGATCTCGGGCTGTGTTTCCCGGAGCATCCTATCGAAGTCGGTGAAGGTCGGGCAGGCGGCGCCCATCAGGCCCTTGGCCGTCTCGAGCCGGATCGGGTTGATGTCGCAGAGGCCCACCATTTCCAGCAGGTCGCCGTAGTTCTGGAGCAGCTCCTTGCCCCAGAGCGAGCTCCCCCGGCCGCCCGTGCCGACGAGCGCCACCTTGCGCCTCCGGGCCGCCGCCTGGCCCGGAGCCCGGCCGGGGCTCCCCAGGGAGAGACCCGCAGCTCCCAGGGCAACGGCCGTGGTCGACAGGAATTCCCGGCGGCTGAGTCCGGTTCGAGATCTGGTCATCCGGCCACCTCCTCGCGGTTGATTTGTTTTCGTTAACACAAAGGAGATGGGAATGTAAAGCGGATTGACCCGCTACCGGCATTTTTTATAACATGGGTGCCGATGAAGACGACGCCCCCGCCGGATTTCTACGAGGTCCAGCGGTCCCAGTGGCGGAAGAGCCTGCTCATTTTCGCCGGCTTGGTCCTGTTTTACTTCCTGGCCATCGGTCTGATCGCCCTGGCCGTCGTCGTTTCTCTGGGCTTCTTCGCGGCCGGGCCCCGGTTCCTGTCAGGACCGTTCCTGATCAGGTTCGGCCTGGTCGTGCTGGCCGTCGCCGCCGGCATCGCCGCCTTCCATTACCTGGACGCCCGCAGGTTCGGGGCCGCCTACATCGTGAAGCGGCTGGAGGCCGCGCCGCCCGAACCCTCGGACCGATATCATCAGCAGTTCGCCAACACGGTCGAAGAGATGCGCATCGCCTCGGGACTCCCCGGGGTGAAACCGTACGTCGTTCCCTCGTATGCCGTCAACTCGCTGGCCCTCGTCGAGCCCGACGGCTCGCCGGCGGTGGCGGTGACGGAGGGCCTGCTGGCGGACTGCACCCGGGATGAACTCCAGGCCGTAGCCGCTCACGAGCTGGCCCACATCTCGCGAGGCGACGCTTTCTATGTCACCCTGGTCTGCTCGCTCGCCGGCTTCCTGGAGAAGATCCAGGCGGCCTTCGAGCCAGCCGAAGGATCTCCCGAGGAGCGGGTGGCCCGGGGCGGGAAAAGCGGCGCACCGCCCGTCCTCATCTATCTTGCCGCCGCGCTTTCGGCCTTCATCATGCATCTTTTCAGCATGCTCTTGAGCCGCGAGCGCGAGGTCCTGGCCGACGCGGCGGCCTCGGAGATCAGCCGGAACCCGGCGGCCCTGGCCAGGGCTCTTTACAAGGCCCATCTCAAGAGCTCGTTTGTCGGCGACTTCAGCCTGACCTACAGCCCTCTCTTCATCGTGGCGCCGCGCCTGAGCAGCGACGACGACGAAGGCTTTTTCGGCCGCGTCTTCAACTCCCATCCCCCGCTGATGAGGCGCATCCGGCGGCTCGCCCGGATGGCGAACCTCGAACCGGCCAACATCATCGAACAGGTCTGGGAGGGCCAAAAGCTCCGGGAGAAAGCCAGGGGCATGGCCCATGCCTCCTCGGAGCTTTCGACGTCCGGTTGGCCTGGCGCGCCCGCCGATCCCGGGATAACCGCGGACGGCGCCAAAAGCTGGTCGATCGAGGACGCCGAGGGACGATGGCAGGGGCCCTTCCTGCTCCAGGATCTCATCCGTCTCCCCTATTTCGCCTCGGGCCGATTGGTGAGCAACATCCCGGAGGGCATCGCGGCGGCGGCCGGTGAGTTTCCCCAGATCAGGCGGGCGCTTCGCAATCCGAGACCGAGGCCTCCTGACGATCCCGGCCGAAAGAAACGCTGCCCCCGCTGCCGGCTCGAGCTCAGCGATACGTTCTACGAGGGAGTTCCCATCCAGCTCTGCGGCAGATGCCGCGGCAAGCTGGTCGATGCCGCCCACGTCGCCCGGCTCCTCTGGCGGCGGGAGGTGGATTTTTCGCCCGGGCTTCTGGCTAAGGCGCGGCGATTCAGGGAAGAATTCCTGGCCAACCCGGTGAAGACCCGCAAACCCGCCAAGGGAGCCGCCGGCAAGCTCTCTTGTCCGGCGTGCGGTTATCGGCTCGCGGCGCGGCCGTACAGCTACCAGTATTTCATTCCCGTGGACAAGTGCCTGTCCTGCGGCAAGATCTGGTTCGACGCCGACGAGCTCGAGATCCTGCAGATCCTGGTCGAGAAGAAGGCCTGAGCAGGTCAGTCGGCCAGCAGCCGGATCTCTCCCGGCTTCAAGCTCAGCTTGCGCGCCTCCGGGCCCGTCCCCCACTCGATATTCAGGCTCCCCTTCCCCGGATTGGTGGCATAAACCGCGCCGCCAGGGACCGCCTCGATGCGCACCTCGGCCTCTGGGCGGCCGGCGGAGATGCGCACGATGCCCCGCGGCTCCAGGATCGCTCCCTCGAGCGCGTCACCCTGGACCGCGTAGCTCCAGCCATCTTTGCTCAGCCGGCTGACGCCCGGGAAAACCGGGACGTCGCTGCCGATGCTTCCGGCAAAGAAGGCCTCGTCCCGGCAGGGCTTTTCCATGAAGTTGACCCAGGCCAGATATTTGCCTGCCAGGGCGGCATGGACGCCGTCGCCGGTTTTGGCGGCAACCAGGGGATGGCCCGTGATCTCACCGTGTTTCTGTCCCGGGCAGATCAGCGTGGTGAGCTCGCCGATGAGGGAGTCCTTGGCAAAGGCCTGGGGTGCTTCGAGGACGCTGAGCTCGAGGTCATCGGCCACGGCGTGCCAGACCTTGAAGAAATGACGGTTGGTGTAGCGCGTCGCTCCGGTTCCCCGGAAAAAGAGGCTCAGCTTGTCGTCGATATTGACCCAGTCGGGGTGGTCGAGCGGCAGGACGATGTCGTCGGCGGCATCCCGGCTGGGAAAACCGAAGAAGGTCTGCTCGCCGCCGGGAAAATAGAGAGTCCGGCGGGCCCGTCCGTCGGGCCCGGCGCAGGCGAACTTTTCGTTGACGATATGGAGATAGCCCTGCCGGAGGGATTCGATCGTGATGTCCTTGAAGGCGACGAGGCGCTCGACGAGCAGCGTGCTGGCCGTCCGGAAGCGAGGCGAAGAAGACTTTCCGGCCCACGCTTCCCTGGGCCAGGCGCTGGCTGACTACGGCCGCAGCCCGGTCGCTGCCGTTCCAGATCCTGAGGCCGACGTTTTCCTCGCTCGCCGGGTTGTCGCGGACGGTCACCGAGGCCAGCATCGAGCCGCGAGCCGAGCCGATGAGGTCCAGCCCGTCGTCGGTCAGCGGCATGACCATCGTCTGGTTCCTCCAGCTCAGGCTGACCTGGCCTGTGTCATGCTTCCGGAACAGGACTCCCGAATGCGGATAATAACGGACGCCCCTGGTAGCGGCCAGGAACTCTTCGCGTGAGCAGGGCGCCTCGCCCGGGCCGAACACCCGGTGGAAGAGGTAAGGGAAGGCGAACCCCGACCCCCCGTATTCGGTAACGGCCACCGGGTCCTGCTGGGTTTCGCAGATGGCGGCGACTTCGGGGTCGATGATGCGGCCCTTGTAGATGGCCTGGACCTTCTCGACCCAGTCGAGGCCGACCCGTTCGAGGTAGGCCGCTACACGGTCGTGGAGGAGAACGCTGGCCAAGGCGTGGAGGCCGGGGGTGCCGGTGTTGAAATAGGGCCAGTCCATCCCCTGCACCCGGTGGGCGAACCCCAGGTTATCGCTCGTCTCCTTGAGACGGTCATAGATGTACTGCCGGTTCCAGAAGAGATGCGGCGGCGGGGTCTGTCCGAACAAGGCGTACATGAGAGCGCGTCGACCCCATGTAGCTCACGCCCGACGAGAGGTAGCTCGGATGGACTATCCCGTGGTTTTCGGCCATGCCGTCGGGAAGCGTGGTGTAGATGCGGCCGCAGAGCTCGGCCGCCGTCTTGCCGTCCGCGAGCGACGGTTTGGTTGAAGCTGTCCTGGGGCATCGTCGCCGTGTCGAACATCCACCGGGCGGCGTGCCGGGCCCAGGCTTCGGCCTGCGGGTGCCGGGGCAGGAGCAGGCAGGCCGAGGCGAGCCCCAGGCCGGTCCAGCCGTTCTCTTCCATCTGGGTGTTGTTGTAGACGCCCGAAGGAGGAGACATGGTGCCGAACCGTTCCATGTAGTCCATGTTGATGTTGGCCAGCATCTGCCAGGTTTCGGCATCGATCATATCGGGCAGGAGGGCGGCGATGATATTGAGGTTATGGATCGTGCCGCTGCACTGGCTCTCCGGGAAGAAGCCCTTGCCCCGCTCGCCCCACTTGGTGTTGGCCGGCTCGGGCCGCCCCAGGCTCTCCTTGGGCCGGACGCAGTCGGCCGGGCCCGTGTCGTGGGTGAAGCAGAGGTAGCGCAGGCCCTTGATGGCGGCCTCGCGGAGCTGCTTCCGGGAGTAGCCGGTGGCGGCCTCGTCGTATTCGGGCGACGTGCTGACGATGGCCATCATGGCCGACGGGCCGGCCGTTTCGAGGCCGTACCAATAGACGCCGCCGAAGAAGTGGCCGCAGTTGGGCCGCACCGGCCAGTCCTTGAAAGCTGGCCATGCCGATCGGGATCCACTTTTCGCAGAGCCTCAGGTAACGGCGGCTCATCTCATTTTCTTCCGCCGGCAGCCGGACGCTGCCGGGAGCAAACAGGATGGGACGGTGGTCGAGGAAGGTCGTCTTGCCCGGCCCGGTCTGGGCCGAAAGCGCAGCCACGATGCCCGCCGTCATTAACGCGACGGCCATCAACAAGATCACGGAAGTACTTTTCTTGCTGGACATGATTTCTCCTCTCAGGCGCCGGCGATGATGCGGTCAGGGCCCAATCTATTGGGAACGCCAAATGTTGTCAATACCCGGATCCGGTGGGCCGTAATCTCCGTTTCCGCCGTCGGCCTCATGGGTTCGCGGCCGGTTCCTGAAGCCTCGGCGTCAGTCGGCGTACAGGGCGTCGATGCGGCCCTTGAACTCGCGTTCCACGAAGTTGCGGCGGACTTTCAGGGTGGGCGTGATCTCGCCCGCCCCCAGGTCGAAATCCCGTTCGAGGAGGATGATCTTCTTGATCCGCTCGTAGGAGGCCAGCTCGGGCGTGGCCCGCTGGACCTCGGCCAGCATGAAATCGGAGATATCCTGGCGTTCGACGAGCGCGGCCGGACCGGCGGCCTCGATCCCCCATTGCCGGGCAAGCGCCAGGAGCTTCTCGAATTCGGGGACGATGAGCGCCGAGATGAACTTGCGGCCGTTGCCGACAACCACGGCCGACCGGATATACGGATTCGCCAGCAGGCGGCTCTCGATCGGCTGGGGGGCGACGTTCTTCCCCCCTGAGGTCACGATCAGGTCCTTTTTTCGGTCGGTGATGATCAGGAAGCCGTCCTTGTCGAAGCCGCCGATATCGCCCGTGTGGAACCAGCCGCCCGCCATCGCCTCCCGGGTCTCGGCCTCTCTCTTATAGTAGCCGAGCATGATATTGGGGCCGCGGGCCAGGATCTCGCCGTCCCCGGCGATGCGCAGCTCGACACCTGGGATCGGCCTGCCGACGGTGCCGAAACGGAAATTCCCCGGCGTGCTGCCGGTCAGGATGGGGGACGTTTCCGTCAGTCCGTAGCCGGGGAAAATGATGAGCCCGATGGCATAGAAAAACTCGGCGATATCTTCCGACAGCGGCGCGCCGCCGCAGATGAAAAACCTGATCCGGCCGCCGGTCCGGGCCAGGATCCTGCCGAATACCAGCCGACGGGCCAACGCATATCTCAGGGCCAGCCGCCGCGGGACCTTTTTCCCGTCGGCGATGCGCCGGGCCCGCTTGCGGCCGGCGGACAGCGACCAGAAGAAGATCCTTTTCTTGAGGGCCGAACCGGCGAAAACCAGGTCCATGATCTTGGCGTACATCTTTTCGAACAGCCGCGGCACGCTGATCATGACCGTCGGCCGGGCCTCGGGCATATCGTCGGCGACCGTCTCGACGCCGCCGCCATAGGCGACGGCGGCGCCCTTGGAAAGCAGGGTATAGGTCGACATCCGCTCCAGCACGTGGGAAAGCGGGAGAAACGACAGGCTCAGGTCCCTCTCGTCGAATTGGATGATGGCATCGGTGGCCCGGATGTTGGAGATGAGATTGCCATGGCTGAGGACGACGCCCTTGGGGACACCCGTGGTGCCCGAGGTGTAGATGATCGAGGCCGGGTCATCGGGCCGGACAGCCGCGGCGGCCCGGTCGAACTTATCCGGCTGGGCCCGGCCCTCGGCTTCCCCCTGGATGATCACCTCGTCGAGCGAGAGAGCGCCGGCCGCGGCCGCGCCCTCGATCAAAAGGGCGTGCGCGAGCCTGGGAAGCCGGGCCCGGACGGTTTCGACTTTGAGCCAGAGCTCGGGGGTTGAGCAGATGATGATCTCGCTCTCGGAATCCTGGAGGAGCTCTGCGATCTGGGCGGGCAGGAGCTGGGTATAGATGGGGACGGTGGTCCCGCCCGCGGACAGCACGGCCAGGTCGGCGATGATCCACTCGGGGCGGTTCTCGGACAGCAGGGCGACCTTGACGCCCGGCCCCAGTCCGAGCCCGGTCAGGCCGAGCGAGAGCCCGCGTATGCGGCGCGAAAATTCCGCCGTCGAGATCGGGCGAAAGCCGCTGTCCGTTCTGACCTTGAGCAGGTCGGGCCGCTGCACTTCGCGTTCGAGGTGCCGGAGGATCCCGGGGAGAGTCGTGATCTCGCTGCTCATGCCGGGCATGACGACGAACGCTCCGGGAGAGGGACGTATCCCTCGGTGTCTTTCGAAACAGCCATGTCCTGATCCACCTCACACGCCGGCCGCCTATCTTATCAAATCCCCGGGTGCAATCCCAGCAAAATTCCTGTCTGTTGACAGCTTTCCCCCGCTCCGAATAATATCTCTCCTTGCGCAAACTGAGCGTTCTCGGGTCCCTGTTGATTGTGACCCTCGCCCTCCCGGTTCGGGCACTGGCCGCGGAGGTCCGGGGCCTGGTGGTCGGCGTGGGCCGGCAACCCGTGGAGGGGGCGGTGGTGCTCCATCGCCCGACCGGGGCCCGGACCCTGACCGGCGCCGGCGGGGAATTCGCGCTCCGAGTGCCCGAATCCGGCGGTATCCGCCTCGAGGTCATCCACCCGGAGTATTATGAGCGCGAGTTCCGGGTTTCGAGGAAGGACCTGGACCGGGAGCTCGTCTTCGCGCTGGTCCCTCTGATCGAGCAGCGGGAGGAGGTCGTGGTGACCGCCCTTCGCTATCCCGAGCCATCGGTGAACATCCCCGCCGCCGAATCCGTCATCCGGAGCGGAACCCTGATCGAAAAGATGCCCGCCACTATCACGGAGGGGATCCAGTCTGTCCCGGGCGTCGGCGCGCTGGGCTCGGGCGGCTTTTCGCTCGTCCCCTCGGTCCGGGGGCTGGCCCGCCGGCGGATCCTCTACCTCATCGATGGCGCCCGGTTGGAGAGCGATCGCCGGACGGGCCCCAACGCCTCCTTCGTCAGCCCCGAGGACATCGACCAGATCGAGGTCCTGCGAAGCCCGTCCTCGGTCTTCTACGGGTCGGATGCCGTCGGCGGCGTCATTCATCTCCTGACAAAACGGCCGTCGTTCGACCCGGGGATCCACGGCCGGCTGTCCTCGGGCTACGGGTCAGTCAACGGCGAGAAGTCGGCCGGGATCTCCCTCGGCGGCGCCGCCGGGCCGACGGCCTTCTCCGTGTCCTTTCAAAACCTCGACGCCGGTGATTACCGCCTTCCCGGAGGGACCCGGGCCATTCAGTCCCGATACAGCCAGGGAAGCCTGCTCGCCAGGATCTCCCGCGTGACGGCGAAGCGCGAGCTCGACCTGAGCTTCCTGGGCGCGCGGGGGACGGACATCGGCAAGCCGAACTCGACCGCCGCCACCTCACCGACCTGGTATCCCCGCGAGAACCAGAACCTCCTCCAGTTCCGCTGGCACGAAAAGCAGGCCGGGCCTGGAGGCGAGGTCATGTTTCATGCCTTCGTCAACCCGAATTTCCTCGAAACCCGGACCGATACGTATAACGTCAGAAAAACCAACTCCGCCTTCAGCCGGACCGAGAGCACCGATTTCGGGTCCGAGCTCTCTTATGCCCGGAGATTCGGGACCGCGCTCCGGGTCGAGAGCGGCCTGGACTATTTTGGCCGGGCCGGCGCCCGAGCCATCAACATCTCTACGGCCTTCGACGCCTCGGGCGCCGCCGCCGGGTCTCAGGAAGAGCTCTCATTCACGGACGGCGGGAGATCGGACCTGGGCCTCTTCCTCTCCGCCGATTATTCGGGGGTCAAGAGGCTCGACCTCCTCGCCGGTGTCCGCTGGGACAGTCTCCGGATGGAAGCGCTCCCCCTGGGGGCGGCGGCGCCGGTCAGGGCCAGGGACATCGCGGGGACAGGGTTCGTGGCCGCTTCCTTCAAGTTCACGGACGAGCTCACGGCCTTCATCAACGCCGGCCGCGCCTACCGGCTGCCGAGTCTCAGCGAACGCTTCTACACCGGGATCAGCGGCCGCGGTTTCATCGTCGGCCGGCCGGGGTTGAAGCCCGAGACGAGCCTGAGCCTGGACGGCGGGCTCAAGCTCATGGGGAGGCGCTCCTTCGCCGGCCTCTACGCGTTCCGTTACGAGATCAACGGCCTGATCGAGCGGTACCGGCTCGACCCGTCGACCTATACGTACGGTAATATCACCAAGGGCCGGATCCAGGGATGGGAGCTCGAGTGCGAATATTTTGTCGTCCCCGGCTGGAAGCTCTTCGGGAACCTGTCGGCCATCCGGGGCCGGAGCCTGGAAACGGGAGCCGCCCTGAACGACATTCCGCCCCTGCGGCTGTACGCGGGCACGCGTGTCTGGTGGCGCTGGTTTACGGCGGAGGTGAACGGCGCCTTCCAGCTCCGGAAGGAAAACCCGGGTCCGGCCGAAGTGGGGATCCCCGGCTCGGGCGTGATCAACCTCAGCTCAAGCTACGCGTGGCGCACTTGGAAATTCTTCCTGACGCTGACCAACGTCCTTAACGCCTCTTATTATGCGCGGCCCGACGCCGAGGCGATGCTCGAGCCTGCCAGGAACCTCAGGCTGGGGATCGCCTACGCTTTTTGAACCGGTCCGGCCGGCTTTCCGGGACGTGTTAGACCTTGAGGATGATCCCCGCCCTGGTCAGCGCCCAGGTGAGGAACAGGACAAGGCCGGTCATGGCCGCGGCATTGAGCATGCCCGCGGCCCCGCCCCGTTGCCAGAACGGCCAGAAGATGCGCGAGAGGTCGCTCCCGAAGAGCCGCGAGCCGAACCCGAAGAGCAGGATGAGAACGGACGGCAGGATGTAGGCGATGAGCGGGTTCGTCCCCACCGGCCTCAGAAAGGCCGCCCAGCTCCGGACCTTCCGGATATCCATCAGCCAGAAACACAGCATGAAAAGCAGGCAGCAGATGCCGGCGGTCGCCAAGCAGTAGGATTCCGTCCCGTGGATCTTGCTGAACCCGTGGAGGGGCCGCAGCAGGAACCCGGAAAGAAGCAGGGTCCCGCCGAGAACGGCCAGCGACCCCAGGCGGCTCCGCGTGCTCAACTCCGCCGACGTGGGCGTGAACAGCGAGCCGGCCAGCATCCCGGCCGTGACAACGGCGGTGTGGGAGCCGAAGAGGCTGCCGATGTTCACGAAATCGTTGACCGGCCCCAGGAAGTCGAGGGCCCCGTGGCGGCCGCCGATGTAGAGTGCGACCATGAACCCGAGCGCGCCGGCGAGGGCGGTCCTGCTCCCTCTTGTCGCAAGATAGACCAGGGTGGCCGCAAGATACGTCCAGCCGATCATCCCCAAGATGCCCCACCAGGAGTGCTGCAGCCCGTGGACGGCGCCCCCCCCGGCCTGGCCGCGATAGACGAGGGCGAGCCCGATGAGCGCCGCCGCCGCCGCGAGCCGGAGCCCCAGGTAAAGATTGCGCCTTGACCGGACCTCCGTCCTGGGATAGCCCACCCAGAGAGCGATGACCGCCACGTAGGCCAGGAAGTACCAGATCTCTTTCCCCAGGCCGGTCGCGGCCGCCGAATAATCATCTTCATTGACCATGATGACGCCCAAAAATAGAAGCCCCGCCGTGCGGGTCAGGATCCGGCCCAGGATCTTGGACAGCGGTTCGCCGCCCACGAGCCTCTTTTCGAGCGACAGCGGAATGGCGACGCCGACGATGAAGAGAAAACCGGGAAAGACGACGTCGGTCAGCGTGAACGTGTCCATCTCGGCCGTGGCGTGCTGCAGAAAGAAAGGGACGCCCGTCATCCCGGCGATGTAATTGACGAAGGTCATGACCAGGATATCGAGCCCGCGGAAGGCGTCCAGGGACGACAGGCGCGAAGGGACGCTCTTCATCGACATTTCAGCAGGACCGCCGGCCGGTCCGGCGCAAAGCTCTTGGGGCTATTCAAATACCTTTTCCAGCTCCTGATATCGCGTGTGGACCGTCTCGACCGCCGCGGCCAGCGAAGCCTCCGGCGCCGACGCCAGGCTCTTGACAGCCTCATTGAGGTCGGCCGCGGCCTTCTGGAACGCAGCCGTTTTCGACTCGAGCCGTTTGGGCAGCGAGGCCTTGGTGATGGCTTCCGCCTTGGCCGTCAAGTCACCGCTCGCCTCTTTAATCTTCCCGGTGTCTTTGTCGGGGAGGTATTTGTGATAGACGACGTACAGGACCTTATGGAATTCGTCCACTTCCTTGAGCACCGGGCGGATGATCCTGACGAGCATCTCGTAGCGTGAGTGGAGGGTTTCGGCGGCGGACAGGAGCGCCGCATCGTCTCTCCCGGCGCAGGCCGCGAGGTAGGCGCCGACGGTCTTCCGGAGCTCGGCCACGCCCTGGTCCCACTTCGCCTGCCGTTCGCGCAGGATGCCCGGCAGCTTGGCGGCGGCGATTTTCTCGGCGCCGCTCTTGACCTCGGGTGCGTAGCTTCGGAGCGCCGCGACGTCTTTTTCCGGATAGGCCGTATGCCAGATGGGATAGATCACTTCATGGAAGGCGCTGAGCTCGGGGACCGTGCTCTCGGTCTCCCGGGCCTGCCCGGCGGCCAGGACCGGGGCCGATACGATGAGCATCAGCGCGCAGAGCGCGATCAAAGCCGGGGATACGAGTCTTTTTCATTGGGCCTCCTTGGTTCTTTTTGTCGCCCGGATCGTCCTGATCTCGACGGGCTTCAGCTTGAGATGGAGAATTTTACCACTCTCCGCGATTTTTGCCAACGGCCGTTCGACGAGGTCGAAAGCTGATTGATCTCGCTGGCCCGGGGGTACACCCCGGCCTGGTGCCAGGTTCCGGCGCGGGTATGCGCGCGGAAGAGTCTATGGGTTCTTTCCGGCTGCGACCGGCAGTTCGCTGCGCTCGGACCACTCGCTGAAGCTCCCGTCGTATAGCCTGACGTCGGGGAAGCCGAGGATGTGCTTCAGCGAAAAATAGCTGTGGGCCGCCTGCTGTCCCTGGCCGCAATAGACGATGATCTTCTTATCGGGCGTGACGCCGATCCGTCCATACTCGGCGGCCAGCTCCTCCTTGGTCTTCCATGTCCCGTCGCCGTTGAGGTCCAGGACCCAGGGGTGGTTGACGGCCCCCCGGATGTGCCCCTTTCTTTTCCAGGCTCCCTTTTCTCCCGTGTACATTTCCGCCGGGCGGACATCGACGAGCACGGCGCCGGCCTTCATCTCTTTGACCACATCTTCGACCGTCGCCCGGACGCGCCCGTTGAGCTGAACGGATTTCCGGGGGACGGCGCGGGCGATCTTCGGGTAATCCTGGCTGAGGGGCCTTCCCTCCCGGCGCCACTTCTCGAACCCGTCCACGAGCAGGGCCGAGGCGGGGTGGCCGATATAATCGAGGGCCCACAAGAGATAGAACGGGGGGAACCCGTTCCTGTCGTAGTAGGCGACGACCAGCGTTTTTTCGGTTATGCCCAGCTCCCCCAGAAGGACGGCCAGCGCTTCGGGCGGCAGGAGCTTCGAGGGGACCCCGCCCTCCGGCCACCGGAGGATGGCGGTATCGAGATAGACGGCGCCCGGGATGTGCGACAGCCAGTAATCGCGGATATCCGTTCGCGCGTCGATGATCCGGACATTCTCATCGGCCAGGTTGGCGGCCAGCCATTCGGTGGTGACGAGCTTGGACGACGGCTCCTGCGCCCGGGCGGTCGGCCCGGCAACGGCAAGAAGGGCCATGGCCAATATCTCGGCTATTTTCTGCAATCTCATGGGCGGCTCCTTGGGATGGACCGATCCGGTCAAGAGCCGGCTCGGGGGAAGACGGCGATCCGGAGGCGGGCGCAGCCCATGGGGACGAGCAGCACCTCTTCGGCCGCGCCGGATGCGGGCAGCGGGCCCGTCGGCATTTTGCCCACCATCCGCCCCTCGGCCTTCCAGTCCGGAAGCCGCCTGGCCCTGGCCCTGAGGACAACCGGCGCCGCCTCGAGGTCGAAGGGCTGATAGGCCGGGGCGGCCGCTCTCACCAGAGAGATCGCTGCCTCGGGCCGGTCCGGGTCGATCTCCAGCCCGTAATTCCATGGGGTCGCAGGCAGGACCTCGTAGGCGGGCCATTCGTCGGTTCCGGCGTACCTCTTCCACTCTTCGCCGATCTTGAGGGAAAACCAGAGAGGCCCGCGGCGGACCGAGACGGCGCTCCCCCACTCGGGCCAGGTCTTGAGCTCGATCCGGGGCGCCAGCTCGAGCCGGACCTGGTCGCCGTTTTTCCAGGAGCGGCGGATCAACGGCGTATTTTCCGGCCTGGAGATCAACTGGCTGCCTCTTCCCGTTGATGAGCTATCACCGCGTTTTTGGCCCAGCCCGGCACTCGCAGATAAAGCGGGAAGCCGACTTCCCGGTCGGTGCGGACGGTGAAATCGACAAAATCGCCGAACGGGTACCCGGTATCCTCGACGATCCGGACCTCGGCGCCGCCGGCGACCTTGGCTTTGACTTCGGAGGGCGAGTAGAGCGCGGCGGCCAGGCCGTTATCCGCCGTGGCCAGCCACAGGTGTTCGGCGAAGTACGGCCAGCCGAAGGCCACGTTGTGCTGGCAGCACCGGTAGGAATGAGGATCATAGGAGACGAGCGTCGCCTTGCCTTCGAAGTCGTGCTCGTTCGAGCTGTCGCAGGAGATCAGGTTCGGAGCGGTGAGGTAGTGGAGAGCTTTGAGGTCCGGGGTCATGGCGGCGGGCAGGGAGTTGAAGGCGATCTCCTCGCAGCGGTCGGCATACTTCGTATCGCCCGTGATCCTGAGCAGGGCTTCATCGCTGTTCATGAATTCCACCATGGAGCATGTTTCCGCGCCCTGCCGCGGGTCGCCGTGCCCCGGCCGGATGTTTTCATCGGCTCCGAACATGCCGCCGGGCTGACGGCCGTAGGCGTCCATGACCAGGCGGTAGTTCTTCTCGACGATCTCCAGGTGCTTGCGGTCCTTCGATTGCTGGAAATAGACCCCCGGATAGCGGAAGCCCATGGCGATGTTGACCCCGTGGTAGAAACTGCTCGGCTCCCAGTTCTTGTCGCGTTCGGGGCTGAGGATGTCGGCTTCCCAGTCGGCGGTCCGCTGGTAGAGCCGGCGGGCGAGCTCGAGCAGCCAGGGCTCGCCGGTGCGATTGTAAAGCCAGTAGACACTCTCCAGGTTCTCGCCGCCCCGGAGCTTCTGCCAGCTTCCCGGCAGGAGGTCGGCGACAGGGAGGTTGTATTCGAACTTGAAGTATTTCGTCAGGAAAGGAATGACGCGGGGGTCGGCGGCGGCTTCGTAGAGGCTTTGGGCGCAGGCAAGGGCGAGCATGTTCGGCCAGAGGTCGTTCTTGGCCCTGTTCTCGGGCGGACCGAAGAACCCGTCGGCCTGCTGGCTCCCGAAAGCCCGGTCCATCCACTTCCCCGCCGAGGCGATGATCTCCGGGTCCTTGAGCAGGTACCCGAGGTCCTGGTAGCCCTTGAGCCAGTAGGGCATTTCCTCCCAGCCCGTGCCCTTGAGGGTGATCCAGCCGCTGTCGCTCGTGAGGAACTTGCTCAGCTCCTGGAGCCGCCCGGTGAGCCCGGCCCGCATCAGCTGGAGCTGGCCGAGGAGCCAGCCCTTCGGTTCGATGGCGCCTATCGGGAGCTTGACGAGCGGCGACGGCGCGAGCGGCGCCCGGTTTGAAACGTAGTGAGCGTTGGCCCCCGAAGCCGGGGGCAGCCCGACGACGGAGACCTCGGGGCTCATCTCAATTATCCCGCCCGCCCCCAGAGGGACAAGGCTCAGGAAGACCGCCAGCCAGCGGGCCCGGTAGAGCTTCATCGGTATTCTCCTTGCGCTTGGCTTTCTTTCCGGGAACCGGCATCGATATCTTAGAACGGAAAATAGAGAACCCGGTTTCCCCGCCGGGCCAGGAACTTCTCGAAATCGGCGAAGCTGATGCCCACGGTCGCCGTGTTGACGTTGGGATGGAAGTTGACCGTCTTGGCGCTTCTCAGGTCCTGGTCGATGACCACGACCACCTGCCTGTCCGCATCATTGATCAGTCCGAACGGCGAGACCGACCCCGGCTCGAGGCCGAGGAATTTCTTGAGCCTCTCCGGGGAGCCGAAGCTGAGCCGGTCCTCGTGAAGCAGAGCGTTGAGCTTCCTGAGGTCGGCCTGCTTGGAGCTCTCGATGACGACCAGGTAATGCCGGTCGCCCTTTTTATTCCTGAGGAAAAGATTCTTGCAGTGGGCTCCCTCGACCTCCGTCCAGTGCTTCTCGGCTTCTTCGACGGTGAAGACGGGAGCGTGCTCGTGCCGGATCCACTCGATGCCCAGCTCCCCCAGGGCCTCGTAGACCCGGGCTTCTTCGGAAGGCATGCTCATCTTGTTATCACCCACCGGGCCTCTGAGGCCTTTCCCGAGGCCAGTCCAGGATCGACGAGGCGACGACGTTGGCCACCCGGCTCCGCAGGGCGAGGATCGAGCCCATATCATTTGGGTGGACGCTGTTCGCCAGGAAAATGATGTAGGTCCGCGTCTCGGGGTCGATCCAGACCGAGGTCCCCGTGTAGCCCGAGTGTCCGTAGGAGCCGGCGCCGAACAGGTCGCCCCTGTTCGTGCCGTAAGCGGAAAGAAGGTCCCAGCCCAGGCCCCGCCCGGCGAATTCAGCCTTCGGCCAGACCGAGGTCATACGGGCGGCCGCCATCGGGCTGAGGATCCTGGTTTTTTTGTAGCGCCCGCCGCCGAGCATCATCCGGGCGAAAACAGCCAGGTCATCGGCCGTCGAGAACAGGCCGGCGTTTCCGGAGATCCCGCCCTGGAGCCGGGCCAGCGGGATCGTGGACGACGCCGCGGAGCGGCTTCCCGTCGACGACCTGGGTGGGGACGCACTGGTCGCGATACCGGGCCTCGGGCGTATAGAAAGTATGGGCCATCCCCAGCGGCTCGAAGATATTTTCGCGGCTGAACTGGGCGATCGACTGCCCCGTGATCGTGTTGAGGATGTGGGCCAGGGTGATGTAGCCGAGGCAGCTGTAATGAAAGGCCTCTCCCGGGGGGTCGGTTTTTGGAAGATGCGCGATATAGCCGGCCAGCTGCTCTGTCGTGCAGGGGCCGCTGAAGTATTTTTCGACCTCGGCCGCGTCGGCATAAGGCGGCAGGCCCGAGGTGTGCGTGAGAAGATGCCAGATCCTGGCATCTTCGCCCGCCTTGCCCTGGCAATCGGCGTAGGTCGAAAACCCGGGCACATAGTTTTTGACCCGCTCATCCAGGCTGAGCCGGCCCTGTTCGGCGAGGATCATGATCGAGGTGGCGGTGGCCACGGGCTTGGTGAGCGAAGCCAGGTCGAAGATCATGTCCGGGCTGATCTTCAGGTGTTCCGGGACCCACTGGCTTTCCCCGAAGGCTTTCCGGTAGACGGTCTTTCCGTTCCGGCCGATGAGAAGCACCGCCCCGGGAAAGTCCTTCCGGAAGACGGCTTCCCCGACGATGACATCGAGCTGCGCCAGGCGCGATGGGGACATGTGGGCGCCGGCCGGCCGGGCCGGGCCGTCCGCCGCGCCGCGGCAGGACGGCCCAATGACGAGGACAGCCAGGAGCGCGGCCGTCCCCGGGATCAGTCTGTTCATGAAGGACTCCGGCGGAACACTTCAGGTCCACTATCATTCAATATTCCCCGGGAGTTTGCAAGAGGTGGAGCGGGAGCTCAGGCGCGAGCGGGGGCCTCGCCGGGCACGACGTCGAACTCGAGCTTGTCCGCCCGCCGCAAGGCCGTCAGGCGCAGCGGCCGGCCCACCGGCCAGCCCGCGAGGAACCGGAAGAGGTCGTCCGGGCTGGTGACGTCCACCGCGTTGATCGAGACCAGGATGTCGCCGGGCAGGACGTCGGCGCGCTGGGCCGGGCCGCCCGGGTCGAGGGAGACGACCTCGACGCCGGAGTCCTTGTTGAGCTTATGGAACCGGACGACCCGGCGGTCGAGGGCCCGGCGATAGCCGATCACGCCGAGGTAGCTGCGTTCGACCCGGCCCTTGGCCAGCAGCTGCGGGATGACGGTCCGCGCGGTCGCCGAGGGGATGGCGAAGCCGATGCCCTGGGCCATGGCGATGATCGCGGTGTTGATGCCGATGACCCGGCCTCGCGAATCGACGAGCGGGCCGCCCGAGTTTCCCGGGTTGAGCGGCGCCGTGTGCTGAATGATGTTCTCGATCAGGCGGCCGTCCTGGCTCCGGAGCGCGCGCCCCAGGGCGCTGACGACCCCGGTCGAGACCGTCGACTGGAACCCGAAGGGGTTGCCGACGGCGATGACGAGCTGACCCACGCGGAGGGCCGAGGAATCGCCCAGCTCCGCGTACGGAAAATTCGCGCCGCTGACCCTGATGACGGCCAGGTCGGTGGGCGGGTCGCTGCCGATCACCGTTGCGTCGAGCCGCCGTCCGTCGACAAAGGCCGCCCGGACGTCGCGGGCCTGGGCGACGACGTGGCTGTTGGTCATGATATAGCCGTCCGGCGTGATCACGAAACCGGAGCCCGCGCCCACGGTCTCGAAGTCGCCCCCGTCGCGCCCCTGTCCGGTCGAGACGCTGACGATCGCCGGGCCCACGGCCTCGACGACCGAGGTCACGGCGCGGGAGTAGGCATCGAGGAGGGACGCGTCGTCGGCGCTCTCTTCCTTGGCGCTCCGGCCCCGGGCGGGCGGCTGCGCCTCAGCCGCCTGGCCATCCCCGCTCAGCCAGGCAAGCTCCGCCTTGGGTTTCCTTGTCATAGCCCCGATTCATCGCCGTGCAGGCGGGCCGAGGACTGTGGCACGAGCTCTTCGATAGCCGCGACCAGGGCGTCGGCGTCGGCGGGGCTGTTGTAATGGGCGAAGCTCGCCCGGCAGACGCTCTCTTTCTGGTAATGGCGGTAAAAAACGGCCGAGTAGTGGTTGCCCTCGGCGGTCTGGATGCCGGCTTTTTCCCAGAGCCGCCGCTTGATGTCGCGGGCGCTGAGGCCGGGGATATCGAAGGTGAATGTCGGGTCTCGAAAGGCGGACTCTCCGGGACCGCCGATGCCGTAGAGCCGGAATGAGGCGGGTTCGAGATTCCCGAAGCCAACGAGGACTTTTCGGGACAGCTCGCGCTCGTAGGCGGCCACGGCGGACATGGCCCGCTTGAACTTAAAGCGGCGGTCTTCGCCGGCGAGCTGCGGGTCGAGCTCGTCGGCAAGCCAAGCCAGGTACCTGAGGGCTGCCCCCAGCGAGGCGAGGGCGGCATTGCTCAGGCTCCCCTGCTCGAATTTGAAAGGGGCCGTATCTTTGTTGGTCTCGACGCGGAAAGGCTTCATCCGGTCGAGGAGGTCCTTCTTTCCCCACATCACGCCGAGCATCGGTCCGAACACTTTATAGCCCGAAAAGACGAGCAGGTCGCAGCCTAGGGCCTGGACGTCGATCGGACCGTGGAGCGCGTGATGAACGGCGTCGACACAGATAAGGCAGCCGGGCGATCTTTTTCTGATCTCGGGGATCAGGGTCCCGACCGGAACGATCGTGCCGAGCGCATTCGAGGCCATGGTGACGGCCACCAAGGCCGTCGCGTCGTCAACCAGGGAAAGAAGGTGGTCGGTATCGAGCTCACCCGTCCCCATGATCCGCGCCCGGCGGACGCGCGCGCCCCACCACTTGCCGGCGACCGACTCCCAAGGTGAGATATTGGCCATGTGATCGAGGTCGGTCACAACGAGGTTGTGCTTGGCCCGGATCAGGCCGCGCATGGCCAGGGCGGCGTTGAAGAGGGCCTGGGTCGAGGAGAAATGGAAGGAGATCTCGGCCGGGTCGGGGGCGTTCAGAAAGTCGGCTGTGATCTCGCGGATCGCCGCCTGGAATCGCGCCGTGGTCGCCTCCGCCGGGAAGACCTCTCCGGGCAGCGAATCCAGCCAGGTCGAAGCCTGGGCGGCCGCCCGCGCCGCCGTGTCGACGACGAGCGTCCCGGCGGCGCTGTTGAGGTGGATCCTGGGGTTCCCGTGAATATCCCTGGCGATCTGGGGGAAGCGGCCGCGGACGGTCTGGAGGATGGCCAGGAATTTCCCGAACGACGGCTCTTCCCACACACATACTATTTAGCACGTTGCGGGGGGCCAAGTCAAAAACGCCGGGCCGCTTACCAGGCGACCCCGTAATCCTCGCCGTAGTTCGACGAGCCTCCCCAGAAGGTGCGGTGGGCCCGGTCGAAGAAGATCGCGTTGATCGGGCCGGAGGTGTATTGCTTGAAATCGATCTTGTACCCCATCGCCGTCAGCTTCTCCGCGACCTCGTGCGGGGTCCGCTCGTTGAGGTCCAGCCGCCCGGGAAAGGACTCGTGGCGGGCGAAGGAGCTCCGCATCTGGTAGCTGTTGACGTTGGGGGCCTCGCAGGCCTGCTGGACGCTCATGCCGAATTCGACGACGTCGAGGAAGAACTGAAGGAGGTTCTGGTCCTGCGTGTCCCCGCCCTGGACGGCGAACGACAAATACGGCTCGCCCTCCTTGAGCGCCAGGGTCGGCGTGAGGGTGGCGCGGGGCCGTTTGCCCGGCTCGACCACGTTGAAAGGGTCTTCCGATGCGTCGAGAACGAAGCTCTGCATCCTTTGGCTCATCCCCATGCCGGTCCGGCCGGCGATACACGCCGGGATCCAGCCGCCGCTCGGCGTCACGGAAACGACCCAGCCCGCTTCATCGGCGGCCTGGATCGAGGTTGTGCCCCTGAAGAAGGCCTCCTGGTCCTTTCGCCCGGCCTGCGGCCGGTCCGCCCATTTTTCGAGAAGGCCGAGGTATGGGTTTTGGCCTCCCTGGAACGGATAGGGGTCTCCGGGAGCAACTTTCGGGTCGTTGGCCTTCCAGTCGACCCGCTTCAGCCTTTCCTTCGCGTACTCTTTGGACAACAGCCCCTTGAGCGGCTCTTCGGGGGGGAAGTACGGGTCGCCGTAATAGAAATCACGGTCGGCGAAAGCCAAGCTCATCACCTGATAAAGCGCGTGGATGTACTCGGCGCTATTGAAGCCCAGGGACTTGATATCGAGGTTCTCCAGCATGTTGAGCGCCTGGAGCATCACCGGTCCCTGCACCCAGCAGCTGAGTTTATAGACGTCGATGCCGCGGTACGTCGTCATGACCGGCTCTTCGAGATGCACGCGCCAGTTGGCGAGGTCGGCGGCGGTTATCAAGCCCCCTTGCTCTCTGGCGCCCCGGACGAACTCGGCGCCGATATCGCCCTTATAGAAGCGGTCGTAGGCCGCATAGATCGCGTCCCGCCGGGACTTGCCGGACGCCAGGGCCGAGGTTTCCGCTTCGATGAGCTTGTTGAGCGTCTCGGCCAGGTCGGGCTGCCGGAAGACCTCGCCGGGCTCCGGCGCTTCCCATGACTGTCCTTCATGGGGGAGCAGCGTTTTCCTTGAATATGGCCATTCTTTGAGCTGTTTTCTATTGTTTTCGATGCTCCGGGCGAGCTCGGCCTCGATCGGATAGCCCCCGGCCAGCTCGACGGCCGGCGCCAAGACATCCTTGAGGGACAACGTCCCGAACTCGGCCAGCATGACGAGCAGTCCGCCCGGCGTCCCCGGGGTCACGGCCGCCAGCGGGCCGACGTCGGGGGGATAGCTCAACCCCTTGGACTTGAAAAAACCGGCGGTCGCGCCGGTGGGGGCGACGCCCAGCGCGTTGACGGCGACGACCTTTTTGGTTTTCGGATTGAATATCAGGGCCTGGGTCTCCCCTCCCCAGCTCAGCGCGTCGTACATGGTCGAGACGGCGGCCAGCATGGCGCAGGCGGCGTCAACGGCGTTTCCTCCCCTGGAAAAAACGGCCGCCCCCGCCGTCGCCGCGAGCGGCTTGCCCGTGATCGCCACCCAGTGTTTTCCGTGGAGGACGGGCTTTTCGGTGCGCTGGGCGGAGTGCGCGACGATCGAAAAAGCCGGAAGCATGATGAGAAACAGAAGAGCCGGGATGCCGAAGCCCCAAACGGCCGCGGCGATGTGCCGTGTCTCTGGCATGGTCACTCCTCCGGTCGCAATTCGCGTCGAAGCGGGAGCCCGGAGAGGGCGGGAAGCTAACCGCGCCTTTGGTAGACGTGCTCGAGCAGGCTCACCCTGTCGTCGGGCGTCAGCCCGGCGAACTCGATGCCCATTTCGAAAAGGTCCTCTTGGTAGACGGTGCGCGACCAGCGAACCACTCCCGCCACCTTGATCAATCGCCGGCGGCTGGAGAGAAGGATCTCGAGCCGCACCCTGGTCCCGGGCTCGAGCCTGACGCTCGACATGATCCGGACGCCTCCGGGAGAGATGTTTTTGGTCAGGGCGTTGATCATGGGGGGGGCGGTGGAGGGGTCCTCGCCGGACAGGATCTCGACCGAAACCTTGTCTTCCTCGCTGACCCGGCTGTCGCCGCGCCGCTCGAGGGGCCGGCGGGACGGTGCACTTTTGCTGATTGGCTGCCTTCGCATTCTCATTATATTAGTCGCGCCTCGCCCGCTTCTTGGGAAATCCGCCGCCTGTGGGGTGGGCTCCCGGCATCGCGGAGATAACTATATCAAGACGAAGCCTGAACTTCAAGGGACTCCCCGTCTTCAGGCCGAAAATCGGCTTTTGGGCAGTCGAAATAGCTTCCGGGGCATGAGAAAGCGCTGAATTCTATTAAATCTATAAATTCTATTGATTTTATCGGAAAACTATGTTATAAAGGTTTGGGTTTCCTGTTTCGCTGGCTGGGCAGGGTCCCGCCATCCCAAACCCCTCCTTTGCTAATTCCCTTACAGCCAGCACTTTTAGCCTTGGAAAATGCAACGAAGTAGTCGGTGATCTAGTTATCCTATATAAATAGTAGGATTAAAAGGAGCGGACAATGTCCAATGAACGCATAGATCGTTCCCGTGTTTTGGCCATCCAGGCGGCCGAAGACGAGGGGCAGGCGCTCTTCGAGGAACGGTCCGGCCGCCATTTGCTTCTTGCAGATAGCGTGGTCGATGATTGGGAGTCCCGGCGTGCAGCCTCGCCCGCGCGGCCGTCGGCTGCCCCCAAGGCTGCCGGAGTCGATCATTATCCCGACTTGGTTCGCGTCTATCTCCGCGACATGGGGCGGGTTATGCTCCTCACCCGGGAGGGAGAGCTCGGCCTGGCCCGCCGGATCGAGGACGGCTGGCTCCGGGTCTGGAAGGGCCTGTTCCAGACTTCTTTTCTTGTTGATGAGTTGATGGGCATGGCCGCGGCCATCAAAACGGACCCGGGCTCCTGCCGGGAATACTTCGACCTCACCGACGTCGACCTCGAGGACGACGGGTTCGAGCGGTTTTATCAATCCGTCTCGAGGCGGCTCCGTTCGATCGAGTCCTCGGTCGAGAGGTTGAAGAAACTGCCGGAAAAGAACGGCAGCAGGAGGGCCCGCGACCGTGAGCTGGCGCGGCTGGCCGGGCTGATCAAGGCCCTCAATCTTAAACCCGAGTTCGTGGAGCGCCTGGCCGTCGATGTGGTGGAGAAGCTCAAGCGGGCCATCCCTTCCGCATCACCCAGGAGGGCCGCCTCGATGAAGCTCGTCTTGCGTCAGATCGTCGATGCCCGGCGAAACGCCGAGGGGGCCAAGAAAGAGCTCGTGGCCGCCAACCTTCGTCTGGTCGTGTCCATCGCCAAGAGATACCAGAACCGCGGCCTGCAGTTTCTCGACCTCATCCAGGAGGGCAACATCGGCCTGATGCGGGCCGTCGATAAGTACAACTATCATCTGGGGCATAAGTTCTCGACCTATGCAACATGGTGGATCCGGCAGGCCATCACGCGCGCTATCGCCGACCAATCTCGGACGATCCGCATTCCCGTGCATATGAGCGAAACGCTCCAGCGGCTGGCCAAGCTCACCCAAATCTACGTCAAGGACCACGGACGCGAGCCCACCATCGATGAGATCGGCAAGCACCTCGGGCTGCCGCTGAAGAAGGTCCGGGAGATCCTGCAGACCACCCAGGACGCCGTATCGATCGAGACGCCCGTGGGCGAGACCGGCGGGAGTCACCTGAGCGAATTCATCGAGGACAAGGGCATCCCATCTCCCCCGGACACGGTTATCCATGCCAGCCTGCGGGAGCAGATCGAGGAATCCCTGAAGTGTCTGACCGACCGGGAAGCCGAGGTCATCCGGCTGCGCTTCGGACTGGGCGATTACGGGGACCACACGCTCGAGGAAGTGGGAGACAAGCTCCAGGTCACCCGGGAGAGGATCCGTCAGATTGAAGCCAAGGCCCTGCGCAAGCTCCAGGACCCCGCCTTCTGCGGCAAGCTGCGCAGCTTCTCCTGACCCCCGCCGATCGGCTAGCCTCGGGGGAGTCCTCGCACAAAAGTTATGGCCTGCATGGCCGCTACCGCGCCTTCGCCGGCCGCGGTGACCACCTGCATTCCCCCGCAGGTGATGTCCCCGGCGGCGAAAACGCCGGCCAGGTTCGTCTTCTGGCGGCGGTCGACGGCCAGGCACTGCCCATGGTCGAGCTCGAGCCCGGTCTTCGTGAAGAGCGCTGAAGGGAGGCTCTCCCGGAAGATGAAGAGCGCGGCCGCCGGGATGGTCTCCTCTTTTCCCCCGACCTCGAGTTGCAGGCTCTCGACCGACTTTCCGCCCTGGATCTCTTTGACCTTGGCCTGCCAGTGGACGGTGACTTCCTTCCGGCGCATTTCCTCGAGCAGCTCGCCCGGGATGGTGGACGGCTTCGTCTCCCCCGGGATCCAGTGGACGCGGCAGCCTATGGCCTGGAGGCTGAGCACCTCCTCGGCCGCCTCGGCCGATGCACCCAGGGCGCCCACCACCATCCCCCGGTAGAGCGGGCCGTCACAGGTGGCGCAGTAGCTCACCCCCTGGCCGACCAGCCTCTCTTCGCCCGGGACCATGCGCTCCCGCCTCACGGGCTTACCCGCGGCGAGTATGACCGCCTTGCCTTCATACAGCCGCTCCCGGGTGACGACATACTTCGTTGCTCCCGAGAGGTCGAAGTCGATGGCGTCCTCGGCGACGACCTCCGCGCCGAATCCCCGCGCCTGGGACCGGAAGCGCTCGAGAAGCTCGAGGCTGTTGACCGGGCCAGTCCCGGGGTAGTTCTCGATCAGATAGCCGATCCCCAGGCGCGACGAACCGCGCCCGGCCAGGAGGACCGTGGACCGGCCGGCCCGGGCCGTGTAGAGCGCGGCGGTGGCGCCGGCGGGGCCGCCGCCGACGATCAGGATGTCCGCCGACTTGGTCGTGGGCTGATTTGAGGGTGCGTTCATTTCTCTCTCACTCCGTCCTGAGATTTGGAAAGAGGCTCTCGAGGACCCGGAGGGATTCCGGGAGGACCCCGGTGAGCCCGATCGTCTGCCACTCCGCGTAATGAATAAGCCAGTGCCCGCCGGGGTTGACGAGGTCGACGTTCACCCGGTAGAGGTCGGGCGACAGCCGGACCAGCCGCCGCAAGGCCTGGGCGGCACCGGCTGACAAGGCGAAATCGGCCTGGAGCTTGGCCCGGCTCGCCTCCGGAAACTCCACCCTCCCGCCCAGCCGGTGGACGACAATCCCCGTCCGCCCCGTCAGATAGCCGCTCAGCAGCGCTCTCAGTCCCGCCTTGTCACGGCCCTCAAAATCGGCATAGCCGTCCTCGACCGACGCCAGGAAGGCCTCGAGGTCCTTTTTCTCGGCGAGGCGCGCCAGCCTGTCCACGGCCGCCAGGACTCGGCCGCTTTCGGTCTCGCTCCGACAGGCGGCGGCCGCCAGAAAGACGAGCGTCAGTCCGGCCGCAAGAAGTTGGCGTGGCACAAGAATAAAATTATACCAAAATTTCGGAAAAGGAAAGGACGCGGCGCCAGCCGCTCGTCGCGCTAAAATCAGAACGGAGTGCGCTTCTGCACATTCTCCTCGCTTTCGCCCACCTCATTCCTTCTGATAAAGAACCCGGCCGCCGACGATCGTCATCACGACCGACGTCGAGAGGATTTCCTCCTCGGGCACGGTCAGGATGTCCTTGGACAGGACGGCGATGTCAGCCAGCTTGCCCGCCGCGAGCGAGCCCAGTTCGTCTTCCTGGAAGCTCGCGAAGGCGCCGTTAATCGTGTAGGAGGCCAGCGCCTCCTGCCTGGTCATTCGCTGCCCGGGGAAAAAAGTCCGGCTGTCCATCAGCCGGCGCGTGACGCTCGCGTAGAAGCACGGGATCGGGTCGACGTCCTCGACCGGCGCGTCCGTTCCGTTGGCGATGACGGCGCCCGCCTTGATGAGGTCGCGCCAGACGTAGGCGCCGGTCCGGGCGCGCTCCTCGCCGATCTTCGTGATCACCCAGGGGCCGTCGGACGTGCAGTGGATCCCCTGCATGGCCGCGATCACGCCCAAGCGGGCGAAGCGCGGTATGTCGGCGGGGTCGAGATGCTGGGCGTGCTCGATGCGCCAGCGGAGTCCCGTCTTTTGAGGGTGGGAAGAGAAGGCCTCTTCGTAGATATTAAGGGTCTCCCGGTTGGCCCGGTCGCCGATGGCGTGGGTGCAGAGCTGAAAGCCGTTGTCGACGGCCAGCCGGGCCGTTTCCTCCATGATCGAGGCGGGGGTCGTGTTGAGGCCGGTCGATGACGGCAGGTCCGCATAGGGCTTCAACATCCAGGCCCCGTGGGACCCCAGTGCGCCGTCGATCAACCTCTTGATCGAGCGCACGGTCAGGTGGTTGCGGCCGGCGCCGATGATCCGGTATCGGGCGAGCTTGTCCGCGAGGCCCCAGTTTCCCTCGCTGATCATGGCATAGAGGCGGATACCGAGCCTGTCCTCCTCGGCGAGCTTCCGATAGAGGTCGATAGTCGCGAACGACGCCCCGGCGTCATGCAGGCTGGTGATGCCCTTGGCCAGGCATTCCTGGGCGGCCAGCCTGATCACCTCGACCTCATCGGCCTCCCGCTCGGCGGCGGTACGCTTCCTGAGGCTCTGCGCGTAGGCCTGCTCGACCAGGCCCTGGGCCGTTTCCCTGAAGGCGCCGATCGGAACTCCCTGCTTGTCCCGGATGATCTCGCCCCCCCGGGGGTCGGGCGTTTTGGCGGTGACGCCGGCCAGCTCCATGGCCTTGGCGTTGGCCAGGCACGAGTGCCCGCTGGCGTGAGTGAGGAGCACGGGATTATCGGGCGACACCTTGCTGAGCTCCCGGTGGAACGGCAGGCCGTCGACGTTGGGCTCGGGCCGTCGGCTCCATTTTTCCTGGTGCCATCCCCTGCCCAGGATCCAGTCGCCCGGCTCGGCGGTCCGGACCGCGGCCGCGACCATGGCCACGATCTCCTCCCAGGTGTTCGCCTTCGTCAGGTCGAGCTCCCGCCGGGCTTCGCCGATGCCCGTGAAATGGGCATGGCTGTCGATGAAACCGGGGACGGCCAACCTTCCCTGGAGGTCGATGACGCGCGATGTCTTCCCGGCAAGTCGCCGGATCTCGGAGTCGGTGCCGACGGCGAGGATCCGGTCTCGGCGGACGGCGAGCGCCTCCGCCGAAGGCCGTTCCTTGTCGAGAGTGACGATCTTGCCGTGGAGGAGCACCAGGTCCGCCGGGTCTTCCGGCTGAGCCTGGGCTAGAGACGAAACGAGCAGGGCCGCGGCCCCGGCCGCCAGCCATCTTTTCCAGCCATTTCCCGTCATGATCGCGGTCCTCCGGCGATGCCTCGTTTCAAGAACCTTCCTGACATGCAGAAAATCAGGTTAGCGTATATTCGGCAAAAGCACAAATGGCGCCCCGGCCAACGGACCGGGAGTCAGGCCTTCATCCAGGCGGTCCTGAGGCGGGCCAGTTCGAGGCCGTCCTTTTTCCGGATGATTTGGTGGATGAACGCCGGCGAAGCGGACGTCGGCGCGGCCTGCACTTTGGAGGAAACAATGTCCCCAAAGCGGGCCTCGCCCCGATAATCCACCTCGATCTCGGCCGGCCGCGAGCCCGAGACGATATCCGGCGGGGCCGCCTCGGCGGCCCACTCGATATAAACCACGTGGTTGGCGTGCCTGTTCCAATCGAGGTCGCCGCGGCGGACAAAGAAGGTCCGCTCGAAGTCGGTTCCGCTCGGCGTGGGAAGGGCGCTGAAATCGTCGGCCAGCGCGCGAACCGGGTCCTGGGGGAACTCCCCCAGGTGATCGGCGAGCCGGACGGGCTTCTTGGTGACGGTATCGATTACCATCCAGGAGCTGGTGGCCCGGGCTATCGTGGTTCCGGCGGCGTCGATGGCCTCGAATTCCCGGAGGGCGAAGAGATGCCTGCGGGTCGAGGGCCAGGTCCTCAGGCGGACCATTTCCCCCCAGACGGGATACCTGTCGATCTTGATGTGGTATCTTGAAAGCACCCAGGTGAGGTTATGCTTGAGAAGCTCAATGACGGATACGCCCAGCAGCGCCGCATGCTCGCCGGCCGCCTCCTGAAAATAGTCCAGAAAGCTCGCCAGCCTGATGACGCCCCGCGGACCGGCTTCGCTGGCGCGGACGGTGAACCGGAGCTCGTGATGAACCGGCGCGCCGGGCGAAGGGGAGGTTATGGTCATCGGTAGATGAGTTCCTTTCGGATTTCGTAAGTATAAGGGAGTCCCGAATTTTTCCAGCCCTTCACCGTCCGGTAGCCCCGGGCGTCTTTCTCGCCCTCGAAGCCGTCCTTGACGCTGGCGACATGGGAAAAGCCCGCCGCCCTGGCCAGCTGGGCGGCCTTCAGGCTGCGCCCGCCGCTCCGGCAGATGAAAACGAGGCTTTCCTCCGGCTTGTAGCGCGCCTTGATATCTTCGACGAAGTGATCGTTTCCCACGAGCGCCTGCGCCTTTTCATCCCAGAAGGTGAGCGGCACATTGGCTGCCGTCGGGGGATGGCCGACGAAATAGTACTCGGCGATGCTGCGCACATCGACAAGCCGGACCGCCGGGTCCCTGGTGATCATCTCGTAGGCTTCCCGGGACGTGATTTCCAGGATGTCCTGGCCGGTCAAGGCCGGCCAGGTCAGAAAAAACAGGATGCCGGCCGGCAGAAAATATTTAAGACACTTCATCGAACAACCTCTCGGCCCAATAAATATAGCAGAAATGTATCGCCGGCGATATCCCGCGCCCAGACAGCTGGCGTCCCATGACTAGAGCCTGCCCGCGATCCTGTCGGCGGCCAGCCGGGCCGTGTGCATCGAAGTCGGGACCCCGCCGAGATAAAGCTTGTTGGCCGCGAAGATCCCCGCCAGGAGCAGCCGGGGAACCGGCGTCTCGACGAGGAGCTCTTTCCCCAGGGATTTTCCGTAATCGGCGCTCCAGGTCCAGCCGGCGATCGCGCCCCGGTGGCGATGTCCCCAGTCCTCGTACGTGAGCGGCGTGGCCGCCTCGACGACCTCGACGGCCGAGGCCAGTCCGGGAAGGAGGCCTTCGGCGGCGCGGATGAGCCCGCCGACGAGCTGCTTTTTGAATCCGGCATACTCCGCCGTCCTTGTCCTCGGGCCGGTCCGGAACCGTGCGAAATGATCATAAGAGAAACCCGCTCCCAGGATCAGGGAGGCCTTGCCCTCGGGCGCCAGCGCCGGCGCGTTGGCCGACCACAGGCAGACGTCGATCTCGCGGGCCGCGAAGTCCTCGGGCCCGGCCGCGCCCCGGCCCGCTCCGGGCTCGACCGCCCGGAAGCCGACACGGGCCGTCTTCAGCCTGCCGAGGTCGACCCGGCGGGGGTCGACGCCGAGATAGACCCTGAGCTCGGAACCAGTATACGGCGTCGCGGCGATGGCCTGCCGGAAGTCCTCCGGCAGGGCTCCGGCCTCGACGAGACCGAGAAGCGTCGTCTTGGCGTCCGCGTTGGAGACAACCCAATCGGCTTCGTACTCGGCGCCGTCTTCCGTCCGGACGCCGGCGGCCCGGCCCCGTCGGACCAGGATTCTTTCGACGGGCGCGGACAGCCGGACCTCTCCCCCTTGGGCGGCCAGCCGGGCCGCGAGCAGATCGTTGAGCCCGTGGATGCCGCAGGCGGGAAACCAGATGCCGGCTTCGGACATGACGTTCCACATGAACCCCAGGCCGAGCATCGACATCTCGGGCTCCGACATTCCCTGAGAGCCGAGAAGCCGCACGAGCCGGTCGTTTCTCAGGTGCTTGCGGAGGCGGCGGCGGCACGGCGTGACGGCGAGCTCCCTGGTGCGCGCCAGTTTACCCCGCTTTGTTTCCACAGCGCGCCCCGCGGCCCGGGGGGCGCCGGCCAGCCGGTAGTCCGGATGCCACCTGTCCACGTCTTTGGCCAGCGCGACGGCCTCTTCGAGCTCGACGAAAAACCCGCGGATCCCCGCTTCTTCATCCGGGAAGGCCCGGCAGAGCTCGCCCTTCAGCTCGGTAAGGGGTAGGGAAAGCGGGAGACTCCAGCCCGGCCCGGCGAGCGCGAAGTGGTTCCTTGTGAATTCGAGAGGCGCGGTGACCCCGGCCCCGTCAAGAAGATCGCGGACGCGCCCGGGGAACCCGAACGACAGCGGACCCATGGGAAAGCCGAATCCCCGGCGCCAGAAGATATAGCTCGTGCCGCCGATGTGGCGGCTTCTTTCGAGTACCAGGACGCGCCGGCCGCTGCTCGCCAGGAAGGCGGCGCAGCTCAGCCCGCCGATGCCGGCGCCGATCACGATCACATCGTGCTTCATGCTGAAAGGGGGAGGATCATGAAGATCAGCAGGTCCCAGAGCGTGTGGCTCACGGCGTTGAGCAGCATGGACCGGAAGCGATGATATAGGAATCCCCAGAAGAGGCCCGTGGCCGCGGCCGCCAGGACGAGCATGGCATTGCCGCTCCCCAGGTGGACGGCCGCATAGAACGCTGCCGCCAGGAGCCAGCCGGCGGGGAATCCCCATCTTTTCTCCCAGTGCCTCTGGAGGAATCCCCGCCAGATGATCTCCTCGCCCGGCCCGATGACGAACAGGATCAGCAGGCCGACCCGGGCCGGCGAAGCGCCCGTCTTGAACGCATAGACCCGTTCGATGTCCGTCGCGGCCGACTGAAAAACGACGCGGGACAGCGGATTCAGCACGACAAAAGCGGCATACAGGACGGCGGCCGTCAGCACCCCCAACAGGATCTTGCCGGCGCGCCCTTCGCCCCAGTCGTCCACCAGGAGCTTGAGATAGGATCCGTCCAGGGCGAAGCCCAGGCCGGCGACGAGGGCCACGGCGCTCGCCATCCACCACCAGAAATCAAAAGCCCCCCAGCCCCCCGTGAGGAACAGCGGAACGAAGACCAGCCAGGCCGCGCCCGCCAGAATATAGTCTTTCCGGGACATGGGCGGCGCTCTCGGTGGATCAGCGACCCCTGAGGGCCAGATGCAGCCAGAGCGAGGCGGTGCAAAGAAGACCGAACAGGAGGTTGTAGTTGGCCGTGGCGCCGTCGAGGATGACGAAATCCAAGGGTCGGCGGGGGGCCCGGCGCAGGCGCGCCCGGCGGCTCAGCTCGAGGGCGCTGGGCACGGCGAGGAGGACGATGAGAAACGTGATCGGCAGGGGGATCAGCCGTCCGTTCAGGGCCCTGGGCAGGAGCATCAGCACCAGCAGGATCAGGAATGGAGCGAAGATGAGAGCCTGATAATACCTCAGCGAGCCCGAGTCGCCCAGGAGACCGGCCACGGTGGTCACGCGCTTCTCGGTATCGGAAATGAAATCGCGCCAGTTGTTGGCGTGCAGGATGGCGCTCACCAGCATCGCCATCGGGATGGACCAGATCACCGGGATCCATGACAGGCGCCCCGTCTGGACCGTCCAGGCCCCCAGCGACCCGAGGATGCCGAAATCCAGGAACACGGCGAGGTCGCCGAAGGCCCTGTACTTAAGAAATGTATAGAAAATGCCGATGGGGAGGCCGACGGCGCCGATGATGAGAAGCGGCCAGCCCGTCCTCGACACGAGGAAGAGGCCGATCAGCGACCCGGCCGCGAAGAGCCCGGCTCCCCCGGCGGTGGCCTGGCCCGGTGTCAGCCAGCCGCGAACGACGGCGCCGCTCACGGGCGTGACATCACGGTCGAGGCCGCGCCGGAAATCGAAAGCGTCGCTCGTCATGTTGGCCGCCGAGTGGAGGATGACGATCGCGGCCAAGGCGAGCAAGAAATCCAGCCAGGAGAGCGCCGCCCCACCGATGACGACGGCCAGGGAGGTCCCGAATACGACCGGCATCGTCGATGCCGGATAGGACCAGGGCCGGCCGGCGATGACCCATTTCCTGACGGTCGAGGGAGGCGGGCCCGGTGTCATGAGCGTCGCCTATTTCAGGAGCGTGCCGCTGTCCCCCACCCGCCAGCTCCCGCCGATCTCGACATAGAGCATGGTGCGCTGCACGTCCTGGTCTTTCTCGTTTTTGTATTTGAGGTCGATGAGCATCCAGTCCTGCAGGCCCTTGTAGGCGAGGTTGAGGGCGGCTTCGGTGGGGCGCGCGAAGTTCGTCCCGCGGAACCGCTTCAGCAAGGCCGGGTCTTGACCGTAGTTCCGGATGTAGACCGGGAAAATGCCCTTCTGCTCGGCGTCGGCCTTGATGAACTCCTCCACGACGTTTGAAGGCGTATAGCTTTCGTCGATCGTCGTCCACTCGAAATCTTCGGGACGGGCGCCGCCCCCGCAGCCGGCCAGACCGGCGGCCAGGACCGCGGCCAGCGCGACAACGGCGATACCGGGAGTCAGGAACCTTCTCATCTCGGCCTCCTTGGGCTCATTCTGCCACACTCCGTGGCCTGAGACAATGCCGGCCTGCTGCGCCGCATCGGCCCGGCGGGCCCTCGCGCTCGTCAAGGGTTAACGGGCGCCGCCGCCTCCGCCGCCCCCGCCCCCTCCCCCGCCGCCGCTGAAGCCGCCCCCGCCGCCCGAAGAGTAATGGGCGGCCGAGGTGCTGGCCTGTTGAATGGTGGTGGCCATCGTCTCGATGCTGCGGGCGACGCCGGCGATCCGGCCAACGGAAGCCAGCCGGGCGCCGTCCAAACCGGCGTACCAGACCGGCGCGGCGGCCCGTTCGTCGGCCAGGATGACCGGCAGGGCCTTCAGTATCTTCTTGGCGTTCCCGAAGACGATGCCGAAGACGAGGTAGCGTTCCCAGAGCTTGTAGGCTTCGGGCGGGGTAGCCTCGAAATCGGAGAAGTCATCGAGGAAGCGGTCGAGGGCCTTCCAGAGCTCGTTCTCCCGGGCCCATTCGGGCGAGCGCCTCTTGAGCCGGGGGATGAAGGCCGCGCCCAGGACGCCCATCAGCGGGTTGAGCGTGAAGATCGCCGCAGGGATCGTGGCCGCGATGAAGATGTTCCGGACGCGGAGGCTCTCCTTTTCGATAAACCCCAGGCGGCCGGCCTCGGCCCGGATATCCTTCACCCACTTCCGATGCCACGACTGGAAAGCCTGTGGCTGTTTTTTAAAATAATCCCGGAGGTCGTCGAGCTCGAGCGTCGGCCCCGGACCGCCGCCGCGGGCCAGGATGTTCTTAAAGAGGAGGTCGAGCAGCCCTTTTTCGTAGGGCAGGACATCCTGAGCGCCCGCATAATCCTTTTTGAGCGTGATCGATGTCCCGAGCTTCTCCTTCATTCCGAAAAGTCCGCGCTGCTCGACAGAGTGGTCCGTGAACTCGAGGAATCCGCGCCGGGCGAGGTCGAACAGGGTCGCCGTGAAGGAACGGGGCGTGGGCGGTCCGCCCTCGCGGAGGAGCACCTCGACAAACGCCGGCCTGAGCTCGGACGGCGGCTCGCGGAAATAGGGCGGGATATCCTCGTAGCGGTAATCCCGGCCGACTCTTTTCCAGGACCTGAGGTAGAGGAGGAACCAGACCAGCGCGCCGGCGACCAGCCCGACGGCCCAGACGCCAAGGCCGATCAGCAGGTTCCTGCGCCGGCGCTCTTGCCTCTCCCGGCCCTTTTCCGCCTCTTCGATCGTCTGCCGGACGAACCCCGCCTCTTCGTTCCGGATCGCTTCCTTATTCAGCCGGGTGGAGGCGATGCCCGAGACCGTTCCCGATGGCCAGACCAGCCGTATCTCCATGACCTGGTGGGCGGGCAGGCGGTCGGCCGTGTACCTTGCGGTCTGGAGATCGACGATCTCGGCCCAGCCGGAGAGCGGACCATGGCCGTAGACGAGCAGGTCCTCCCGAGTCGGGGCCGGTTCCGGGAGGCTCACGGTCACCGTCGCCTTTTCCGTCGGCCGGTCCCAGCCGTCGCCGATGACCTGCCAGTAGAGCTCGGAGACATCGGGGTAGCTGAAGATGCCGCCGCGGACACGGTAGTGGATGCGGAAGGTCCGGCTCTCGTCCTGGGCGCTGAACGACCACTCGCCGCGGAAGACGCCCCGGGACACGCCCGCCGTCACGGGCAGGGCGGTCCCGCTCCCGTCGCGCACCCCGAATTCCTCGATCGTCACCGCGTAATTATGGCCCCGGCGTTCGACCGACACGGGGATCAGGACCCAGGCCGCGGAGAAGCTGCCCTCGAAAGCGAACGTTCGGTCTTCGTCGACGACGAACGCTCCGTCGCGCTCGACGGCGATGGCCGTCCGGACCTCGGGGAAGTAATAGTCCTTGCGGGGGGAAGCCGCGAGCGGCAGGGCCGCCGCCAGGCCGAAGAGTGCCGCCAGGACCCCGACGGTCTTTCTCATCCGGGTCGGGTTCTCTAGTAGGCCGGCCCCTCGGTATCCAGGGGCTTCATCGAGGCGGGGTTCCGTTTAGCTTTCCAGGGGCGGGCGCCCGAGGCGGGCAGGCCGCCGGCTGTCGCGGTGCCCTCCAGCGTATTACCCATGATCTTGCCGGAGAAGGCCATGGTCCGGGACTTGCCGCCCTCGTCGCTTTCGGCTTTGAACTGGAGCTCGTTGCCCTTCAAGCTGACGTCCCGGAGGTTCCAGACCTGGCCGCCGGTCTTGAGCTCGCCGGCCGGCCACTGAAAGTGCTGGTCCAGGTTGAGCGAGTAAGCGACTTTCCGGTCGCCCTCCGCCCAGGTCCATTCCCAGGCGCCCGAGACATTGGCCGGTACGATCCACTGATAGACGTTATGGGATTGGTCGTTGACCATGACCACGGCCGAATCGTCGGGTTTCCAGGTGTCCATGCCGTAGTTGTGCGAGACGATCCGGGTCCCGGGCCGGAGCTGCGTCAGCAGCTTGGGCCGGAGCCGCAGGTTCACGGAAGTTAAAAGATAGAGCGAGACGACGGTCGCCTCGTGGAAGTCGGCCTCGAAGATGTCCTGCTCGAAGAACTTGACGAGATGGGAGACCCCGGCCTCGGCGGCGTTCTCCTTGCTTTCCTTGATGCGCTCGGGATCGATATCGATCCCGACGCCGCGGGTCCCGAAGAGCTTGGCGGCCGTGATGACGATCCGGCCGTCGCCGCAGCCCAGGTCGTACAACAGGTCATCCTTGACGACCTTCGCCATCCTGAGCATCTCGGACACGACTTCGGGCTTGGAGGGAACGTACGGAACATCGAGGGGCTTGTCCTGGAGGGGCAAAAGGCTCTGCAGGAAAAGCGGGCCGGGCAGGACGAGCAGGCACAGGACGATGCCGGCGGCCAGGCGTTTTATCATGGGACCTCCTCTCTCGAAGCGATCGGAATCAGGCTCTCTACATTTGAATATAGGAAATCGAGGGGGCCCTGTCAATTGAGAGCCGCAGCAGCAGAACGAGCTGATTTATTTCCAGGGGGTCGTGATTGACATCGGTTGGGGATTCCGCTAACTTCAAAAAAAATCCTTCGAGGGTAGCCGCATGCGTGTTCTCAAGTTTGCCGCCACAGTAATATTGACCCTGACCGCCGCCGGCTTGGCCGCCGGCCCCCGGGAGCCGGTCACAAGTCCCCGAGCCCAGTTCGGGTTCGAGGTGGGCGAGGATTATGCGCTCGTCAACTACACGGGTCTTCTCGCCTACTGGCAGAAGCTCGACCGCGAGTCGGACAGGATCACCGTCAGCCGCATCGGGGTGACCGCCGAAGGCCGGCCGATGATCATGGCCGTCGTCACCTCGCCCGCCAACCAACGGAAGCTCGCCCGCTTCAAGGAGGTCTCCCGGCGGCTGGCCCTGGCCGAAGGGCTGAGCGAGCCGCAGGCGCTGGCCCTGGCCGAGGAGGGCCGGGCCGTCGTCCAGATCGACGGCGGGCTCCACGCCACGGAGATCCTCGGCTCCCAGCAGCTCATCGAGCTCGTCTATCAGCTGGCCGCCCGGAACGACCCGGAAACGCGGCGCATCCTGGAGAACGTCATCCTGCTGGCCATTCCCTCGAATCCCGACGGCCTCGAGCTCGCGGCCGACTGGTACATGAAGGAAAAAGACCCCGCCCGCCGGACCATGAGGTTCCTCCCCCGGCTCTATCAGAAGTACGCCGGGCATGACAACAACCGGGATTTTTACATGATCACCCAGCCCGAGACCGAGGCGATTTCGCGGGTCATGTACCGCGAGTGGCTGCCGCAGATCGTCTACAACTGCCATCAGTCCGGGCCGTCCGGGACGGTGCTTTTCTGCTCGCCGTTCCGCGATCCTTTTAATTATGTCTTCGACCCGCTCGTGCCGCTGGGCGTCGAGCTCGTGGGCGCGGCGATCCATTCCCGGTTCGCGGCCGAGGGCAAGGCGGGCGCGACCATGCGGTCAGGCGCCCCCTACTCTACCTGGTGGAGCGGCGGCCTGCGCTCGACCGCCTATTTTCACAATATGATCGGCATCCTGACGGAAGCGATCGGGAGCCCGACGCCGATGAGCATCCCTTTCGTCCCCGAGACCCAGCTCCCCAGGAACGACCTGCCCCTGCCGGTTGCTCCCCAGGCCTGGCACATGCGGCAGTCCGTCGAATACTCCATTACCGCGGACCGGGCCATCCTTGACCTGGCCGCCCGGCTCCGGGAGGAGCTGCTGCTGAACGCCTACAGGATGGGGAGAAACGCCATCGGCAAAGGGTCCCGGGACAGCTGGACCGTGACGCCGGCGGACCTCGAACGGGTGACCGCCGCCATCGCCAAAGACGGCGCCAAGCCCGAGGGCCGGGGGCGGGGGTACGCGCCCAAGTACTTCGACATCCTTCGCGAGCCGGCGGCGCGCGACCCGAGGGGCTATATCTTCGACGCGGGACCAGCCGGATTTCGGGACCGCCACCAAGCTCGTGAACGCGCTCATCAAGAGCGGCGTGACGGTCCACCGGGCGTCGCGGCCGTTCGAGGCCGGGGGGAGGTCTTATCCCGAAGGTACTTATGTCGTCAAGTGCGCTCAGGCTTTCCGGCCGCACATCCTGGCGATGTTCGAGCCCCAGCATCATCCCCACGACGTCGCCTATCCCGGAGGTCCGCCCGTCGCTCCCTATGACAGCGCGGGCTGGACGCTCGCCTACCAGATGGGGGTTGTCTTCGACCGGCATGCTGGACGGGTTCGACGGCCCCTTCGAGAAGATCAACGGCCCGGCCCGCATGCCGAAGGGCAGCTGGCCGCCGGGGCCGGCCCGGCGGGATTCCTCCTCGACCATCGGGTCAACGACGTTTTCATCGCCGTCAACCGGCTGCTCAAGCAGGGGGACGAGGTGTACTGGATAGCGGAGCCGTTCTCCGGCCGTCGGCGGCAGGATCTGGCCGACCGGGAGCGGTCTATGTGCCGGCCGGGGCCGGAGCCCGGGACATCTCGGGCGGCCGAGGCCGTCTTGGACTCGCTGTCGCGGGAATCGAAGCGGCGCCCCGGAGAAGCGCTGAAGCTGCGGCCGGTGCGCATCGGGCTCTGGGACTACGTATGGCGGGTCCGTGGCTTCAGGCTGGGCGCGCTGGCTCTTCGAGCAGTACGAGTTTCCCTTTGAAGTCGTTTTCGCACCGAGGCTCGATGCGGGCGACCTGGATGCTCGATTATGATGTCGCTGATCTTTGTGGGCGGTGCGATTCCCGTCCGCGATCGGGGGGAAGCCCGCAGGACGAGCCGCGAACGCTCACTCCCGGTCGCGAGGATGTACCCGAGCAGTATCGCGGCCAGGTCGGGGGCGTAACGGTCGCCAAGACGGTCCCTCAGCTGCGTGGGTTCATGGAGAACGGGCGGGACGATCCTTGCCATCGGGACCTCGACCTCCATCGGATTTCACGCGGAGCTCCCCGATCTCGGATGCCCTGGTCGAGCGGTCTCCGGACGGAAAGGAGAGCCGTCTCGTCCGGGAGAAATACTATATTCCGGGCTCGATCCTCCAGGCCAGGGTGGACACGGACGATCCCCTGGCCTGCGGGCTGGCCGAGCGGACGGATTTCTTCTTCGACAACAGCCCCGTTTTTTCCATCCGGCCCGAGGGGCTCCTGGCCAGGGAGTCCGACCGGTCGTCTGGTTCGACGGCCCCGCTCCCCTGCGAAGCGGCTGGGCCTGGGGACAGAACTATCTCGACCAGGCTGTGGCCGTCATCGAAGCTCCGGTGGGTCGGGGCCGGCTGTTTCTCTACGGGCCGGACATCCTTTTCCGCGGGCAGCCCCACGGCACATTCAAGCTGCTGTTCAACGGCATCTACTTAGGGCCGGCGACCCGGGTCCGGCTGGGGCAAGGTGGTGCGTCCCGCGAATAGCTTGACTTTATGACGATCGCTCAAGATTCCCGTCTTAGCCGAGGACTTCGGAAGCAGACGATCGAGACGGGACACTACTTCCCGATCCCCGCCAGGTCGAGCAGAAAGGCGTATTCGAGCGCCGTCTCCCGGAGGCTGCGGAACCGCCCCGAGGCGCCGCCGTGTCCCGCGTCCATATTCGTATAGAGAAGGAGCGGCCGCTTGTCCGTCTTCATCGCCCGCAGCCTGGCCACCCATTTGGCCGGTTCCCAGTATTGAACCTGCGAGTCGTGGAGGCCGGTGGTGACCAGCATGGCCGGGTAATCCTTGGCGGCCACGTTGTCATACGGAGAATAGGACAGCATATAGTCGTAGTATTCCCTGCTCGCGGGGTTTCCCCATTCGTCGTACTCATCGGTGGTGAGCGGGATGCTCGGGTCGAGCATGGTGGTAACAACGTCGACGTAGGGGACTTCGGCGATCAGGCCGTTGAACAGGTCCGGCCTGAGGTTGACCACCGCCCCCATCAGCAGGCCCCCGGCGCTCCCGCCCATGGCGAAGAGCTTCCCGGGATTGGCGTATTTTTCCGCGGCCAGGAATTCCGCGCAGGCGATAAAATCTGTAAACGTGTTTTTCTTCTTGAGGAGCTTGCCGTCCTCGTACCAGGCCCGGCCCATCTCCGAACCGCCCCGGATGTGGGCGACGGCGAAGGCGAAACCCCGGTCGAGCAGGCTCAACCGGGCGGCGCTGAAGTCGTCCGTCTCGCTCGCTCCGTAGGAACCGTAGCCGTAAAGCAGGAGCGGGCTTTGGCCGTCCTTCCGGAAACCTTTCCTGGTGACGACCGAAAGAGGCACCTTGACGCCGTCCGAAGCCGTCGCGAACAGGCGCTCGGCCCTGTAGTTCTGGGGAGCGAACCCGCCGGGGACCTCCTGCCGCTTGAGGAGCTTCTTCTCCCCGGTCGCCATGCCGAAATCGTAGACGGAGTCGGGGGTCGTGAGCGAGGAGTAGTTGAACCTGAGCCAGTCGGCCGCCAGCTCGGGGTTGTCGCCGAGCGAGGCGCTGTAGGTCTCCTCGCCGAAATCGACCGTGCGCCCGGCTCCGCCGTCCCACCGGATGACGCGGAGCCTGGTGAGACCCGCTTCCCGCTCCTCGACGGCGAGATAGTCTTCGAAAACATCGAAATCTTCGAGCAGGACCTCGTCCCGGTGAGGGATGACCTCGGTCCAGTTGTCCCTGGCCGGCCGGTCGACCGGAGCGGCCACCAGCCGGAAGTTCCTGGCGCCGGCGTTCGTCCGGATGTAGAACTTGTCCCGGAAATGCTCGACATGGTATTCCAGCCCGCGCTCGCGGGGCTGGATGACCCGGAAGGCCCCCTCCGGGCGGCCGGCGTCGAGATACCGGTATTCAGTCGTCAGGGTGCTCTCGGAGGCGATGATCAGGAACTTCTTCGACTTCGACCTGTGGACGCCGGTCGTAAAGGTCTCGTCGGCCTCGACAAAAACCTCCGTGTCCGTCCTCGGGTCGGTCCCCAGCTTGTGTCTCATGATCCGGTACGGGCGGAGGGTGGTCGTATCTTTGAGGGTGTAAAACACGGACGCGTTGTCGTCGGCCCAGGCCGTCCTTCCGTCCGTATCGGGGATCTGGTCCGCCAGTATCTCCCCCGTCCTCAGGTCCTTGATATGCAGGGTGTAGAGCCGGCGGCTGAAGGTGTCGACCCCGTAGGCCAGAAGGCTGTTGTCCGGGCTGACCTCGAGGCCGGCGACGCTGAAGAACGAACGTCCGGCCGATAGCGCGTTGCCGTCGAGCATGACCTCTTCGGGGGCCTCGAGCGTTCCTTTCTTGCGGCAAAAGACGGGGTAGTCCCTGCCCTTCTCATAGCGAGTATAGTAAAACCAGCCGTCCTTCCTGGCGGGGACGGACTGGTCGTCCGGCTTGAGCCGGCCGGCCATCTCGAGGTACAGGACTTCCTGGAGGGATTCGGTGGGTTTCATCACGGCCCGGAGATAATCGTTCTCCGCCCTGAGGTAATCCATGACCCGCGGGTTGTCGCGCTCACGCAGCCAATAATAGTCGTCCACCCGCGTCTGGCCGTGGCTGGTCAGCTTCTTCGGGATCCTCTCCGCTGCGGGCGGGATGGGGACCGAGGGCCGGCAGGCCGCGGCGGCCAGGAGCAACCCGGCGGCGAGAGCGGCGACGGCCAAACGGCGCGCGGACAGACTTCTCCTCTCCGTTGCCTTGTTCATTTCGTCCTCCTCGTCCGGACGGGTCTCAGAGTTCCTTTATGAAAACATCCCGGAAATAGACCGGCGCTAGGCTGTCGTGATTCTGGAGGCCGACGTAACCCTCAAGGCTGAAGTCCTTGACCTTCCCCCGCGGCTCCATATCCCACTCGATGACGGGTGCGCCGTTGATCTCGACCTTGATGTTCTTGCCGCGGCAGGTGACCTTCATGTGGTTCCACTCGCCGGTCGGCCGGGCCGCATCCCGGCTGGGCGCCTGGGCGTCGTAGATGGCGCCCGTCTTGGTGGTGTCTTTCCCTTCATCCGAGATCTGGACCTCGAAGGAGTGGTAGATATAATCGTCGCTCGTTGGCACCTGGGGGACGCGGACAAACACGCCGCTGTTCGTGTTGATCCGGGCGCACTGATAATCCAGCTCGAGGACGAAGTCCTTGAATTTTTTCGGGCTGTACCAGAGGAGCCCCATCCCCCCCTGGGATTTCAGGACGCCGGTCTTCTCGTCGAGGTCGAAATAGCCCGGGCCATAGTGGTTCCAGCCGTGCTTCGCATAGCGCCAGTCCGAGCGGCGCAGGATGCGGCTGTAATCTTCGTAGTAGGTGATGCTCTTGATGTAGTCGAGGCCCTTGCGGAGGGTGGGCTCGGGCGTCATCACCTCGGCTTCGTTCTCGAACTCGATGGTCAGCCAGCCGCCGAAATCCTGGAGGGTCAGCTCCGCCAGGATGTCATGGATGTTGGCTTTGCCCGCGCCGAAGGCGACATCGTCCACGCCCTTGGCGGTGCCGAAGTCGCTCCGGTCCTTGATGTGAACATCGTAGATACGGCCGCTGAGCATCTTGAGGCAGTCCACCGGGCGCAGCCCTCCCCGCATCCAATGACCGGTGTCCGAGCACGAGCCGATCCGCTCGTCGAGGCCCTTGATGTGATCGAGGACGGTCTGGGGCTTCGCGTATTTGGAGGGTTCCGGGTGATTATGGATGGCGATCCGGATGTTGTATTCCTTGACCAGCGGCTCGAGGATCGGGAAGTCGGCGTCCTGGGGCTCGGTCTCGATCGTCCGGACGCCCAGCCGGCGCGCGAACTCGAAGACCTGGCGCATGCTGGCCTCGGTCCGGCCCATGTCGACGACGCCGTAGCCGACGATCTCGAGCCCGGCATCAGCGGCGGCCTTCTTGACCCTGTCGATCTGGTCGGGGGTGAGATTGTGGTCGACCTTGAGGTCCTTCTCCTGGGGCGAAAAGGACTGGCCCGGGTATGCCTGGAGGTACTTGATCCCGAGCGACTTGGTCTTCTCGACCGCCTCGGTGAACGTATAGCGCCGATAAGTGTAGCACTGCATGGCCACCGGGAACTTCTTGATGCGCACCTGGCTATAGTCCTCGCCCTTTGAGGGGGCCGGCCAGCCGCCGAGGGAGGTCCCGAGGACCAGGCACGCCATGAGCAGCCAACGTGTTTTCATGTGTCCTCCGTTTCGTCGATTCCGCCGCCGATTCTGTCACGGCCGGACGGCGATGTCAAAGCGCGCCGGCCGCGGCGGGCTTTTTTTCCTTGAAGAGGGATACGAACAGAACGGCGCAGAGGATCGTCAGCGCCGTCGGCACGAGAAAAACGCTCCGCCAGTTGGTGGCCTCGCCCGCGGTGAACGTCTTCTGGATCCAGCCGGCGAAGTTCGAGCCCACGAAGTTGCCGATCCCCAGGATGACGAAGGCGATCAGGCCCTGGGCCGACGCCCGGATGTCGGACGGGGCGACCGTGTCCACGTAGATGAAGGCCGCCGTGAAGAAAAAGACGTAACAAAAGCCGTGGAGGGCGAGCGAGGCGATCACCAGCCAGGCGGGTGTGCCGATGACAAAGATGATGTACCTGAGGGGCCAGGCCAGAACGCCCAGCGTCATCGTCTTCTTGATGCCGTACTTGGGCAGGATGGCCGGCAGCAGGAGCGCCATGACGAAGATCTCGGCGAACTGGGCGATGGTCATGACGGTCGATATCCAGGTGCTGCTGACCCCGATCGCCGGGGACGTCAGGAACGGCGCGGTCAGTATGTAATAGAAGTAGAGCTCCGTGGCAACGACAAAGGCGATGACCGTGAAGACCAGAAAATCGCGGTCCTTGAGCATCTTGAAAGCCTCGAGGAAGGCCCACGGCTTCGTCCCCTCCTTCTTGGGGGGCGTGGGCGGCAGCCCGAAGGCGACGATCCCCATGATCACGGAAAAAATGCCGGCCAGGAACAGCAGGTCCCCCCGGACCGAAACGCCGGGGACCGATTTCGCCAGCAGGCGCCAGCCGGACAGCGCCCAGCCGGCGGCGATCCAGCCGATCGAGCCCCAGACGCGGATCCGGCCGAAGTCCTTGCCGGGGTCCTTGAGGTTGACGAAGGCGATCGAGTTGGTCAGGGCCAGGGTCGGGGCGTAGACGATGCAGTAGAAGAGCATCAGCCAGACCATCGCGCCGTAGCTCGTCACCGAGGCGCCCAGCAGCAGGATGGCCCCGCCGATGAGCTGCATGAAGGCGATGACCTTCTGCGTCGGAAAATACCGGTCGGCCAGCTGGCCGCCGATCATCGGCGCGATGATGGTCGCGATCGGCAGCAGGCTGTAGATGAACCCGACCTGTGTGCCGGAGAAATGGAGCGTGCTCTGGAGATAGGCGGACAGGACCGAATACCAGCTTCCCCAGATCGCGTACTCGAGGAACATCATGAGACCGAGCCGCATCCGTACACTCATCGGTACCTCGCAGTCGTCAAGAGATCGTCGGCCTGTGTTCAGGCCTTGTAGATGTGCTCCAGGAAATCCAGGATCGTCTCCACCGAGGTCTCGGCGAATTCCAGCCCTGTCCGGAAGCCGCGGTTGTCGTCCAGCTTCTCCATCCACTTGGCTATGGCCACGGCCTGGATGAGCTTTCGCGTCTTGGGGGATTGGAGCTTGACCAGGACCCGCGTTCCCGGCGGGAACGCGACGTCGGTTTCGACCTTGATCCCGCTCGGCGAGGCGTCGCGCGTCTGCGCGTAGTAAACGCCGCGGCCGAGCCCGGGCGGGAGATCCCCCTGGGGTTCCAGGGTCACCTGGTTGAGGTCATTCGTCCGCGGTTCGCGCCGGCGCTCCTCCTCCGCGGGCCGCCCTTTTTTCTTTTTTCGCCGTCTGAACAGCATGCTTGCCTCTCGAAAACGGATTGCGCGTCTTCCGGATATATATATTAATTCGCGCGCCCTTTTCAAGACGGCGGGCGGCGCGCTCCCTCGGCTTGACTTCCGGAATGGCCGAAGATAAGATGACTTTTCTTCACGATGACATTCCAGATCGTGCTTATCCTCGTGGTCATGGTGATCGCCTATACGGTCGCCAAGGCCTCCAAGCTGACCATCGAGATCAGCATGTTCCTGGCCGCCCTGGCCGGTGGACTGCTGGGCGCCTGCTGGTCCACGCCGGCCCTCGGCGAGCTCTCCCGCCATCTCGTGGAGGGGTCATCCGCCTACCTCGATGTCATCCTGGTGTTCACGACGGCGACGCTCTTCATGGCCATCGTCAACGAGTCGGGCGGCGTCAACTACGTCGTCCGGGCGACCATCCGGCTCTTCCACGACAAGCGCCTGATCGCCCTCCTCGTCCTGATGGTGATCGTCCTCATCCCGGGCGCCTTGACGGGCGCGGGCAGCATCTCCCTCCTCGTGGTCGGGGCCCCGGTGGCCATGGCGCTCCGGCTCCTGGGCGTCGCCGAAAAGCGCGTCGCCGCCATCCTGTTCATCATCGCCGGGCTGAGCGCCGCCGCTCCGCCGGTCAACATCTGGGCGATGATCCTCTGCGCCGGCACGGCCATCCCCTACGTCGGTTTCGAGCTCCCCCTGGGCCTGCCGGTCCTGGTCTGCGGCGTCTTCACGATGCTCGTCCTCGGCTGGAAAAAGGAGCGGTCGATCAGCCTGGACGAGGCGCTCCGCGAGATGCCGGCGGTGCCGGCCGGCATGAGCTGGTGGCGCGTGCTCGTTCCCTTCCTCGTTTTCTTCGGTACGGTGGCGGCCTACCGCATCTGGCCGTTCTCGACGCCGATCCTGGGCCTGCCCCTCCAGTTCACGCTCTCGGCCCTGGCGGCCTGGGCGGTCAGCCCCGGGAAGATCAGGATCCTGTCGCTGTCCCTGGAGACGGTGAAGCGCCTGCTGCCCCTGATCGCCACGGTCGTCGTCGTGGGCATGCTTCAGCAGATCATGACCGCGACGGGCGTCCGCGGGCTGCTGTCCTACGCCGTCATCAGCATCCCGCTCGTTTTCCTGATCATTTCGCTCATCGTCATCATCCCCGTGTCCGAGGCCGTCCTGACCTACGGCGCCGCTGCGGTGCTGGGCATCCCGCTCATCTGGTACCTGGATTCGCTGGGCTTCCACGCGACGGTGGCCATCGCCGGCCTGACCTTTCTCTGGCCGCTGGGCGACGGCCTGCCGCCGACGGCCCTGATCGGCCGGCTGAGCGTCATGGTCTCGGATTACAAGGGATCGTACCGGGATTTTCTGAAGACGACCTGGCTTCCCTGGGTTTTCATCACGGCGGTGGCCGTCCTGATGATCTGGTTCAGCGCCAAGCTGGCCTTTCTGGTGAGATGGAGCATGTGAGGGAGGAGGCGCCATGCCCGTGATCATGTTCATCTATTACCTGATCAGCGCCTATCTCGTCGGCCTCCTCGTCTGGAACTTTTGGCATGAAAAAAAGGATGTGCAGAGGCTGGTCCTTTATCTCCTGGTGCTCGTGCCTCTCGTCCTGAGGCTTCTGCGGATAAAATAGGCCGTCGGAAGGAGAAGACGTGATGTCCCGTCCATGGTTCGCGCGGTCGGTCCTGATCGCCCTCTTCCTGGTGCTTATCGTGCCGGGCGGCTTGGACCTCTACCGGCATCGCCACTTCGACGTCCCGGTGGTGGCCGGCCCGGGAGTCACGAAAGTCGGGCGCCTGAGCGACTACGGGCCAGGGCTCAAGGGAACGATGGTCGATACGCCCGTCTTTTTCATGGAGGGCAAGGAGGCGGGCGGCAAGGCGCTCATCATCGCCGACACCCATGCCAACGAGCCCGCCGGCCTGCTGGCCGCCCTGGTCATGCTCGAGAACGGCGTTGTCGAGAAGGGCACCTTGATCGTCATCCCTCAGTTCAACCACAGCGGCAGCCGGAATACCAAGCCCGGCGACGGCTATCCCCTCTATTACGATATCCCGACGGATTGGGGAAAGAAGACCTTCCGCCTGGGGAACCGCGACGCCTCACCCCTCGATCAGTGGCCCGACCCCGACGTCTACATCCACTACCCCGACAGACAGCTCCTTTCCTATATCGATGTCCGCAACACGAACCGGACGTGGCCGGGCCGGCCGAACGGCCCCCGCATGGAGAAAGTCACCTACGCGGCGATGGAGCTCCTGCGCCGGGAAAAAGTCGACATCGCCCTGGACCTCCACGGCGCCGAGACCATGTTCCCGGTCACGAACTGCATCGTCGCCCCCGAGAAGGGCAGCAGGATCGCGACCATGGCGGCCCTGACGGTCAAGGCCCGGGAGGGTTTCGACAGTCACGTGGAACCCTCGCCCGCGGGTTTCCGGGGCCTGTCGCACCGCGAGATCGGCGATTATTCGGACACCGTGCCTTTCCTCCTCGAGGCGCCCATCCCCTTTCTCGACCAGCCGACCGGGCCCAAGACCGTCCGGTTCCTGCTCGACGGCAAGGACCCCTTCCTCCTCAGCCTGGCCCGGAAGAAGAAGCTCTTTGTTCCCTACGATGAGTCCGGCTGGTCGATCGAAAAGAGGGTGGGGCAGCACTGCTCGGTGGCCCTGGAGATCATGCGCCAGTTCGCCAAGAAATCCCCCGGCCGGGAGATCACCGTCCGGGACGTTCCGCGTTACGCCGAGGTCGTCAAGAACGGGGTGGGACACTACTTCCACGACCCCGGCGCGGCGGCCCGGGACCGGGTATTCAAGGACTAGCCCGGCCGCGGCCGGCCCCGGCCGGCGCGGCGTAGAGACGGAAGGTTTCCCGGAAGCGGAGCTTTCGCCTCCGGACGATGACCACAGGAGGATAGAGTGAAAACCGGAAAACTTAGATTGAGCTTGGGCCTCGCTCTCGTCCTGGCCGCGGTCCTGTTCCAGATGTCGCCGGCGGCCCGCGCCGCGGCCTCCGGCCCGCGGCGGCGACGACGACGGCGGCTGCACGGTGATCATGGTGGGCAAGGCCGCCTCGGCCGACGGGTCGACCATGGCCACCCACACCTGCGATTGCGGGACCTGCGACTGGACCTGGAGACACGTGGACGCCGCCGATCACAAACCCGGCGAAACGCGGAAGATTTACCACATCAACCAGTACAAGACCTGGCCGCTCGAGCAGGGGCTGAAGTGGGACCTGATCAAGAACGATTTTACCGGCCTCGAGATCCCCGAGGTCCCCCACACCTACGCATACCACCACGCCATGTTCGGTTACCTGAACGAAAACCAGGTGGGCATCGGCGAATCGACCATCGGCTGCGTCCGGAAGCTCGTCAACTCGACGCCCACGCCCGCCTTCGACCTCACGATGCTGACGCTCGTCGCCATGGAGCGGGCCACAGACGGCCCGCGAGGCCATCCGGATCATGGGAATGCTCGCCGAAAAATACGGTTACGGCACCAACGACGACGGCGAGATGCTGGCCGTCCACGACCCCGACGAGCTCTGGGTCTTCGAGATCATGCCGGTCGGGCCGCTGTGGACGCCCAAGAGCGGCAAGCCCGGCGCGGTCTGGTGCGCCCAGCGGGTGCCCGACGACCAGGTGTCGGTCTGCCCCAACGAATCGCGGATCGGCGAGGTCGACCTCAAGAACACCGACTATTTCATGGGCTCGGCCCACATGGTCAGCCTGGCCGTCGAGCAGGGGCTCTACGACCCGAAAAGCGGCCGGCCGTTCAATTGGAAGAGGGCCTTCAGCCCGGCCGAGGGGAGCGCCGTGAGCAGCCGCGGCCGCCGCGCCCGGCTCTGGCGGTTCTTCGACATCGTGGCGCCGTCGCTCAAACTTAGCGCCGACACCCCGAACATGGACCTTCCCTTCTCGGTCCGGCCGGATAAGAAGATCTCGGTCCAGGACGTGATGAACATCACCCGCGACCGCGCCCAGGGCACCCAGTTCGACCGGGTCAAGGGCCTGCGCGGCGGCCCGTTCCTGAACCCGAATTACTACGGCACCACCCGCACGATCTGCAGCCCGACGGCCGAGTACACGACGATCACCCAATGCCGCGGCGGCTTGCCGGCACCCATCGGCGGCCTCGTCTGGATCGCCTTCGGCGTCCAGGACACGTCCTGCTACATGCCGTTCTACGCGGGCATCACCGACGTCCCGGCCTCGTTCAAGGTGGGCGACCACTGGGTCCTCAACCGCGACTCGGCCCGCTGGGCGTTCGATTATGTCGACTATCATGTCCAGGTGGCCTACGCCCCGGCCCTGGAGGAGGTCAAGAAGGCCCAGGCCGAATGGGAGGCCAAGGAGGTGGCGGGCATCGGCGAGATCGACAAGCAGGCCGTCGAGCGCTACAACCGCTCCCCTCAGGAGGGCATCGGCTATATCACGGGCCATTGCCTGGCCCACGCCGACCTGGTCGTCAAGGCCTGGTGGGCCCTGGGCGATGACCTTTTCGTCCGGTTCAACAAGCTGGGCTACTACGACCCCCAGAAGAGGGTCCGCGACCGCGGCCGGCCGAGTTATCCCGACTGGTGGCGCCGGGCCGTCCGGGTCTGGGATGCCATATCAGAACCGCTGGAAAGGTAAGACGGGTCCTGTCATGGCGCGTCCCTGTACAGGCTCGGGGTACGGGCTCGGCGGCCCGCAAATTTCCCGCAGCGCCTTTTTGGAGGGAGAAAGCTTCGCTTTCCCCCTTCCAACGTTCGCTTCGCTCACTACCAAAAGAAAGATAGCGCAACCATAAGGAGGTGCGTGATGATGAAATCCGTTAAGTTCGTTCTTTTGCTAGCGGCCCTTTTTCTTTTTATCGCTTCGTCGGTGGCGGTCGCCCAGACGGCCGTGCCCAAGGCCAAGCTGCCCGTCCTGACGACGTCCGCCGGGCAAAGCAACGACGCCACCACGGTGAATATCGTGCTCGACGAAGCCGCCATCGGCTATGACTACTGCGACGTTCCCGACATCGACATCATGAAGGCGGGCGTCGGCATGGCGGACAAGGAGTCCGGCCCGGGCTTCCATGTGGAAACCACGACCGACCTCGCCAAGTTCCCCAAGGGAACGCCCTTCAAGACGGTCGTCTTCGCCATCGGCGCGAGCCTCAAGGGGATGGGCGCCTCCGGCCTGACCGTCGACAGTGAAGAGGCCCGGCTGAAAAGGATCATCGATTTCTGCAAGCAGAACAAGGTCACTATTATCGGCGTTCACGTCGGCGGGACGGCCCTGCGCGGCGCCCCCGGGAGTGACAACGAGAGGATGATCGACGCGGTCGCCCCGTTCGCCGATTACCTGATCGTTACCAAGGAGAGCAACAAGGACGGCCGGTTCACCAAGATCGCCCAGGCCAAGAAGACCCCGGTCACCGAGGTGGAGTACGCGCTCGACCTGGTGGGCATCATGAAGCAGGTTTTTCAGTAAGCGGTCCGCGGGAACATACGGATGGCTAAAAAGATCGTTCTCGCCCGTCTCTCCCCGGCCGCCCTGGCGCTCGCCGTATTCTTAAGCGCTTACGCCCTTCCCTGTTCGGCCGCGGAACCGGCCCCGGCCGCCGTCGCCGTGCCCCTCGCGCAGTACCTGGGCTACGCGCGGTCCGCCGCCGACTGGGTCGAGAGCCACACCGACGAGATCCTCGCCAAGTGGCGGCAGACCTTCGACCCGGAGAACGTCTTCGGCTACCGGCCCCCCGGAGGGCTGCTGGAGATGGCCGAGATCTCCGCCTTCCTCTTTGAAAAAGAAAAAAAGCCCGAGTACGCGGCCCGGGCGAAAAAGGTGCTTCTCACCTACGGAGACTACCGCTCGGCCCTGCCGGATTGGGCGAAGGCGAAGCGCGCGGATTACGCCGACGGGGTCCCGGTGCTCCCGGACTTTTTCGCGGCCATGAGGTTCATCCGGAGCTACGAGATCCTCCATCGCCTGGGCGAGTTGACGCCCGGCGAGAACAAGACGCTCGAGGACCAGATCGGCCAGAGCATGGAGTACCTGCTGCGCGTCCAGGAGTGGGGCGCCATGAACCGCGCCGCCCTCCGGGCGGAATGCCTGGCCTGGGCGATCCGGGCCCTGCCCGGCCACCCGCGGGTCAAGGTCTGGGAGATGCAGCGGCGGGCTCTCGGCGACGACAACTGGGGCAAGTGGCAGATCGAGGATGCGGCCCACTACAACGGCATCTGGCTCTACGCGCTCATCAGCTATGCCGACGCCCTGCGCCAGAGGCCCGAGCTCTGGAAAACGCCGGAGTGGTACTATTACGCCCAGTACTATCTTCATCTCATGAGCCCGGACGGCATGGTGCCGGATTTCGGGGACGCGCACTGGGAATCGAACTGGGCGCACTACCTCGTCTTCTTCGAGGCGGCGGCCGCCGCCTATAAAGACCCGGCCCTCAAGTGGGCGGCGACGACCATCGCCCGGAAGTTCGTCGATTTCCGCAATCCCACAAGCATCGGCCTCGCCAGCATGCTCCTCGACGTTTATCGCTGGGGGACCGACGCCGTCCGGCCCGCGCCGCCGGCGACCCTGAGCGAGGAAGTCATGGAGGACGTCCAGGGCAAGAAGATCGTCTTCCGCACCGGCTGGGGCCCCCAGGACACCTATCTCATGCTGAACTACCGGGACGAGGGCGACGGCGGGCTCAACTTCCGGGATTACCTTCGCGACACCATCCCGGTCGAAGAGGAGAAGATGACGCACGGCCACGCGGACGAGAACAGCGTCTCGATGCTCTTGTCGGGCGGCTCGGTCCTCCTCCACGACGCCGGTTACAGGGACTACATGCCCAGCGGCCCGTTCGGGGCCTACCGCCAGGATTACTTCCACAACCGGCTGTGCGTCCGGCCGGAGAAGATCTTCTTCGGCCAGAAAAAGGACGAATACCGCTACGCAGTCCGCGAAGACGTCGTCAGCCAGCCGGTGCTCGAGTTCCTGCGCGACGCCGGTTCCTACCGCCGCGTCCGGACCCAGAAGGTCGATTTCCTGGCCCTCGAGGATTTCGACTACAGCCGCACCCGCGTGATCGACGATAACTGGGGGTACTCCTGGGACCGGGTGATCACCCACGTCAAAGCCACGGAGATGTTCGTCGTCTTCGACATCTTCAAGGCCCTCCGCGAAGACTGGTTCACCCTGGCCAACCTCTGGCACACCCAGAAGATAACGGCCCGCGGCGACCATTGGTACCGAACGGCCTATGAAAAGATCCAGGCCAACGTCCTGTCGACGGCCAAGGACCTCCTGATCCTGTTCCCGCAGACGCACTACCGGATCGAGGGCGTCGAGCCGATCCAGCGGCACTATCAGGATGAGCTGGCGATCCACCAGGTGACGGCCCAGCACTTCGAGCTGGGCGAGACCGTGGGGTTCGTCACGGTGCTCATCCCGACGGACAAGGGCGCCGAGTCGGCCTGGCAGGACCGCATCAAAGCCATCTCCGTCGGTCCCGAAAGAGCCGGGCTCGGGGTGGAGATCGAGGCCGGCGGAAAGACGGTGTTCGCGGCCGTCAAGACCGACCTCCGCCGCGATATCTCCCGTGACTGGCGGAGGCCGCGCTATACATACGAGGCCGGCAAGGTGAGCTTCGGGGAATTCGACACCGACGGGGATTTTCTGTTCGCGACGCTCGCCGGCGGGCCGGCCGCCGGGGAAAAGCCGCGCCTCGATTACACGATCGTCAACCTGACCAGGGCCCTCTTTCGCGGGCAGACGCTGGTCGAAGTCAAGCCGGCGGTCTTCGGGCTGGCCTACGACGGCAGCCCCGACGGCCCGGGATTCGGGAAGCTCAGATACTGGAGGGACGAAGCGCGGGTCGAGCCCCGCTGAAAGATCAGCCGCCGGTCTGAAACTTCTCCCGGGCCTGCTTGGCGAGGCCGTGGGTCCTGTTCATCAGCTCGCCGAGCTTGTCGAACAGGATGCGGACTTTCAAGTTCGCCGGCTTCCGTTTGCCCGTCCGCTGGGCCTCGAAATTCTTGGCGAGCAGCCGGTCCACATCCTCGGGGCTCAGATATCGGTTCAGCAACCCGTCCCTGAGCAGCTCGTCCTTGATGTCACTCAAGTCCTGGCCCGCAGCCAGGATGCGGTACTGGGTCACGAACTCGGTCCGCCATTTCTCGAACTCGGGCGAGCTGTAGGGAGGCAGCGGGCCGACCAGCCGCTTGGCCTCCTTGAAGGCCTGGTTGTAGGCGCTCTCGGCGTCGCGGAGATAGTTCCGGGCGCGATAGTACTTGGGCAGCGCTCCCGTGCCCGGCTCCTTGAGGAACTCGCCGAAGGCCGTATCGGCAAGGCCGATGAGGTCGAAGCAACTCCCCGCCTTGAGATAAAGAAGGTTCTCGTTCTTATTGCTCATCCTTTCCTCGAAGCTCCGCGTCACTGTCGGCATATATACCAAAAATTGAACATCACAGCAAGATATGATAATCAATAGGCGCCGCCAGTGCCGCGAGGATTGAAGGAGGGCCGGCCATGAAGCTTAAAGACCTCTATCGCCGCGTCGTCGAAGCCGGGATCGGCAACGACCTCAGGGGGGCCGCCGCCGTGGCCGCCGTCCTCGAGGAGGAGAAAGCGCGGTTCGAGAAGCTCCCGGAGGGGGACCGCGCCGACTTCGATCCCGACCGGCTGTTCAACCCCTTCTCCGACACGCGCGTCCTCAACGGCGACCCCGAGACTGAGGTCCGGACCGTCTTCGCCGGCATCGATATGGACGTTTCCGAGCTCCTCCTCGCCCAGCACCTCAAAAAGGACGGCGGCCGGCCGATCGACCTCGTGATCGCCCATCACCCCCAGGGCCGAGCGCTGTCCCGCCTGTTTGATGTCATGCGCCTGCAGGCCGATCTTCTGGCCGCCTGCGGAGTGACGCTCAGCGTCGCCGAAAAGCTCATGGACAAGCGGATCGACGAGGTCGAGCGCCGGCTGCTGCCCGCCAACCACAACCGCGCGGTGGACGCCGCCCGGCTCCTGGGCCTGCCCATGATGTGCATCCACACGGCGGCGGACAACTGCGTGACGCGCTTCCTCACCCGGCTGTTCGACCGGGAGAAGCCGGCCCGGCTCAAGGACGTCCTCGGCCTGCTGAAGGCCATCCCCGAGTACCGGAGGGCCGCCGCGCTCCAGGTCCCCCCGAAGATCGTCAGCGGCTCCGAGGACAGCCGCTGCGGCACGATCTTCGTCGACATGACCGGCGGCACCGAAGGCTCCAAGGAATCGCTCGATAAGCTGGCCTCGGGCGGCGTCAGCACGCTCGTCGGCATGCACATCAGCGAGGAGCACCTCGAGACCGCCAAGAAGGCCAACCTCAACGTCGTCATCGCCGGCCACATCTCGAGCGACTCGCTGGGGCTGAACGTCCTTTTCGATGAGGTCGAGAAAGAGGAGAGGCTCGAGTTCGTCTGCACCTCCGGGTTCGACCGGGTGTGGCGGACTCGCTGAAGAGGAGACCGCGATGGGAGACATCGTCACCATCATCCTGGCCGGCGGCCAGGGGACCCGGCTGTATCCATTGACCAAGATCCGAAGCAAGCCGGCCGTGCCGATCGCCGGCCGCTTCCGGCTGGTCGATATCTCGATCAGCAACTGCCTGCACTCGGGGCTCCGCAAGATCTTCATCCTGACCCAGTTCGCCACCGAATCGCTCCACCGCCACCTCTTCCTGACTTACCGCTTCGACGAATTCACCAAGGGTTTCTTGACCGTCCTCTCGGCCCAGCAGACGCTCGACAACCGCCTGTGGTACCAAGGAACGGCGGACGCCGTCCGGCAGAACCTCCCCTTCCTCGAGGAGCACGGAAACCTGGTGCTCATACTGTCGGGTGACCATCTCTACAGGATGGACTACAGCCGGTTCATCGACTTCCACCGCCGGCGGCGGGCGGAGATCAGCATCTCGGTGAGCCCGATCACGGGCCACGAGGCGGGCGAGTTCGGGGTGATGAAGCTGGCCCGGAACGGCCGAATCACGGCCTTCTCGGAGAAACCGAAGAGCCCGGCCGAGGTCGAGGCCATGCGGGTCGAGGCGGCTGTCCTGGAGAGCCACGGGCTGCCGCCCGACGGGCGGAGCCACCTGGCCTCGATGGGCGTCTATCTCTTTAGCGGCAAGGTGCTCCGGGATCTCCTTGACCGGACCGACGCCAAGGACTTCGGCCGCGAGCTCATCCCCCAGGCCATCCGCGATCACCGGGTCTACGGCTTTCCGTTCGACGGGTACTGGCGGGACATCGGGACGATTCGGAGCTTTTATGAGGCCAACCTCGACCTGACCGAGCCGCTCCCCAAGTTCAATTTCTACGATGAGGACCGGCCGATCTTCACCCACGCCCGGTTCCTCCCCGGCTCGAAGATCCTGGCCGCCGAGGTCGACCGCTCGATCCTCTGCGAGGGCAGCATCATCAACCGTTCGCGGATCAGCCGGTCGATCATCGGCATCCGGTCGCGGATCGGCGACAGCTCGACGGTCGAGCGGACGATCGTCATGGGGGCCGATACCTTCGAGTCGCAGGAGGCGATCGCCCGGAACGCCGCGCAGGGCCTGCCCGATATCGGCATCGGGCGGAACTGTGTGATCCGGGACGCGATCATCGACAAGAACGCCCGGATCGGCGACGGCGCGCGGCTCGTCAACGCGGCGGGCGTGGCCGAGGCCGAGACGGACGATTATGTCATCCGGGACGGCCTCATCGTCGTGCCCAAGCACGGGGTCATACCGCCCGGCGCTGTGATCTAAGCGCCGCGGGCAGGATTCCCTCTCGCTTAAAGGGAGCGCGGAAAAAGAGAGGCCAGGGAGTCCGTCGGCCTGTCGCGGGCGCGTTTCCGCAAAGCGGCGGCCGGCGCGACAAAAAGATAAGGAGAGTGTGTCCGTGAAGAATCTTGTCTGGGTCCTCATCCTGGCGGCGGCCGGTTATCTCGTTTATACCCGGGCGGTGAAGCCCCTGGCCGGCGAGTTCGGCGCCGTGCGGAGCCAGGAAAAGGTGTTCAACCAGGCCGTCGACCGGTACCTCGCCGCGATGCGCCAAGCGGGCGAGCCGGGGCTGACGGTGATCGCCGACCCCGAGTTTGCGGAGCGCAAGGTCCGGGAAGCGCGCCAGCGAGCGGCCGAGCTCGTGAAATCGCTCCGGGATCCCCGGGCCGTCGCCCGCGCTCGGGCCCTCCAGGCGAAGATCGAGGAATTCTGCCGGGTCAACCGGATCGACTGACGGGGGCGGCCTTCGGCCGCTCCCGCAAGCCCTGGCGGATGGCCGTGGCCAGGTCGCGGATGCTGTAGGGCTTCATAATGAACCCGGCGATGCCGGCCGCCCGGGCGCTGTCGGCGTCGACTTCCTCGCTGTATCCCGTGCAAAGGACCACAGGGAGTCCCGGACGGATCTTCAGGATCTCGCGGGCCAGGTCGATGCCGTTCATTCCCGGCATGGACTGGTCGGTAATGACTGCATCGAAGGCCGCCGGGTCCTGCCTGAAGAGGGCCAGGGCCTTGAGGCTGCCTTCCAGTGCCTTGGCCTTATAACCCAGCTTGTACAGGGCCTTCTCCAGAGTTTCCGCCTGGACCTTCTCGTCCTCGACGATCAGGACTCGTTCCCGGCCCGCCGGCAGGGTCGTCGGCTGCCCCACTTGCCGGGCGGGGGCGGCTTTGAAGCGCGGGAGGAAGATGGTGAAAGTCGAGCCCCGGCCCGGCTCGCTCTCCGCCGTTACCGCGCCGCCCAGGCCCTTGACGATGCTCAACACGACCGCCAGCCCCAACCCAGCGCCCTCGCCCTGCTTTTTGGTGGTGAAGAAGGGGTCAAAGGCTTTCTCCATGACTTCGGGCGCCATGCCCGCGCCCGTGTCCCTGACGGTCAGCTTGAGATATGGCCCCGGGGCGAGGTCCGTGGCGACCAACGCCTGGCAGCCGCTGACCTCGACCGGGGCCAAACCCACTTCGAGAACCCCCCCGCTCTCCTTCATGGCGTAGACCGCGTTGTTATAGAGGTTGATAATGAGCTGTCGAACCTGCCCGGGATCGGCCATGATCGCGCCGCGCGCCCGGAAGATCTCCCTGCGGACGGTGATATTCCCGGGAAGTGAAGTCGCGAGCAGCTCGAGGGTCTCTTTGACCAGGTCGTCGAGGTTCAGCCTCTCCCGCCGGGGCTCCTTCTGCCGGCTGAAAGCGATGATCTGGCTGATCAGCTCTTTGCCGTGCTGGGCAGCGGCCAGGGTCATCTCGACATAGGATTTCAAGGAGCTCCCCTCGGGCAGCTCGAGCTGGGCCAGCTCCATGTTGATGACAATCGGCGTCAGGATGTTGTTGAAGTCGTGGGCGACACCCCCCGCCAGGGTGCCCAGCGCCTCCATCTTCTGCGACCGGCGCACGTACTGGTCGAGCTGGAGCTGTTCGGTGACGTCGCGCTCGACGGCCAGGTAGCTGATGGGCGAACCCGCCCCGTCTTTGATCGGGCTGAAGGTGATATCGAATTCCCGAGCCCGGCCGGCGTCGGCCTGACGCGAGATGTGAAAGCTCGAACCGGCGCCCGTCCGGACGAGACCGCGCGCTTTGTCCGGGAGCGCCGGGTCGCCGCCGATGCCGCACAGAAAATCGAAATAGTTGCGGCTGACGAGGCTCTCTTTCGACAGTCCCGTCTTCCGCTCGAAGGCGGGGTTGACGTAGTGGATAAAGCCGTCCCTGTCCATGATGACGACGGCCTCGCCCGCCTGTTCTACCGCCGCCGAGAGACGCAGCCGCTCGGCTTCCGTGTCCCGGTGCCTCGCCATCTCTGCGAGCAGGCTGGTGTTGGCTTCGGCCAGCTGGGCCGTCTTCTCGCGCACTTTCTCCTCCTGGAGCCGGCGCTCGGTGATCTCGCTCAGGGAGCAGCGAAGGCAGGGGGCGCGCTCCCCCTCCACGGTGACAGCCAGGCATTCTAAAGAAATCCAGAAGCGGGACTTGTCGGGCCGCAGCATCTCCAGCTCGAGGAGCCGCCCGCGGGAGCCGCCCAGGACCCGCGACTTGAACTCGACGAAGGCATCGACGTGCCCCGGGGCGATGTGCTGGGTGAAGATCCGGCCGACCAGGTCCCGGCGGGGTATCCCGAGGAGATGGGCCGCGGTCAAGTTGGCCTCGCGGATCACGCTCGCCCTTCCCAGAGTGAGATAGCCGACCGGCGAGAAGTCGTAGAGGTCGACGAACCGGGAACGGGATTCCTCGATCTCGACCTGGGCGCGGCGGAGCTCGTCATTCTGCATTTCGAGCTCGATCTGATGGACCTGGAGTTCGTGGATCAGCTCCCCGACTTGCCCGGCGGACTTCTTGTCCAGGTCCGCCCGGCGGCTCGCGGCGAGGGCTTCGGCCCGGGCGCGTAGCTCATCGATCTTGGGGTCGGCCGGCGCCGGGCCTCCCTTGGCGGCCGCCGCCTTTCGCTTGGCCGGCCCTGACGTCGGGCGCCGCCCGGGTCGCTTCACTTCTTGTCCCCCTTTGGCCCCGGTTTAGCAAAGGCAGGCCGGGAGGCGGTCTCTTGGGACGTCAGGGAGTCCCGCCGGGCCTGCTTGAACCGGCTGATGTCGGTGAAGGTTACGACCAGACCGTCGATCACGTTGTCGGGCGTCCTCGAGGGCAGGATCCTGAGAAGATACGGCCGGCCGTCCCGGCTCTCGACCTCCTTTTCCAGGGCTTGGAGCGTCTCGAGCACGCGCACGGAATCGGCGGACAGCGATTCGTCTTTCAGGTTCGATCGGATATCGTTGAGCGGCCGGCCGATGTCCGTGGGGATAAGGTTGAACACCCGGGTGGCCATCGACGTATAACGCCTGATGGCGAGGTTGACGTCGAGGAAGATGGTCCCGATGTTAATGCTGTCGAGGAGCACCTTCATATCGTTTTCGGTCTTGGTCTGCTGGTCGATCTTCGCCTGGAGCTCCGAGTTCACCGTCACCAGCTCCTCGTTCACGGACTGCAGCTCCTCCTTCGAGGTCTCGAGCTCTTCGTTCGTGCTCTGGAGCTCCTCGTTGGTGGACTGGAACTCCTCGTTCGTGGACCGGAGCTCCTCGTTGGCCGCCTGGAGCTCCTCGATCGTCGCCTGGAGATTCTCCTTGGTGTAGGCCAGTTCCTGGGCGAGCTCCTCCGTTTTCCCGTCGCGCCGCCCGGCCGTCTTCTTTCGGGATTCTCCGGGTTCCTTAGGGGCGGGCACGGCGTCCTGGAACGCGACGAGGAAAAAACCCTCGAGCTCCGGCTCGTTCAGGGGCTTGACGGACACGTTGACCTCGCGGTCTTCGCCGTCGACCCTGAGCCTGAGCCCGCTCAACCTCATCTCCTTTTTTTTAGCGGCCGCGCCGTGAAGCGCCGAGCGGAGCTCGACCCGGAGGCCCTCCCGGGCCATGTCCAGGATATTCAGGCTGGGCTGGCCCTGAGCGGGCTCGAGGTACTTTCCCGTCTGACCGTAAATGTAATGGACCTCCCCTTTGTCGTTGACGATGGCCGACGGCGGGGCGAACGTCTCGAGCAGGAGCTTCTGGGTGAGCTCACCCAGGCTCGGCTTGCGGAGATTTCCGGCCTCGGTCTCGCCCGCCGGCCGGGCATAGTCGTAGTTCCAGGGGCCGGCCAGGACCGCGGGATGGCCGACCGTGCTTCCCTTGGTCTGAAAGATTTTCCATTTCTTGTCGAGCGCCGTGTAGAGGTCGGTGAACTTGCCTATGCTCTCGGACGTGCCCAGAAAAAGGATCCCCCCGGGCTTGAGGCTGAAGTGAAATATGGGCAGCAATCGGTTCTGGAGGTCGGCCTCGAGATAGATGAGGAGGTTCCGACAGCTGATCAGGTCAAGCCTGGTGAAGGGAGGGTCCTTGATGACGTTCTGCGCGGCGAAGACCACGTTCTCCCGGACTGTCTTCTTGATCCGGAACCCGCTCTCTTCCTTGGTAAAGAAGCGCCGGAGCCGGTCCTGGGAGACGTCGGCCGCGATGTTGTCGAGATAGAAACCCGCCCGGGCGGTCCCGATGGCGTCCTCGTCGATGTCCGTCCCGAAAACTTGGAGATTGATGTCCTTCTGGAGCTTCTCGAGCTGCTCCATGAAGGCGATGGCCAGGGAATAGACCTCTTCCCCGGTCGCGCAGCCCGGGACCCAGACCCTGAGGTTGTAGCCGTCCGGCTTGTTTTCGAGGACCTGCGGCAGGAACTTTTTCTTCAGGGTTTCGAAGGCCTCGGGGTCGCGGAAAAAGCTCGTGACGCCGATCAGGAGCTCCTTGAAGAGCGCCTGCACTTCGTCGGCGTTTTCCTGGACGTAGCGCGCGTAGGTCGTCAGGTCCTCGATGTTGTGGAGGTCCATCCTCTTCTCGACGCGCCGGTGGATCGTCGTCTTCTTATACGAGGAGAAATCGTGGCCCGTCTGTGAGCGAAGGATCATCAGGACCTTCAAGAGGCCCGAGGGCGGCTTGTCGGCCGGCGAGACCGTGAGGACTTTCTTGCCCGTGATCTTCTTCGCGTAGGCCAGGAGCTGCGCCGGCATTTTTTCGACCGGCAGGACGAAGTCGGCCATCCCCGTAGCGAGGGCGCTCTTGGGCATGCCCTCGTACTTCGCCGTCCCCGCCTCCTGGACCATGGTCAGGCCGCCGGCGCCGTGGACGGCCCGGAGCCCCATGGTGCCGTCCGTCCCCGTCCCCGAGAGGATGATGCAGACGGCCTTGTCCCCCAGGTCCTCGGCCAGGGAGCGGAAGAAAGAATCGATCGGCATCCTCAGGCCGCGCGACTTTTCGGGCAAGGTCAGCTGGAGCGTCCTATGGTAGATGGCCAAGTCTTTGTTGGGAGGTATGATATAGGCCTCGTTCGGTCGGACAGCGACGCCGTCCTCCGCCTCGACGACCTTGATCCGGGTGAACCGCTTGAGCAGGTCGGGCATCATGCTGGCGTGGGCCGGGTCAAGGTGGGGGATCAGGACGAAGGCCAGGCCGCTGTCCGGCGGCATGTTCTTGAAAAAGAGCTCGAAGGCTTCGAGTCCTCCCGCCGAGGCGCCGATCCCCACCACCGGGAAGGCAGCATCCGGCGGGCCCGCGCTCCGAGAGGTCGGCCTCAGCCTGCGGCTGCCGGGGGGCTTGGCCGTTGGGGGTCGTCTTTTCTTCATCAAAGACTCCTTGGGAGGGGCCGCCCTAAGAAAAAAAGGACATATTCAATTTGCCTCGCCCGACCTCTCTTCCCAATAGCATCATAAACCAACCGAAAAAGAGGTGTCAAACCGGGTCGCGCGGGACGCGGCAACAGGAGAGACGGTTAATGAAGGCTTTGGGAGTGCGCCCGGACGGGCTCGAACCGCCGACCTACTGATTCGTGGCCGATTTCCCTAGTCAAGCTAATTCACGTAAATCAGGAATTAGCTCCTGCTGGTGAAAGCTTCGATCGTCTTTTCGGTTTTCGATTTTGTTTTGTTGGAGACAATCCTGTGCTTCGGGCTTCCCCGCGCCGCGGCGCTTCTTTTAGTCAGGATTGTCTGACTTGATCTGGCTCCAATTGCCGCCGTCCCACAGCCAGACGCCGAGAGGGCCGAAGTCGACAACCAGCTCCTTAGCGCCGTCGCCGTCGGTATCCGCTGCCAGCGTGCCTTCGGGATTATTACCCGTCAGCTCGACCCACGTTCCACCTTCCCAGAGCCAGAGTCCCAGCATCGAAAAATCGGCGGCCACCTCTTCGACCCCGTCTCCGTCCGTATCGGCCGTGATCGTGCCTTCCGCGTTCTCTCCGCTCAACTGACCCCAGACGCCGCGCTGCCAACTCCACACTCCGAGAACTCCAAAGTTCCCGACGATTTCCTCGCCCCAGCCCGATGCCATCTTCCCGGAGACAAGCTTATCCGGGCTGAGCCCGGTTAGCGGTCCCCAGTCCCCGCCTCCGCGAAGCCACAAGCCCAGGCTGCCGAAGCCAACGGCGATTTCGTCCGTGCCGTTCCCGTCCACATCCGTTCGGACCATCGTCAGGGCGTCGGCCCCGCTCAGCTCGGTCCAGTTGCCGCTGTCCCAGGCCCACAACCCGTTGGGGCCGAAATCGACCAGGATCTCCTGGCTGCCGTCGCCATCGGTATCGACCGCCATCATGTCCTGCGGGTCGAGTGGGCTTATTGAACTTATGACCCCGCTCTCCTGCATCCACCAGAGGCCCTGGGCGCCGCGGTCGATGATGAGCTCATCAATGCCATTGCCGTCGGGGTCGGCGGCGATCAGGTATTCCGCGTCATTCGGGTCGAGGGGAGTCCAGACCCCTAAGTCCCACATCCATATTCCCCAGGAGCCCAGGTCCAGAGCGATCTCCTTGATCCGGTCGCCATCGCCATCGAAGGGGATCAAGTTATCCGAGTCGACGGTTGTGATCTGGAACCAGGAGGACTTGTCGTAGATCCAGGCGCCCATCGCGCCGAAGTCCCCAGCGAGCTCATCGGCCCCATCGCCGTCATAATCGCCGACGGCACGCTTGTGCGAGGGAATATCGAATGAATAGATCTTGGCTACGAACGCATCCCGGATCCCCGAATTATATGTCAGGTCAGGGCCGACCAATACCGGGAACGTCGACTGGTTGGACCATGTTATTCCGGAGACATAAGCATTGCCGGACGCATCCACGGCAATGCTGGCTCCCCGATCATCCGAAGAGCCGCCGATATAGCCGTTGTAGATAAAGCCCGCCCCTGCAGGATTGATTTTCGCCACGTAAACATCATTACTACCACCGTTATAAGTGAGGTCTGGACCTATGAGAACGGGAAAGGTCGCCTGAGTTTGCCCTGTGCTCCCATCGATGTAGGCATTGCCTGATTCATCCACCGCGATCCCATTGCCCCCGATTACACCATAGCTTACACTGCCGATGTAGCCGCAGTAGATGAGGCCGGTCCCTGTGGTGTTGATTTTGGCCACGAACGCGTCTGGTCCACCGTTATAGGTCAAGTCCGGCCCGACTGTGACCGGGAAAGTTGCCTCATCGGACCAAGTATACCCCATGACATAGGCATTGCCGATCCCATCCACGGCAAGACTGTTGGCCTCGTCCTGCCCGGCCCCGCCGATATAGCCACAGTAGATAAAGCCCGTCCCCGCGGCATTGATTTTGGCTACGTAGGCATCAGAGGGTCCGCCGTTATTGCTCAGGTCTGGACCAAGAAGAGCGGGAAATGTCGGCTCGGCCAAGCCGGTCGTCCCCGTGACGTAGGCATTTCCGGTTTTATCCACCGCGATTCCGCCGCCGCCGCCGGGGAGATAACCGCAATAGACAAGCCCCGTCCCCGCAGGGTCGACCTTGGCGACAAAGCCGTGCCCGCTTCCGTTGTATATTAGGTTCGGACCGATCATGACGGGGAAAGTCGCCTCGCTCGAATCTGTGCTTCCGGCGACGTAGGCGGCCCCGGAGCCATCGACGGCAATTTTGTAGCCGCTGTCAGGACCCGCACCGCCGATGTAGCCGCAATAGACAAGCGCCGTCCCCGATGAGTTAACCTTGGCCACAAAAGCATCATCTTCACCATTAGGGGTAAGGTCAGGTCCGAGCAGGACCGGGAAGTTCGAACCACCGGTCGTTCCTAGGACATAGGCATTTCCGGCCCCATCCACAGCGATCCCGTACGCGTAATCCAGCCCCGTGCCGCCGATATAGCCGCAGTAATCAAGCCGTGTCCCCGCGTTATTGACTTTGGCCACAAACGCATCGCTATTCATGCTCGTTCCGTTGTAGGTCAGGTCCGGCCCGGTTGCGACCGGGAAGCTTGTTTCAGTTGACCAGGTATATCCCGTAACGTAGGCATTGCCGGAACTGTCCACGGCTATTCCAGTGCTGTCTTCGCCGCTGCTGCCGCCGATGAAGCCACAGTAGACAAGAATGGCCGGGTCGAGGATGAGCGGTTCGCTGGAATCATAGTTGCCGACCGAGAAACCGTATTCGCTTCGGTCCCCAGCTTCAATGTCTGATGAAGCGGGCGATGCGGGTTGAGAATCGGCCCTAGCCTCTGAGCCCTCCGGGCAAGATTCAGCAAGCTCGTACGCCAACCGCACATTTGTCCTTTTACCGTCTTTTTCCTGATAAGCCACAGGCGCATCGTCTTGGAAATCTCCGGCGGGAGTGTGAATATTCAACCGGCCTCTATCGTCTACCGAGATCCCATCCACGCCCCGATAGGCCAGCCGGATGCTTGAAGGATCTGCCCCCGGCCGGACGACGAATTCATACTTCAGGCGGTTGACCGTACCGTAATAGACAAGATCGACGCCGGGCCAAAGGTCGGGATAGGTCACCTGCGAATAGGTCGGCAGGCCGGCGTGCCATTCTTCTTGATGGCCCCTAAAATACGAAACGACCGCCCCTGTTTCTGAATTTCCCACAGGTTGGACGCCGGGGTTGGCGCCGATAAAACCCAGCTTGACTGCCCAGCGCTCCCGGCTTGCCGCTCCTCGACTGATTTGACCTTGGTCGAGCTCTGTTTTCTCGTTTTGCGAGCCGATCGCCAAGAGGCTTCCTTTCCTGTCCGCTCGCTTCGCTTTCTCGGCCTCGGGATTCCCCAGGCCATCATCTTTCTCAGCCGCTTTCACCAACGCAAAAGTGATCCCCTCCGGCGTGAAATACAGGGTCTTGTCCTTGCCCTGGACGTAATAGGCGACCCGCGCGTCCAGCTGGCCTTTGTTCGGGATGAAATACAGCGGCAGCCGGCCATAATCCGGGTCAGCTTTGATCTGCATGTTCGCGGGATTGGGGAGCGACCGTGTTTCGCCCCTGGGCGCTATGAGCTGCGTTGATTTGACATCTCGTCCCAACGGCCCCGACGAGAGACTGAAACACGATAATCCCAGAAGAACTCCGGCCAGGATAATTCTTTTTGTCATGGCGTGACCTCCCCGGGAATTCTCATGTGAGTCCTCCCTACGATGGGAAAGAAGAGATCCATCGGCTGGCATGCGGCCCGTCTGCGAAGAGAATAACTCGTTCCGTTCCTTGTTGGATTTTTACTGGAAAATCGCACGCTTTGTCAATCCCACCCCAGCCCTAGCGGGCTTTACCGAGCCTATAGGGACGCACAAGCACCCAGGACTCTCCCCCATCGTCGCTGTAGAGGACAGCCTTCAGTTTGAGCAGTTTGCTCCCGTTCATAACGAATCTCCTATCGTGAGAAAGAACCCCGGTCAGCTTTGTTGAGCCGCGGGAAAAAATCTAACAGGAAATCTCACAGGTTTGACTAAAGGGAATAAACCAAAACCAAAGGGAAAATCGGCTTTTATAGGGGTGAGGACGTGCGCCCGGACGGGCTCGAACCGCCGACCTACTGATTCGTAGTCAGTCGCTCTATCCAGCTGAGCTACGGGCGCACCAAACGGATTGAGAAAGAGAATATAACGGAAACCCGGGCATTTTTCAAATAGGCCGATTCTTGACTTACTCCCCTGCCCCGGATAATATCGACGTCCCATGCGACACAACCTGTTGCGAACGAAGCCCCTGGGCCGGATCATGGCCGACACCCAGCAGGAAGGCCACAAGCTCCGGCGGGCGTTGACCGCTTGGGACCTCGCGGCCATCGGCATCGGCTGCATCATCGGCGTGGGCATCTTTGTCCTGCCCGGCGTCCAGGCCGCCCGGAACGCCGGCCCCGGCATCATCCTGTCCTTCACCATCGCCTCGATCGCCTGCGCCTGCAGCGCCCTCTGCTACGCGGAGCTCGCGGCCATGATCCCCGTCTCCGGGAGTGCGTACACCTACGGTTACGCCACTCTCGGGGAGATCTTCGGCTGGGTGATCGGCTGGGACCTCATCCTCGAATACATGGTGGCGGCCGTCCTCGTCTCGACGGGCTGGTCGGCTTATTTCGTGAATCTTCTTCGAAACGCCGTGGGGATCGAGATCCCGCAGAGCCTGGCTGCCTCACCCTGGGACAAGAACCCCGGCATCTTCAACCTGCCGGCTGTCATCATCGTGCTGTTCATCACCTGGCTCCTGGTGCGGGGCATCAAGGAGAGCTCCCGGGTCAACCTGACGATCGTCATCATCAAGGTTTCGGTCATCCTGTTCTTCATCCTGATCACCTTCCGGCACGTGAACCCCGCCAACTGGCGGCCGTTCATGCCCTTCGGGTTCAACGGCGTGATGACGGCCGCCGCCATCGTCTTTCTGGCCTACGTGGGATTCGACGCGGTCTCGACGACGGCCGAGGAGGCCAAGAACCCGCAGCGCGACCTGCCGATCGGCATCATGGGCTCGCTCATCGTGGCGACCGTCCTTTATATCCTGGTCGCGGCCATCATGACCGGGGTCGTCCCCTACACCGAGCTCGGGGTGGCCGACCCGATCGCCAAGGTGCTCAACACGCTCGAGATGCCCTGGGCTTCGGCAATTATCAGCGTCGGCGCCATCGCCGGCATCACGAGCGTCCTCCTTGTCCTCATCATGGGGCAGCCCCGGATCCTGTTCGCTATGTCTCGGGACGGCCTCCTCCCCCCCAGCCTGGCCCGGGTCCACCCGCGATACAAGACGCCCTACGTCACGACCTGGCTGACCGGTGGGATCGTCGCCATCGGCGCGGCGCTCACCCCCATCGACGTCTCCTCCGAGCTCTGCTCGATCGGGACGCTGTTCGCCTACGTGATCGTCTGCGCCGGGGTGATCGTCCTCAGGCATGTGCGGGCCGATGTCCAGCGGCCGTTCAAGGCCCCCCTGACACCCTTCCTTCCCGCTCTTGGGATAGTGCTCTGCGGCTACCTGATGAAGAGCCTGCCGTTTGTCACCTGGATCCGGTTCCTTGTCTGGCTGGTTCTCGGCCTGGTGATCTACTTCGCTTACGGAATCAGAAAAAGCGCCCTGGCCCCCGCGACGAAAGAGCGGGGATAGCGCGGGCCGGCCGCGATCAAAGTTCCCGAGTTTTCCGCCGGCGCCGGGCTGCGAACACTGTCAACAGGAGCGCCAGCCCGACAGCCAGGATAATGACGCCCCAGATGAGGTTGACGTTGATGCCCATCGACCGGGCATAGACCTCTTTTCCCGAAAGCAGCCCATAGAGGACAAGGGCCACCCCGTAGAAGCTGAGCAGTCCCCCCAGGGGGATCTTGATGTCCAGGAAGTGGCCCTTTTTCGGTTCGGTATTCTCTTCCGTCATTTTCGTTCTCCGCTCCTGTTCAGGCAGCCGTGCCTTACCAGAATATGATATTCAGGACCACCATGATGACGAGAGCCAGTGACCCCCAGACCTCGGGCCGCAGCCAGAGCCTGACGGACTCCTTGGTGAGCGGGGTCAGGCCGTAGACGAGCCCGGCCAGGCTCTTGGGGTCTTTCTTGACGGTGAACAGGCTGACGGCGATGGTCACGACAAAATCCGTCAGCCAGGCCCACCAAGCCTGGTAGAAGTTGGCCCCCATCTCTGAGGCGTAGTGGAGGACGCCCGCCTTGTAGAGGATGAAGTGCCCCGCCGCGGCGGCGATGCCGCTCAGGAGCCCGATGAACCCGCCCCAGGGCGTCGCCCCGCGCCAGAACATGCCCAGGAGGAAAGTGGCAAACAGCGGCGCGTTGAAAAACGAGAAAACGAGCTGCACGAAATCCATCAGGTTGGGAAACTGCCTGACGATGTAAGCCGTGCCGATGCTGATCAGCACGCCGGCGACCGTCGTGATTTTGCCCACCTTGAGGTAGTGCGCGTCCGGCTGCCCCTTCTTAATGTAGGAGGCATAGATATCGTAGGTCCAGACCGTGTTGAAGGCCGTCACGTTGCCCGCCATGCCGGACATGAAGCTCGCCAGGAGGGCCGTGATGGCCAGGCCGAGGATGCCGTTCGGCAGGAACCGGGACATCATCAAGATCAGGGCGGAATTGTACTCGGCGCCCGGTGGCGCCGATGCCGCGAATTCCGGCAGGACGGCGACGGCCACCAGTCCCGGAAGCACGACCAGGATCGGGATGAGGATCTTCGGAAAGGCGGCCAGGATCGGCGTCGTCCGGGCGGCTGTCAGGTTCTTCGAGGCCAGCGCCCGCTGGACGACCAGGAAGTCCGTCGTCCAATATCCGAACGAGAGCACAAACCCGAGGCCGAGGACGACACCCATCCAGCTCACCCCCAGCGGACTCTCGGCCGAGCTTCCCAGGTTTTTCCAGGCGTGGAAAAAGGCCGCGGGCAGCTTTTGGGTCAGCCCGGAGAACCCGCCCGCGCTTTTGACGCCCAGGTAGACGACGGGCAGGAGGCCCAGCCAGATGAGGAAGAACTGAATGACCTCGTTGTAGATCGAGGACGACAGGCCCCCCCAGAAGACGTAAAGGAGAACGACGACGGCCGCGAACAGGATGCTCGCGGTCAGCGACCAGCCGAGCATGTGCTCGAAGAGCAGGGCCATGGCATATAGGCTGACGCCGCTCATCAGGACGGTCATCACGGCGAACGAGATCGCGTTCAGGCCGCGGGTCGCCTCGTTGTAGCGCAGCTTGAGGTATTCGGGCACGGTCTTGACCTTGCTGCCGTAATAGAACGGCATCATGAAGATCCCCAGGAAGATCATGGCCGGGATCGCCCCGATCCAGTAGAAGTGGACCGTTACCATGCCGTACTTGGCGGAGTTGGCCACCATGCCGATGACCTCGAGCGCGCCCAGGTTGGCGGACAGGAACGCCAGGCCCGTGATCCAGCCGGGCAGTGACCGGCCGGCCAGGAAGAAATCCTCTCCCGTGCGCATGTACCTCCGCAGCGAGTAGCCGACAAAGACCATGGCCAGGATGTAGCCGGCGATGATGGCGTAGTCGATGAATTGCAGGCTGATGATGGGGTCCATGATTATCTCGTGCCGTCGGACGGAACGGCCGGGCTGCGTCCGGCCGATGACCTGAGCCGGAGCGCGGTCTTTGCCCGGGGGACGGCCCGGGCGAAGAAATAGGCGATGAGAGCCACGGTGAAAACGATGACCAGCGGCCATTTGAGCTCGCGCAGGACTTCCAACCCGAGCGAACCGGTCCCGATCAGGAGCGCGGCCACGATGACGGCGTAGGCGAGGATCTCGCTTTTGATGATCTTGAGAGCCTCGATGACGATGTCGGTGGCCGAGAGGTCGACGGCTTCGTCGGCCGGATCGGTCATTTCATCCCTCCTTCTGTCTTTCCGGGCGCGGGCCCGATCTCAGGCCGTCTCCGCGGCGGGCTGACGGCCGAGGCTGCGGAAACGCTTGACGACCAGCGCGACCACCCCGGCCGAGAGAGCCAGGAGCAGGAGGTCGGCGCCGATGAGCACATAGTTGCCATTCCGGACGTAGCCCACGAGCAAAATGACGAGCGAGGCGATTGTCGTCAGCAGCATGAAAACGGCCGGGACAAGGGCGAAGGCGGCCTTCTTTTTCCGGAGTAGCAGCCAGGCCGAGACCGCCAGCAGGGCCAGGGCGGCCAGCATCTGGTTGGCGCTGCCGAAGATCGGCCAGAGGACGTTGAAGGCGTTCGAGTAGGCCAGCGTCCACATCAGGGCGACCGACAGAGCCGAGTTGAACCAGTAGTGCCTGAGCAGGCGCGGCGGGTTCTTGAACAGGATGGTCCAGAGCTCTTCGAAAAGGTAACGGTTGAGCCTGACGGCGGCGTCCAGGGTGGTGATCACGAATCCCTCGACGAGAAGGATGCCGAACACCGACCCGAGCGCCACGGGGATGCCCAGGCCGCGGTGGAAGAGCTGGCCGGCGGCCAGCGAGAACCCCAGAATGGGGTTCGACCTGACGGCGGGGTCGACGGGCCAGACAATCGACTTGTAGTCGGCGAAGCTCATGACCGAGCCCAGAGCGAGCAGGACACAGACCGCCAAGAGCGATTCGAGCAGCATGGCGTTGAAGCCCACCCGGCGGGCGTCCGGCTCGCACTGGAGCTGCTTACCCGTCGTCCCGCCGGCAACCAGGGCGTGAAACCCCGAGATCGCGCCGCAGGCGATCGTGCAGAACATCATCGGCCAGATGAACCCCAGGCTCTGCACGCCCTCCCTCAGGTTGAAACCCGGCATGGAGACGGACAGGCCCCCGAACCCGGTCGCGAACAGCGAGACGACCATCAGGATCAGCCCGCCGTAGAGGATCTGGACGTTGATGAAATCGCGGGGCTGCAGGATGAGCCAGACGGGCACGCCGGCCGCGATCAGGACGTAGATCGAGATGATGATCATCCAGGTCGTCGGCGCCAGCGCGACCGGGTGGGCGATCCCGAGCAGGACCGAGCCGACACAGATGACCGAGGCGATGAGGTAGGCCGGGATGGTCTTCAGCTTCTTTTTCGTGATCAGCCAGCCCAGGAAGGGCGAGCTCAGGGTGATGACGATCACCGACATCGAGGCGATGCCGCCGATCCGGCCGAGCACGACCCCGTCCCTGACGACTGTCTTGAGGAACGTCTTGCCCTCGACGATCCCGAGCTTGGTCAGCGGCCAGAGCGAGGTCAGCGATATCGACGTGGCGCTCAGGAACGACGATGTGACGAGGACGATCATGATGATCGTGAAGCCGATGAACAGGTTGAAGCCCATCGGGCCCAGAGTCTTGCGGGCCACCTCGGCCATCGACTTTCCGCCCTCGCGCATGCTGATAAAGAGCGTGGTGTAGTCGTGGACGGCGCCGATGAAGATGCCGCCCAGGACCACCCACAGCCAGGCGGGAACGAACCCGTAGAGGATGGCCATCGTCGGGCCCAGGATGGGGCCGGCGCCGGCGATGGCGGAGAAATGATGGGCGAACACAACGTAGGGTTTGGTGGGGACGTAGTCGCGGCCGTCGCAGCAGGTGATGGCCGGCGTGGCCCGGGCCGGGTCCTCACCGAGGATGCGGCCGATGTACCGGGAATAAAAACGGCTGGCCAGCGAGAAGGCCGCGGCGGCGACGGCCAGGATTATGAGAACATTCATGTTCTCCTCCGTCTGGAAAAATGACACTTTATCATACACAAAAAAGAGAGACAATAAACGGCCGGGACTTAAGGGGGATCATAAAGGGGACGGTCCTATTTTCCGGCGATCGAGAAAGGTTTTTTCACCCGATCCGAGAAAATCGAATCATCTCTATTAGAGGGGGCGGGTCTCGGCGATCAGGGCGCCGAGCGCGGCCGCGACGGCCGCCATCGAAAAATGTGCGAAACAGCTCGCGGCCAGGCCGGCCGGATCCGATGCTCCCCCGTAGAGAGCCGGCAGGAAGGTGTTGGCCAGGGCATACAGCAGTCCCGTCAGGGCGCCGCTCCCCGTGCCGAGGAGGAGGCGGCCGCCCAGGGACATCCCCCCCGCTCCCCTGGAAACCAGGGCTGCGACGAAGGCCGGGACCAGGGGGACAATCCACCAGATATCTTCCAGGCGAGGCGGGGCGCCCTTCGCCCGAAACCAGGCGAAATCCAACGCGGCCAGGAGGAACGTCCCGGCCAGGGCGAAGGCCGGCGCCTGGGCAGACCGTGGCCGCAATTCCCGGCGCAACTCGGTCCGCTTGCGGATCCGCCGGCGGACCGTCAGCGGGAAATTGTAGAATGCATCGAAGACGAAGTGCTCGAGCCAGGCGCCCCTCTCACCGAAGACCGGCACGCGGTGGACGGCCTCCGTCGCCCAATGAGCGGCCATGAATCGCGCCAGGTCGGGGTAACGGTAAGCCATCTGCAGGGGAAAGGCGAGATAACCGATCATCTTTAAGAAGCTCACGGGAAGCGCCAGCGCGTAATCCCTGACGTTTCTCTCCTTGATGCACAGCCCGACGACGTAGAACCCGCGGACGAGCGATCCCGGAGACACCGGGAGGAGGTTAAAGGCCGCGACGATGAGCCCCGCCTGGAGCATGGCCTGCGACCAGCCGAGCTCGGGATGGCCGAGAACATAGACAACCGCGACCGTCAGGAACACAGTTTCCGAAAGGAAAAGCGTCGCCAGATGGACGGCCAGGCTCTTGAGATATTTCCGGATGAACGGTTCGCCGATCTGCCCGACGATGTGGGCCGCCTCGTCCGCTGAGAGCAGGCCGTTGCGCTCGCCCGCAGCGATCATGTCGCGCAGCCACTTCTCTCGCTCCTGGGCGTTGAAATAGAGCTTGAAAGGACGGATGAACACGCGGGACAGGCTGGCTTTGAAGGCGGACCTGTCGGTGAGGAACCTGTGGATGCCCGCCGGCAGCGCGGACAGGGGGAAATGGAGAAAATACCGCCCGGGCGCACCGGCGATGAGGAGGGCCCTCGACTCGGACACCCGGCCGGAGCGAACCCAGCCGATGAGGCTCTCGGCAACGTGGGCCCGGACCGAGCGGCCGAAATAGGCCGGGCTCGTCAGCAGCCGGCCGTAATGGCGGCGCAGGTCGGCCCGCCCCCAGAGGCGGCGGAGGGGCGATCCGAGGAGCGGCAGCGCCCAGAGCGGATACTTCCACCAGGCCGCGCCCGGCCAGGCAAAAAGTAGCAGCGCCGGTGTCGCGAGCGGGGCCAGCCCCACAAGGAGAAAGAGAAATGAGAGAAGGCCGCTCCCGGCCAGCTTGGCGGACGCACCGTCGTCAACCAGGTTACGGACGCGCCAGCTCTCCCGGAAACCGCCCATGATCGACCGGCGCAGCGCCGGCCTGGCGAGCTGTATATGATGATATGTGACGTCGATGAGAGAATCGCGGTAAGCCCCGTCTCCGCGCCGGAGCTCTTCGAGCGACGGCTTGAGGTCGGCGAATTCGGCGCCGTGCTTTTCGACATAGGCTTCGAGCCTGCCGATGTCTCCCTTGTCGAACTGGACAAGGCGGCCCCGGCGGAGCCCCCGGACGATGAGCTTGAAGTCGGCGGGGCACTCGGGCAGGACCGGGAGCAGGGCCATGCCCGCCCGGAAGTCGACGGCCACCAGCCCGGCCCGCGGGTCGGGGTCGCTGGCGATCCGTTTCATGGCGTTGGGCTGGCTCTTGAGGGACCACCACTCGTATTGCCGGGCCAGCTCTTCCGCGCCGATCTCGTGGAGCAGCCGGACCAGCCGGCCCTGGAAGTCGCACTTCGTCCGGTATTCCGGCGAGCCGAGGCCCGTTTCGGGGTCACCCGGCCGAAAGCGGCGCCGGGCGTCGAGGTCGTCGTCCACCTCGAGCCGCCACAGCCGGCCGTCCACCCACTCGCTGACCTCGCCGTAGCTCCCGAGCTCGGGGTCGAGGAGGGTGGCGTGGATATCGACGACGGCGGACTCGGTCCCGAATTCCAGTCTCGCGGCCCGGCGGATGAACTTCTGCCAGAGCGCCTGGGACCGGCCAGCCGAGGCGAGGCCCTGGAGCGAAAAGGGCGCCTGGAAGGCGACGCCGTAGAAAAGATTCCTGATCCGGCGGCCGAATCCCGAGGCGGGGACCAGGATCTTCAGGGCATAGGTCACTCCCGGCTGGAGCCCGCCGATCCGCCCTTCGACCGCTACCAGCCTGAGGAGCTTGACCCGGTACACCTGTCCGGCGTAGCCGCCGCCGGCATACTTTTCAACTTCGAACCGGGCCCTGGCCCGTCCCGAAGGCATGATGCCGCGGACCTCGTATTCGAGGACGTCCCCCGGCTCATAGCGGACGGTCCGCATGGGCCTCAGCACCTTTTGATCGGTAAAGGACCGGGCCAAGGTCCGGATCGTTTCTGGGCAGGACGCGTCGGCCATCTGGAAATGAATCCTCGATTCAGGCCAACACTATAGAGGCCGGCGGCCCGCTAAGTCAACAATCCGGCGGGAACGGGGCTTCTCGGGAATCCTCGTCTCGAGAGAGAATCTAACCCTTCTTGAGAATCCAGGGAGAGCCGGCATGAATAAAACTCATAGAGAACGGCTCCTTTTGGGAACCGTCCCCATTAAGATTATTGAACCGCGCTCAGCGCTTGAAGACTTTATAGACTTCGCGCCACTGCTTAATGACCAAGCCCGTTTGCACCACGGGCTGTGCCAGGACCTGGCTCGGCGGCTCGGGTCCGCCCGTGCCCGGCTGCGTATAGCTCTGGATGAACACCTTGCGCATATTCTGGCTTTGCCCAGGACTGGGCGTTACCGTCTGCGTCTCCCCCAGCGTCACCGCGGACCTGACCTTTTGCTCGGTCTGGAGATACTGGATGGGTGCTCCCAGCTCGCTCGTCAGGGCGGTCCCCCCGTACTGATTGCCCAGGATGTACCGCGCGTAGATCCGGCCCGCCCCCGCCAGGGTGTTGCAGGGGTTCAGGGATTCGATGTTCCCCTCGAGCGTCGCGACATAAACGATCCTGTTGGCGGTCACCGGGTCCGCCCAAACCCTTTCGCCCTGGACGAGATCGCCTTTCTTGGTCTGCGGGCTGATCCCGAGCTGTGTCGCCAGCGCGTCCGGCCCCAGGTACCATTCCACGGAGGCTCCGGCGGTCAGGTCGATCAGGGCGACGAAAGAATACGTGCCTGCGCTCGGTGCCCGGTCATCGCCGCCGGTCCCGATATAAAGGTGAACAGTGTTGCTGCTGGCCGCATCGACATAGACGGCGGGCTTGGTGATGATCGGGTACATGTTCGGGTCGCGGTAGATGACCGTCGGATTCCAGGATCCGACATCGCTGCTCAGGTCGATCTTCCAAAGCCGGCCCTTCAGGTCCCCGAAATAAACGGCGTCGGCCACGCCATCCTGCTCGGAGTCCACCGTTTCGCACGACCCGGGCAGGGTGTTCTGGATGCCGAAGGGGCTCGCCGGTTCATGGTTTTCTTTGATCTCAAACGAATTGAGAATGGCGCCCGTCTCGATGTCCACGCAATAAAAATATTGGCCGATGTCGGTCGACGGGTCGCCGTCGGTGTCATAGCCCGAGCCGAACATGGCCACCCACTTGTTGGGAGAGGCGATCTTGACGACGGCCGGGACCGACCAGGTCTCACCCATGAAAGCGTCCGTGACCTCCCAGAGGGGTCGGGGCGCCACCGGGTCGGTGATGTCCAGGGCGAAGTAATACCATTCGTGGTTCTTCCCCCAGCCGGCGCCTTGACCGGTCACGAGCACCGTATGCCAGGCGCCTCCGAAGTAAACGTCTTTGATGGTCGCCGTTCCGTCCACGAACCAGTGATGATAGAGATAGACGCCGCAATCCGGGTCCGTCACCCGCATGAGCTTGAGCTTGTAGAGCAGGTTGTTCGGGATGAACGCCCAGACCTCGTCCATGGTCACGGCGTCAAAAGCGTGGAGCATGCCGTCGTTGGCGCCCGCAAAAACGAGCTTCCGCCGCGTGGCGTTGGCCTGCTTGAAGGCGTCGTAGCCCGTCCCCATCATGGAGGCGGTGCCGCTCGGCGGCAGGAGGGCCTTGGGCGAGGAGTGGTTGATGTCGCCGAGCTTCCAGGTCCGGCCCACCCCCAGCACGAATTCGATGAGCAGCGGCACCTCGGGGCTGCCGATACCGAGCTGGAGAAAGTTCTCCAGGATCGTCGACTGGCTCGCCGCGAAATCCACGCGGTCGTTCATGACGCTGTCCGATTGGGCATCATAGGCGGTGTAAACGATTCGCGAAGACGCCGCCCGCGAGGCCAGCCGGGCCCCCGCGTCGGCGATGGGTTGGGCGTTGGCGGCCAGGATATTCTTGAGAACCGAACCCCTGTTCGGGCTCAGGTCGAGGGTCGTGACGTCCCAGGAGCGGAGGTGGCCCCGCCACTTGGGGAATTCGAACGAGGCCGAGTAAAGGACCTCCTCGTCGCCGGCCCGGGCAGAATCGATCTCGACCTTGATGGCGGCATGGGAGGTTCGGGAATACTCCCTCTTGGTGATGTAATTGTAGTCGATATACAGGCTGTTGACCTTCGGCGTCACGAGCTCGTTCGACGAGCTGAAATCCGCCTTCCAGCGCAGGAAATCCCCCGGGTTCTGGAAAGTCCACAGAACGCCGGGCGTGGCGGGCCCCTCCCACATGGGGTTCCCGTTCTGATCGTTGGCGTTCGAGAGGTAGTAGACGATGTTCGTCTGCGCGGGTTTGAACTCATCCACCCGGATCGTGGCCGAGACCACGGCCTCGTCCGAGGTGAGAAAGGCGCAGCCCAGCAGGTTACGGGAATGGACAGTCCCGGTGGGCACAAAGGTGGGATAGGTTTCGTTCATAACGAAATAGCAGTTCAGTGAGTTATTACCGTCGGCGACGAAGATGTCGAGGTCGCCGTCGTTGTCGAAATCGCCGACGGCGCCCGAGTCGAGGTCGCCCGAGGAACTCAGCCGAGCTCCGCTAGTCGGAATGGGGCTCCTGGTAAAATGTCCGGTCCCGTCGTTTTTGTACCAGAAGAGGTAGCCGCCCTGCATTTGGCCGTCGTGGGCGCCGTCGGTGGACAGCACGACATCGGGTTTTCCGTCGCTGTCCAGGTCTCCCCCCCGGAGCGCGGAAACACCGCCCCGAGACGCGGGGTAGGTCATGGTCCGAGTGGAATCCGGGGCAAAATTGCCCAACCCGTCGTTTCTATAAAAATACATATTTGTCGGAGTAAAATCTGGTCCCCCTGCCGAGCCGACGATAAAATCCGTATCTCCGTCCCCGTCGAAATCCGCGGCGGCGACGCCGGTCACGCCGGTCATATACCGGGTTATGTTCTGACCATTGGTCGGAAAAGGGTTGTACACCCTGGGCGAACGGGAGAACGTTCCCGTTCCGTTGTTGAAATAAACGACGACTTCCCCATACCGCTGATAAGCATATATCTGAGGAACGCCGACAATCAGGTCCAGGTCACCGTCCCCATCGACATCTTGGCATTCGATGTTGCCATCCCAGCGCTGGTGGCCGCCGCCTGACCCCCACTCGGTGTAGCCGTCATTGATCAGGTCGGCGATGAAGGTTGGCGTAGTATCGATCGTCGGAATTGAACCCGGAGCCTCGTTATTTTCCATGAACCTGTTCCGAAAGATGAACAGCCTGCCCTGCCAGGTCAGGGCGGCAATGTCCGCGTCTCCATCCGCGTCAAAGTCCCCGGTACCCAGGGCATTGATCTTATGAGTTTGATAGAGCGGGTTGCCGCTGAAGGTGTATAAAACGTAGTCGGGGCCGCTGAACAAAAACCTCTGCGGGTCACCCGGGTCCGCTCCCTGGCTTAGGAATAGGGCGAGGTTGCTGTCGTTGGGACTCGGGTTATTATCGTAATCATATCCTCCTTCGACCAGGTCCACGAGGCCGTCTCCGTTAAAATCAGCCGCCGCACCCGTCTGTCGGTTGTATCCGGAGACGGGATAGCCGCTCGAGACCGCGAAATTCGCGCCCTTATTCTTCAACCGAAGGTATAGCCCGGAGGGGTCGATGATGACTCCCGTTCATCACCGCCAGGGTCGACTGGTCGCCGTTGGCGTACCCGGTTACCGTGCGGCCTTGGGTCGCGCAGGTCTGGCCGCTCGTCTGCGTTAGGAAGCCCAGGAGAGAAATAAAAAGAAAAAGGCACAAGATAATCTTCTTCATGTACGCTTCCTTTTCCTATCCAGAAAATGAGATTCTAGCGTTTAAAGATCTTATAGACCTCGCGCCACTGCTTAATGACCAAGCCCGTTTGCACCACGGGCTGAGCCAGGACCTGGCTCGGCGGCTCGGGTCCGCCCGTGCTCGGCTGCGTGTAGCTCTGGATGAACACCTTCCTCATATTGAGGTTCTGCCCTTGGTTCTGGACGTACCTTGGGTTTCGCCCAGCGTCACCGCGGACCTGACCTTTTGCTCGGTCTGGAGATACTGGATGGGTGCTCCCAGCTCGCTCGTCAGGGCGGTCCCCCCGTACTGATTGCCCAGGATGTACCGCGCGTAGATCCGGCCCGCCCCCGCCAACGTGTTGCAGGGGTTCAGGGATTCGATGTTGCCCTCGAGCGTCGCGATATAGACGATCCTGTTGGCGATCACGGGGTCGGCCCAAATCCTTTCGCCCGGGGCGAGATCGCCTTTCTTGGTCTGCGGGCTGATCCCGAGCTGCGTCGCCAGCGCATCCGGCCCCAGGTACCATTCCACGGAGGCTCCGCCGGTTTGGTCGATCAGGGCGACGAAAGAGTAGTTGCCGGTGCTCGGCGCCCGGTCATCGCCGCCGGTCCCGACATAGACGTGAGCGGCATTGCTGCTCGCCGCATCGACATAGACGGCGGGCTTGGTGATGATCGGATACAGGTTCGGGTCGCGGTAGATGACCGTCGGATTCCAGGATCCGACATCGCTGCTCAGGTCGATCTTCCAGAGCCGGCCCTTCAGGTCCCCGAAATAAACGGCGTCGGCCATGCCGTCCTGGCTCGAAGTCCACCGTTTCGCACGACCCGGGCAGGGTGTTCTGGATGCCGAAGGGGCTCGCCGGTTCATGGTTTTCTTTGATCTCGAACGAATTGAGAATGGCGCCCGTTTCGATGTCCACGCAGTAGAAATATTGTCCGATATTGGTCCCCGGGTCGCCGTCGGTGTCATAGCCGGAGCCGAACATGGCCACCCATTTGTTGGGTGAGGCGATCTTGACGACGGCCGGGACCGACCAGGTCTCCCCCATGAAAGCGTCCGTGACCTCCCAGAGGGGTCGGGGCGCCACCGGGTCGGTGATGTCCAGGGCGAAATAATACCAGTCGTGGTTCTTCCCCCAGCCGGTGCCCTGGCCGGTCACCAGGACCGTGTGCCAGGCTCCCCCGAAATAAACATCCTTGATGGTCGCCGTGCCGTCGACAAAGAAGTGATGATAGAGGAAGACGCCGCAGTCCGGGTCCGTCACCCGCATGAACTTGAGCTTGTAGAGCAGGTTGTTCGGGATGAACGCCCAGACCTCGTCCATGGTCACGGCGTCAAAAGCGTGGAGCATGCCGTCGTTCGCGCCGGCAAGAATCAGCTTCCGCCGTGTGGCGTTGGCCTGCTTGAAGGCGTCGTAGCCTGCCCCCATCATGGTGGCGGTGCCGCTCGGCGGAAGGAGGGCCTTGGGCGAGGAGTGGTTGATGTCGCCGAGCTTCCAGGTCCGGCCCGCCCCCAGCACGAAGTCGATGAGCAGGGGCACCTCGGGGCTGCCGATACCGAGCTGGAGAAAGTTCTCCAGGATCGTCGACTGGCTCGCCGAGAAATCCACGCGGTCGTTCATGACGCTGTCCGATTGGGCATCATAGGCGGTGTAAACGATTCGCGAGGACGCCGCCCTCGAGGCCAACAGGGCGCCCGCGTCGGCGATCGGCTGGGCGTTGGCGGCGAGGATGTTCTTGAGAACCGAACCCCTGTTCGGGCTCAGGTCGAGGGTCGTGACGTCCCAGGAGCGGAGGTGGCCCCGCCACTTGGGGAATTCGAACGAGGCCGAGTAAAGGACCTCCTCGTCGCCGGCCCTGGCAGAATCGATCTCGACCTTGATGGCGGCGTGGGAGGTCCGAGAATACTCCCTCTTGGTGATGTAATTGTAGTCGATGTACAGGGTATTGATCTTCGGCGTCACGAGCTCGTTCGACGAAGTGAAAACGGCTTGCCAGCGCAGAAAATCTCCCGGGCTCTGAAAAGTCCACAGAACGCCGGGCGTGACCGGCCCCTCCCACAGGGGGTTCCCGTTCTGGTCGTCGGAGTTCGAGAGGTAGTAGACGATGTTCGTCTGCGCGGGTTTGAACTCGGACACCCGGATCGTGGCCGAAACCACGGCCTCGTCCGACGTAATGAAGGAGCAACCCACAAGGTTGCGGGACGAAACGGTGCCGCGGTCGACATAGGTCGGCTGGATGTCGTTCATGAAGAAATAGCAGTTACGGGAGTCGTTGCCGTCGGCCACGAAGAAATCCAGGTCGCCGTCATTGTCGAAATCGCCGACGGCGCCCGAGTCAAGATCGTCTGAGGGCGATACCTGGGCGCCGCCAGTGGGGATGGGGTGCTGAGTCATGACGTTCGTGCCGTCATTCTCGTACCAGTAAACATACCCGCCCGGCGGGTTGGCCGTCCAGCCGTCCGTGGCCAGGACCAAGTCCTTGAACCCATCGTTATCGACGTCGCCTTGGCGGAGGTACGTGCATGAACCGTGGGAGCTGGGGATAGTGATCGTTTTCGCGCTGACCTGTGCGAATGTCCCCGCGTTGTTCCGGTAAAAATAGATGCTGCGCGAATTCGCCGAGCCGCAGTAGAAGTCGATGTCGCCATCGTTGTCGAAATCGGCGGCCGCGACGCCGCAGACGCCGTACCGGTAGGTGTCATTGTTGTTGTAAGGATTGATGGTCTGGGGCAGACGGGAAAAAGTGCCGGCGCCGTTGTTGACGAAGATCACGACCTCGCCGTAGCGGCTCCAGGCGTAGCGCTGGGGAATCCCGACGATCAGGTCGAGGTCCCTGTCGCCGTCTATGTCCACGCACTCGATGTTGCTTTCCCATCGGAAATGCGCGCCCTCCGACGTGTAGCTGTACTCAGTGGCGCCGTCGTTGATGAGGTTCGTGACGAGCGTCGGGACGCTGCTGAAATCCGGCGATCCCCCGGGCGTATCGTGGTTATCCGCGAAACGGTTGGTGAACAGCCAGAGTTTTCCCGACCAGGAGAGGGCGGCGATGTCGGCATCGCCGTCGCCGTTGAAATCGCCGGCCCCAACGGCGATGATCTCGTAGGTGCTGAGGGTGGCGAGGTAATTGATGTATACGGCGGGGTCGAATACGAACCGGGTCGGGTTGCCGGGGTCGGCGCCCCGGCTGATGAAGATCGACAGGTTGGTGTCGCTCCCTTGACCGTCGTTGTCCTGGTCCCGGCCGCCTTCGGCCAGGTCGACGAACCCGTCACCGTTGAAGTCGGCGGCGGCGCCGGTCATCCGGACGTTCGTCGTCACCGGATAGTTCGACGTCGGGACGAAGTTCGCGCCCTTGTTTTGGAGCCTGAGGTGCAGGCCCGCGGGGTCGATGACGATCCCGCTCATCACCGAGAGGGTCGACCGGTCGCCGTTGGCGTAACCCGTCACCGTGCGGCCCTGGGTCGCGCAGGTCTGGCCGCTCGATTGAAGTAGGCACAAGCCCAAGAGAGCCATGGAAACGACAAGACCCAGAGCTGTTTTTCTCATGGTTGTTCCTTTTGCCTATTGCTGAATCTCGATCTTGACGATGATCCTGGCATACACATTCCTTCCCGTCCGGCCGAGACAGACGATATCGCAATCCCGATCATTCGGCGTGACGCCCGGCGCCCCCTCGTCGTTGAGCAGGAAGACCGTGTAGGCCATGGAGGCATCGGTTGTCAGCGGCTGATTGACGAAGATGGCGTTCGTGGGGTCGTTCATGACATCCGTCCACAGTTCTTCATCCGTGCGCCGCATGTAGTAGTTCGGGTTCGCCGGGTTGGGGCTCGAATCGTCGAGCCCGGGCTGCCCGTTGAAGGTGGTCCGGTAGAGAAGCGCGAAATCCGAGACGGTCTGATTCAGGATGATGTTGGTATTCAGTTGCTCGAAGGTGGCGTCGAAACCGGCCTCGGCGGCATTGAAGGCCCGCTCCTGCTGCCGGACGTTGCCGGCCACCGCCGAACCCGTGCCCGTGACGAAGAGGAGAAGGAGTCCCACGCCCAGCAGGAAGGCAATGACGATGATCATGATGATCAGGCCGACGCCGCGCTCTCTTGGTGACGTCTGTGTCTTCATGCTTTCTCCCCCTAGCGCGTCCCGTAATTGTAGAGGTTGATGCTCAGGTTGCGCACGTTCGAGGCCGATTCCAGGAGGAACCGCTTGCACCTGTCGGGCTGGGCGGCGGCGGGCGTGTCCGAGATCACGGGCCGCTGGTAGAGGCTGATATTCGGGTTGATCTTGGTTGAGGCGGTGATGAACGGCCGCGGCGTCCTGCCGAGGATGGCCACCCGGATCTCGCGGATGCTGAGGATCTGGGTATCCAGCCAGGTGTTGTTCCAGGGAACGAAGCCGTCCAGCCGGCCGTCCGCGTCGGCGTCCGTGTTGTACTCGAACTGGAGGTTCTCGACGTTCTGGGCCAGGGGATAATGGACGGCGTTCAAGGTCATGTAGAGGACGTTGGGCTGCGCGATGTAACCCTGGGCAGCATTCATGGTCGGTCCGGATTGGCTCCCGGTGAGGTCCAGCCAAAACTCCTTGACGTCGATGAAGGTCACCAGCCCGCCGTCGTAATTATCAGAATCGGGGCACGTGCCCGAAAGACCACCCGGCGGGTTGATACCCGGCGCCAGACCGGGCGAGCAGTTCACCCTCTCGTTGCCGCCGCCCGAGGAATGGGTCACGTGCGTGATCGACCGGATTTCGCCCGCCCGGCAGGGGGAGGCGGGGTTGGGGAGGATCAGGCAAATCTTGTTCACGTAAAAATCGTCGGGATAGGGATACTGCTCGAAGCTGTAGTCGTCCACATTCACGACGACGGAAGACCCTTGGTACTGCTGGATCGGCAGGGAGATGGGGTCTTCGATGTTGCCCATCATCAGCAGCCGGTCCGGAGTGACGGGGGACGAGCCCTGGGTCTCGTTGTTCGTGCCCTGGAAATAGTAGGCGCCGAACTCGATCGGCAGCCCGACTCCGGACATCCGGATATCGCGGGCGATAAAGAACATGGCGGACCTGACGTCGTGCTGGAGCTCGGCGTACATGCTCTGGTCGACGGCCACCTTGTTGCTTCTCATATAAAGCGAAAGTGTCCCGATGATCATGACCAGCATGACCGCGCTCCCGACCAGGAGCTCGGCGAGGGTGAACCCCCGCGGGCCGCTCCCGCGCCCGGGGTGTCCTGCGACGGTGGTTGTTTTTTGGCTCATGGCTGTCCCCTTAGGCGCGATCAGCCCCGGCTAACGAGGGTGCTGAGGTTGGCCTTGACCCGGTGCGTGTCGGGACTGGTGAGAAGCTGCGTTCTTGTTATGCCGAATTGCTCGGGAGTGAAGATCATGATCCTGACGCTCCAGCTGGTCGAGGCGACCTGGATCACTTCGGTCAGCCGGCGGTAGTCGTTGTGGCTGTCCAGGTTCAGGTCCAGCAGCTCATCGTCGATCATGTCGGGCGAGCCGTCACCATTGAGGTCGATGTTTCCTGAAGAGGCGAAAGTGTTGAGCTCGTCCTTGGTCAGGTTCCTCAGGGCGTCCGCCCTTTGCTGGGCGAGGAAGGTCGCCGTGGTGATCCGGTCCGAGCGGGTATTGTTCATCACGCTCAACATGAACATTTCCACCAGCCCCAGCACCGCCACGGCCACCAGGACGATGCCCACCACCGCCTCGATCAGGGTGAAACCAGCGCGTCCCTTCTTTTTCCTTTTCATGTTGCCCGCCATCTTATCTCCCCCTTGGTTTGATCATGTCGCTTTGATGTATTGGATTGAGCCGCCCCGGAAAACGTTGATGATCCGGCGGCTCGGCTGCCCCTGGCTTGCCAGACTGGCACTGCGGAGCGTGACGTCGTGCTGAGTGGTGCTGTAGTTGCTGGCGATGCCGAGCGGTGTGAATTCGATGACGTTATTCGGCAGGTTGACGGTGGACGCGAACTTGCTCGGGATGAACTTCCGGCCGCGGTTGGGAACGACTTGCCAGACGAGATAGCTCACTTCTTGCTCGACGTAGTAGGTCCAATACCCCAGGCTGTTGTCGAAGCGGACGCGGTGGTTCAGCTTCGTCCGGACGGCCTGGAACTTGGCCTGGTTTAAGCTGCCCAGGACCGACCTGGCCTGATTTTCCAAGCCCCTGACTTCGAGGCTGTTCTTAATGCCAGGGTAGGAAGCCGTCATCAAAATCCCCATGATGGCCACAACAACCAGGACTTCGATCAGCGTGTAGCCTTTGTCTTTCATTAGTTCACTCCGGTCCAGCCACAGTTTTCCGCTGTTCCCAAGTATTAAAAAGAACCTCCCCTTTCGAACGCAGACCTCGGCCATCCCCAATGAATTCTCTAGAAAATGGCATTATATCCACTTGATGGCCATCAATCAAGCCGAAAAGCTCCTCCTCATCCATCGCCCACGCCCCGAGGGGAATAAAGGGAGGCCAAGCCGGGGTTGTGGGCAGTTCAAATCGCGGCGTGCTCATGGCATGGACATCACAGAAAACCAACGCCCTCAATCTGGATCTTATCCTTTTTTATGGCAATCCCCCCCCGCGATGAATAGGACGAGGAATTCACCCCGCCGGCCCTCCCCCTCAGCCGGCCGCGGCCTCATCGCCTGCGGCTAACCGTGTTCCTGTCATGAAACTCTCTTTTTCTGCACCGCGAGGTTAGCCCGGAGCCGGGCCAGCCGGCGCGAAAAATCGGACTCGTAGATCGGGGAAACGCCGGCGGCCGCTTCGAGCCCCTGCTCCGAGACTTCGATGGCCTGGCGGAGGTCTTTCCGCCGGTGTTCGTGATACATGGCTAGCTCCCGGAGACAGGACAGGTCCCGGAGGGACGCCATCTCCTCCCAGAGCGCGGCCGCCTTCTCCCAGTCATGGCTTTTCTTGAAATGAGCGGCGAGCTTCTTCTTGGCCTCGATCTCCACTTTCCCGGTCAGGCGGCCGTTCAAAGCCCGTGTGATCAGGTACGCGCAGCGCTGGCGGTCGCCCGTTTTTTCGTAGACTTTGGCGGCTCCGAATAGGTCCATGGCGTCTGGCGGAGGTCCGTCGGCCCGACCGGCGTCTTCGGACAACAGTCCAGCGCCCGCGATGACCACGCCCAGGAGCGACAGGAGGTCTTCCTGGTTATGGTAGAGGACGGGCTCGATCAGGGAGAAGTCCCCCGTCCTCAGGTACTCGAAGTACCGCCAGGGGATCTCGGCGGAGGGGATGTCCTCGCCGCGCCCGACCTCGAGGATGTCCCGCGCCAGCTGGCAGAGGCGGCAGCTCTCCTGTTTGTGGCTCCAGAGCGTGCGGGCCGGAAAGAGGAAGTCCAGGTGGGGCAGCCCGCTGAGCGCCAGGGCCTGGCGGTGCAGGATGAACCGGCTTTCGAGGAGAGGCATGTCGTAGCACTTACCGTTATACGACACGACCGACCGGAAATCCATTCCCGCCAGAAAAGCGGCGAAGTCGCGGACCATGGCCGCCTCGGCGGCGAGGTCCTCGAGGAAGAACTGGAGGACGTGAAATTTGTTATCGCGGTAGAAGCCCAGGCCGATAAGGAAGGGGACCGTGCCGGCGCCGCCGGACAGACCGGTCGTCTCGAGGTCGAGGAACAGGGCCGAGTGGAGGTCCCGGTCGACGAAGCTCCTGTCGCGGCCGAGGAGAGAGAGGACTTCACCCCTGATCTCGAGGCCGGCGGTGAGCCGGGTCTTGCCGTACTTCGTGTCGAGGTGGTAGTGATTCTCGACCAACTGGAAGGACGGCCGCCGGCCCTTGGGCCCGGGCCGCGGTTTCGGCTGGTCCCCTGTCTTGGTGAGGCGGATGAGCCGCTCCAGCTTTTCTTTGGTCGAGAGCCCGCTCTCGGTATCGATGGCCTGCCAGGTCCGCGAGATTGGATCCGGGCGGCGGCGTGCCTCCCGCTCTTTTTTCAGGAATCTCAGCCGGTCTTCTATGTCCATTCGCGTCACTATTGTTCATCTTAGTCGAATTCGACGGGGTTTTCAAAGGCAGATTCGTGACTTGAAATCGACGACGAATAAATATATATATGCATAGGAGCTTGGCCTCGATGAGTCTCGAGGGTGAACGTTGACGTAGGAGTGATCATGGACGGACATCATTTCCTGGCCTTTGATCTGGGCGCCGAAAGCGGCCGGACCGTCCTGGGCACGCTCCTGGATGCCAAGATCGTCACCCGCGAGCTCACGCGCTTTCCGAACAGCCCCACGCGGCTGGCCGGGCATCTCCACTGGAACCTCCTGAGCCTGTTCGAGGACATCAAGGCGGGGTTGAGTGCCTGCGCGGCGGAAGTGGGCGTCGTCCCAGAAAGCGTGGCTGTCGACACCTGGGGCGTCGATTTCGGCCTGCTGGCGAAGGACGGGAGCGTCCTCGGGTTCCCATACGCCTATCGGGACGACCGCACACGTGGCGTGATGGAGGAATATTTTAAGCGCACGCCCAGGGAAAAGGTCTACGAGCGCACCGGCATCCAATTCCTGCCGTTTAACAGCCTCTTCCAGCTTTTCGCCATGGTCCGGCAGCGCTCTCCCCTTCTGGATTGCGCCCGGGACCTCCTCTTCATGCCCGACCTGTTTACATATCTCCTGAGCGGAGAGAAAGCCAACGAGCTCACCATCGCTTCTACCTCGCAACTCCTGGATATGCGCGGCCGGGTCTGGAGCACCGAGATCATGGCGGCGCTGGGGGTGCCCATGGGCATCCTGCAGCGGGTCGAGGCGCCGGGCACCGTCCTGGGCAAGCTGGTCCCTTCGGTGGCCGAGGAGGTCGGCTTGCCCGAGGTCAAGGTCATCGCCACGGCCAGCCACGACACGGCAGCCGCCATCGCCGCCATTCCCGCGGCCGGCGAGAACTGGGCTTACATCAGCTCGGGGACCTGGTCGCTGATGGGCGTCGAGACGGCCGAGCCGATCATCACTCCCGAGGCGCTCCTGGCGAATTTTACGAACGAGGGCGGGGTCGCTGAGACCATCCGCTTCCTCAAGAATATCGCCGGGCTCTGGCTGCTCCAGCAGTGCCGGAAAGAATGGGCCCGGGAGGCGGACCTGAGCTATGTCGCACTCGCCGGCCTGGCAGCCGGGGCCCAGCCGTTCCGCAGCCTGGTCGACCCCGATTGGCCGGAGTTTCTGAACCCGCCCAGCATGCCGGACGCGATCCGTCAGTTTTGCCTCGTGTCCGGCCAGCCGGCGCCGGCCGCGCCCGCCGATTTCACCCGGTGCATCCTGGAAAGCCTGGCCCTGAAATACCGTTTGACACTTGACCAGCTCCGCCGCTTGACGAATCGCCGGATCGAAATGATCCACGTCATCGGCGGCGGCTCCCAGAACGAGCTGCTGTGCCAGCTTACGGCCGATGCCACGGGCCTGCCGGTCGTGGCCGGGCCCGCCGAGGCGACGGCAACGGGCAATATCATGGTCCAGGCGCTCGGCTTGGGATACGTGCGGTCGCTCGCCGAGATCCGGAGCGTGGTGCGCCGTTCGGTGGAGCTCAAAATGTATACTCCCCGGGCGCGCGAGGACTGGGGAGGCGCTCTGCGCCGTTTCCAGCAGCTCATCGAAGCGAATATCCCGGCGCCCAAGAAAGCACAACCCTGAGGCAGCGTGGAAACACCGAAGAGAATCCAGGTCCCGGCCGCCGCAGACGGCCCGGAGGGGGTCGTCTCCGCCAAAGAGGTCGAGCGGGTCCGCGACCTGATCCACGCCTTGGTGAACACGATCCAATCGGCAAGGCTCTTCCCGCCGGACCACCAGACCGTTGTCAATTTCGTTGCCGACCTCCACGGCCGGCTGTCCGGTTACCTGGAAGAACACGGCGAGCTCGAGATCGGCATCGAAGAGCAGTCCCTGACCTTCGCGGGCAGGAAGGTCTATGAGGATCCCGCCCCCGCCAAGAGCCTGCCGTTCTTCTTTTTCAAGGACGGCATGCGGGCACTCGTCTTTTGCCGGGGGCTTAAGATCGACGAGGTCCGGGGGTTATTGGAGACGATCGGCCAGGTCTCGTCCTTGCCGGCCGAGGAAGGGGACATCGTCGACGCCCTCTGGGAAAGAGACTTCGCCAACATCCGCTATCTCGCTCCGGACGATTACCTCGAGACGAAGATCGGGCAGGGACGACAGCCCCTCGAATGGCAGGTTGACAGGCAATCCATGACGACGGGACGGATCGACCTCTCCCCCGATGACCTCGAGGAGATACGAAACAGGGTCCAGGGCATGGGGCGCGGCCGGGACCTGGATGAGGTTGCGGCCAGATTCGAGCTCGCCGACGAGTTCAGCTCGCCCGCCGCCCCCGTGCGCGAGGCGAAAGAACGGCAGGAGATCGATTCGCTGCTGAAGGCCAACCGCGGGATCTCGGCCGATGACGAATACCTCAACCTCATCATCGAAATCCTCTACCTCGAGGAGCGCGCCGACCAATACCCCGGGCTCGCAGAGATCATCGGGCAGTATCACCACGAGCTGATCGCCAGGCGGGATTTCACCCGGGCTGCCCGCCTTCTCCGGACGCTCCGCGAGCTCAGGGAAGCGCTGGGGAGCTCCACCTCCGAAAAGGCGGCCATGCTGGACGCAGCAGTCGGCGAGATCGCGGGGCCGGCGGCGCTGGCGGATATCGAGGATGGCCTCCGAAAACCCGCCGTCGAAAACGACGGGGCGATTCTCCCCTATCTTCGTCTCCTGGGGCCGCCGGCCGCCCGGCTCATCGGCGAGCTCTACGAGCGGGCCAGAACGCCGGCCGCGCGGGAACTGGCGCTCAACGCCCTGAGGATAATCGGCGCGGACAGCCCGGATTACCTGATGGCCCTGGCGCAGGAAGCGAAGCCGGCCCTGACCCGGCAGGTCATCGCCCTCGTCAGCGAGAGTCATGACAAGCGCGTTGTCCCGTTCCTGGCGGGGTTCCTGAACGCCAAGGAGTCTTCGGTCAGGGTCGAGGCCGTCCGGGCCCTGGGCCGGGCGCCGGGCGGCGCCGCGGGCAGGATCCTGCTGGGCTTCCTTTCCGACCCGGCGGAGTCCGTGCGGATCGCGGCGCTCGACAGCCTCGGGCGCGCCGACGGGGAGACGATGAGGCTGCTTCTCGATCTCGTGGGCGGCGCCGCGGGGCTCAAGAAGAAATCGCTGGCCGAAAAACGGGCCGTCATGTCCGTCCTGGGGCGCAGCCAGACTGTTGAGGCCTGTGCTTGGCTCCAGCGCGTGCTTGGAAAAACGCCTTTTTTGCCGGACCCCAAGCATACCGAGCTTTGCCTTTGCGCCGTGGAGGCCCTGGCCGGGCTGTCGCTCCCGGAAGCCCGGGACGCGTTGCGGATGGGGTCGCGGAAAAGGAAGCGCAAGGTCCGTGAGGCGTGTCTGAGGGCGCTCCAGGGTCCGCCGAAGTCTGGCGAGCCCGCCGCGCCCGGAGAATCCCGCCGGTGACCGGATCCATGATGTCCGATAAAAAGTCGACGCCGGAGAAGGCGCGGCGGCTCCACCAGCTCGCGCTGGAGATGGTCGTCCGCCAGAATGTCATCTTGAAGAGCGCCAGGATCTATGAGCCCAACAACCTGATCTTCAATCCGCCAACTGGCGCTTCTGCACAGCCTGATCGAAACCGCCCTCGCCGAGTTCGGCGAGGCCGTCTTCACGGTCCGGGCGAGCACGCTGTTTTTCAACAGTCTCAGGCTGAAGTTCGGGTTCGCCAACTATCATTTCTTCAAGTTCGTCTCGGAAGAGTACCACAAGAGAGAGATTGGGGTCCTGCGTTTCGAGCCGGGTATTACCGAGGACGACATCAAACGGCTGGCGCTGGCCATGGTCAAGGGCAGCGACGGCCACCCGGCAGGCTCCTACGATGCTTTGGCGGCCGAGCTCGAGAAACAGGGCATCTCGAGGATCCGGATCGAGAAGTCGCTCGAAGCGGAGCTCGGGTCCAGCCGGGAGAGGTCGGCGGCCAAGGTCTTCTTCCTCGGCATGACCCACCTCGAGGACGCCTTCCGCGCGGAATCGGGAGAGGAGGGGATCAAGCTCGGCACCACGCGCCGTCTGATGCAGTCGGTCTTCAACCACATCGTGGACAACGAGTCGTTCATCCAGGGCATGACCAACATCAAGAACTTCCACGAATACACCCTGAACCACTCGATGAACGTCTGCATCTTGTCCATCGCTTTGGGCCGCCGGATCGGCCTCGACCGGAACGAGCTCATCGACCTGGGCATCAGCGCCTTCTTTCATGACCTCGGCAAGCTCGACACGCCCAAGGATATCCTGGAGAAGCCCGGCAAGCTCGATGACAAGGAGAGGGAGATCATCGAGAAACACCCCCACCACGGCGCCGGCAAGCTGATCCAGTCGCCGGATTTCCGGGGCCTGCCGCTCCGGGCCATCCATGTGGCGCTCGAGCATCACGTCAAAGAGGACCTCACGGGCTATCCCCGGTCCTACCGGAAGCACACCATCAACCTCTTCAGCCGGATCGTCAAGGTCACGGATTTCTTCGACGCCATCACCACCAAGCGCGTCTACCGGACGAGCCACTTCACCCGGGACGAGGCCCTGACCCTGATGCTGGCCCAGAGCGGCCGGGAATTCCATCCCGCCCTGCTCCGCGAGTTCGTCAAGATGATGGGTGTCTACCCGGTGGGGTCGCTCGTCGCCCTGGATACCGGGGATCTGGCGATCGTCATGGAGAACAGCCCCGAGACGCGGCTCCTGCTGCGTCCGGTCGTCAAGATCGTGGCCGGGGCGGACGGCGGGCGCGTCGACGGTCAGGTCGCGGACCTCAGCGAGCAGGATCCGGAGAAGAAGGCCTATCTCCGGACGATCGTCAAGGCGCTCGACCCGGAGAAGTACAACATCCGCGTCGCCGACTATTTTCTGGCCCGCGCCGAGGCCTGATCCCGCCTGATCGTCATCGAGTACGGAAAGGGAAAAGCGTGTGGTATAATGCGAAATCCCATGGCCCTTTTCAAAAAGAAGAAACGGCCGCGGGTCTGCGTCATCGGCCTTGACGGCGTTCCCTATGCCCTTCTCTCGGACCTTGCCCGGCGGGGAGTCATGCCGGCCATGGGCCGGCTGATCGAGTCCGGGCGCCTCCACCGGCTCAAGGCCAGCCTGCCGGAGATCTCGGCGGTGAGCTGGACGGACTTCATGACGGGGGCCGATTCCGGGACCCACGGCGTGTTCGGGTTCACCGACCTGAAACCGTCCTCCTACAGCCTCACGTTCCCGAATTTCTCCGATATCCGGACGGAGACTTTCTGGGACGAGCTCGGCCGCCGGGGCAAGCGCACGATCATCATCAACCAGCCCTCGACCTATCCCGCCCGGCCCCTGAACGGCGTGCTGGTCTCCGGGTTCGTGGCCGTCGACCCCGCCAAGGCCTTCTTCCCGGCGTCCTGCCGCGCCCCGCTCGAGTCCATGGGCTACCAGATCGACATCGATACCCTGCGGGCCAGGGACGACCAAGCTTTTCTCTGGCAGGACCTGGACCGCACCCTGGCGGGCCGCCGCCGGGCGCTGGATCATCTCTGGAAGGAAGACTGGGATTATTTCGAGCTGGTGGTCACGGAGACCGACAGGCTGCAGCACTTCCTGTGGACCGCCTACGAGGACGGGGACCATCCCGGCCACGACCGGTTCCTGGATTATTACCGGCGGGTCGACGAGCTCATCGGCAGCGCCGCGGGCGCCTTCCGCGGCCTCACGGGGGACGACGAGGGGCTTTTCCTTCTCTCCGACCACGGCTTCTGCGGCATCGAGCAGGAGGTCTATCTCAATGCCTGGCTCGTCCGTGAGGGGTTCCTGGGCTTCGGCTCCGCCCCGCCGCAGGCTCTGGAAGACGTCTCCGAGGCCAGCGCCGCCTTCGCCCTCGACCCCAGCCGGATCTATCTTCACCGCCGCGGCCGCTTTCCTCGAGGTTCGATCGCGGACGGCGAGGCCGGGACCGTCATGGCGGAGATCGAGGCCCGGTTGTTGAAGCTCGAGTACCAGGGCCGGAAGGTCGTCCGGCGGGTCTTCCGCGGCGCCGATATCTACTCGGGCCCGGAGGCCGGGCGAGGTCCCGACCTCGTCGTGCTGTCCTATCCCGGGTTCGACCTCAAGGGCTCGCTCAAGAAAAACGAGGTCTTCGGCCGCACGAACCTCGAAGGCATGCACACATGGGACGACGCTTTTTTCTGGGCGAACCGGCCCGTCGGCGGGGACCTGGCCATCCGGGACCTGTCCGGGATCATCATGCGGAGCTTCGGTCAGCCGTGAAAAACAAATCCCGCCGGCCTCGGCTTCCCGCGCGGGCCCTCCTGCTCGCCGGCCTGGTGCTGGCCGCCGGTGCCCCCGCCCTCGCCTACATCGGGCCCGGGGCCGGGTTCGCCTTCCTGTCCTCGTTCCTCGTCCTGTTCGTGACATTCTTCCTCGCCCTCGTCTCGTTCCTCTCCTGGCCGTTCCGTTTTCTCATACGGCTGGCCAGGGGGACGCGGTCCTACAAGGGCGCCGTCATCGACAAGCTGGCGATCGTCGGGCTGGACGGGATGGAGCCCGCGCTCGCCGAAAAATACATGGCGGAGGGGCGACTGCCGAACCTGGCCCGCCTGAAAAGCGAGGGCACCTACGCGCGCCTCCAGACGACGACGCCCGCCATCTCGCCCGTGGCCTGGTCATCCTTCATGACCGGTTCGGAGCCTTCCAAGCACAACATTTTCGATTTCCTGAGCCGGGACCCCAAGACCTACCTGCCGAAGCTGTCCTCGGCGCATATCGGCCGGCCGAAACGGGTCCTGGCCGTCGGCAAGTACGCGATTCCCCTGTCCAAGCCCGAGATCCGCGGGCTGCGGCGGAGCGTGCCGTTCTGGAAGATCCTGGGCGACGCGGGCATCTTCAGCACGGTGCTCCGGGTCCCGATCACCTTTCCGCCGGAGAAGTTCTCGGGACATCTGCTGTCCGGGATGTGCACCCCCGACCTCAAGGGCAGCCAGGGCACTTTCGCTTTCTACACCACGGATAACGCCAAGATCGAAAGAAAAGAGGGGGGGGTCGCCGTCCCGGTGGAGGTCCGGGGAGACCGCATCGAAACCTACATTTCCGGGCCGGAGAACTCCCTCCTGAAGGATCCCGCCGAGGTCCGCCTGCCGCTCGCCATCGACCTCGACCGGAGCCGCCGGGAAGCCCGGATCACCGTTTCCGGCCGGAGCTTCACGTTCCCGCAAAATACCTTCTCGCCTTGGGTCCAGCTCGATTTCCGGCCGGGGCTCGGCCTCAAGGTCAAGGCCATCGCCCGCTTCTATGTGTCATCGATCGAGCCGCACTTCGAGATGTACCTGACGCCCCTCAACATCGACCCGGGAAAGCCCGCGCTCCCGATCTCTCATCCTTTCATCTATTCGGTTTACCTGTCCAAGCTCCTGGGGAATTTCATCACCCTGGGCGAGGCCAACGACACTTGGGCCCTGAACGAGGGCGCCCTCAGCGAGGCTGCTTTCCTCGAGCTCACCTACTCGAATCACCGGGAGTGGGAGGGGATGTTCTTCAACGCCCTCGACAAGACAAAGAGGGGCGCGGTGGTCTGCGTTTTCGAGACGACCGACAGCATCCAGCACATGTTCTGGAGATACCTCGACGACCGCCACCCGGCGCTCATCCGGGGCCCGCGCCAGCTCGACCGGCGGGTCATCGACGAGCTCTACACCCGGATGGATGACCTCGTCGGCCGCGTCCGCGCCAAGCTGGGGCCCAGGGGGGCCATCATCGTCATGTCGGACCACGGGTTCAAGTCCTTCCGCCGGGGGGTCAACCTCAACTCCTGGCTCTTTCTCAACGGTTATCTTCAGCTGAAGGACGGCCGGAAGGAGGGGGCCGAGTGGTTCAGGGATGTGGACTGGACGAAGACCCGGGCCTACGGCCTGGGCCTCGGCGGGATCTATATCAACCAGAAGGACCGGGAGGCCCAGGGCATCGTCGCGCCCGGCGAGGAAACGGGCGCGCTCAAGGCCGAGCTGATCGGCCGGCTGACGGGGCTCCGGGACGAGGCCTGCCGGGAAGTCGCTATCACCGAGGTCCATGACCGCGACAGGATCTATGCCGGACCCTACAAAGACAATGCCCCCGACCTGATCGTCGGCTACAACCAGGGATACAGGGCTTCCTGGGATTCCGTCACCGGCAAGGTGAACGGCGCCGTGTTCGAGGACAACATCAAGTGCTGGAGCGGCGACCACTGCATCGACCCCCGCCACGTGCCCGGCGTTTTCTTTTTCAGCGGCAAGACCGCCTCCCGGACGCCGTCCATCATCGATATCGCCCCGACCGTGCTGACCCTCTTCGGACTGCCGGTGCCGGGGCACATGGACGGGCGGCCGCTCGTCGGCACCGGTCAAGAAAAGGAGATGCCCCCGAAAAAGCGGGGTGGAGAAAAGAAGAAATGAAAGCCATGACCCGGCGGGATTTCATCCGGCAGGCCGCGGCGGCCGCCTCGCTCATGTCGGCCGGGGCCGTCTCCCCTCCCGTCCTCCGGACGGCGGGCCGCCGGGCGACGCCCTCCAAGGTCATCGTCCTCGGGTTCGACGGCATGGACTACCGCCTCGTCCAGCGCTGGCTGTCGGAGGGCAAGCTGCCCGCCTTCGCGCGCCTGATCAGCCAGGGCGGGCTCCGGCCGCTCCGGTCGAGCATCCCTCCCCAGAGCCCGGTCGCCTGGTCGAACTTCATCACCGGGACGGACCCGGGCGGGCACGGCATCTTTGATTTCATGCACCGCGACCCGAACACCTACTGGCCGGTGTTTTCGGGGACCCTGTCGACCGACGCGACCACCACGGTCAGGATCGGCAATCTCGTGCTGCCGGTGCGCGGCGGCGAGGTCCGGAACCTGATCCGGGGAAGGGCGTTCTGGCAGATCCTCGAGGACCACGACATCCCGGCCACCATCTTCAAGATCCCGGCGAACTACCCGCCCCTGCCCACGCGGCAGCGGACGATCTCGGGGATGGGGACGCCCGACCTCAAGGGCTCTTACGGGATCTTGAACTACTATACGACCAAGCCCACCGAGATCAACGAGGACATCGGCGGCGCGCGGACCCACCAGGTCTACGTGATCGGCGACAGCGTTCAGGCCAGGCTGCCGGGCCCGGTCAACACGTTCAAAAAGGACCGTCCGGAGGCGGAGGTCGAGTTCCGGGTGTTCGTCGACCCCGTCAACCCGGTGGCCAAGGTCCGGATCCAGGACCAGGAATTCATCCTGCGCGAGAAGGAGTGGAGCGGCTGGAAAACGATCCGGTTCAACCTCCTGCCGACGCAGAGCGCCAACGGCATCTGCATGTTCTATCTCAAGGAGCTGCGGCCGGACTTCAAGCTCTACGTTTCGCCCATCAACATCGACCCGGCGCGGCCGGTCCTGCCCATCACGACGCCCGCGGGCTATGCCGCGGAGCTGGCCCACCGGTTCGGCTCGTTCTTCACCAAGGGCCTGCCGGCCGACACGAGCGCGCTCGACAACGGCATCCTGGACGAGCAGGAGTTCCTGGAGCAGGACGACATGGTGCTCCACGAGGGCGAGCGCATGTTCGATTACGAGTTCTCGCGGTTCGACTCCGGGCTCCTCTTCTATTATGTCTCGAGCACGGACCAGAGGCAGCACATGTTCTGGCGCTTCCTCGACGAGGCCCATCCCCAGTACGACGCCAAGCTGGCCGCGCGGTTCGGCGGCACGATCGAGGGTATCTACAGGGAGTGCGATCGGTTCCTCGACGGTGTGCTCCGGAGGATCGACCCGGAGACGACCCTGATCGTGATGTCCGACCATGGGTTCGCCACCTTCCGCCGCCAGTTCAATCTCAACACCTGGCTCTACGAGAACGGCTATCACCGGCTTCGAAACCCGTTCCAGCTGGAGAAGAGCGGCTTTTTCGAGAACACCGACTGGTCGAGGACGCGGGCCTACGGCGTCGGGCTCAACGGGCTCTACATCAACCGGAAGGGCCGCGAAGCCCAGGGCATCGTCGCTCCCGGGGCCGACGCGGCCAACCTCATCCGCGAGATCGCGAGCAAGCTCGAGCAGACCGTCGATCCCAAGACCGGCGAGAGGGCCATCCTGCACGCCTTCGTCTCCAAGGATTGCTACCGGGGGTCCGGATTGGAGAACGCCCCCGACATCGTCTGCGGGTTCAATCACGGCTGCCGCATCTCCTGGGGGTCGCCCCTGGGGAAATTCTCGAAGAGCGTGTTCGAGGACAACAACGAAAAATGGAGCGGCGATCACATGGGCGCGCCCGAGCTCCTGCCCGGGATCGTGGCGGCCAACCGGCCGATCCGGGCGGCGGTCCCCGCCCTGTTCGACCTGACGGCCACCATCCTGGCGATCTACGGCATCGCCAAGCCGCCGGACATGATCGGCGAGTCCATCTTCTAGGAGGCTGACATGGGAAAGGCAAAGGTCAAGCTGGACAAAGACCTCTTCGAAAAGGTCAGGAAGTACGCGGAGCTCGCGGGCTATTCTTCCCCGAGGAATTCGTGACCCACTGTCTCGAGAAAGAGATCCGCCAGCTCGAGGAATCGGACTCCGAGGAAGAGGTGAAAAAGAAGCTCAAGGGCCTGGGATACATTTCGTGATGTCCCGGGCGGAGGCGGAGCGCAGGCCCTGACATGGCTTTTGTCAACGCGTTGCTGAACCGGCTTTTCGACGTCCTCCTCTATCCTTTTCGCTCCCTCGACGCCTGGTGGGGCATGATCGTCGTTTCGCTCCTGACCGGCCTGCTGATGCTGGCCGTCTTCCGGGTGACCTCGAACCAGGCCGGCATTCGGGCCGCCAAGGACAGGATCAAAGCGCACCTCCTCGAGATGCGCCTGTTCAAGGACAACTTCCGCGTCTCGCTCGGGGCCCAGCGTCAGATCATGACGGCCAACCTAAAGTACCTGGGATACTCCGCCAAGCCGCTGCTGGTGATGATCGTTCCGCTCGTCCTGATGCTCATCCAGCTCAACTTCTGGTTCGGTTACGAACCGTTGGCCGTGGGTGAGCCGGCCATCCTGAAGGTCCGGCTGGCCGCCGGCGTCGACCCGCTGAAGACGGAGCTATCGCTTGAAACGCCGTCACTGATTCTGGTGGATTCGCCGGCGCTCCGGCTCGCCGATGAGCATGAAGTCGACTGGCGGATCCGGCCCCAGGCCGCCGGGACCGCCGTGTTGACGGTCGCGGTCGGGGGGGTCCGCTGCGAGAAATCCATCCGCGCCGGGGGCGCCTTCCTCTCGCGGTTGTCCCCTATGAGAGTCGGCGGCCGGTTCCCCGGCCCGCTGCTCTATCCCGGCGAGGCTCCCCTGCCCTCGACCGGCCCGGTGACCGCCATCGAGGTGGCTTATGCGGAGCGCCGGCTGCCGTTCCTGGGGCTGCGGCTCCATTGGCTGGTGGCGTATTTTGCCCTCTCTGTCGTGATCGGTTTCGCCCTCAAACGGCCGTTCAAGGTCGAGATTTGACGCACCATCTCACGGAGGAACAGCCATGAACATCGAACAGTTCCGCATGGAGCGTCTGCAGTCCACCTGGGAAAATGTGGTGGAGTACAACCTCTCCGAGAGCGGCGTCCATCCCCTGGCGCTCCGGGAGCTCCTGGGCGGCCGGGACCCGCGCGAGATCATGGAGCTCGGCCTGGGCTACAGCCAGACCAACGGCACCCCCGGCCTCCGGGCCGAGATCGCGGGCCTCTATCCGGGGGCCTGGGCCGACCAGGTCCTGGCGACGGCCGGCTCCTCCGAGGCCAATTTTCTGCTGATGTGGAGCCTGATCGAACCCGGCGACGAGGTCGTTTTCATGATGCCGAACTACATGCAGATGTGGGGACTGGCGCGGGGCTTCGGGGCGTCGGTCAAGCCGTTGTGGCTCAGGAGGAGCCTGGGCTGGGCTTTCGACCCGGATGAACTCGACCGGCTGGTGACATCCGGGACCAAGCTCATCATCGTGACGAACCCGAACAATCCGACGGGCGCCGTGATGAGCCGCGAAGCCATGGAGAAGATCGTCGCCTGCGCCGACCGCTCGGGAGCCTGGATCATCGCCGACGAGGTCTACCGGGGCGCCGAGCTGGCCGACGGAACGACGCCCAGCTTCTGGGGCATGACCGACCGGGTGGTCGTCGTCAACGGCCTTTCCAAGGCCTACGGGCTGCCCGGCCTCCGCATCGGCTGGATTTTGGGCCCCGAGGAGTTCGTCCAGAAGACCTGGCCATATCATGATTACACGACCATCTCGCCGAGCATCCTGAGCGACCGCCTGGCCCAGATCGCGCTCGCTCCGGGCAACAGGGAGAAGATCCTGGATCGGACGAGGGGGATCATCAGGGCGAACTTCCCGGTGCTCAAGGAATGGCTGGAGCGCCAGGATGGGTTCTTCGATTTTCTTCCGCCGGCGGCCGGCGCCATCGCCTTCGCCGAATACGGTCATGACGTCAATTCGACCGGCCTGGTGAACCGACTGATCCGGGAGAAGAGCGTCCTCATCGTCCCGGGGGACCAGTTCGAGATGGACCGCCACCTCCGGTTCGGGTTCGGCTCGGAGGCCGGCTATCTCCGGAGTGGCCTTGCCAGGGTCGAAGAGCTGATCCGGGAGATCCGCGGCCGGTGAAGATCCGCATCCTCCGCGAGCCGGAGATCCGGGAGCTCATCTCCTACCGGGAAGCGATCGAGGCCGTGGAAAAAGCCCTGGCCGAGCTCAGCTCGGGCCGGGCGGTCATGCCCGGCGTCGTCAACCTCGACCTCGATTCCTACCAGGGTGAAGTCCACATCAAGTCGGCCTATCTCCGGGGCGGCGAAAACTACGTCATTAAGGTCGCCTCGGGCTTCTACCGGAACCCGTCCCTCGGCCTGCCGGTCGGCAACGGCTTGATGCTGCTTTTTGAGGCCGAGACCGGCCGGCTGAGGTCCGTGCTTTTCGACAACGGTCACATCACGGAGATGAGGACCGGCGCCGCGGGCGCAGTCGCGGCAAGGTACTTGGCCAGGAAGGACGCCCGGCGCGTCGGTCTGGTGGGTTCGGGCAGCCAGGCGCGCCATCAGGTCCGGGCGCTTCTCGAAGTCCGCGCCATCCGGGAAGTGAAGGTCTGGAGCCCCCATCCGGACCACGCCTCCGGCTACGCCGCCGAGATGGCCGCCTCCCTGCCGGACGTCCGCTTCGACTCTGTCCCGGCCTGCGAGGACGCCGTCAGGGGCGCCGATATCGTCGTCACCGCGACCCCCAGCCGCACCCCGCTCGTCCGGGCGGAGTGGGTTTCGCCCGGCACCCACATCACGGCCGTGGGCAGCGACGGGCCCGGCAAGCAGGAGCTCGATGTGGAGGTCCTGAAGCTGGCCGACAGGATCGTCTGCGATTCGCGGGCGCAGTGCGCGCGGCTGGGAGAGGTCCAGCACGGTCTGGCCGCCCGCGTCCTCAACCGGCGCCGCCCGCCGGCCGAGCTGGGAGAAGTCGTCCTCGGCCGGAAGCCCGGGCGGGACAACGACCTTCAGATCACCATCGCCGACCTGACGGGGCTGGGTGTCCAGGACGCCGCCGCGGCCGCTCTTGTCTACGAAAAAAGCCTCGCCGCGGGGCGGGGCGAGACGATCGAGATCTGACCCTTTCGGCCGTCCCTGCCCCGGCGGCGGACCGGACTCAAACCCGGCAGGGTGCCTTCATTCCATTTCCGTTGAAGGCGGTGATGTCCAGAAACCCGTGCCCGGACAGGTTGAACAGGATGACTTTCTTCTCGCCCGTTTCCTTGGCCTGCAGCGCCTCCGTGATGACCGCGGCGATGGCGTGCGACGATTCGGGCGCCGGCAGGATGCCCTCGGCGTTCAGAAAGAGCTTGGCCGCCTCGAACACCTCGTCCTGTCCGAGGGCCTGGGCCTCGATGATCCCGCGATCGACGAGGTGGCTGACGAGCGGCGCCATGCCGTGGTAGCGCAGGCCACCGGCATGGATCGAGGGCGGGACGAAGTCCTTGCCCAGCGTGTACATGAACAGGAGCGGCGTCAGGCCCACGCCGTCGCCATGGTCGTAGCGAAGCTCTCCCCTCGTCAGCGAGGGACAGGCCTCGGGCTCGACGGCCACAAACCGCGTCGTTCCGCCTTCCTTCAGCTGCCGGCCGATGAAGGGAAAGGAGATGCCGGCGAAGTTCGATCCGCCGCCGACGCAGCCGACGATCACGTCCGGCTGGACGCCCATCTCCCGGAGCTCCTGCTGCGCCTCGAGACCGATGACAGTTTGGTGCATCAGGACCGCATCCAGCACCGACCCCAGGGAATACTTGGCGTTCTGACCGCGGACGGCGGTTTCGACCGCCTCGGAGATGGCGATGCCCAGGCTCCCGGGATGCTGGGGGTCCTTGGCGAGATAGCGGCGGCCGGAGTCGGTCAGGTCGCTCGGGCTCTCGCTGACCTTGGCCCCGAAGAGCTCCATCAGGATCCGCCGGCCGGGTTTTTGGCGGAAGCTGACGCGGACCATAAAAACCCTGACCGCCACGCCGAACAGCGCTCCGGCGTGGGCCAGGGCGGAGCCCCACTGGCCGGCCCCGGTCTCGGTCGTCAGCGTTTCAATCCCCTCCTGCGCTGCCAGATAGGCCTGCATCAGCGCCGTATTGCTTTTGTGGCTCCCGGACGGCCCAACACCCTCGAACTTGTAAAAGATCTCGGCCGGGGTATCCAGGGCCTTTTTCAGCCCCGACGCGTAAATGAGCGGCGTGGGCCGGTAGATGGCGTAGGCCTCGCGCACCGGGTCCGGCACCGGCACGAACCTCTCGGTGGTGATCTCCTGGGCGATGAACGACTTCGGAAAAACGGGCTCGAGCTCCTCGGGCTTGAGGGGGGCCTTCGTTTGAGGATTGAGGGGCGGCTTGGGCGGCTCGGGCAGGTCGGCCTTGATGTTGTAGAAGGACCGCGGCAGGTCCTCGGATCTTCTCGAAGCGAAACGGTTCATGATGTTCTTTCCTCCTTGGAACAAGGTTCAGACTTTTTCCCGGGTTAAGAAGATAGGGAGGGGGGGATTATTGGGCGGCGGGACCCGCCCACCAGAAGAAAACGGCGGACGACAACGAGGGCAGGTTCGCGTCTCTTATCGTCCTGAACATGGCCCTATTCTAGCTTTTTCTGCTCCGCTGTCAAGGGGCGTCCTGTTTTATTCCAGCAGCGAGATCCTGTGCTTTTCAACCAGCCGCACGGGATGGTAGGACAGCTTGGCCCGGCGCAGGCCCGCCTCCCCCAGGTCCTGCTCGCGGTTGACAAAGCGCGTCCCGCTCCAGTGCTCGCGGCAATACCTCTGGTTGATGGCGGCGTACGTGCCGGGAATTTCGGGATTGGCCTTTTCGATGTGGACGACGACGGTCTCCGGGTTGAGAAGCTCGCCGAAGGTGAACGCCTCGACCCGTCCGCCGACGAGGAAAGCGCCCCCCGTCAGTCCCAGCGCCGAGTAGTTGGCCAGGGCTTCCTTGACGGCCTCCCATTCGCCCAGGAGGTTCAGGTCCTCCGTGCAGCGGCGCGTCTCGCACCACCGGTCTTGAAACTCGGCGCACAGCGCGATGTTCGAATCCCCGACGTGGACGAACTCGGCGGCCGCGGCCTGGGAAAACCGGCTGATGTGGTTCCGCTTGGCGTGGAGGCGGCTCCCCCGAAGCGAGATCAAGTCCTCGGTCCTGTAGACGTAATCGAAGTGGTCCCGGGTCGGCTCGATCCGGACCGAAGTCAGGGGCGCGAGCTCGTCCGCCAGCCTCAGGTCCGCCCGCTCGATCCGGGGCCGGGCCAAGGTCCGTTCCTCTCGAAGCCAGCTCAGGAGCTTGAGGCAGAGGCCGGCCCGGGGAGGCGGGCCCACGGGCTGGAGGAAGTACGGCTCGGCCCCGGGTTTCGAGGAGAGCAGAATGAGGTGGTCCCCGTCCACGGACCAGAGCCAGCCGTACTGGCCGCGCCAGATGAACAGGTTCGTGAACGTCAGCTCGGATGTCTCGGGCTGATAGGGCCAGAGATAGCGGTTGAAAACCTCGCGGTCCTCGAGGCGGAGCGCCCGGAATTCAGGAAACCAGGATACGCGCTCCAACTCTTCCCCCGGGCCCGCCCCGCCGATCCTCCAGGATAATGGCGCGCCTCAGAATCCCGGCCAGATGCTGAACTGCAGGAACCAGCCCTTGCCCGGCCGGGACAGCGGCTTGACATAGTTGAGGCCGACCACCATGTAGCCCAGGAGATTCATCCGGATCCCGATCCCGGTGCTCGAGACCGGCTTGTTCTGGTCGAAGCCCGGCGTTCCCCCTCCGAAAAACGGCTTTTTCCCGTAGCCCCAAGCGACCCCCCAATCGTAGAAACCGTACATGTCGACGGGCAGGATGCCGTAATATCCCCGGCCGATATGGAGGAGGCCGAAGAGCGGGAAGCGCAGCTCGACGTTGCCCACGAGGACCTTGCTTCCCCAGAGACGGCTTTCGTCGAAGTAGTCCTTTGAGGAGGGATCCTGGTATTCAGTCGTTTGGATGGAGGTGTAATAGTAGCCGCGCACGAAGGTGTCGTAGCCGATATAAACGGGATACATGCGGTCATCCTCGCCGCCCTTCCCCCACCGGCCATAGTGCAGCGCCCGAAAGGCGAGGGTGAAGGGCCTGACCGGCATGAAGTACTTCCGGACATCGGCCAGTGCTCCCAGATATTGGAGCGACCCGACCGTCGGCGTCAGCTCGAGGATATAGCTCTGGCCGAGGATGGGCGCGGTGGCCCCGAAGATCGAGCTGTCATAGACCAGCGCCGCCGTGGTGTAGGCGAATCCCAGGCTGGCGGGAGCGTCCAGCTTGGTCGTCTCCCGGCCCAGGAGCTCCCCCGTGGTCGGATCCAGGATATTGGTGACGACCTCGTGCGAAAAATCGATGTACTGATAGCCCGCGTAAAATTCCAGCCGCCTTACTTGATTGAACGGATAGGACATGAAACCCGTCGCCAGGTAGTTGAACTGCCAGAACAGCTCCTCCTCCTCGACGATCAGTCCGGAGGTGTCCTGAAAATAACCGTAGCCGCCATAGACGTAGGGGATCCGGCCGAGCGCGCCGCCCCAGCTGAGGCGGTGCGCGGAGTTCTGGTAGGTCAGGTAAGCGGTGAAATCCTTCAACCGGCCCGAGGTCTGGAAAATGGTCCCGACCGTGTGATAGCCCAGCATGTCCGAGAAGAACAGGCCGATGCCGCCGCCGGCGTAGGTGCCGAACCGGCTGACCCCCACCCCCACCTGGGGCGGCGCCACGTATTCGAGCGACAGCTTCGGCTTATACGATGATTCGGGGAACTCCACCTGCTCCGGCATCCCGTAGAGCGGGTTACGCAGCAGGCCGAGCAGGGCGCCGGTCGGCTGTTCCCGCGGCGGCAGCACCGACAGGAGCTTGCCCCCGAACTGGGCGATGGTCGAGGTTCCCTGGAGCCCCTCGCCCGGCTCGATGGTGAAGATCGAGAAGCGGCCGTGGTCGTACGCAGAATAGGCCAGCCGTCCGGACTTTTCGGCCACCGAAATGGCCGGGCTGAGGTCGGTGATGCCGCTCACTCCGGTATAGAGGTTCGTCACCTGGGCGACCTTCTTCGTGTCAAGGTCGATCCGGAAGACGTCGGTCTTACCGCTCTGGTCGGAAAGAAAGAAGAGGCTCTTCGAATCGGGCGACCACTGCGGGTTGATGTTCTTGCCGCCCGTGAAGGCCTCGAGCCGGTCGAACTTGCCGGACTCGGGGTCGACGAGCGCCAGCTCATAATCGCCGTAGCTCAGGAGCGAGAGGTCGGTCGAGAACCGGTCCGTGACGACGGCAATGGTCCGGCCGTCCGGGGACCAGGCCGGCTGGAGGTCGGCGAAGAAGTCATCGGTGACCCGCCGGAGCTGTCCGGCAATGAGGTCGTAAATATAGAGGTCGGTCTGCCCGGAGCTGAAACCGGAGAAGGCGATTCGGTTTCCGTCCGGAGAGAAGCAGGGGCTGAAGATCTCGTCCACTTCAGGGACCGGGACCTGACGGCTGACCGACGACCGGACCGGGTCATAGAATGTCAGCATCGGCTGGCCCTTGCCGACGGTGCCGAAGACGAACGAATTCCCCGAGGGACTCCAGGCGCCGGCCGACCTGATGAATTCCAGGCTCTCGAATTCGGGGTTGATCGCGGTCTGGGTGATCTTATCCTTGACCTTTCCCGTCTGGGCATCAGCCAGGTAGAGGTCGATGGCGAACAGGTCGCGCGTCGACAGGAACATGATCCACCGCCCGTCGGGGCTCAGGGCGGGCGAGATGTTATAAACGTTCATCTCGGTTCCCTTGAACAGGACCCGGCTGGCCGCCTCGGTCAGATGGGTCTCTTTGAGCACCGGCTCGTAGGCTTTCTGGTAGGCGTCCAGCCAGCCCTTGGAGAGGGCCGGGTACTTTTCGCCCAGGATCCTGGCGATCACGCCTTCGAGGTCCCCCGTCCGGCCCACGCTCCTCATCAGGCGCGGGATCATCTCGTCGCCCCAGCGCCCCGTGACGTACGCCCAGAACGCCTGGCCGTACCTGTAGGGGAAATACTTGTAGGGATTGTTGAGCTTCTTGAGCTGCGGAAGCTCTTTCCTCTCCCAGGCGTCCCGCATCCACATGGAGGTGTTCGGGTCGACGGGCCCGATCGAGATGTATTCCGCCAGGCCTTCGATAAACCAGAGCGGCAGCCGGGCCAGGGCGGCGCCGGCCTCCATCCCGCCTCCCGGGCCCCGCCCGGAGGTCATATCGAACTGAAAAGCATGGACGAGCTCGTGGCCGATGACGTGGTCGGTCTCGGCGGGCGAAATGCCCACCGGCAGGACGACGCGGCGCTTGAGGGGCTCGGTAAACCCGCCCGTGCCCTCGCCGATGGCTTCGCTCGTGGTCGTCGTCTGCTGAAAGTCGGGACTGCTCGAATAGAGGATCAGGGTCTGCCGCCCCCGCAGCTCGTGGTTCAGCACGCGGGTGAGACGGGCGTACCAGCGCTCGGCCATCCGGGCCGACTCTTCGGCCACCGCTTTGAATTCGGGATAGAAGTAGACATCGAAGTGCTTGGTCTTGATGATCCGGAAATTGAACTTCTGGTATTGAACCTTATTGCGGCCGAAATACTGGGCCGATGCCTCGGGAGCCGTCAAGGCGAAGCCCGCGGCCAGGAGCAGGAACGCCAGGAGAAAACGCCGGTTGGCTATGGTCTTCATGGCATCATACCTCCATCCTCTATCAACGGTACCGAGGGGAGCGAAGTTGCGAAAAGTCTTCGGAGACTTGGCAATCTTAACAGATGAGCGGCCCTCTCGCAACCGGTGCCCCCCGTCCCCTTAAACCCGGCGTCGACCGGCCTCGGCAGCCCGATATCGACCCGGAGCGGACGCGTCGCGGTCATGAAAAAGAAACCTTTCTGATAATTTATTAAGCAAGTTTCGTGCCAGAACACGGACACCGGCCGGAGGCAGAGGGCGGCCGGGTTTTGGAGACAGCTGTCCTTTCGGAGGGACACCTGTCCGTGGTGCTGCGGGTCCGTCCATCTCAGGCCCCCCCACCGACTTCGTTGAACCAGGCGATATCCTGCAGGGATTTCCTTTTTTTCTCACCCTTGGGCCTAGTCTCGGGATATCCGAGGGAGAGCAGGCAAACGATCTTGTATTTCCTGGGGATCTGGAAGAACCGCCGCGCCCGGCGGATATTGAACCAGCCGATCCAGCAGGCGCCCAGGCCGAGCTCCTCGGCTTGGAGGACGAGATGCTCGCCGGCGATCCCGATGTCGATGAGATAGAACGGGACGCCCTGGATGCCGCGCGCGAGGCGGTTGGCGACCAGGTCGAGCCGGCCGAGGACGAGGATCAGGACGGGCGCCCGGGCCGCGAACCGAGATATGGTGTAGATGCCCGAGAAGACCTCGGCCGCGAACCGGTCTTTGAGCTTCGGATCGTCCACCACCAGGAACCGCCAGGGCTGGACGTTGTCGGCCGACGGCGCCAGCCGGGCGGCCTCGAGACAGGCCAGGATCTGCTCCCGCTCCAGCGGCCGGTCGAGATACCTCCGGACGCTCCGGCGTTTTTCTACGAGTTCCTGAAACGGCGTTCGCGGCATCGTTCTCACCTCTCATCCTACACTATCCCGGATAGCGGCCGGAAAATCAACCCGGCCGGCGATTGTGCAAACCGACCGATTTGGGCTAAAATGCCCGCGCGGAGGCTATCTTGCGCCTTAAAGCGATATGTCGATTCACCTGTTATTGGTATTCACGGGTGCGGGCCTGCAGGCTCAGCCGAGGCGGTTCGGGATCGGGCTGGACTTCCGGCTGAAGAGGGCCCCGTTCAATTTCTTTTTCGAGATCGCGCCGGTCTTCAATTTCCGGTCGGCCCGGATGTCCGGCGCCATCGGCTTCCGGTACCTATTCGGGTCTTGAGCGCGATTTGCGGACGATTTCCATTTCTGATATAGTCTGACGCGCCAACGGCATATTATGTTGATTTCGTTAAGAAAAAGGAGGAACCCGTGAAGAAACCGCTGTCTCTTTTCCTGGTCATCGCTCTGTGCTGTCTGGTGGGCGCAGCCTGCGCGAAGAAAGCCGCTTCGCCCCAGGCCGGCTCGGCCAAGGGCGAAGACATGCTGTCCCTTTTCCCCAAGGACACGCGGGGCCTGATCGTCGTCGACGTCCACCGGATCATGCAGACCGAGGCCGCGGCCAAGGCCATCAAGGACAACGAGAAGAACGAGAAGTACGCGAAGTTCGTCCAGGAGACCGGCATCGACCCCCAGAAGGACGTCTTCTTCTTCGCCGGGGCGATGATGGGCGACATCGGCCAGAATAACCCGGACGGGGCCGCCGATCGTCAACCTGAAGTACGACAAGGCCACGATCCTGGAGATGGTGCAAGAAAGAGCGCGGGCGAGCTGACGACCTCGGATTACAACGGAATCACCGTTTACCAGGTCCCCGGCGGTGAGGACAAGAAGCCCTTCGAGCGGCGTCTTCCTGGATGAATCGAACATCCTGGCCGGCTCGGATGCGGCGGTCAAGAAGATGGTCGACGTCTACCAGAAGAAGGCGGACAACGTCTGGAAGAACGCGGAGATGACCTCCCTGCTCAAGGGTATGAACACCGTCGGCCATGGTCTGGGGCGGGCTGGCCGTTCCGCCGGAGGCCATGAAGAAGGCGACCTCCCAGAACCCGATGCTCGGCGCCTTCGCCAGCATCCAGTCGCTCCTGCTGTCCGTCGACTACAAGAATGAGACGCTGCTTCTCGAGATCAAGGCCATGAGCCCCGACCCCGCCAAGAACAAGGAGATGGCCGACGCCCTCAACGGGTTCAAGGCGCTGGGCTCGGGCGCGGCCGCCAAGGAGCCGCTGGTCGGCGAGCTCCTGGGCAAGATCCAGATCACCGGTGAGCCGGACAGCATGAAGATCAGCGCCAGCATCCCGAACGACATCATCGAGAAGCTCAAGGCGAAGGCCGCCGAAAAGAAGGCGCAGACCCCCGCCGAGCCGAAACAGGAAGAGAAGAAGGACAACCAGGACTGAGCTCAGTCTTCGAGAATATACTCTTTTTTCGAGAAGACCAGGCCGGCCAGGGCCAGACAGGCCAGCGTCACCAGGCTGAGGATCAGCAGGGACCAGCCCGGCGGCGTCGGCTCCAGCCGGAACGTCAGGAAGGCGAACCGTCCCGGCGCCGGGGCCGGCAGGAACGATTTGAGGTAGTGGACGATGGCCAGCCTCTGTGTCGAGCCGGGGAAGTACTGGATCACATTTTCCCAACCGAAGCTGAACAGCAGGCCGAAGAAGACCGACCTCTTCAGGCCGCTCCCAAAAAGCGTGAAGAGGGCCCCGTAGGCGACCAGCCCGAACACAAGGACGCCCAGGTACCTCAGCAGAGTGAGGATCGCCGCCGGGCCGGGCGGGCTGTCGAAGGTCAGGACGAGGAACGACAGGCTGACGCCCAGGGCGGTCATGCCGGCGGCGATGGCCGAATAAGCGGCGTACTTGCCCAGGACGATCGCGGACCTCGGCAGCGGCCGGGTCGTCAGGTACGGCAGGGTCCTCCCCTCGACCTCCTCGGAGCACACCGACGTTCCATAGAAAAGCGCCAGCACCAGGATGATCATCTGCAGATAGAAGAACATGATGACGTTGGTGAACACGTATATGCCGGAGGGCGATGTCCGGCCGGACAATAGAGCGCTCAGCCGGAAGATCAGGGCGACGGCGACGGGCAGTTGGCTGAACAGAAAAAAGAACTTCGTCCGGCGCGCCTTCCGGCCCAGCCTCCAGAAAACCGAGGCCACGCGGCGGACCGCCTCCAGGTAGCTGCTCATTTTTCCACCAGGTAATCGAAGACCGCCTGCAGGTTGTCGTCGGGCGACGTGATCTCCTCGACCTCGACAGCGTCGGCGACGATGAGCCGCCCCAGGCGGCTGAAAAACCTGTCGCGGTTGTTCGTCTCGACGAGGAACGACCGCCCGTCGGGCCCGAACTCGATCTTGAGGACGTAGTCTTCGGCCAGGAATCGCGCGGCCAGGGCCCGCGGTTCCGGGCAGCGGACGGAAACGAGATGAGGGTGGGCTTCGATCAGGTCGCGGATCTCGTGGATGTCGCCCCGCGCGAAGATCTTGCCCTGGTGGATCAGGATGATGGTCCGGGTGAGCGCCTCGATCTCGGGCAGGACGTGGCTCGAGACGATCACGGTCCTCCCCTCCCCCCGGAACTCCCGGACCAGGCGGATGAGTTTGCGCTTGCCCAGCGGGTCGAGCCCGTTAAGCGGCTCGTCGAGGATGATGATCTCGGGGTCGTGGGCGATCGCCTGGGCGAACTTGAGGCGCTGACGCATCCCCCGGCTGTAGGCCCGGATCAGGCGGTCCCCGTCCTCGAGCAGGTCGACGGTCCCCAGCGCCCGGTCCGCCCGCGCCCGCCCCTCGGCCGGGGAAAACCCATGAAGGCTGAGCAGGCTGGTCACGAACTCCCGGCCGGTCATCTCTTCGTAGAAAGCGTCCTGCTCCGGACAGAAGCCGATGCGGGAGTAGAGCGAGGCGTCCCCCCTGACCCGGCGGCCGAGGACGGAGACTTCGCCGATGCTCGGCTTGATCTGGCCCGTCAGGAGCTTGAGGAACGTCGATTTCCCGGCCCCGTTCGGCCCGAGGAGGCCGGTGATGCCCGGCTCGATCTCGAGCGATACATCGCTCAAGCCGAGGATATTCCCGTACCACTTGGCCAGCTGGCGGGCGACGATGACCGGCGTCACTTCACGACCTCCACGCTCCGGACCCGCTTGTTGACCACAACCCAGGCCGCCGCGCCGACGGCCGCCAGGACCAGTATCGACCAGCCGGCGGGAATGTCGTAGGGAAGCTTCTGCCTGAACAGGAACGCGCCCGTCTGCTGCAGGTTGGCCTTGAGCGAGATGAGCGCGAAGCCGGGGTTCCGGAAATTCCCGTAGAAGATGCCGAACAGGATATCGGAGACGAGGTAGACGGCGAACAGGAGGATCGAGACATAGCGCCGGTTCCGGCTCAGCGAAGAGAGGAGCAGGGTATAAAGGCAGAAAAAGGCGGTGACGATGGCGGAGTAGGCCGTGACCGAGAGCAGGATCCAGGGGTAGGCGGCCATGAACTTGAGGTTGCCCGAGAACAGCAGCTTGAAAACGACGAAGGCGAAGCCCGGCAGGAGCGTCAGGCTCAGGAGGAGGACCACTAGGACCGAGGCCTTGCCGGCCAGGTAATCCCGCTTCTCGAGCGGCCGCGAAAAATAGAGCTGCAGGGCATTATAGCGCAGGTCGTCGGCGATCAGCCCGGCCCCGCCGACCACCATCAGCATGACCATCATAAAGAGCAGGAAATCCGACGTGTAGTAGGTTTTGAAGAAAGCGGGGTTGACCTCGAGGAGCTGGGAAGATCCCTTGAACACATAACGGAATTCGCCGATGCGCTCGGAGATATAGATGCCGACGAGGAAGACGAGCGCCGGGACGAAGGCGCCGAGGTAGAGAAATTTGAATCCCTTTTTTTTGAAGGCCAGCCGGAGGCCGAGCCGGGTGATGGGCCGCCAGGCCAGGCGCCGCTCCGCGAGCGCTCCCTCCCAGTGAAAATAGCCCTTCTCCCGGATGGTCATCAGTCGACTCCCACCGCCCGCGCGAACAGGTCCTCGAGCGACGTCTGGCTCCGGACAAAATGCCGGACCTGGAGCCCCTCGGCGTCGGCCGCCCTGAAGATGTCCAGGATCTCGCCGTCGGGCGGCACGTACACCTTGAGGAGCCCCTCCTCGGTGTCCTCGACCGGCCAGCCCAGCCGGCCGATCCGCTCGGCGAGTCGCTTCCCGTCTCCCTTGACCTTCAGCTCGTAGAGCCGGAAATCGAGCCGCCGCAGCTCGTCGATCTTCCCGTGCGCTGCCAGCCGTCCCTTGTTCAGGATGACGACATCGGAGCAGACGGACTCGATATCCGAGAGGATGTGCGAACAGATGAGCACGGAGATGTCTTTTTTCGCCGAGATGTCCAGGATGAGATCGAGGATCTCTTTTCGCCCCTGCGGGTCGAGGTTGCTGGTCGGCTCATCCAGGAACAGGAGACGGGGGTCGTGGACGATGGCCTGGGCGAGCTTGAGGCGCTGCTTCATGCCCGCGGAATAGGTCTCGAGCGGTCGGTACCGCGCTTCCCCGAGTCCCACGTAAAAGAGGACGTCGTGCGCCCGCTTCATCGCTTCCTGGCGGGGCATGCCGGAGAGCTCCCCAAAAAAAGAGGTGAAGGAAACGGCGTCCAGGCCGGGGATCAGGCAATCGTCCTCGGGCATGTAGCCCACCTGCCGCCGGATCAGCCGCTGCTCGGATCGGATATCCCGGCCGAGGACGCGGCCTTCGCCCCGCTGCGGTCTCAGGAAGCCGAGGAGGACCCGGAGAAGGGTGCTCTTCCCCGCTCCGTTGGGGCCCAGCAGGCCGACGGCCCCCTCGTCCAGGCTCAGGCTCACTCCGTCCAGGGCCGTGACCGGGCCGTACGAGAAGCGCAGGTCCTTGACTTCAACAATCACCGTCGTTCTCCCGGTCTTCTCGGTTCACTGGATCTTTAATACGCGGCTCGCCTTCCTGAAGTTCAAACCCGGTCCGCCCGCCGGGGATCGCTGTACCAAGGTCCCTTCACCGCGCACCAGGGCGCGGTAGCATTTGGCGACGCGGTCCCAGTTATCCTCGCGATCAAGAGCCCAGAACCGCCCGATGACCGTGACGAGCTCGCCGCAGCCGATCTCCCGGGCCCGGGCCATCACTTTTTCGACGTAGATCGCCCCGCTTTCCGGCCGTTCCCCCCGGCGCCCGATCAAGGCATGGATGAAGACCCGCCCGAGGCCCCTCTTTCGGGCCATCTCGAGAAGGGCGAAGAGATGATCGATCGTGCCGTGGGAGCTGTAATGCGAGACGATTCCCAGAAGATGGAGGGCCCGCCTGCTCGATTTCGCGCTCTCCATGGCCGAGCCGAGCGCCCGGTTTTCAAAGAAGCTCCCGTCCGCGATCGAACGGTCGATCCTCACCCGGTCCGACAGCACGCGGCGGCCGGCCCCGAGATGGAGATGGCCGGCTTCGGAATTGCCCACCGTGCCGGGGGGCATGCCCACGGACTCGCCGCTCGACCGAAGCACGGCATGGGGATACTCCTTCCAGAGTTTGTCGAAATTGGGGGTGCGGCCCCGGCGGATCAGGTTGCCCCGCTCTTCCTCCCTCGATCCCCAGCCGTCGAGGATGAGCAGGGCGACAGGGATCCCTTGGCCCGCCGGCGGCGGCGGACCCGAAATGAGACTCCGCCCGGTCATTTCGGACGGGACATCGATCCCCAGGAGGGAAAGCACCGAGGGAGCGATATCGGCCAGCTCTCCCTGTCCCCGGACCATCGTCTCCGTCGCATCGGTGAGCCTTCCCGAGAAATCGGCCAGGATGAAGGGCACGGGATTCCTGGTATGGCCGGTGTTGATCGTCCCGTCCGGATAAAGCCACTCCTCGACCGTCCCGTGGTCCGAGGTCACGACCAGGCAAACACCGGCGGCGCGGCAGGCGTCACAGACCTGTCCGAGGGCGGCGTCCACGCTCTCGACCGCTTCGAGGGCGGCCCGCTCGTCTTCGATATGGCCCACGACGTCGACATTGGCCAGGTTGGCGACGATCAGCCCGAAGGCCCCGCCCCGGATCGCAGAACCGATTTCCGCGACGACCGCCCGGGCGCTCATTCCAGGGGTCTGGGCATACGAAGCGATCCCCGCCGGCGACGGCACGATGAACCGCGTTTCACCCTCGAAGATTTTCTCGTTTTTCCCGTTCAGGAAATAGCCGACGTGGACGGCCTTTTCGGACTCGGCGACCTTGGCCACCCGGAGCCCCGACCGGGTGACGGCCTCCGTCAGCGTCATCGCGAGCCTTTCCACCGGCGGGAAGGCGACCGGCGCGTCGAGCGCGCGGTCATAGGAGATCATGGTCGTCAAGTGAAGGCGGGGATGTCGGCCGCGCGGGAAGCCGGGGAAACGGATTTCCGTCAGGCCCCGAGAAAGCTCGATCTCCCTCTCCCCTCTTATGTCGTAGAAAATGACGCTGTCCCCGTTTCGCAGCCGGCCGGCCGGCCGCCCCAGCGGCGACGCCGCTATGATGGGCTCCAGGGCCTCGTCTTCCTGGCCGGCACCATAGGCCTCCCGGACGGCTTGGGGGAATGAGACATTTTTTGCGGGATTCTTGTCAGGACTCATCACGGTCTCTAGGAAGAGCTAATAATATAGGTGTGCGGCCGGGTGAAGTCAACGACCGCCGCCGCCGGTCGAAAGCGCCAGGCGCCCGACCAGGGCGACGGGATCGACCCGGCTCTGGCGGACCCTGGCGCTCCAGTGGAGATGGGGTCCGGTGGAACGGCCGGTGCTCCCTGCCAGGCCGATGACCTGCCCCTTCTTCACATCCTCTCCGCGCTTGACCCGGAGCTCCGAGAAATGGCAGTACACGGTCAGCAGGCCGAGGCCGTGGTCGAGGATGACCGTCCGCCCGGAAAAATAGAGGTCGCGCGAGAGGACCACCCGGCCGGAGTTGGCGGCCCGGACGGGCGCCCCCAGGGGCGCGGCGATATCCACGCCGGCGTGAGCAGAGCGGGGCACATTATTATAAACCCGCCTCTCTCCGAAGTTGGGCGCCAGCCTGCCCTCGTGGGGGAGGACGAACGCTCCCTCCCCCAGCCAGCGAGGCGTCGCAATCGCGTAGATCATGGCCAGGAGCTCGGACTCTTGCCTGATCCGGTCTTCGACCGCCTTGGGCGGAGTCACGTACTTTGCCGGGACGGTGAGCTTTTTCAGGGGAAATTCGCGGGGCTCGACCATGACGGGAGCATCGGCCGTTTCCGTCCGGCCGTCGGCATAGGAAACCACGAGCTTCAGGGTCTGCGGTCCGGGCTTGAGACCGAGGTCGAGGCCCAGCAGCCCGAACGGCTCGTCTTCACTCCCGGCCGGCCCCAGGCGGATCGTCTCTTTCCCCATGCTGAGCGCGGCGCGGCTGACACCGGGCGCCGCCGTCAGCCGGGCGACGATGATCCCCCCGGGCGCCAGGTCGGTCGCCTCGAAATCCACTTTCGTACCCAGAGCGGTCTCGATCGGCCGGACTTGGGCATGAAGAAAAGAGATCGCCGCCGCCAGGAAGGCCGAGGTCAAGATCAAGATTAGAAGGACCCGGCGCATTCGCTCACGCTCCCCTTCTCAGGACCCGCCCCGCCAGCTCTCCGGTGTGCCGGTCGTTCTCGACGACGACGCGGCCATTGACGATCACGGCACGGATGCCCTCGGGATAGCGATGCGGGTCGCCCCAGTCGGCCTTGTCCGCGATCCGGTCGGGGTCGAAGACAACCAGGTCGGCATGCCAGCCGGGCCTGACGGCGCCCCGTTTCGCGAAACCGAAACGCGCGGCCGGCAGGGACGTGATCTTCCGGATCATCGCTTCGAGTGGCAGGAGCTTCTCGTCGCGGACGTACTTGCCCAGCACCCGGGGGAATGTCCCGTAGTGCCGCGGATGCGGTTTGTCCCGGCCGAGGATCCCGTAAGGGGCGACGGCGGACCCGTCGCAACCCACCCCTGCGAGCGGGTGGGCCAGGATCTTCCTGAGGTTGTCCTCGCTCATGATGAAGGTCACCATGCCGACATTGTCGCGCTCCTCGAGGATCAGGTCTCTCATGAACAGATAAGGGTCCTGGCGGGCCTCCCGGGCCGCCCGGGCGACGTCGAGGCCTTGGAGGCGCCGGTTCTTTTCGGAGGCGACCGAAGAGATCACGACCTTGTCCCACGAGCCGAGCTTCTTCCGCCGTTCTTCGACGTGGGCCCGGATCCGGGGTTCGAGCGCCGAGTCTTTGAGACGGTCCAGAAAGTCACCGGTCGTTCCCTCCTTGGCCCAGGCCGGAAAGTACAAGCTCAGGCCCGTGGAGGCGGCGATATAGGGATAGCGGTCGCCAAAGACATCCAGGCCATCGCGGCGGGCCTGCTCGAGCCTGGCCAGGGCCGCGTCGATCTTCGGCCAGTTTCGAGGGTAGGCCGTCTTGAAGTGAGAGATCTGGAGCTTCACTCCCGAGGCGCGGGCCGCGGCCAGCGACTCGTCCAGGGATTCGAGCAGCCGGTCGCCTTCGTCCCTCATGTGAGTCGCGTAGACGCCGGCGAAGCCCGCCACGGTGCGGCACAGCTCGGCGATCTCCTCCGGACGGGCGAACCCGCTCGGCAGGTACTCGAGACCGCTCGACAGTCCGAAAGCGCCGGCCCGAAGGTGGTCGTCGACCAGCCCCCGCATGCGCTCGATCTCCGCGGGCGTTGCCGGCCTGTCCTTCAGGCCGACGACGGCAGCCCGGATGGGACCGTTGCCGACAAGGGTGGCGTAGTTTAGAGCGATTCCGCGCTTTTCCAGCCTGGCCAGGAACCCGGACATATCGCTCCAGTCCCAGTCCACGCCGTAGGACTTCCTGGCGTTTTCTCTTTGCTCATCGAGTGTCGCCGGGACAACCGGAAACGGCGAAGACCCGCACTGGCCGCTGACGAGAGTGGTGATGCCCTGGTGGACGGCGCTCTCCGCGTTCGGGTTGGCCAGGAGGCCAAGGTCGGAGTGGTCGTGGACATCGATGAAACCCGGGCAGACGGCCAGCCCGCGGGCCTCGATGACCGACGCGGCCTTCCGGGTTCCGGCTTTCCCGACGGACAGGATGTGACCGCCGCCGATCCCCACGTCGGCGGTGAACGGCGCTCCCCCCAGACCGTCATAGACAAGACCATCTTTGATGATCATGTCCGGCGGCCGCGGCCGCGAACAGCCCTGGACGAGCGGACCGCCGATGAGCCCGGCGGCCGCGGTCCCGGCCGCGTTCTTCAGGAAAACCCGTCTTTTCATTCTGTTTTTCCTTATTGAAAAGCATAGGTCAGGGTCAGCGCCTGACGCTTCGGTCCCAGTTGGATGTGCAGGTGGACGGCTTTTGCGGGCTCGTCCGGACGGTGCCGTGAGCTTATCTTCTTGGCCACAAAGTAGCCCAGGGCAGCGCTGGCGAGCACGGAAGAGGACCAGTGCTGGTTATCGTGGATTCTCGACAGGCCCACCAGCGTTGCGGCGCCGTAGGCCAGGATGTCCAGGGGCATGCTTCGCGTCTGGTCGGCGATCGTCGTGGCCACGGCGAAGGCCGCGGCAGTATGGCCTGAAGGAAAAGAGTTGTAGTCGGAACTCGCGGAGAACATGCGGAACGTCAGTTGATCCTCTCCCGTGCGGGGGCGGGCCCGGCCCGCGACAAACTTCATGACTGCCGCCAGGGCGGAAGCCGTCGCCAGGCTCTCGACGCTCAGGAGAGCGGTCTTGCGGAGCCCGCGGTTGTGCCAGATCTCGCCCGCTGCATAGAGCGCGGCGGTCAATCCCAGAAGGTACCCCCCATCACCCGCTCGTTCGAAGAGATGGGAGATATCCCCGCTGAGATCAGTCCGGTGGTCCTGGGTCCAATCCCTGATCTTGGGGTCGAAAGCGACCAGTGTGAGGGTCCCCGCTGAAACCAACGAAAAGCGCAGGAGGTCTTCGTTATCCCAGTGAACCGGCGAGGTCACGACGGCGGCGAAATCGCGCCCGAACCCCGCCAGGAAGTCTCCGTTAAGCCTGTAGTCCGACGGCGCCTGGGCAAAACCCAGGCCGGCTCCGGCGATGATCCAGGCCGCCATCACCAGGCCGCCCGTCAGCCCCCGGCCGAATCTCCCGTCGTGCCCGGTCATTCTGAGTTCCGTGCGCCCGGTTCTTTCCCCTGCCCGGTCGAGCTCGATCCGGACAGCATAAGGCCTTCGATCTCCAGGTAGGTCAGGTCGGTCGCGCCGCGCAGCGACGCGAGGACGGCCGCTGCCCTGAGCCCCATTTCCCGCAGTTCTTGTCCACCCGCCAAGGCGAAAACAGCGGCCAGCTCGTCCTCGCCGGCCACGACCCGGGCGGCGCCCCTCCCGGTGAACTCCTCGGCCAGGGCGGTGAAATTCTCCATGTGGGGTCCGAAAAATACCGGCTTGCCGTAGAACGCCGGCTCCAGGAGATTCTGCCCGCCGTGGGGCACCAGGCTGCCGCCCACAAAGGCCGAATCGGCTATCGCATACAGCCCCGCCAGCTCGCCGATCGTGTCGACGATCAGGACCTGCCACCCCCCCGACGCTCCGCGCGTTCGCCGGGAAACCCTGAGCCCCAGGTCGGCGGCGGCCCTTTCGATCTCCTCGGCCCTCTCTGGGTGACGGGGGGCGATTAGCAGGGCCGGGTCGCCGCCGGCCGCGGCGGCCCGCTTGAACGCCCGCAGGACGATTTCTTCTTCCCCCCGGTGGGTGCTTCCGGCCACGATAACCTTCCGCTCTTCAGTGAGGCCGAGTGCGCGGCGGACAATCCGGGCGGCCTCGGGGCTGAACGCGGGCAGGCTGATCTCCGCCTTGAGGTTGCCCGCCACCCGGATCCTCTCTCGGGGCAGCCCGATCCCCTCGAGCCGCTCGCCGTCCTTCTCCGTTTGGACGAGGAAACGGTCGATATTCATCAGGACCCTCCGCGATAAAAGCCTCAACGTGTGGTAGCGGCGGAACGAGCTCGGAGATATCCTGCCGTTGATGAGCATCACCGCCCGGCAGCGCCGGTGGGCGGTCCGCAGCAGGTTCGGCCAGAGCTCCGATTCCGCGAGGATGAAAACTCCCGGGTTGAGCCTCCGGAAGTACCTCCCGAGGATCCAGACGAAGTCCAAGGGGGCGATGAAGATGCTGTCGGCCCCCTGGAGCTTCTCCAGGGCGACCCGATAGCCGGTGTTGGTCAGGGTCGAAAAATAAATGCTCCAGTCCGGGTGCTCTTTCTTGACCCGGGCCACGAGCGTCCTGAGGCTCAGAACCTCCCCGACCGAAACCGCGTGGATCCAGAGGGCGGGTCCGGTGCCGGCCGCCCGCGGCAGGCGCAGGCCGAGACGCTCGCTGAGGTACAGGGGTTCGCCGCGGCGGAACCTGGTCCGAAAAAAATAGTAAGGGGTGTATAGGATGAAGGCGATACACAGGATGAGCGAATACAGCCAGTACATCGAGGTGCGACTATACTAGATTCCGGCCCGGGCGGCAAGCCGGGCGGCGGGCGGCTTGCCTCGGGCGCCGCTTTCTGCTATGCTGTGGCGCTGAAAGACCGGAATTCAATCTAAAGATTGAGAGGATTCGCGCAGAATGGCCGACGAAAAAGCCGAACAGGCCCAGGAAAAAGCCGCCCACGGCAAGAAAATCAACAAGATGACGCTCGCCGAGGTGGAGAAACAGCTCGAAGAGATCAAGACCTCCCAGGGCGGGTACACTTCGCGGTATGCCCGGGAGCTGCGGCGGCGGAAAAGCAACCTGCTGTCCTCCAAGCCCTGAACCCGCCCCGGCATCCGCCTGCCCGCCGGTGCGGGTCCATCCCTTTAATTCCTGCCGAATAACGGTTTTACAATACCCGGCAATTCTGGTAACATGTGGCACGAAATAAGGAGTATAAATAGAGTGTTAAGCAAAGTCGAGAAAACCAAAGTCGTTACGGACAACCGTCAGAGTCCCGAGGATACCGGTTCACCGGAGGTCCAGGTCGCCATGCTGAGCGAACGCATCAGCCTGCTCACGAGCCACCTCAACTCGCACAAGCGGGATTTTACCTCCCGGGTCGGGCTGATGAGACTGGTCGGCAGAAGGAAGAGGCTCCTCTCCTACCTGAAAAAAGAGGACGTGAGCCGTTACGAAGCGCTGATCCAGAAGCTCAACCTGCGCAAGTAGATTTCGACCCGAGAATACCCATGTCGAACACCATTGTTCTGGATATCAACAATCGGCCCCTGTCCATCGAGATCGGCAAGATGGGCAGGCAGGCCGACGGCTCGGCCCTGGTCCGCTACGGCGAGACCATCATGTTCTGCACGGCCACCTCGAAAAAGGAAGTCAAGGAGGAGAAGCCGTTTCTCCCCCTGATCGTCGATTACCGCGAAAATACTTACGCCGCCGGCAAGATCCCCGGCGGGTTTTTCAAGCGCGAGGGGCGTCCCTCCGAGCGGGAGATCCTGGTCAGCCGGATGATCGACCGTCCGATCCGGCCCCTGTTTCCCGACGGCTATCACTTCGACACCCAGATCGTCGCCCTCCTCCTGTCGGCGGACCTCGAAAACGAGCCCGACACGCTGGGCGTCATCGGCGCCTCGGCCGCCCTCTACTTTTCCGATATTCCCTTCACGACCCCCATCGCCGCGGTCAAGGTCGGTCTCATCGGGGACCGTTATATCATCAACCCGCTGGCCATCGAGCTGGAACAGAGCCGGCTCAACATGACCGTCGTCGGCACCGAGCAGGGTATCGTGATGATCGAGGCCGGCGGCCTCGAGGTCGAGGAAAGCCTGATCGTCGAGGGGCTCAGACTGGCCCAGGAGCCGATCGGCAGGATCATCCAGGCGCAGAAGGAGCTCTTCCAGAAGCTCAGCATCGTCAAGCGGGGGTATGCCCCCAAAACTCCGGACCCGACCCGGGCGGCGGCCATCGCGGACAAGATCAGCCAGCCGCTGCTCCAGGCCATCCAGCTCAAGGTCAAGAAGGAGAGCGAGTCGGCGGGCGCCAAGATCTTGCGCGGTTTGATCGACGAGATCCCTCCGGAAAACGCGGCGGCGATCGCCGAGACCAAGGAGATTTTTCACGACCTGGAAAAGAAGCTCGTCCGGGACCTCGTCCTCAACGAGGGCCGGCGGACGGACGGTCGGGGTTTCGACGAGATCCGCCCGATCTCGATCGAGGTCGGCATCCTGCCCCGGACCCACGGGTCGGCCCTGTTCACGCGCGGGGAAACGCAGTGCCTGGCCACGGTCACCCTGGGGACGTTCGAGGACGTCCAGAGGATCGACGCGCTGGGCGAGGACGCCGAGAAGCGTTTCATGCTGCACTACAATTTCCCGCCCTTCTCCGTGGGCGAGGTGTCGTTCCTGCGCGCTCCCGGGCGGCGCGAGATCGGTCACGGCGCCCTGGCCGAGAAATCGATCCTGCCGTCCATCCCGGGCGAGGAGAAGTTCCCGTACACGATCCGCATCGTGTCCGATATCCTGGAATCCAACGGCTCATCCTCGATGGCCACCGTCTGCGGCGGCGTGCTCGCCCTGATGGACGCCGGCGTCCCGCTGTCCATGACCGTGGCCGGGAATCGCGATGGGGCTGGTCAGCGACGGCTCCCGCGCACGCCATCCTGACGGACATCGCCGGCCTCGAAGACCACCTGGGCGACATGGACCTCAAGGTCACCGGGACCGATAAGGGCGTCACGGCGATCCAGATGGACCTCAAGGTGCCCTCCGTGGGCCTGACGCTGATCGAGTCCGGACTGGCCAAGGCCCGGCAGGCGCGGCTCAAGGTCCTGGCCAAGATGAGGGAAGCCCTCCCCTGCCCGCGGACGGAGATCTCCCCCTATGCGCCCAGGATCTTCACGCTGTTCATCAACCCCGAAAAAGTGGGCGACGTCATCGGTCCAGCGGGCAAGGTCATCAAGAAGATCATCGCCGCGACCAAGGCGAAGATCGATATCGAAGAGGGCGGCAAGATCATCATCGCCTCGACCGACGTCAGCGCCGCAGAGAGGGCCGTGGAGATGATCAGGGAGATCACCGTCGAGGCCGAGGTGGGCAAGGTCTACCAGGGCAAGGTCATCCGGATCGAGGAGTACGGCGCTTTTCTGGAGATCTTGCCCAACATCGTCGGCCTGCTCCACGTCTCCGAGATCGCCCATTACCGGGTCAAGAGCGTCCGGGACGTCCTCAAGCTCGGCCAGGTCCTCGAGGTCAAGGTCATCAGCATCGACGAGGAAAACAAGGTCCGGGTGAGCCGCAAGGCCCTGGAGCAGGCGCCGGCCTGCCCGCCCGGCGAGGGCCAGGGCGAGGGCGACAAGCCCGCCGGGCCGCGAGGCTATCACGAGCGGGACCGCCGCCCCAGGAACAGATACTGATACTGATTCTTTTTATAGAGGGCTGGCTCGCATGAGCAGTTACGGCCGGCGGAGCAAAGGCTTCACGCTGGTGGAGATCACCGTCACGCTCGCTCTGATGGCGTTGCTCGCCTCCGTCATCATGCCCATCACCAAGACCGTCGTCAAAAGAGAGAAGGAGATCGAGCTGCGCCAGAACCTCCGGATCATCCGCGAGGCGCTCGACGCATACAAGAAGCTGGCCGACGAGAAGCGGATCGAGGTGGAAGAAGACTCGGAGGGTTATCCCCCGGACCTCGAGACGCTCGTCGAGGGCGTCGAGGTCAAGGCCGCGGCCGGCGGCGCGGGCGGCACGACCTCGACGCCGGGTTCATCGCCCGGCCTGATGGGCTCCTCCGGCCCGTCCGGCCAGAAGGGCCCCGGCGATTCTTCGGAGCCCAAGATCGTCAAGTTCCTGAGGCGGATTCCCCGGGACCCGATGACGGATTCCCCGGACTGGGGCCTCCGCTCCTATCAGGACGACACGGATTCCCAGGTATGGGGAGGCGAGAATGTCTATGATGTTTATACGAGGAGCAATGCCACGGCCCTCGACGGGACCAAATATCAGGACTGGTGAGTCCGCGCCGGCGTCCGGCCGGGGGCGTGAGCGGGGGTTCACGCTGATCGAAATGATCATCGTTTTCACCCTGATCGGCATCCTCGTCGGGCTGGCCCTGCCCGAATACAAGTACTCCATGAGGAAGGCCCGGGAGACCGTTCTGAAGACCGACCTCTTCGAATTCCGCAAGCTCATCGACCAGTACTACAATGACAAGCACAAGTACCCCGGCTCGCTGCGGACGCTCGTCGACGAAGGCTATCTCCGCCAGATGCCGGCGGACCCGATGACGCGGTCGCCGGATACCTGGGTCGAGGTCAGGGAACAGCCGAACTACGAGAGAGCTGCTCCCGGGAGTCGAGCTGGGCAGTCGTCGACGTCCAATCCGGCTCGATCGAGAAGGCGTTGGATGGGACTCTCTACAACTACCTGGTGAGCCGGTCGCCCGCCCGAGGTCCCGGCGGCTATGCCCTGCTCATCCTCCTTTTCGCCATCACCTTGCTGAGTATCGGCATGACCGCGGCCCTGCCCGTCTGGGAGACCCAGATGCGGCGGGAGAGGGAGGCGGAGCTCATTTTCCGGGGCAGCCAATACGTCGAGGCCATCCGGATCTACCAGCTCAAGAATCCCGGCACGTTTCCCAAGACGCTCGAAGAGCTGGTCGAAAAGAAATGCCTGCGGCGCCTCTACCGGGACCCGATGACAGAAGACGGCCGATGGAATGTCGTCCTCCAGCAGGACGGGTTCGGCGGCCCCTCGCCGGCCGGGCCGGGCGCCGGGCGCCAGATGTCGGCCGGGCCGGGGATGGGGGCCGGCGGCCGCGGATCGCCGGGCCTGATGCCCGGGGCGGGCTCCGGAGCGGCGGCCGGTCCGAAGGTCATGGTGGCACCCGTGGCCGCCCTCTCCTCGATCCAGAACCCGCGCCTGATCGGCGTCGTCAGCTCCTCCACCGAAAAATCCATCCTCATCTACAACGACCAGGAGTCTTACGATAAGTGGCTCTTCTTCTTCGGCCAGGACCCGAAGAACATGCCGGAGATCGTCTATTACGGCGAGCCCGAAAAGAAATCATGAAGCCCATCCTGATCATCGCCGGCGAGAGTTCAGGAGAGCGATACGGGGCCGATGTCGTCCGGGAATTCGGCCGGGGCTGGCCGGGATATTCGTTCTTCGGCGTCGGCGGCCGGCGGATGGCGGAGGCGGGCGTCGACCTGCTGTTCTCGATCGACGAGCTGAGCGCCGTCGGCATCTTCGAGGTCATCGGCCGGCTTCCCCATTTCCGGCGGATCTTCAGGTCGATCGAAAGGGAAGTGGACGCCCGCCGGCCGGCGGCCGCCCTGCTCATCGATTCCCCCGATTTCAACCTGCGGCTGGCCAGGAAGCTCAAGGCGTCCGGGATTCCCGTGGTCTACTATATCAGCCCCACGGTCTGGGCCTGGCGGCGACGGCGGCTCAAGGCGGTCCGTGAATCGGTCGACAGGATGCTCCTGATCTTCCCATTCGAGGAGGAGATCTATAATGAGCAGGGGATCCCCGTGACCTTCGTCGGGCATCCGCTGATCGACAAGGTCGCCGTCAAGCTGAGCCGGGAAGAGTTTCTGGGCAAGCACGGCCTGCGGAGCGACCTGCCGATCGTCGGGCTCCTGCCCGGCAGCCGGCCGACCGAGCTGAGGAACCACTTGCCCGCGGTCGCCGGCGCCGTCGAGCGGCTGGCCCGGGAGATGGACCTCCAATTCGTCCTGGTCCTGGCCGAGAGCCTCGGTCAGAACGCCCTCGGCGGGTTCTTCCCGCCCGATGAGAAAAGGGCCCTCATCCTGACCGAGGACGCCTACGAGGCGATGGCCTATTCCAGCCTGGTCCTCTCGGCCTGCGGCACGGCCAACCTGGAAGCCGCGATCCTCGGGACGCCGCTCGTTGCCTTTTACCGCCTGTCCCCCTTCACTTATTATCCTTTTCGGCGCCTGGTGAAGATCAGCGATTACAGCATCGTCAACATCCTCGCCCGCAAGCGGGTCGTGCCCGAGCTCATCCAGGGCGCGCTGACCCCCGAGCGTCTGGCCGCGGAGGCCCGAAGCCTGCTCCTCTCGGAAGGACGGCGGTCGGCCATGAGAGCGGAATTCGCCGCGCTCACCCGCGAGCTCGGCCGCGGCCCGGCGGCGCTGAACGTAGCGACGGCGCTGGCCCAGGTCCTGGGCGCCCCTCAGTCCGGCTGAGCCCCCGGGGCGTCCCCGCTCAGCGACAGGCCTTTGGGGAGGACGAATTCGAGCCGTTTGTAGAGCTCGAGCCCGTGCCTTTGGGCCGCGCCGTTTTTGAGCTCCAAGACATACATGGCCGCTGATTTCGGAACATAGGACGGGCAAGGGTCGGCGGCGCAGGGGGGCACGCCGGATTCCAGGTGGACGACTCGCTTCTGGGCGTCGAGCCAAACGATGTCGATCGCGAACTTCATGTTCTTCATCCAGAAGGAGTGGACGTCCTCTCCTTCGAAAACGAACAGCATGGCCTGGTTTTCCTCCATCTTTTCCCGGAACATCAGACCCTGCTGGCGCGCCTCGTCAGTCACCGCGAGCTCCGCGGTGACCGCGAAACCGTCGGGAAGGTAGACCTTGATGAACTCGGTCTTGGCCGCCTGGCCGGCGCAGAACATCAAGCCCAGGGCGGCGAGAAGGATCAGGTTCTTTTTCATGTTCGGCCTCTCTTCGGTCCATGCGTTTTCGGCCCGCCGCCGGGCGGGCCCTCACTGAGTCGAGATCAGGGGCACAAAGCGGACCGGCAGGAGCCGGGTCCTGCCGAAGCCCAGGGCCTCGCGGCGGATGAGGACGAGCTCCTGAAAGCCCGACCCCACAGGGATGATCATCCGTCCGGATTCGCCGAGCTGGTCCCGCAGCTTCTTGGGAACGGCGGCGGCCGCCGCCGTGACCATGACGGCATCGAAGGGAGCGAACTCCGCCCAGCCGAAAGTCCCGTCCCCCACCCGGAACCGGATATTGTCGTAGCCGAGACGGGCGAGGAGAGACTGGGCCCGTTCCGAAAGCCCGGCCACGAGCTCGACGGTGTAGACTTCCCGAGCGAGCTCGGCCAGGACCGCCGTCTGGTATCCCGAGCCCGTCCCGATCTCGAGCACCCTTTCCAGTCCCTCGAGCTTGAGGGCTTCGGTCATGTAGGCGACGATGTACGGCTGGGAGATCGTCTGCTCCTCCCCGATGGGCAGGGGCTCATCGTCGTAGGCGTGTCCGCGAAGCTCTTCGGGAACAAAGAGATGGCGGGGGACCCGGCGCATGGCGGCCAGCAGCCGCGCATCCTTGATGCCCCGGGACTCGATCTGCGCCTGCACCATGTCGGCCCGGCGGGCGGCGAATTCATCCGTGGGTTCGGCCATCGAATCTCCCTGCGCGCCGGACGCGACCGCGGTTCGCGGGTCCGCCGCCAGTCGCGGGACGCGGCTTCAATAGGCTCTGGCGAAGTAGGCCAGCTCGGCGCCGGCGCGGCCGCACAGGACGCACGGCCCCGGCTTCGGGCCGGCCTCCTTCTCGAGAGGCAGCACCCGGATCGTGGCCATCGTTTCCTCTTTGATCCGGTCCTCGCAGGCCTCGTCGCCGCACCACCAGGCCCTGATGAAACCCCGGCGGTTTTCGAGGATGTCCTTGAACTGCGAGTAATCTCCGACTTCGTGGGTATTATCGCGCTGGAGCTTGAGGGCCTGTTCGAAAAGAGATGCCTGGATCTCCTCGAGCGCCGCCGCGGCCCGCTCCGCCAGTGCGTCCAGGCCGACGAAATCCTTTTTCCGAATGTCGCGGCGAACGAGAACCGCCTGGTTCTTCTGGATGTCTTTTGGCCCGATCTCGATCCTCAGCGGCACCCCCCTCATCTCCCATTCGGCGAATTTCCAGCCGGGTGTGAATTCCTCGCGGGCGTCGAGCCGGATGCGCAGCCCCGCCTTGGTCAGCTCCCTTTCGATCCCCTGGGCGGCCGGCAGGACGTTCTCTTTCCAGTTGCCCAGGGAAATGGGGACGATCACGGCCTGAATGGGGGCGATCCGGGGCGGGAACCGGAGCCCGGAGTCGTCGCCGTGGACCATCACCAGCGCCCCGATCATCCTCGTCGTGGTCCCCCAGGAAGTCTGCCAAACGTACGATAATTGCTGGTTCTTGTCTTCGAACCTGATGTCGAAAGCCTTGGCGAAGTGCTGGCCGAGGTTGTGGGAGGTGCCCATCTGGAGGGCTTTGCCGTCGGACATCAGCGCCTCGATGGCATAGGTCATTTCGGCGCCGGCGAACTTCTCCCGGGCGCTCTTGCGTCCGGCGATGACAGGGACCGCCAGCTCGGTCTCGCAGAATTCCTTATACATCGCCAGGATCGCCCGCGTCTCGGCCTCGGCCTCGTCGGCCGTGGCGTGACACGTGTGGCCTTCCTGCCAGAGGAACTCCGTCGTGCGCAGGAAGGGACGGGTGACTTTTTCCCAGCGCACGATGTTGGCCCACTGATTGATTAAAACCGGCAGGTCGCGCCAGCTCTTGATCCACTTGGAATACATGTGCCCGATAATGGCCTCCGAAGTCGGCCGCACCGCCAGCCTCTCCTCGAGCTCGTCGTTCCCCCCGTGGGTGACCCAGGCGACCTCGGGCGAAAAGCCCTGGACGTGCTCGGCCTCCTTTTTGAGGAAGCTCTCCGGGATGAACAGGGGGAAATAGGCGTTGACGTGGCCGGAGGCCTTGATGCGCGAGTCCATCAACCGCTGGATCTGCTCCCAAACGGCATAGCCGTAGGGGCGGATGACCATCATCCCCTTCATGGGCGTGTAATCGGCCATCTCGGCTCGGCGGATGATCTCGGCGTACCAGCGCGAGAAATCCTCACTTTTTTGGGTGATGTGCGTCACCAGGCGTTCTTCTGGACTCACCGGGTTCTCCGTTTCCTGAATTCCCGGGCCATTCTAGCCGCCACCCTTTTCTTTGTCAAGAAAGCGGGTCCGGGGGACGCCGCCGCGCTAAAAATGAGTGAATCCGGAACGATGAACGACGGCCCGCTGCGGGACTGAGAAGCCCGCGGGGAATTTCACCCCTGGTTTCATCGAAAGGGGTGATTGACCGGTCCGGTTGCGGATGGCAACCTAGGTCACGAGCTAAGGAAAAGGAAGCGAAGATGCTCTCGAAATCGTCACCACCTCCCTTGGACCGGAACCCCCGGAGGGGCCAGGTCTTCAACCTGCCCCTGCCCACCTTGGTCACGGGCCCGGACACCTGCGGCAAGGCCTTCCAGGAGCGCACGGTCCTTTTCTACATCAGCGACAGCGGCGCCTCGTTCAATTTGAAGAGCCCCGTCGCGCCGGGCACCCGGCTGAGGCTGGCCATCGACCTTCCCCCCGCGTTGGCCGACAACAGCAGCTTGAAGCTGGTCATCAACGGCCGCGTGGCGCTCGTCGAACCCCCCGAGGCTCATTCCGACCGGCAGCGGATCTCGCTGCGGCTGGACAGCCGGTACATTATTCAGGCCGAGGACGAGCACTAGTCTCCGCGGATGAGCCGAATGGCCGAAAAACCACCCTGGGATTCATCACCTGGAGCGATTGAAGCCAGACCTACGCTGCCGGATAATCCCGGCGACGACATGAACGGTAAAGAAGAAGTCTCCAGGCCCTCCGGCCCGGGCGCCGCCCGGGACGGGAAAAGAGAGCGCGCCTTTGAGCTCTCTCTCCCGGCCGTGGTCACGGGCGTCGACGGGTCGGACAACCGGTTCCGGGAGAAGACCGTGGTCGTTTCGATCAGCTCCGAGGAAGCCACCGTTCGGCTTCGCTCGAAAGTGGAGCCCGGCCTCAGGGTGAACCTGTCCCTGGAGATCCCCAAGACCCTCATTTTGCAGAGCGAGCTCCGGCTGCAGCTGACGGGAACCGTCGCCCAGGGCGCCGCCGACTCCCTCCAGGCCGGCCGCAAGCAGGACGTCCTGCTGCGGCTCGACCGGAAGTTCCGCCTCCTGCCCGTCGTCCCGGCCCTCAACTGACGCCCCAACCGCCGGCCCGGGCGCCGCTCCCCTGCGGGCTCTCCTTGACATTGGAAACTCGATTTAATAGAATTCCGCTCAGCTGAGGTCGGCGGGCTCATCAGGGGCCCGCGGGGCGATGGGCCGCTGGAGAGTGAGAGGTTCATGAACAAAAAGCTACCGGCTGCGGATGACAAGAAGATCCGGATCCTGATTTTCTGCCCCTCGGAGATCATCCTTTCGGGGATCCTCAGGGCGTTGGAGACCGATGGGGGAATCGACATCGCCAACGTCGAGAAGAACACGATCGACAGTTTCATGGACTCGATCAAGAAGCTGCGGCCGCAGGTGATCCTCTTTGCCAACACCGAGCCTTTGCCCAACATGCGCGAGATCTGCAAGGCCATCAACGAGATCTCCAAGATCCAGGCCAAGTCGCAGCTCCTGATCCTGGGCAGCATCCCGTCCCACGAGGAGATCGTCGGCCTGATCAACGCCGGGGCGAGGGGCTACTTCGACCTCACCGACCCGGCCGGTCAGCTCTCCGAGGCGATCCGGGTCATCCACAAAAACGAGATCTGGCTGCCGCGGGACAAGATGAGCAGCATCATGGACAGGATCATCTCGGTGGTCGGCCGGGACCTGAAAGAGAAGACCCTCGACCAGCTGACGCCGACCGAATTCCAGGTCCTCCGCTTCATCGGCCAGGGGAAAAGCAACGATGAGATCGCCGAGGTCCTGTTCATCAGCAAGAACACGGTCCGCTCCCACATCAAGAGCATCTACGCCAAGCTGGACACCCACAGCCGGCTGCAGCTGGCGCTCTATGCCATTAACTCGGCGTTGTTTTGAGGAAACGGGGAATCGAGGTCGGGATGAAAAAAGCTAAAAAATCAAAGACAACCGATGTGATGCCGTCCATCCAGAATAACCGGCGCCGCGAGTGGCGCCTGGACCTGCCCCTGCCGGCCGAGATCCAGGGCAAGCTGCCGAAAGGCCGGCAATTCAAAGAGGCCACGACCATCCGGAATATCAGCGCCGGCGGGGCCTTCTTCATCCTGGAGTCCGGCCTGGCGGTGGGGTCGAAGCTCAACCTGGTCATCGACCTCCCCAAGAAGCTCACCGACGGCCAGGACGTCAAGCTCAACGTCGGCGGGATCACCGTCCGCCTTGAGCCGCCCGACGTCAAGGGCAAGCGACAGGGCGTCGCCATCCGCTTCGACAAGGATTTCCGGTTCATCGAGGGCGGCCGCAAAAAGAAGCCTTCCTGAGGCCGACGCGTCGAGCGGCCGGCGGCGCCGGATCCTCCATCATGCCAGTCCTCACCGTGGCGCTCACCGGCGGCATCGCCACGGGCAAGTCCGTCGTCGCCCGCGTCCTGAAAGGCCGCGGCTGCTTCGTGGAAGCCGCCGACCTGGTCGCGCGTGAGCTGATGAGGCCGGGGCGGCGGGCCTGGAAGCAAATCGTCGCGCACTTCGGCCCGTCGGTCCTCAATCCCGACCGGACCATCGACCGGCCGGGGCTGGCCGCCATCATCTTCTCGAGCCCCGGGGAGCGGCGCTTTCTCGACGGGGCCGTCCACCCCCTGGTCATGGCCGAAAGACTGAGGACCGTCCGAAGGCTGGAAAAGCTGGGCGGGCGGCGGATTTATGTCTCGGAAGCGGCCCTCACCCTGGAGGCGGGGTTTGCCGGCTTCTTCGACAGGATCATCGTCACGGACTGCCCGGTGGCGCTCCAGGTCAGGAGGCTGATGGAGCGCGACGGGCTGGCCAGGGCCGCGGCGCGCCGGCGGGTCCGCGCTCAGCTGCCCCGCGCCGCCCGGCTGAGGCGGGCGGACTACATTATCGATACGTCGGGAAGCGTCGAGGCGACCATCGCCCAGGCGGAGGCGGTCGCCGCCAGTCTGCGCGAGGATTACCGGCGGCTGCGGGAAGCCGGCGAAAAAATAGCGCCGGGATCCGGGCCCGCGGCTCAGGACAGGAGCGCGGCGGCCAAGAGAGGGACCATGATCTCGTGGTGCCCGATGAAATAGAATCCCCGCCCCTTCTCCCCCACCGCCCGGGCGATGACGTTCTGGGCGGGCCGGTAGTGGTGCAAGAAATCGAAAACGGCCGTCGAAAAATCCTGGACGGTCCGTCCCTGATTGCGGACATAAGCCAGCGCCTTGAGGAACACCTCGGGCAGAATGACCGCCGAGCCGACGTTGAGGTAGACGCCCCCACCCTCCAGACATTCGACGACATCACAAAACCGGAAGAAATCGCGGAGCGAGGTCCGGCCGAGGGCCGCGCCGCTCGCGCCGGGATGAAAATGGATCGTGTCCGTGCCAATGCCCACGTGGACCGTGGCCGGCAGGCCCAGCTCGCAGGCGGTTCCCAACAGACTCAGGTCCTTGTGCGGGAACCGCGAGCGGGCGATCATGGCGCCGACGGCCTCTCCTAGCCCGCTGTCGCGGCGGGCGCCGGAGCGGATGGCCCTGTTCAGGTACTCACCCGTCTCGCGGGCTGTCCCGAAGGCGCCGGCTTCGAGCTGGGGGCCGACGTCCTCGGACGTCTGCCCGGAAAAAGCGATCTCGAAGTCGTGGATGATGCCCGCGCCGTTCAGGGCCAGCGCGGTGACCCATCCCTCCCTCATCAGGCGGATGATGATCGGGCTCAGCCCGACCTTGATGACGTGGGCGCCCATGCCGAGGATGACCGGTTTGCCGGCGGATCGGGCCCGCCTGACGAGGGCCAGAAAATTCCGAAGATCGCGGCCGGCGAGAATGTCCGGCAGGCTATCGACGAATCCGGCGGCGCCGGCCTTGGGGTCGGGCACCTTGGCAAAGTCGCGGATGTCGACCTTGCTCTTTCGGGCGAGGAGTGATTGCGTGTTCAGGCCGGCCGGTCGGAGTCGGTGCGTCGCGGGCTGTTTCAAGTCTTGTCGACGTGGTTTTTGAGTTCCTGGCCGGACCGGAACTTGATCCGCTTGCCCTTTTCGATCCGGATCTGCTTCTTCCGGCGGATGTCGCGGCCGAACCCGGTTTTCTTGTCGACGACCCGGAAGCTGCCGAAGCCCCGGATCTCGATCTTCTGGTCGCTCTGGAGCGCCTTCTTCATGGCGTCGAGGATGGCTTCGACGAGGAGCAGGGACTTGGCCCTGTTAAACTCCGTGCCCTTCTCGATCGTCAGGGCAATGTCGTTCTTGATCATCTGAAGCTCCTTCGAAGCCCTAAAAGACAGATAATAATTAATGTATCGAGCCCCAAATGTCAAGGCATTGTTGACTTGAATTTCTCGAGAACCTATAATGACCGCGCGGTGAAAAGAATCCTCCTCGTCTGGGCCCTGGCGGTCGCTCTGTCTTCCCCTCTCGGCGCCTCGATCATGAAGATTACCGTCGATGCGCCGATCCATCCCATCACGGCCGAGTACATCACCCGAGGCCTCGATCAGGCCGCGGCGGCCGGCGACCGCCTGGTCATCATCGCGCTGAACACGCCCGGCGGGTTGGACACCTCGATGCGGGAGATCATCACCGCGATCATCGCCTCGAAGGTGCCGGTGGTCACCTACGTCAGCCCGAGCGGCTCCCGGGCTGCCTCCGCCGGATTCTTTATCGGCGTGGCCAGCGACCTGTTCGTCATGGCCCCGGGGACGAGCACCGGGGCCGCCCATCCCGTCGGCCTCTCTCTCCTCGGCCAGGGCATGGACAAGACCATGGAGGACAAGGTGACTCAGGATGCCGTCGCCTACATCAAGGCGCTCGCCGAAAAGCGGGGCCGGGAGGTCGCCGCCGCCGAAGACGCGGTCCGCCAGAGCACCTCCTATACCGATAAAGAAGCCCTGGAGAAGGGCCTGATCAACCTCATCGCCAAGAGCGACCAGGAGATCATCGACACCCTCGACGGCCGGACGATCAGCCGGTTCGACGGGGGGAGCCTTCTCCTCAGCCTCAAGGGGGAGACCGTCGTCGATTACCCGATGTCGGCGAGACAGAAGTTCCTGCTGACGATCTCCAACCCGAACCTGGCCTATCTCCTGCTCATGATCGGGCTGCTCGGCCTCTACTTCGAGTTCGCCCACCCCGGCGCCATCCTGCCGGGCGTGCTCGGGGGCATCTCGCTCCTGCTCGCCATCTTCGCCTTCCAGATCCTGCCGATCAACTACGTCGGTCTCCTGCTCATCCTGCTGTCTATCGGCCTGTTCGTACTCGAGGTGAAGGTCCAGAGCTTCGGGATCCTGGCCGCCGGAGGTGTCGCCGCCATGGTCATCGGTTCGATGATGCTCGTCAATTCCCCCGTGCCCGCCCTCCGGCCGAGCCTGCGGGTGATCCTGCCCGTCGCTCTCGGCCTGTCTCTCATATTTTTTCTCCTGGTCTATCTTGTGATCAAGGCCCATGCCCGCCAGGCCGTGACGGGCAAGGAAGGCCTGGTCGGCGAGGTCGGCGTGGCCCGGACCGACCTCGACCCCGAAGGCAGGGTCTTCGTCCACGGCGAGCTGTGGAAGGCCGAGGCCGGGACGCTGATCCTCCAGGGCAGCAAAGTCAAAGTCGTCAAGGCCTTGGATAATCTGAAGCTCCGGGTCGAAAAGATCTGATGAGGAGGTTCCCATGATCACTTTCCCGGTCATCGTCGTCGGCCTCGTAGTTCTCTACCTTTTGAATTCCCTCAAGGTGCTTCGTGAATACGAGCGCGGAGTTATCTTCCGGCTGGGACGCGTTCTGCCGGTCCCCAAGGGTCCGGGCCTGATTTTTGTCTTCGCCCCGATCGACCGTATTATCCGGATCAGCCTGCGCCTGATCACCATGGACATCCCGCCGCAGGACGTCATCACCAGGGACAATGTCACGGTCAAGGTCAACGCCGTTCTCTACTTCCGGGTCATCGACCCGCTCAAGTGCGTGATCGAGGTCCAGGATTATGTCTATGCCACCTCCCAACTGGCCCAGACGACTCTGCGGAGCCTCCTCGGTCAGGTCCCTCTCGATGACCTCCTCTCGGAACGGGACAAGCTGAATGCCCGCCTCCAGGAGATCATCGAACAGCACACCGACCCCTGGGGCATCAAAGTCCAGCTCGTCGAGATGAAACAGGTCGACCTGCCGGAGAACATGCAACGGGCCATCGCCAAGCAGGCCGAGGCGGAGCGAGAGCGGCGGGCGAAGGTCATCCACGCCGACGGCGAGTTCCAGGCGGCCGGCAAGCTGACCGAGGCCGCCGACATCATTTCGGCGAATCCTCAGGCTTTGCAGCTTCGCTATCTCCAGACGCTCGACCGAGATCTCCGTGGAAAAGAACTCGACGATCATCTTCCCGCTGCCGATCGATCTTATCAGTTCGTTCTTCCGGGATAAGCAGAAATAAGAGAGAGGTGAATGAAGAACAGAGAATTCCGCGAACTCCAGGTCTCCAGCACCCAGCTGGCCATCATTTTCTTCGGCATCCTGATCATCGGCGTGGTGATCTTCCTCCTGGGAGTTTCGGTCGGCAAGAAACACGCCCAGGCTTCCCTGAAGACAAGCAGCGCGCTGGCCCAAAAAGCGCCCGAACCGGTCAAGGACAGGCTGATCGTTCCGGAGGCCAAGCCGGAAGAGCGGCGGCCCGTCGAGCTGCCCAACCCGGCGCCCGCGGATAAAGAGGCCCAGCCGCCGCTCAAGGGACAGGAAACTCCGGCCAAGTCGGAGCCCGCCGCGCCCGGGGCGGAGGGCCTGAAGACCGCTCCCGACAAACCCCTGACGGAAGCCCCCAAGCCCGAAACCGCGGCGGAGACGGCCAAGCCCGAACCCAAGGCCGCGGCCGCCGCCGCGCCCAAGAAAGTGCTCTACTATGTCCAGGTCGGGGCGCTGGCCTCCCGGGCGGAGGCGGCGGCGCTGTCCCAAAGATATAAATCGCAGGGATACCCGACGGTGGTGCTCGACCCCCAGCCGACCGACGGAAAAAAGGTGTTCCGCGTCCGGATCGGCGGGTTCGCGACAAGGGAAGAAGCGGCCTCGGTCCGCACGAGGCTGGCGTCCGGCTCGACCCGCCGCGTGGACTACTTTATCGTCCCCGACTGACCGTTCTCAAGCCGCCGATGAAAGATACCAAACAGCCGACCGGCAACAAGTCCCTCGAGCTCCAGGCCAAAGTCAGAGAGCAGCTTCAGAAGTTCGAAGAGCTCAGGGGCTTTCTTTGACCTCGATAAAAAGAAATCCGAGCTGGCGGCGGTCGACGCCGAGCTGACCAGGCCCGAGACCTGGCAGGACCAGAAGAAGTCCCAGGCACTCCAGCAGCAGAAAAAAAACCTGGAGCGCGCCCTCGGGTTCTTCCGCAGTCTGGAGGAAAAGAAGGACGAGGTCGAGGTCCTGGCCGAGCTCGCGGCCGAGGGCGAGAACGTCGAAGCGGAGGAAGGCCAGGCCCTGGCGGCCTTCGAAAAGCGTCTGGAAGAGGCGGAATTCCAGACGCTTTTTTTCGATCCCGACGATGCCCGAAACGCCATCATGACCGTCCATCCCGGCGCCGGCGGTACGGAATCCCAGGACTGGGCGCAGATGCTCTTCCGCATGTACCTCCGCTTCGCCGAACGCCGGGGCTATAAAGCCGAGGTCCTGGACTACCTGCCGGGAGAAGAGGCCGGCCTCAAGAGCGCCACGGTCAGGATCGAGGGAGAATACGCCTTCGGCAACTTGAGCCAGGAATCCGGCGTCCACCGGCTCGTCCGCATCTCCCCCTTCGACTCCAACAAGCGTCGGCACACGTCGTTCGCCGCGGTCTTCGTGTTCCCCGAAGTGGAGGACGATATCGAGATCGACGTCAACCCCGAGGAGTTGCGGATCGATACCTACCGATCCTCCGGCCGCGGCGGCCAGCACGTCAACGTGACGGACTCAGCCGTCCGCATCACCCATCTGCCCACGGGGATCGTCGTCCAGTGCCAGAGCGAACGGTCGCAGCACAAGAACAAGGCCTCCGCCATGAAGGTCCTGAAGGCCCGGCTGTATGAGCTCGAAAAAAAGAAGCAGCTCGCGAAACTCGAGAAGATGGAGGAGTCGAAGTCGGACATCGCCTGGGGCAGCCAGATACGCTCCTACGTCCTCCACCCCTACCGTCAGATCAAGGACCTGAGGACCAAGCTCGAGGTCGGGGACGTCGACCGGGTGCTCGACGGCGACCTGGATGAATTCATCAAGGCCAGCCTGGTGCTGCGAAAGAAAACGGCGGCCGGCGCCTGACTTCGCCGACGAGGAGACCCATGACGGACACAGACCCCGAACGGCCCGGAATGCCGAGCGACGCCGAGGAGGCCCCGGGGGATTACCTGCCGCCCCTCGACTTCAGCTCGATCGTTCTCCCGCTTTATGCGCAGGCGCTCGTCAAGCTGGGCATCCTCGAAGACCCGGCCGGCGGCCGGACCGGCGAAAGCCTCGATCTCGCCCGGCGCCTGATCGACCTCCTCGACTTGCTCAAGAACAGAACCATGGGAAATCTGGCGCCCGAGGAGCAGAAGTTCCTGGAGACCTGCCTGCAGCAGCTCCATCTCGGCTACGTGGAGAAGGCTAAAACCCGCGGCTGACGCCATGCAGGTCGTCCGGGATCTGGATTTCAGCCGTCTCTTTTCGGGACCGACGGCGGTCGCTGCGGGGAATTTCGACGGCCTCCACCTCGGCCATCAAAGAATCCTTCGGGTGCTCATCGAACGGGCCCGGGCTCAGAGGCTCCTCGCCGTCGTCCTGACCTTCTCCCCCCATCCCGAGAGCATCCTGGGCCGCGGACAGATCCTCATGCTCCAGACCCTCGCCCAGCGGCTCGAAGGCTTCCGGAGCTGCGGCGTCCAGGCCGTCCTCGTCGCCCCTTTCACCAGGACCTTCGCCGGCCTGGCCGTGGGCGAGTTCATCGGGCGCGTCCTTGTCGGGAGCCTGGGGGCCACGGACATCGTGGTGGGCAGGGACTTCCGGTTCGGCGGGGGCCGGCGGGGCGACATCCGAGCGCTCAAAGCGGCGGGGGCGCGGCTGGGGTTCGAAGTCCACCCGGTGCCGCCCGTCCGCCGGCGCGGCCGGGTCGTCAGCAGCAGCCTGATCAGGCAATTGCTGGCGGCCGGGGCCGTCGAGGAGGCGGCCGTTTTTCTGGGACGTCCTTACGAGATCACGGGCCGGGTGGTGGGGGGCTCGGCGCGGGGGCGGACCCTGGGGTTTCCGACGGCCAATGTGGAGCCGCAAAACGAGATCATTCCCCTCGGGGTCTTTCTCACGCCGGACGGTCGTCGGGGGAGAAGATCACCCTTCGGTGACCAACGTCGGCACCCGGCCGACGTTCGGCTGCGGTCCGCAGCGGATCGAGACCTTCCTTTTGAACTACCGCGGGGACCTCTATCACCGGCGGGTGGCGGTCCGCTTTATCAGGCAGCTGAGGCCGGAGCGCGCCTTCCCCTCCAGTGAAGCCCTGGTTGCCCAGATCCTCAGTGACGTGCGGGTGGCGGCCCGGTATTTCGAGCGCTATGGCGGTTGACTTTTCGGCCGAGTTCGGGCATGTTCGAGGGTCCGAGGGAGGAGCCAGCCCGAAGCCGTTGCGATACCAGGAGAGGTTCTGATGGAAGAAAAAGTCAAGGCACGCGTGATGGACGCGGCCAAGATCACGCGATCCCTCCTGCGCATGGCCTCGGAGATTCTGGAGCGGAACCGCAACCTGAAGAACCTGGTCATCGTCGGCATCCGGACCCGGGGGATCTATCTCGGCAATCGCATTTCGCGCCTGATCCGGGACATGGAGGGCATCGAGGTCCCGGTGGGCGTCCTGGACATCACCCCCTTCAGGGACGATGCCGGCGTCCACGATGCCCAGCACCTGGCCCGGAAGACCGAGCTCGTTTTTTCGATCGGGGGGAAAGATGTCCTGCTCGTGGACGACGTCATGTTCACGGGACGGACCATCCGGGCCGCCATGGACGGGCTCTTTCACCTGGACCGTCCGGGGTCCATCCAGCTCCTGATCTTGATCGACCGCGGCCACCGCGAGCTGCCGATCCGGGCCGATTACGTGGGGAAAGTCCTGCCGACTTCGCGGAGAGAGCTTGTTCAGGTGAAGCTTATGGAAATCGATGGCGTCGATGAGGTCCTGATCACCGAGCCCGCCGAGATGGGCCGATGAGGGTGAAGCTCCTCATCAAGAACGGCCGGTTGATCGACCCGGCGGCGGGCCGGGACGGCCGGTCGGACATCCTCATCGAGGGGGGCAGGATCGTCGATATCCAGCCGGTGATCGAGGACCGGGAGGCCCGGGTTATCGACGCCTCCGGGACGGGTCGTCGCCCCTGGCTTCATCGATATGCACGTTCACGTCCGGGAGCCCGGGCAGGAACAGAAGGAGGACATCCGGAGCGCCTCCCAGGCGGCCGCCCGCGGCGGTTTCACCTTGATCTGCGCCATGCCCAACACCGACCCTGTCAACGACAGCCCCGAAGTCACCAACTTCATCACGGCCGAAGCCCGCCAGCGGGCCGTCGTCCAGATCCTGCCCATCGCCGCCCTCACTCGCGGACTCGCCGGGATCGAGCTCTCGCCCATGGAAGCGCTCAAGGCGGCCGGCGCCGTGGCCTTCTCGGATGACGGCCGGTGCATCCAGACGAGCGGGCTCATGTTCAGGGCCCTCGAAACGGCCTCCCGGCTGGGATCGCTTGTCATCGACCACTGCGAAGACCTGAGTCTCAGCGGCGGCGGGGCGGTGCAGGAGGGGGCGGTCGCCGGCCGGCTGGGCGTCCGCGGCATCCCGTCGGCCGCCGAGGATGTCATGGTCGCCCGGGACCTGATCCTGGCGGCCGCTCTGTCCGCCCGCGTGCACATCGCCCACGTCAGCACCCGGGGGGCCGTCGAGGCCGTCCGCGCCGCCAAACGCCAGGGGGTCCGGGTGACCGCCGAGGCCACTCCCCATCACCTCGTGCTCTCGGACACGGACATCCCGGGTCTCGACCCGAATTTCAAAGTGAACCCTCCCCTGCGCCGCCCCGAGGATGTCGCGGCGCTGAGGAGCGCCTTGGCCGAGGGCGTGATCGATGTCCTGGCCACCGACCATGCCCCCCATACCCCGGAGGAAAAGGCGGCCGGGTTCGAACGCGCCCCGTTCGGGATCGACGGTCTGGAAACGGCCGTCTCCCTCCTCCTGGACCGGCTCGTCCGGGGGAACGTGATCTCCCTGGGGCGCTTCGTCGAAATGATCTCCACGGCGCCCGCCCGGATCCTCGGCCTCCCGAACAAGGGCAATCTGCTCCCCGGGTCGGATGCCGATGTCACTATCCTCGACCTCGGCTCCGAGACGGTCGTCGATGTCCGGAAGTTCGCCTCGAAGAGCCGGAACAGCCCCTTCGACGGCTGGCGTCTGCGCGGGGGGCCGGCGATGACGATCGTCGACGGCCGCGTGATCTATCCTGATAAAGGGTGACCTGCCATGAAAGATGATACCGCCATACTGGAGAACAAGATCAACATCCGGTTCCGCAACAAGGAGCTTCTCCGCCGGGCGCTGACGCATAGCTCCTACGCCTATGAGCACCAGCAAAAAGGCGTGATCGACAACGAGGTGCTCGAGTTCCTGGGCGACTCGGTCGTCGGGCTGGCGATGGCGGATTTTTTCTGCGCCAGCTTTCCCGACCTGGCCGAAGGGGACCTCTCCAAATATAAAGCCACCGCCGCGAGTTCCGTCACCCTCTCGCAGTTCGCCCGGCAGCTCAAGCTGGACAAGTTCCTGTTCCTGGGAAAGGGCGAAGAGAACAGCGGGGGCCGCAAGAAGGGAAACATCCTGGCCGACGCCTTCGAGGCGCTGGTGGGCGCCATCTATCTCGACCAGGGGTATGAGACGGCCCGCCGGTTCATCCTCCCCTATCTCAAACGCTCCTACCAGAAGACGGGCGGACACGTGGTTGACAACTACAAGTCCGCCCTGCAGGAGTACTTCCAGAAGGAAAACCTGCCGGCGCCCCATTACAAGACCGTGACTTCCGTCGGGCCCGACCACAAGCAGACGTTCACGGTCGAGGTCTACCTCGGCCCCTATCCTCTGGCGAAGGCCAAGGGCGCTTCCAAGAAAGTCGCCGAACAGGGCGCGGCCCAGAAAGCCCTGCGAAGCCTGATGGGCCGGAAGATGAAGATCCTGAGCGGCGAGACCTTCATGGTGAAGAAGTAGGCGGCGACGCGATGGCCGTCTGCGCTCACTGTCACAGGCGAAAGTCGAAACGCCGCTGCCCGGCGCTGGGCGCGGAGCTTTGTCCCCTGTGCTGCGGGCTCCTCCGCGGGAAAACCCTTCGCTGCCCGCCCGCCTGCCCTCACCTCGCACGCCACCGCCCCTACCAGGAACAGAGGGTCATCCAAAAGAAGCCTCTCCACGGCGGCGACGTGCATCGTGACGAACGGCGGGATTGGCTGATCCTCAACATCGAAGCCCTGCTCGAGAGGATTGCCGCCGCCCGACCCGATTTCACCGACCGGGGCGCCGTCCTGGCTCTCGAGTCAGCCCGGGAGAAGATCGAACGGGCCCGTCCGAGCCTTCTCATCACGGAGCCGCCGGGCCGGGCGGACAGCGAACCCGGGGAGGTGATCTTCCAAGGCGTCGACCGCTGCCGTTACGAAAGCAAGATCGTCCTTCCCCAGGCCCTTCAGATCTATAAAAAAGAGGAGAAGCTGGCCGGTCTCGACCAGGTTATCCAGGCGGTTAAGCGGCTGGCCGGGCCCGGCCTGGAGGGCCGCAGCTACCTCGAAAACCTGGCCTCCCGGTTCGCCCCAGGCCGGGGGGTGCCGGCGCAGGGAAAACGGATCATCCCGGTGCGCTGAGGGTTCAGGCGCTCATCATCTCCGCGATGAACCGGAGCGACGGGACGTTGGCGCAGACGATCTTGACGACGGCCATCAGCGGCACGGCCAGGACCATCCCGGGGACCCCCCACAGCCAAGCCCAGAAAAACAGGGAGAAGAGGACGACGAGCGGGCTCAACCCGAGTCCGACCCCCATCCACTTCGGCTCGAGGACGTTCCCCAGGAGCGTATCGAGTACCAGGATGAGGATGAAAACCCAGACCGTCGGGAACAGGCTCCCGTATTGGAAGGCCGTGGCCAGGACCGCCACGCCAAGGGACAGGATCGATCCGATGCTGGGAATGTAGTTGAGCACGACGGTGACCGCGCCGAAAATGATCGCAAAATCGACGCCGAAGGCGGCCAGGACGGCGGCCACGACCGCGCCCGAGAGAAAACTCACGCCGGTCTTGATGGCCAGGTACCGCTGGACCTGAACGTCGATGTTGTCGATCGCCTGGATGATCTGACGGGCCCGCCCCGGCGAAAACGACCTTTGGATTTTGCCCGGCAGCTTGCCCCGGCCGGCCAGCATGAAGATGAGATAGATAAAAGACAGCAGAAACGTCGAGAAGAACGACAGGAACTTGTTCAGCGACATGACCAGGATGCCCGTGACCTTGTTGACATCCAGGCCCTGCGACCAGCTCCATGGGTTCCAGTTGACCTCGCCTAGGCGAAGCTTCTCCGTGATGGAATAGAGAAGCAGGCTGAGCTTCTCGCCGTACTCGGGAAAAGACGAGACCAGGCCCTTGCCGCTCGCATAGATGAGGGCCCCAAGGAGATAGAATATCAGGAAGGCCGCGGCGACGATCAGGGAAACGGCGGCCGGCTGCGGGATCTTCAACCGGGTGAGGAAATCCAGGACCGGCGAAAGGATGTAATAGAAGAGGATCGCCAGAAAGAGCGGGAAAAAGACCGCCTCGGCCACGTGGAGCACGACGCCCGCGACGATGACCAGGAAAACCCCCGAGGCAATGGTGACGATGCGATTCTCGCCCATCGAGCTCCTTACGATTATTATACTCCCACCGGGCGAAAATGAAACCGGCGCGCTCTGGACGGTCTCGCGGCCGGCCATCACCCCTGCCGGTGATGTCCCCTGGAGCAAAATCACCCCTGGCCTCATCGGCAGGGGCGATTGACCGGCTCCCCTGGGGGCCTAGAATCGGAGTGTCGTCAATACGGCGCGAGGTTTACGAATGTCGAATTCAGGCGGCGGCCCGGTCGACGAATCCGCCTTTTTTGAAAAGGTCATCGAAGACGCGATGGAGGGCATCGCCATCGCCGACACCGAGGGCCGCCTTCTGCGCGTCAACAACGAATTCAAACGGATCTTCGGGTTCGGCGCCGAGGAGATCATCGGCCGGACGATCGACGACCTGATCGTCCCGCCGCAGGACCGGAGCTCGGCGGCATCCATCACTCAGACGGTCGCGGCCGGCGAGAAGGTGGCCTTCGAGTCGGTCCGGCTGAGGAAGGACGGACAGGCGATCCACGTCTCGGTCATCGCCGCCCCGATCCTGGTCGGGGGCGAGCTCCGGGCCATCTTCGCCATCTATCGCGATATCTCCCAGCGCGAGCGGATCCTGGAGGAGCTGCGGTTGTCGCAAAGGCGCTTCCAGGACATCGCCCTGAGCTCCGGGGATTTCATCTGGGAGGTGGACCGCCTCGGCGTCTATACGTTCGCCTCCGGCAGGGTCAAGCAGATCCTGGGCTACGAACCCGAGGAGATCCTGGGCAAAAGGCTTTTCGACATCATGCCCGCCCCCGAGGCGGTCCGGGTCCGGCACTATTTCGAGAGGATCGCTTCCGAGAAACGGCCGATCGTGGAATTTGTGAACTGGAACCAGGCCAAAGACGGCCGGCTCGTCTGCCTGGTGACCGACGGACTGCCGATGCTTGACGGGGCGAACGAGCTGACGGGCTACCGGGGGATGGGCAAGGACATCACCGAGCCCAGGCAGACGGAAACCCAGTTCCTGAAGCAGAACATGCTTCTCGACGGCATCAACAGGCTGCTTCAAAAGATGTTCACGGGCGAGTCGGATACCGAACTTGCGGCCTTCTGCCTCAGGCTCGCCGAGGAGCTCACCAACAGCCGGTTCGGGTTCATCGGCGACCTGAACGAGCGGGACCGGCTGGACACCCTGGCGGTCAGCAGCGCGGGTTTGGAGGCCTGCCGGATCGCTCCAGCCGGCGCGGACTCGCTTCTCGCGGACATGCCAGTCCGGGGGCTCTGGAGCGAGTCCATCCGGCAGGGTCAGTCCCAGATCATCAACGACCCCGCCGGCCACGGGGCCCGCGCGGGAAGCCCGGCCGGTCATCCCGAGATCACCAGCCTGCTGACGGTCCCGCTCAAGCACGGTCCGAAGACCAGCGGTGTGATCGTGCTGGCCAACAAGCCCGGGGGCTACGACGGAGACGACCAGCGGGCTCTGGAGGCCCTCGGGACGGCCTACGTCGAGGCCCTGAACCGCAAACGCACGGAAGAGGACCTCAAGCGCGAAACGACGAAGCTGTCCGCGATCATCTCGGGGATCGACGAGGGCGTCCTGTTCGCCGACGCCGACGACCGCATCATCGAAGTCAACAACTATTTCCTCGAGCTCTTCGGCAGGGACAGGTCGCAGCTCATGGGCAAGAATCTCACCGGGATCGATCTCGGGGAATCGTGCCAGGGGCTGGCGGCCCGGGCGGAGGAATTCCGGCGGAGCGCCGAAGGCAAGCAGGTCGAAGTCCAGCGGAACGTCGGTGGCAAGGAGATCACGTTCCGGATCAAACCCCTGTATTCCGACTGCCGCTACCTGGGCCTGATCCTCAACCTCGTGGATGTCTCCGAACAGGTCCGGGCTCGGCAAGCGGCCCTGGAGGCCAGCCGGATCAAGAGCGAGTTCCTGGCCACCATCAGCCACGAGATCCGGACGCCGATGAACGGCATCCTGGGCATGACCGAGCTGGCACTGGACACCACCCTGACGCCCGAACAGAAGGAATACCTGACAGGCATCCGGTCGTCCGCCGAATCGCTGCTTCGGCTCATCAACGACATTCTGGATTTTTCGCGGATCGAGGCGAGGCGGGTGGAGCTCGAATCCACGATCTTCGACCTTCAAGACCTCATCTACAAGGTCCTCTCCCCCCTGGCGATCCAGGCGCATCGTAATAAGCTCGACCTCGCCTGCTGGGTCGACCCGGCGATGCCCGCCCGGCTCGTCGGCGATCCGGGGAGGCTGCGCCAGATCCTGATCAACCTGGTGGGCAACGCGGTCAAGTTCACCGAGAAGGGCGAGGTCGTCGTGAGCGTGGAGGCGGCCAGCCGGACGGACTCCGGCATCGTGCTCCACTTCGTCATCGCCGACACGGGCATCGGCATTCCGGAAGACAAGCAGCGGATCATCTTCGATTCCTTCGCCCAGGCCGACAGCTCGATGACCCGGAAATACGGCGGCAGCGGCCTGGGGCTGGCCATCTCCTCCCAGCTCGTCGACCTGCTCGGCGGCCGCATCTGGGTCGAGAGCGCCGTCGGCAAGGGGAGCAAATTCCACTTCACGGCGCAGTTCGTTCTCGCTCCCGAGGAGGCGGCGGGGGCCGAGCCGGGCATCGTCCCGCAGACGGGCGGCCGGCCGGTGCTCGTCATCGAGGACAACGCCAGCTGCCGCCGGATCGTCCGGCAAATGGTGGCGGTCTGGGGCATCACGGCGGTCGAGGCGGCTACCGCGGACGAGGGCATCGCGGCCCTCGACGAAGCCGAGAACGACAAGCGCCCCTATGCCGCCGTTCTGCTCGACGGGAGCCTGCCGGGCCACGACAGCTTTATCATGCTGGATTATTTCAGGGACCATCGGGAGGTGGCCTCGTCGATCGTCATGATGATGAGCACGACCAGCCCCAGGGTCGACGCTTCGCCGTGGGCGCGCCTAGGCATCACCTCCCACCTGGGCAAACCGGTCCAACCCAGAGACCTGGCCTGTCGGCTGCGCGAGGTCATGGGCATCGAGGTCAGCCGGGAAGTTCAGCCGCCGCCCCCGAACGAGCCGGCGCCCGCCTGCGACAGCCGTCAGGCCTTTTACCGGGTCTTGATCGCCGAGGACAATCTCGTGAACCAGCGGGTGGCCATCTTCATGCTCGAGAAGCAGGGACATCTCGTCCGAGGGGTGATGGACGGTACAGAGGCGCTGAATGCCCTGGAGAAGGGGGTGTTCGACTTGGTCCTGATGGACGTGCAGATGCCCCGGCTGGACGGACTCAAAACTACCCGGCTGATCCGGGAGAAAGAGAACGGCACCGGCGCCCATCTCCCGATCATCGCCATGACGGCCAACGCCATGAAGGGCGATCGCGAGAAGTGCCTCGAAGCCGGCATGGATGACTACGTCTCGAAGCCGCTCAACGCCAGGCAACTGGCCGACACGATCCAGCGGGTGATGAACCAGGTGGCAGCCGGCCTCCGCCCAAAGTCTCCAGGGCGGCCAGCGATGAGCACGGAAGCCCGACAGAAGATGAGCATCCTGATCGCCGAAGACGACATTATCAGCTCGAAGATCCTGGAAAAGAACCTGCTCGATTGGGGATACGAAGTCGTCCTGGCCCGCCACGGGGAGAAGGCCTGGCAGGCGCTCCAGGATCCTGCCCACAGGATGGCCATCCTGGACTGGATGATGCCCGGCATGGACGGGCCCGAGATCTGCGCCAGGATCAGACGGCGCAAGAAATTCCAGTATACCTACGTTATCCTGCTCAGCGCCCGGGACCGCAAGCGGGATATCATCGCGGGGCTGTCCTCCGGCGCAGACGATTACATGACCAAACCGGTCAACTATCTCGAGCTTCGGGCCCGCCTCCAGACCGGCCGGCGCATCATCGACCTCGAGGACAGGCTGCTCGCCACCCAGAAACAGCTCAAGGACCTGGCCAGCCGGGACAGCCTGACGCGGCTCTGGAACAGGGCGGAGACCCTCCGGTTCCTGGATGAAGAGGCCGACAGGAGCCGGCGCGAAGGAAAACCGGTGGGGGTCATCATGATCGACATCGATTTTTTCAAGGCGATCAACGACCGGCTCGGCCACGCCGCCGGCGACCAGGCCCTGCTGAGGGTTGTCGCCCGCGTCAAGCGGAACGTGCGCACCTCGGACCGGGTCGGCCGGTACGGGGGGGATGAGCTGATCGTCATCCTGCCGGATTGCGATACGCGGCGGATCCAAAAGATCGCCGAAAGGCTGCGGCGCGCCGTCGGGGGCCGGACCATCAAATGCGATGCCAGGACGGTCAGGGCAACGATCTCGGCCGGCTGCGCCGTCGCGACGGCGGCCGTCGACGCCCGGATGCTCATCCGGCGGGCCGACGCGGCGCTCCTCTCAGCCAAGGACCGGGGGCGGAACTGCGTCGTCGTCCAGGGATCTCCCGATGACGCGGGAAAGAAAGAGTGAAAGAATGACCAACCCGCACAGCGCCAAATCTTCGGATCCCATCAACTACCCCGAGGTCCTCGAGAGGATCGGGGGAGACGCGGAGTTCCTCGAGGAGCTGCTGAACATCTATTTCCACGAGTTCCAGGAAAAAAGCTCCCAGATCGAGGCGGCGCTGGCGGGCGCCGACTTCATTCACATCCAGGAGATCGGGCACAGCCTCAAGGGCGCCTCCGCCAACCTGAGCCTCACCTCTCTCCGGCGGGTGGCCTCGGCGCTCGAGGCTGCGGCCCGCGAGAAGAACGCCGAGTCGGCGCGGCAGGCGCTGGTCTCTCTCGTCAACGAGTGCCGGCTGCTCCGCGAGTTCCTCGAGCAGAACCCGCCGGCCGACCAGTGCGCGTGAATCCGCCCGGGGCCTTCTCTAATCCCCCGCCGCCTTCATCAGCGCCCCCAACGATTCCTTCCCCACGGCGGCTCCGTCGTCCTTGAGCCGCATCGCCCCCAACAGATAGCGACCCTTCGCCGCCAGGAAGACGTTCTGAGCGTACCGGTCGCGAACATGGTAACCCGGACCCGATTTTTCGACCGGCGCACCGTTCCCGGACTGGACCGCGAGGTATTGATCCAACATCTTCCCGGCCTCGGCGGCATCCCGGCCCGCGATGATGAAAAGCTCGAATTCCTGACCCGCTGTCCGGTAGGCCGCCAGGTATCCGTCGTGGAGAAAGCCGTAGCCGAGGACGTTCTGGCGGATGAACCGCTCGCTGTTCGCCACCAGCCCCTCCCGCGGGAAGAGCCCGAGGACGGGCGGCAGTTGGCCTTTCGCCGTCCCCAATTTTTTTTCGATGTCCCGCGCGAACTCGGTAAGCACCGCCTCGGCCGCCTCGCCGCAGTCAAAACACATCAGCTTGACATAGTCACGGCCGGCAAAGAAGTTGAGTGTGCCCTCCTCGAAATATCCCTGGCCCCCGATCTCCAGAAACCGGCTTCCGGGATAGCGCTCGGCGCTGTATATGCCGAAAGCGTCGAGGCCGCCGCCCATATCATAGAGCTCGACCGTCAACGATGCCGCGCTGGTCTCGCTCTTGAAGTCGGCCACCGCCAGTTCCTGGAAGCCATAGCTCAGGTAGTTCTCGGCCGCGCCGTCGATGTATTCGAACAGGGTCGCGGGGAGGTACGTCCGAGGCTCCTCGACGAGCTTCCAGCCGGCGACCCGGGGCAGGAGCGCTTTCGGCCGCGGCTCTCCCTTCTCCTGCGGCTCCGCCGCAACTCCGGCGCCTGATATGCTTAATAAAAGGATGGCGGTGAGCACGATATGGCTCATGCTTTTATCGGGCATCCTTCATCTCCTCCAGCGTACGAAGATCTTTCCCTTGATAACAATAGCACACATCCTGGAAAAAATCCGTCATCGGCCGGCAGATCGGGTCTCGAGGATTTGGTCTTTAAATAAAGGGCGAGGACCGGCGTCATGAAGAGGGCCGTACGAGAGCCGGAGCGGGCCCCCGGGTTTGACAGGTCCCGCCATGCGTTGTAACTTAGTTTCATCATGGGCTCCTCAAAGGTCGTCGTCGTCCGGGGAAAGGGAATCGTCTCTTCCGCCGGGGAGATCGTGACCTCCAAGCTCGATGAGATGCTCCGCCGCGGCCTGGCCCTCGTCTCGGGGGCTGCCGATGCCGCCGAAGGCCTTCGCGGCCGGTTCGCTGCCGCCGACCGGGTCGGGATCAAAGTGAACACCATCGGCGGGCGCCGGATATCCACGCGGCCCGAAGTCCCTGTGGGGCTCGCCGGCTGGCTGGCCCGGGCCGGCCTGCCGGCGGAGAATATCCTGATCTGGGACCGGACGAACCGCGAGCTCAAAGGGGCTGGCTACACGCTCGCCGCTGACCGGAACGGCTTGAAGACGTTCGGCACGGATAGCGCAGGGCTCGGCTATGAAGCCGAGATCTTCTCCCATCTCAACATCGGGAGCCTGTTCTCCGCCATCCTGACCCGGTTCGTCACCGCGTCGATCAGCCTGGCCATCCTGAAGGACCACGGGCTGGCCGGCGTTACGGCCAGCCTCAAGAATTATTTCGGGACGATCCACAACCCGAACAAGTACCACGACCACGGCTGCGATCCTTACGTCGCCGAGCTGTTCGACTGCGACCCGATCAAGAGGAAGCATCGGCTCTCGATCGTCGACGCGCTGGTCGTCCAGTTCCACCGGGGACCTTCGTTCCACGCCCAATGGGCCGATGCCAGCGGCCTCCTGTTCTTCAGCGCCGACCCGGTGGCGGCCGACTACGCGGGCTGGCAGTGGCTGGAGAAGCTCCGGGCGCGGAAAGGCCTGCCGTCCCTCAAAGAGGAGGGGCGCGAGCCGCTCTATCTCGCCACCGCCCAAACCATGGGTCTCGGCCAGGCCTCGCCCGCAGGCGTCGAGATCATCGAGGACGAGGTCTGAGGGCGGAGAGCGCAGGGATACGATGCAAAGGCGCGATTTTTTCAGGACGGCGGCGGGCGCGGGGATGCTCCTCGGGACCGACCCGGCAGGCACCCTGGGCAGCCTTTACGCATTCTCCGAGGCCGTCAGCCTCTCCCGAAAGGAAGCCCGCTATTATAAGAAGCACCCCGACCGGGAGATCGAGTGCCTGCTCTGCCCCCGGGCCTGCAAGCTGGGGGACAAGGAACGGGGCTACTGCGGCGTGCGGGAGAATGACGGGGGCACCTATTACACGCTCGTTTACGGGAAGGCGGTCTCGGCCAACGTCGACCCGATCGAAAAGAAACCGTTCTTTCACTTCCTGCCGCGCTCGAGCGCCTTCTCCATCGCCACCGCGGGCTGCAACGTCAACTGCAAGTTCTGCCAGAACTGGCAGATCTCCCAGGTCCGCGCCGAACAAGTGGAAAATATCGACCTCCCCCCCGCCGCGGTCGTGGCCGGCGCCCTGAAGTACGAATGCCCCGTCATCGCCTACACGTATACTGAGCCGGTGGTTTATTACGAATACATGTATGACACTTCGGTGGCCGCCCGGCGCGCCGGCCTAAAAAACTGCGTGGTCACTGGCGGGCACGTGAAGGCGGAGCCCCTGGCCGAGCTCCTCAAAGTCGTCGACGCCGTCAAGATCGACCTGAAGGGCTTCACCCAGGATTTCTATACGAACTATGTTCGCGGTGAGCTTCAGCCGGTGCTGGATGCCATCAAGATGGTCCGCCGGAGCGGGGTGTGGCTTGAGGTCGTCTATCTCGTGATCCCGACGCTCAACGACAAGGCCGATGACATCCGCAGGATGTGCCGCTGGCTGGCGGCCGAAGTCGGGCCCGACGTGCCCCTGCATTTTTCCAGGTTCCAGCCGATGTATCTCGTCAAGAACCTACCGCCGACGCCCGTCTCGACGCTCGAGCGGGTCCACGCGATCGCCAAGGAAGAAGGCCTCCGGTTTGCCTACGTTGGCAATCTGCCCGGTCATCCCGCCGAGAGCACCTACTGCCCGGCCTGCGGGAAACCGGTCGTCCAGCGCTTCGGGTTCGAGGTCCGGGCGATCCACCTGGATAAAGGGAAGTGTGAGTTTTGCGGACAGCCGGTCCCCGGACTCTGGTCTTGAGGCCGTTCCTTCCGCCGTTCCTGCTGGGTTTCCTGGCTTCATCCTTCCAGATCCTCCTGCTCCGGGAGTTCTCGGCCTATTTCTACGGGAACGAGCTGACGCTCGGCATCGTCCTGGCCAGCTGGCTTCTCTGCGCCGGCTTGGGGAGTCTCCTCGCGTCGGACCGCCGTCCGGAGCGGCCCCTCGCCGGGCTCTATGAAGCGGCCATCTTGTTGCTGCCGCTGTCGCTGGCCGCCGTCAGGCTGTCGCGTTTCGCCCTCGGGATCCTCCCGGGACAGCAGGTCGGGCTGGCCGGCGCGGTCCTGGCGGCCTTGGCGGCGAGCCTGCTCGTCTCCTTTCCCCTCGGCCGGCTCTTTGCCCTAAACGTGAGGGCCGCGGGCGGACGGGTCGCGCGCGTCTATATCCTCGAGTCGCTGGGCGCCGCTGTCGCCGGGCTCGTCCTCCAGTGGGCGCTTCTTCCCCTGTTATCGAACTGGGCGGCGGCCGCCGCGGTGGGGCTCCTTGGGCTGGCCCTCATCCGCCTGTCTTCGGAACCGCTCCGCTTTCGGCCGGCTTCGCTCGTCGTCCTGGCCGTCCTCGCCGCCCTGGTCGCCCTCGACCTGCCGAGCCAGAGACTCTACTGGAAGCCGTTCGTCTTTGCGGGCGGTCGGGATACGCGCCACGGCAAGCTCCAGGTGGTCAGGACTGGGGAGCAGGTATCTTTTTACGTCAACGGCGCGCGGACATTTTCCTGGCCCGACCCGGCGGCCGCCGAGGACGCCGTTCACTTCGCCCTGCTCCAGGATCCGCTGGCCTCCTCCGTCCTGCTGGTCGGAGGAGGCGCCGGGGGCAGCCTGGTCGAGGCCCTCAAGTATCCGCGGGTCGAGGTGGACTACGTCGAGCTCGACCCGGAGCTCATCCGGCTGGCCCGGGTTTTTCTTCCCCCGGAAGCCCGCCGCGCTCTCGATGACGAGCGGGTCCACCTTTATTTTCAGGATGGCCGGGTTTTTCTCCAAAACACCCGGAAAACCTACGACATGATCATCCTCGACCTGCCCGGACCCGCGACTGCGCAACTCAACCGCTTCTACACCCGCGAATTCTTCGAGCTGGCGAAGCTTCGGCTGGCCGCCGGCGGCGTTTTGGCTTTCGGCGCCGCCTCCTCGGAAAACTATGTGGGTCCCGAGCTCCAGGACCTCCTGTCCTCTCTCTACAGAACCCTGGCCTCGGTGTTTCCGGTCGTGAAGGTCGTCCCGGGCGACCGGAACGTTTTCCTGGCGTCGGCCGGGCGACTGTCGATCGACCCGGCCGAGCTCGGCCGCAGGCTCCGCGAACATGCCGTCGAGACGACCTACGTCAACGGGGCGTTTCTCCAGGCGCGGCTCCATCCCCTGCGGACGCAGTACCTCGAACATCGGCTGGCGACGGGCGCCGGCCGGCTGAATTCCGACCTCCGGCCGGCGACCTTCTTTTTCGAGTCGCTCTTCTGGAGCCGCCAGTTCCGCGGGTTCGAGTCGCCGGCCCTGCGCTGGCTTTCGACGCTGCCGGTGACGGTCCTCCTGGCGTTTCCGGTGGCGCTCCTCCTTCCCTGGCTGGTCGTCTTCAGGGTCAGGCGCGTGCGGAGCGGCTACCTCCTGGCCCCTCTCGTCATCACGGGAATGACCACCATCATCGTCGAGGTCGTGGTGCTCGTCTGGTTCCAATCGCTTTACGGCTATCTCTACGGACGGATCGCACTCCTTCTCTCCTCTTTCATGTTCGGGCTGTTCGCCGGCAGCTGGGCCAGCTCCCGGCAGCGGTCGGCTTCCATCGGACGCCTGTCCGCATCCTCATTGGGCGTTGTTCTCCTGCTGGGCGCGTTGCTGGCCGCGATCGGCGCCGAGCCGCCGGCCGCCCTCGCCTTCCTCTTCCTCTTCCTGTTCGGGGGTCTGGCCGGCGACATTTTCATAGTCGCCAACCGCCTCTACCTCGGGTCCGGGAAAGCCTACGGCCTGGGCTATGGGCTCGAGCTCCTGGGTTCATTCTTGGGCGCCCTAGCGACCTCCTCCCTGCTCATCCCCCTGGCCGGGCTCGGGGCGCTCTTGACGGCCGTCCTCGTCATGAACGTGGTGGGTCTGGCCTTCCTCGTGACGCGCCCGCGAGACATCTAGTTGGGGCGGCTCATTTTCTTGACAGCCCCTGGGAATTGTGGTTTATTAGAGGGTCGTTTTTGGCAGAAAATCGACTCATTTGAAGCGCATATCATTCTTGCCTCGAATGAAAGGGAAAAATGAAAACTAGCCTGTCACGCCAGAAAATCAGGGGTGATTTCGTCAGGAAGGTCGAGGAGCTGAGCGGCCAGAAGCTCCTGGCCTGCTATCAGTGCGGCAAGTGCTCGGCCGGCTGCCCGGCGGTCACGGAGATGGACATCCTGCCCAATCAGGTCATCCGCTACGCGCAGCTCGGGCTCAAGGACGAGCTCCTGAGCGCCCGGTCGATCTGGGTCTGCGCTTCCTGTTACACCTGTAATGTTCGCTGCCCCAAGGGCATCAAGATCGCCGAGGTGATGGAGGCGGTCCGCCAGGTCCTCCTTCGCCAACGGCGTGACCACGTGGAAGTCCGGAAGCTCACCGATAAGGAGAAGGCCGGCGTCCCGGCCATCGCCCTGATCAGCAACTTCCGGAAATTCACCTCGTGACGGGTTCGAGGAACGCCCCATGAAAGTCAGCTATTATCCGGGCTGCACGCTCAAGAGCAACGCCAAGAACTTCGAGGATTCGGCGCTCTGCGCGCTCAAGGCGCTCGGCCTCGATGTCCAGGAACTCGACCGCTGGAACTGCTGCGGCACCGTCTATTCCCTGGCGACCGACGACCTCATCCACCATGTGGCATCCATCCGCAATCTCGTCCGCGTCAAGGAAGCCCACGCCGACGCGGTCATGACGCTCTGCGCCATGTGCTATAACACGCTCAAGAGGGTGAACGAACGCGTCAGGGCCGACCCGGAGAGCCTGGCCAAGATCCACCGGTTCATGGATGAGGAAAAGATCGCCTACACGGGCGACGTCAAGGTCCGCCATCTTCTGGAGCTCCTTCGCGACGACGTGAAGTTCGAGACGATCGCCAAGAGCCTTCGCCGGCCCCTGTCCAATCTGCGCGTCGCCAGCTATTACGGCTGCCTGCTCGTCCGGCCAAAGGGAGTGGGGCTCGACGACATGGAAAACCCGACGGTCCTCGACGACCTGGCCCGCGCCCTGGGCGCGATGCCGGTGGATTTTCCCTACAAAACCGAGTGCTGCGGGTCGTACCAAACGGTCGACAAGCCCGATGTCGTGGCCGACAGGGCCTTCAGCATCCTGAGCTCCGCGGTCGCCCGGGGCGCGGACGTCGTCTCGGTCAGCTGCCCGCTCTGCGCCTTTAACCTGGACCACCGCCAGGAAGAGACCGCCAAAAGACACTCCGGGTTCAAGACCATTCCCGTCCTGTATTTCACCCAGCTCATGGCCGTCGCCCTGGGCTGCGAGGAAAAGGACCTCCGGCTCGACCTCCACCACATCGATCCGGGGCCGGTCTTGAGGCAAAAAGGGCTCATCTGAGGGAAACATGACGACCTATTTCGGTAACCTGAAGCCCAAGAAGGGGAATATCCATATCAAGAAGGAACAGTGCAAAGGCTGCGGTTTTTGCGTGGAGTACTGTCCTAAAGACGTGCTCGAGCTCTCGCAGGAGTTCAACAAGAAGGGCTACCACCCGCCGCGAGTGGCGCACGAGGAGATGTGCTGCTATTGCCAGCTCTGCGAGGCCATCTGCCCCGAATTCGCGCTGTTCGTGACTCTCAAGGACGAGGAGGAGGAAGAAGGTGAAAAAAGTGAAAGCCGACCCTAAGGGAGTCCTGGCGGGAGCCCATTACCTCGACGGCGATTTCGCCATCGCCGAGGGCGCCTTGGCCGCCGGTTGCCGCTTTTTCGCCGGCTATCCGATTACGCCCTCCACCGAGACGGCCGAGCGGTTCTCCGAGCGCATCCCGTTCGTGGGCGGCGTGTTCATCCAGATGGAGGACGAGATCGCCTCGATCACGGCCCTGATCGGCGCGGCCTGGGGCGGCCAGAAGCCCATGACCGTCACCTCGGGCCCGGGCTTTTCCCTGATGATGGAGAACATCGGCCTGGCCGCGATGACGGAAATTCCCCTCGTCATCGCCAACGTCCAGCGAGGCGGCCCGTCGACCGGTCTGCCCACCCTCACCGGCCAGGGGGACATGATGCAGGTGAAGTACGGCTCGCACGGTGACTACGAGATCATCGCCCTCTGCCCCGACTCCCCGCAGGAGTGCTTCGACCTGACCGTCAAGGCCTTCAACCTGGCGGAGACCTACCGGGTCCCGACCTTCATCATGACCGACGAGTGCGTCGGCCACATGCACGAAAAAGTCGTCATTCCCCCCGCCGACGAGATCGAGGTCGTCGAGCGCAAGTGGTATACCGGCCCGAAGGACAAGTACCTGCCCTACAAGCCGGACAAGGACCTGGTCCCCTTCATGGTCAAGGCCGGCGACGGCTACAAGTTCCACACCACCGGGCTCACCCATGACGAGCGCGGCTACCCCGTCATCAACGCCGAGGTCCAGGACTGGTGCGTCCGCCACCTCGTCGACAAGATCCAGAAGAACGCTGACAAGATCATCGATTACCGGGAGGACCAGACGGACGGCGCCGAAGTCGTCGTCGTTTCGTTCGGTATCACGTCCCGGGTTTCGTTCAAGGCCGTCCAGGCAGCCCGCCGGGCGGGGATCAAGGTCGGCACGATCCGGTTAGTCACCGTCTGGCCTTTCCCGGAGCAGCGGATCAGGGAGCTGGCCGGCCGGGTCAAGGCCTTCGTCGTTCCCGAGCTCAATCTGGGCCAGATGCGGCGCGAGGTCGAGCGCTGTGCCTTCGGCCAGGCCCCGGCCATCGGCGTCCCCCACTGCGGCGGCTGGGTCCACGACCCGGAGGATATTCTCAAGGCCATCAAGGAGGCTGTCCGATGAACGCCCCCGATCATCGCGAAGACCGCAATCCCATCGAAGACCTGCTCCGGATGGACCGGATCCCCCACATCTGGTGCCCGGGCTGCGGGATCGGAACGGTCGTCAGCTCGTTCGCCGACGCCCTCCGTTTGAGCGGGCTCGACCTCAACAAGGTCGCCATCGTCTCCGGCATCGGCTGCACCGGCCGGGTGGCCGGCTATGTCAAGCTCGATTCGTTCCACAGCACCCACGGCCGGGCCATCCCCTTCGCCACCGGGCTGAAGCTGGCCAACCCGGAGCTCAAGGTGGTCGTCTTCAGCGGCGACGGCGACATCGTCGGCATCGGCGGCAATCATTTCATCCACGCGGCCCGGCGCAACATGGACCTGACGGTCATCTGCGTCAACAACTTCAATTACGCCATGACCGGCGGCCAGGTCGCCGCGACGACGCCCATCATGGCCAACCTGTCGACGACGCCCTACGGAAACTTCGAATACCCGTTCAACCTGGCCTACCTCGCGGATTCCTGCGGCGCGACCTATGTCGCCCGCTGGACTTCCCTCCACTTGAGGCGGGTCACGAAATCCATCCAGGAGGCGCTGGGCAAGAAGGGGTTTTCCTTCATCGAGGTCATCACGCCCTGCGTCACCCTCTATGCGCGCCGCAACCGGCTGGGCGACGGCCTCAACCTCCTCAAGTACTATTACGACAACTCCGAGATCCGTCACGGCGCCGACACGCGCACGGTGCCCATCGATTTCCAGGGAAAGATCATCGTCGGCAAGTTCGTGGACAGGGAGAAGCCTGTCTGGCTCGAATGCATGAACACGCATCTCCAAAAAGCCCTGGGCGAGAAATACCGGCCCTACGGAGAAAAAGCATGAACGAGATCCGTTTTTCGGGTTACGGCGGCCAGGGGATCATTCGGCTCGGGCTGATCACCGGGAAAGCGGTCTCGCTCTTCGACAACAGGTTCGGGACGATGACCCAGAGCTTCGGGCCGGAGGCTCGCGGCAGCGCCTGCAGCTCACAGGTCGTCATCTCCGACGAGCGGGTCCTCTATCCCTATATCACCAGGCCGGAAATCCTCGTCTCGATGTCCCAGGACGCCTATGAGAAGTATGAGCCCGAGCTCCGCGACAACGGCCTTCTGATCTTTGACACCGATCTCGTCAAGCTGAAGCCGGCCAAGGGCAGCATCCGCGTTTACGGCGTGCCCTCCACCCGTTTCGCCGAGGAAATGGGAAACCGCATCTTCGCCAACCTGGTGATGCTCGGGTTCTTTACGGCCGTCTCCAAGGTGGCGTCCCCGGAGGCCATGAAAAAAGCGCTCCCCGGGCTCGTTCCGGGCAGGTTCCTGGAGCTCAATATCAAGGCCTTCGAAAAGGGCTATGATTACGGCGTCGAGCTCCTGAGCCGGGAAAAGCCGGCCGGGCCTGCGGCTGAAGCCGCACCGCCAGCCCCGGCGGCCGCCCCCCGACCCAGAAAGGCTACGGCGCGAAAGGTCAAAAAATGAAGCGTACAGGCGTTTTTGTCTGCCACTGCGGCATCAACATCGCCGGCACCGTCGACGTCAAGAAGGTCGCCAGGGAGCTGGCCGGCCATCACGGCGTCGCCCACGCCGAGGATTATGTCTACATGTGCTCGGACCCGGGCCAGAACCTGATCATTCAGGCCGTCAAGGACAAGAAGCTCGACAACGTGGTCGTCGCCTGCTGCTCCCCCAACCTCCACGAGACGACCTTCCGGAACGCCGCCAAGCGGGCCGGGCTGAACAGTTTCCGCTGCGAGATCGCCAACATTCGCGAGCAGTGCAGCTGGGTCCACAAGGATATGGACCGGGCCACCCAAAAAGCGACCCGGATCACCAAGAGCGCCGTCGAAAAGGTCAGCCGGAACGATGCGCTCGAGCCGTTGAGCGTGCCCGTCACGCGGCGGGCCTTGGTCGTCGGCGGCGGGATCGCCGGCATCCAGGCGTCGCTCGACCTGGCGAACAGCGGCTACGAGGTCATCCTCGTCGAGAAAAACCCGTCGATCGGCGGCCACATGATCCAGCTCTCCGAGACCTTCCCCACCCTTGACTGCTCCTCGTGCATCATGACGCCGAAGATGGTCGAGGTCTCGAGGCACCCCAAGATCCGGCTCATGACCTACAGCGAGGTCCAGGACGTCACGGGTTACGTGGGCAATTTCAAGGTCAAGATCCTCAAGAAACCCACCTATGTCGACCCCGTTAAATGCAACCTCTGCGACGAGTGCACCAAGGTCTGCCCGATCGTCGTGCCCAACGAGTTCGACCTCGGGCTGACCGGCCGGCGGGCGATCTACATTCCCTTCCCGCAGGCCATCCCCGCCTCCTATACGCTCGATGACCGGGCCTGTCCGGACCCGTTCACGACCCTCGCCTGCGGCAAGTGCGCGGCTGTCTGCAAGGTCAAGGCCATCGACTACGACCAGAAGCCCGAGATCATCGAGGAAGAGGTGGGCGCGATCATCGTCGCCACCGGGTTCGACCTCTACGATAAGGAAAACATGGCCGAATACGGCTACGGTAAGTACGCCGATGTCCTCGACGGCCTTCAGTTTGAAAGATTGTGCTCGGCCTCGGGCCCGACTGGAGGCAAGGTCCTGCGGCCTTCCGACCACAAGGAACCCAAGGAAATCGTCTTCATCCAGTGCTCCGGCTCTCGCGACCCGGAGAATCACTGCGCGTATTGCTCCAAGGTCTGCTGCATGTACACGGCAAAGCATGCCATGCTCTACAAGCATCACGTCCATGACGGGCAGGCCTATGTCTTCTACATCGACATCCGGTCGGGCGGCAAGGGCTACGAGGAATTCGTCCAGCGGGCGGTCGAGGAAGACGGGGTCGTCTACCTCAGGGGCAAGGTTTCCAAGATCTTCGAGGACAAGGGCAAGGTCATCGTCTGGGGTGTCGATACCCTGACCGGCAAGCCCGTCGAGATCGCCGCCGATATGGTGGTCCTGGCCCAGGCCATGCGGCCTTCCCAGGGCGCCCGGGAGCTGGCCACAAAGCTCAAGGTGGCGGTCGACAAGGACGGGTTCCTGGCCGAGGCCCATCCCAAGCTGAAGCCGCTCGAGAGCGTGACTGCGGGCATGTTCCTGGCCGGTGCGGCCCAGGCGCCCAAGGACATCCCGGAGGCGGTCGCCCAGGCGAGCGGGGCCGCGGCCAAGGCCGTGACCATCCTCTCGCAGGAGCGCTTGTTCCACTCGCCGACCGTGGCCCGGGTCATCAGGAACCTGTGCACGGGCTGCGCCATGTGCGTGGCCGTCTGCCCCTACGATGCCCTGGCGATCAAAGACGGCAAGGTCGAGGTCAATGAGGTCCTGTGCGAGGGCTGCGGCACCTGCAGCGCGACCTGCCTGCGGTCGGCCATCCAGGTCAAGAACCTCACGCAGCAGCAGATCGCCCGGATGATCGACACGAGTCTCGGAGGCTAGCCATGGCGGAGGAATTCGAACCCCGAATCGTCGCCTTTTTGTGCAAGTGGTGTTCATCGGCCGGCTGCGACCTGGCCGGCGTCTCCCGGATGGAATATCCGCCGAACGTCGTCCCCATCCAGGTGATGTGCTCGGGAAGCGTCTCCCCTCTCTACATCTTTTCCGCCTTCAACAAGGGCGCCGACGGCGTCCTCGTCTCAGGCTGCCATCCCGGCGACTGCCACTACATCAAGGGCAACTACTACGCCCGCCGGCGACTGAACCTGGTGAAGAAGCTCCTGGAGTACGTGGGGCTCGAGCCTGCGCGCTTCCGCATGTCCTGGGTATCGGCGGCGGAGGGGACGAAATACACCCAGATCATCAAGGATTTCGTCAAGGATCTGAAGCCCCTCGGGCCCCAGACCAAGCTGAGGAGAGAGTGCTGATGGCCAAGATCGACGAGCTCAAAGAAGAGGCCCGAAAGCTCCTCCGGGAGGATAAGGTCAAGTACATCATCGGCTATGCGACGGGGACCGACGGTCGGTCGGCGGTGCCCGCCTTCATCAGGACGCCGGAGGAGGTCGACAAGCTCATCTGGGACCCGACCTGCGTCCACAACCTCGCCAGATTCCTGGTGGACGAAAAAAGGCGCAAGGGGCGCTCCAAGAAGCCCGACACCCGGCCGGTTGGCCTGTTCGTCAAGGGCTGCGACAGCCGGGCCGTGGTCGTGCTGATGCAGGAGAAATTCATCAACCGGGAGGATGTTTATATCTTCGGCATCTCCTGCGAGAAGGCCGGCGTCGTCGACGACCGCAAGCTGGCCAAAAAGCTCCAGGGAAAGAAACCCGGAAAGATCGAGCTGGGCGACAACAACTGCTTCCTCGTCGCCACGGCCGAGGGCCCGCTCGAGTTCCCGATCGAGGAGCTCCTGGCCGACCGGTGCCTCGAGTGCCGGGCGAATTTTCCGGTGGTCTCGGACGTGCTGGCGGGCGACAAAGTCCAAAGGGCCGTCGCCAGGCCCTTCGGCTCGCTGGAGAAGATCGAGGAGCTGCCGGCCGAGGAACGGTTCAAGTTCTGGAAGGAGCAGCTCGACAAGTGCATCCGCTGCTACGCCTGCCGGTCGGTCTGCCCGATGTGCTACTGCGACGAATGCGTGGTCGACAGCATCAACCTGGCCGTGACCGCGGACACGAGCGCGGAAGAAAAAGCCCAGCGGATCAAGTGGCTCCAGCGCTCGACGGAGTCCTCGGAGAATTTCGTCTATCATTTCGTCCGGGCCATCCACCTGGGCGGGCGGTGCATCGACTGCGGCGAGTGCGAGCGGGTCTGCCCGCTGGACATTCCGCTGCGCTTTCTGAACAAGAAGCTCGAGAAAGAGGCCCGGGAGCTGTTCGGCTACGACGCCGGGTTCGACGCCGTCCCTGCCCGCGCTGATCGCCTGCTTCAAGGATGAAGATCCCCAGGACTTTATCAGGTAGCGCGATGGACAAGATACTGACCAAAAAAGCCCTGGCCCAGTGGGGGAAAAAGCTTCGGGACAGCCGGGTTTTCTTTCCCAAGCTGAGCGGCGACGGGCGCTGGGATTACGCCCAGGCCTCGGCCGACGACGTCCTGACCCTCGACGTCGGGCAGACCGCGGTCCCTCCGAAGAAGCTCCTCTTCCCCCAAAGGGAGGTCTTCGCCGAGTTCAGCGAGACGGTCGAGGGGACGGAGAAAACGCTCGAGGTCAAGGAGCGACTGCCCGAAGACGACAAGGTGGTCATCTTCGGCGTCCGTCCCTGCGAGGGCCGCGCCGCCTGGCTGCTGGATAGGGTTTTCGGCGGCGAGTTCAGCGATCCCTATTACTGGAAAAGACGGGACCAGACAACCCTGGTCGGACTTGCCTGCGGGACGCCGCCCTCGGAGAACTGCTTCTGCACCTCGGTCGAGGGCTCGCCCCACTCCGAAGAGGGCCTGGATGTCCTCCTCACGGATATCGGCGACCGGTACTTCGTCCGGGCGCTGACGGACAAGGGCCAGAAGCTCGTCGCCGCCGCCAAGGAGATCTTCCAGGACCCGAAACCCGAGGACAGGAAGAAGGTCAAGGCCGCCCATGAGGAATCGGCGGGGAAGATCCGAAGGCATCTCCGCGACGCCCGGGGGATCTCGGAGACGCTCAAGGGGGAGTTCGACTCCCCGCTCTGGGACGAAGAGGCGATGAGCTGCATCCGCTGCGGGGTCTGCACCTACCTCTGCCCGTCCTGCCACTGCTTCGACATCAACGACGAGATCGAATCGGCCTCTCCCCTCCGCGGCCAGCGGGTCCGGACCTGGGACACGTGCCAGTTCCCCGACTTCACGATGCACTCGTCGGGCCACAACCCCCGCCCCGACAAGGCCTCGCGGCTGCGCCAGCGGCTCTATCACAAGTTCCGCTATTTCGTCGAAGTGTACGACAATTTCATGTGCGTCGGCTGCGGACGGTGCATCACGCACTGCCCGGTGGGGATCGACATCATCAGCGTTCTGGATAAGGTCAAGAGCCATGGATCATAACGCCTATATCCCCCGGCTGGCAAGGATCATCGAGATCAAGGAAGAGGTGGGCGGCGCCCGCCCGATCAAGACCTTCCGGACCGCCTTCGTCAACAACGCCGGGTTCGAGCACCGCTGCGGCCAGTGCGCCATGCTCTCGGTTTTCGGGCGGGGCGAGTCGATGATCTCGATCTCCTCCTCCCCGCTTGTCCGCGATTATCTCCAGTTCAGCGTGCTCAAGACCGGGCGCGTCACGACCGCCCTGCACGAGATGGAGGTCGGCGACCTGCTCGGGGTGCGCGGTCCCTACGGCAACGGTTTTCCCGTCGACGACTGGAAGGGCAAGAACCTCGTCTTCATCGGCGGCGGCATCGGCCTGGCGCCCATCTGGTCGGTGCTCCAGACGGCCCTCCTCAGAAAAAGCGAGTTCGGGGACCTGACCCTGATCTACGGCGCCCGGACCTCCAAGGACCTGGTTTTCAAGCCGGAGCTCGACGACCTCAAGAAGCGGCTGCTCGTGCATCTCTCGATCGACGTCGCCGAGCCGGACTGGAGGGACTTCGTCGGGTTCGTGCCGACGAACGTCCTGGAGAAGAAGCCCGCCGCCGAGAACGCGATCGCGGTCACCTGCGGGCCGCCGATCATGATCAAGTTCGTGATCAAGAACCTCAAGGACATCGGCTTCGCCGACGAGCAGATCTACACGACGGTCGAGAACAAGATGAAGTGCGGCATCGGCAAGTGCGGCCGGTGCAACATCGGCTTCCACTATGTCTGCAAGGACGGTCCCGTCTATTCCTGGGCCGAGCTCAAGAAGCTGCCCCTGGAGTACTGACCGGACCGGAGCAAGGAGTTCGACAATGGCAACTCAGAAGGCCCGGAACAGGAAGACGGCGCCGGCCAAGGCCCGGACGGTGAAAAGGACGCCGGCCCCGCCGGCCAAGGAGGAGCCCGCCAAGGCCATGGCCACGGTCTTCATCATGGGCAAATCGCATTCCGTCCCCGCCGACGCGACCATCATGGGGGCGATCGAGTACGCCGGCTACCAGATCAAGCGGGGCGCGGGCTGCCGGGAGGGTTTCTGCGGCGCCTGCGCGACGGTTTACCGCCTGCCGGGCGACTACAAGATCTACACCGGGCTGGCCTGCACGACGCTCGTTCAGGAGGGCATGTGGCTCTCCCAGCTCCCGGTCATCCCGGCCCAGAAGCCGGTCTACGATATCGAAAAGCTCGAGCCCAATGTCACCTCGTTCCAGAAGCTTTACCCCGAGATCTTCCGGTGCGTGGCCTGCAACACCTGCACCAAGGCCTGCCCGCAGAGCCTGGAGGTCATGGACTACATCCAGGCGGCCATCCGGGGCGACATCCCGAAGGTCATGGACCTGTCGTTCGACTGCCTGAGCTGCGGCCTGTGCGCCATCCGCTGCCCGGCCGAGATCGTCCACTACAACGTCGGCATCCTGGCCAAGCGGCTCTACGGAAGGTATCTCGCCAAGCCCAGCCCCGAGCTCGAAAAGAGGCTGAAGGAGGTCAAAGCCAAAGGCTACGACAAGGAGTACAAAGAGCTCATGAAAGCGGGCCGGGACGAGCTGAAGAAGAGATACTACGCCCGGGACACGGAATAAAGGAGATCCCCGATGTATCCAGAATACATGCGCGATTCGCTCAAGCGGGTCGAGGAAACGCGGTCGAAGAGGCTCGAGCTCGAACGGTCCGGCAAGCCCGTCTTCACCCCGATGACGGCCGACGAGCGGCAGGACGTCCTCAATCGTTTCCACCCCGACTACAAGAAAGAAGCCCGGCGCGTCATTCATGTCGGCCCGAACAAGGGCGAGGAGCTGACGACCGAGGTGGTCGACATCCTCGAATCCCACAGCCGGATCCGGCCGGAGCTCTTCGACCTCGTCAAGCCGGACTACGAGACCGACATCCTGATCGTCGGCGGCGGCGGGGCGGGCTGCGCGGCGGCGATCATCGCCATGCAGAACGGCGCCAAGAGCATCATCTCGACCAAGCTCAGGATCGGCGACGCCAACTCGATGATGTCCCAGGGCGGGATGCAGGCCGCGGTCACCCCCCAGGACTCGCCCCCCCGGCATTATCTCGACGCCATGGGCGGCGGGCACTTCGACAACAAGCCGGACCTCGTCCGGGCCATGACCGAGGATGGGCCCGAGGTCGTCAAGTGGCTCGAGGAGCTCGGGGTCGTCTGGGACAAAAACGACGACGGTTCGATGTATGTCCTTCACGGCGGCGGGACGTCGCGGAAGCGCATGCACTCCTGCCGGGACTACACCGGCGCCATGATCATGCGGACGCTCATGGACGAGGTCCGCAACCACCCCGACAAGGTCACGGTGCTCGAGTTCGTGCCGACCGTCGAGCTGATCATGGACGCCAAGGGCCGCTGCGCGGGCGGCGTGCTCTACAATCTGGAGACCGAAGAGTATTTTACCGTCAAGGCCAAGGCGACGATCGTCGCCACCGGCGGTTTCGGCCGGCTCCACATCCGCGGGTTCGACACGACCAACCACTACGGCGCCACGGGCGACGGGCTGGTGATGGCCTACCGGGCCGGCGCCAAGCTCCTGTATATGGATTCGGTTCAGTACCATCCGACGGGCGCCGCCTTCCCGGAGCAGATCGCGGGCTTCCTGATCACGGAGAAAATCCGGGGCGCCGGCGGTCAGCCCGTCAACAAGCACGGCGAGCTGTTCGTCTTCCCGCGCGAGCCGCGCGATGTCGAAAGCGCGGCCTTCATCCGGGAATGCGTGGAGCGCCACAACGGCGTCCAGACGCCGAGCGGCCGGTGGGCGGTCTGGCTCGACTCGCCCCTCATCGAGCTCATCCAGGGAACGGGCTACCTCTACAAGAACTTTCCGGCCATGGTGCGCCAGTTCATCCGGTACCAGATCGACATCACCAAGGAGCCGATGCTCGTCTATCCGTCACTCCACTATCAGAACGGGGGCGTCGAGATCAACGACAAGTGCGAGACCAATATCCCCGGTTTGTTTGTAGCGGGCGAGGCTTCGGGCGGCGTCCACGGCCGGAACCGCCTGATGGGGAACTCCGTGCTGGACTACAACGTTTTCGGCCGGCGGGCCGGAAAGTACGCCGCCGAATACGTCAAGCACGCCGTCCTGGGCAAGCTGACCCTCGAGCACATCACGGCCTACGAGAACGAGCTCAAGAAGGCCCGGATCAAGACGGACCGGCTGGCGCCGGTGTTACTCCCCTCGTACACCTCGGCGGACGTCCGCAAGCGCCAGCTTACCGCCCACTACGAAGGAACGCTGCGGTAGGCGACCCTGCCACTCGAGGATAACCCGTCCGTCCCTCGTGCCGCCGACGGCCCGTTTGTCTTTGACGGCGAAAGCTCCCGGCCCGTAGCAGGTGCCGGGTCCATATGATCTCCCGCCGTCCGGGCTGGCCGCCATCGACCGCTCCGAGATGAACGCGGCGGCCGTCCGCGGCCGGTTCCATCATGATGGACAGGGCCATGGCGTATTCCCTGATCCCCCCAAATCCCGCCGAGCTTGACGTCCTTCGACCTCACCCCGTATCATATTAAGAGAGGGGTTGCGGGGAAGGGCTCTTTTCCATTCTCCGCGGCGGAAAGACATCGGACCGGGCTGAGCCCGTTTCCTGAAGTTTGTGTGGAGAGATTATGAGAGCATTCATCAGCCTTGCGTCTTGCCAGTTGTCCGGCCTGCTGCGGCGCAGTCTGGTCGCGGCCCTGGCGGTCGGCGGTTTGGCGGCGCCCATTGTCTCCGCCGCCGCCCAGACGTCCCGGACACAGGCGATCGCCGATGCCCAGAAAGCGAAGGCGGGGCGGCTCCGGCCGGAAGGTCCTTCCGGCGGCGAGCGGGCCGTGATCTGGGTCATGCGGTCCCCGCTCTTGGGCGGTAAGGCAGGCTTTTATCCCTGGATCTCCAGGGTATATCCGGGCACCGGCCTGGGGGTCGGGGCGGGCTATCAGAAGCAACTGCCGCGCGGGGGCAGGCTCGACCTGCTCGGCGCCGGGAGCGTCGGCCGCTCTTCGATCGTCCGCGTCCAGGCCCGGCTGCCGGAGCTGCAGAGGGGGCTCTTGGCCATAACGTTCGACGCGGACCGCACGGCGGCGAAGAGCCTGCGGTACTACGGGAACGGTCCCAAGTCGGTTCGAGCCGATTCCGTTCTTTACGACCTTAAACTCACCGAAGTCGGCGCGGTTGCGACGCTCCGGCCCGCCTCCTGGTTTCATCTCGACGGGGGGTACAAATGGCTGATGGTCGAGAGCGGGGGCCCGTCGGCGGAGCCCCCGGGGGTGGGGCTTGATAACGGCCTGGAGTTGAGCTATGACGTCGCGCAAGCGGGCTTGGCTATCGACTGGCGGACATCGCCCGGCTACAGTACCCGCGGCGGCCTCTATCGGGTGACCTGGTCGCGGCACCGCGAAAAGCACAACCGGCCCTTTTCATTTCATTCCATCGAATGCGAAGCGATCCAGCTTTTGCCGTTCATCCGTGAGCAGTACGTCCTGGCGTTCCGGGGACAGGCCAACGTGACCATGACCGGCGAAGGGAACGAGGTCCCGTTCAGCCTGGCGCCCACCCTGGGAGGCAGCGAGTCGCTCGGGGCTTTCGCCACCCGGCGGTTCACGGACAGGAACCTGTTGCTCCTGACGGCGGAATACCGCTGGCGGCCGTCGCGCTTTCTCGATATGGCCCTCTTTTTCGATGCCGGAAAAGTCGCCCCGCGCCGACGCGACCTCGGCCTCTCGAATCTCGAGACCGACTGGGGGATCGGCGCCCGCTTCCACGGCCCCACCTTCACCGCCGTTCGCGTCGAGGTCGCGAAGGGCCGGGAAGGCTGGCGTCTGATCGTCGCCGCCAGTCAGGTATTTTGAAAATGAAAATGATCCTCGCCCGCAAGTTGTTGTCCATCACCTTGGTCTTTCTGGCCATGGGGGGAGTGCTCGAGGCGCGCTTTCCCCAGCAGAAGTTCTACGACGACGATCCGATCTGGGTGGAGCCGGTCACCCAGGACGCGACCCAAGCGACGCGTTACGAGCGGAACAGTACTTATGAGTTCCTGTCCAGCATCTTCCTGCACCCGGGTGAGCCCGTGCTGGGGCAACGGGCCGTGAACATCAACACGGTAGAGGAGGTGCCCGACGGCCCGTTTTACATGAACCGGGCCGGCGCATCCCCCTGACACCGGCCTTGGTCGCCAGGGCCGCCAATACCGGAAACGGACCGGCGGCCGGACCGTGGCAGATCGTCTCCGCCAAAAGCGACGGGGTTACCCCAGGTTTCACCATCAAGGATTCGGCAGGGACAGTCTGGTTTATCAAGTTCGACCCCCCGGGGTTCCGGGGCATGGCCACGGGCACCGAAATGGTCGGGGCCAAGCTTTTCTGGGCCCTCGGCTATCACACCACGGAATACTACCTCGCGCGACTGGTCCCCTCAAACCTCGTTATCACCGAGGAGGCCACCGTGGCTCCTCTCGGGGAAAAGAGGCGCGCCATGCGGCGGGGAGACTTGGAGTGGCTTCTTAAGCACTCCCACCCCGAGCCCGACGGTTCGTACCGCGTTGTCGCGAGCTTGGCCGTTCCGGGCCGCTATGTCGGCCGGATCCGGTTCGACGGGATGCGGGCGGATGATCCCAATGATATCGTCCCCCATGAGTATCGCCGGGAGCTCCGGGGCTATTTCGTGTTTGCCGGCTGGTTGAATCACGTCGACGTCAAGGGCACGAATTCGATCGTCTCAGTAGTCACGGAGAACGGAAGGACATTCATCCGCCAATACTTGCTCGATTTCGGCTCGATCCTGGGGAGCGGGGGCGATAAGCCCCGGGCGGGCTGGGAGGGTTACGAAACGTTCGCCGAACCCTTGAGCAAGGTCCTCAAGCGGGCGCTGGCCTTCGGCCTGATCGTTCCGAAGTGGCGCCGGGTGGCGTTTTTCGAATCCCCTGCCATCGGGCGCATCCCTCGCGACGGCGCGAGTTGGAACCCAGACGCCTGGAAGCCGCGACTCAGCAACTCCGCGTTCCGTCATATCCGGGCCGACGACAAGTTCTGGGCGGCGCAAAAGCTGACCTTCATTACCGAGGAGATCGTCCGGGCCGCGGTCGCCGAGGGACAGTTCGAGGATGCGGCCTCCGAAGAGATGCTGGTGAAGATGATCATGGAGCGCCGCGCGAAAGATCCTGGAAGCCTATCTGCCGGCCGTTAACCCGATTGTCGAGCCGGTCCTCGACGCGAGCGGGCGGCTGACGTTCCGGAACCTGGCCGTCGATGCCGGCGTCGCCCGCCCGCCGCAGGGTTACCGGGCGGCCTGGTCCGCCTTCGACAACGCGACGGGTCTGGCGACGGTCATCGGCGGGACCTCCTCGGCCGGGACGACCCTGTCCGCGCCGGCCATCCCCAGAAACCGAGTTCCTGAAAGTGGACGTGAGCGCCGTCGGGGCGCCGGTCGCCAGCTGGGAAAAACCGGTCGCCCTCTATTTCCGGCACCGGGCCGGCGGTTGGACGCTGGTCGGTCTGGAAAGACTGCCCGACAGCCGGTAGGATCTACTTCTTCGCGTTCGCGCCGGCGCCGTCGAATTCCGGGCGATTCATCAAGGGCCCTGGCGGCGCCGGGGCTGGTCCGTTGACCGCGCCGGCATCGATCGCCCACAGCCCGCGGCCGTGGGTGGCGATGACGAGGACGTTGTCCCGCGGCTGAATGATCAGGTCATGGGCGTAGACCATCGGCAGGTCGCTCCCCACGACATTCCAGGTCTTCCCGCCGTCTGCGGTCGCATAAACGCCGCCGTCGGTGCCGGCGTAGAGCGTGTTGCTGTCTGAGGGATCTTCGCGGATCACGTTGACCGGGCCGAGCGGAATGTTGCCCGCAACGGCGGTCCAGGTCCGCCCGAAGTCGGTCGATCTCCAGATATAGGGGGTGAAATCGTCATCCCTCTTGCCGTTCTGCGCGACATAGACGGTCCCGATGTCGAAGGCCGAGGGGACGATCCGCGAAACCCACTTCCGGTTCGCCAGGCCGGCCGTGATCTCCGTCCAGGCTTTCCCGCCGTCTCTTGTGACGTGGACCCTGCCGTCGTCCGTCCCGGCATAGATGAGCCCGGCGTGGAGCGGCGATTCGGCCAGGGCGAAGATGGTGTGGTAAGGGATGTCCCCCTTCTCCGTCGCCGTGCTGTAGGTCAGGTCCGGACTGATCCTGTCCCAGGTATCCCCCCGGTTGACGGACCGGAACACGTACTGCAGGCCGAGATAAAGAGTATCGCCGGCAAGCGGCGAGATGATGAACGGCGCGAGCCACTGGCCGCGGAGCGGCGGTTCCTCCGGGTAGGCGCGGGGCGCCAGCCGCTTGGTGCCGGTGCGGCGGGGCAGCCGCATGTCCGTCCGCTGAATGCTCCCGTAGAAGCCCGCCGAATAGACGATATCCGGGTCGTCCGGGTCGATGGCGTGGCAGCTCCCCTCGCCGCCCGGGGCCCATTCAAAGGCGGATGCTTCATAGCCCTCGGCCAACTGGCCTGTCTGCGGGTCACGCCGCTGCCGGACTTCGCCCCTGAAGCTCCCGTGGTCCTGCATCGAGCCGTAAACATGAAAGGGTGCCGCCAGGTCGAAGGCGATGTCGAAGAACTGGCAGACCGGCAGGTTGTCGGTGAACGGCCGCCACGTGGTCCCTCGGTCATAGCTGATGACGATACCGCCGTCGTTGGCGTCGACGAGGTAATCCGAATTGTCCGGGTCGATCCAGAGCCCGTGGTGGTCGCCGTGCATCTCCCGCCGCCACGATTGGAACGTCTTGCCGCCGTCCCGGGAGACGCTCAGGGGTACTCCCATGATGTACACGGTGTTCTCATCGTTGGGGTCGACGCGGACCTGGCCGAAAACCCAGCCATAGGTCCCGGAGTGGCGTTCCATGAGTCGGGTCGCCTCGGGCGTCGTCGGGCTGGCCAGCTTCCACGTCTCCGCCCCATCGTCGGACCGGTAGAGCGTGGCACCCTTGATCCGGCCGCTCGATGGTCGTCCGTAGGCATCGTCGACGCGGGCCGGACCGGCCGGCTGCGTCGAAGGCTCATAGCTGTCCAGGAGCGCATAAAGGACAGCGGGCTTCGACCGGCAGACATCGATCCCCAGGCGTCCCCTGAACTTGGCCTCGGGCAAGCCGCTGACGGCGGGCTTCCAGGACCGGCCGCCGTCCGTCGTCTTGTAGATGCCGGTCCCCGAGTGACCGGGAAAATTCCGGGGATCGTTCCATTTGAGCCGAGTCCTTTGCCAGGTTGCGGCATAGAGCGTGTCCGGGGCGGACGGGTCCATGACCAGGTCGGCGGCGCCCGTCCGGGCGTCGATATACAGGATCTTCGCCCATGATTTTCCGCCGTCGGTGGACTTATAAACGCCGCGCTCGGCGTTCTCGGTCCACTCGTGGCCTCCGGCCGCCACGTAGATGATATCGGGGTTTTGCGGGTGGATGATGATCCGGGCGACGGTGTAGGTATCCGCCAGGCCCATGTGCTGCCAGGTTCGGCCGGCGTCTATCGATTTGAAGACGCCGATCCCGGCCTGCGAGCTCCTGAAGATATTCGCCTCTCCCGTACCCACCCAGACCGTATCCGGCTCGGACGGCGCGACGGCGATATCGCCGATCGAGGTCGAGGCCTCCCTGTCGAAGACCGGCTCCCAGGTCGTCCCCTCGTTTACCGTCTTCCAGACTCCGCCCGACGCGGTCGCCGCGTACATCGTATAGTTCTTGCCCTTGGGCTGGACGACGGCGATGTCGGTGCAGCGCCCGCTCACGTTGGTCGGCCCGATATGGCTCCATTTCAGCTTGTTATAGGGCGAATTCTTTTCCATCTCGAGATGTGCGGCGTAACCGCTCAGGCGGAGCGCCGGGTCGGTCGACTGAACGCGGAGCGGCCCGAGCTTCCCGGCCGGAGCTCCGGCCAAGACCAGCGCCGTAGAAAATGCTCCCGCCAGCAGGATGCCGGTCCGCCGCTCCTCTCTTTTTCTTGGGGGTCGCATGGCTCTCCTTTTCCGCCCTGGGTGCGCAGGCCGACGCCGGGTCCCGGGTGCGCGTGGGACTCGGGTGATGGCCGGCCGCGGGCCGATTCTAAAAAAAACCTGCCGCCATGTCAAACGCGCATAGGGGGCGGATTGACACATCGCCGGCCCGCCGCCACAATACAAAAGAAGCCCAAGAACGGGAGGTGGAATTGAAAAATTATGATATTCTGGTCGTTGGCTCCGGCTCCGGCGCCTTCATCGTCGAACAGGGGCTCGCCCACGGCCTCAAGGTCGCCTACGTCGACAAGGGCCCGGTCGGCGGGACCTGTCTTAACGTCGGCTGCATTCCGTCGAAGATCATCATCTACCCCGCCGACCTCGTCGTCCAGGTCCAACAGGCCCGAAAGCTGGGTATCCAGGCGGAGGTCAAGGACGTCGATTTCGCCGGCATCATGGCCAGGGCCCGCCGGCATGTCCGGGGGGCGCGGCAGGACATCGTCGACGCCATCGCCCGGACTCCAGGTCTTGACTTCTACCAGGCGAACGGGCGGTTCACGGGCGACCGCACGCTGCTCGTTGACGGTGAAACGCTCCGCGCCGACAAGGTTTTTATCGCCTCCGGGGCGCGTCCGAGCATCCCCCCGGTCAAGGGGCTCGAAACGGTGGACTATCTCACCAATGAGAACGTCCTGGAGCTCGAAGTCTGCCCGCGGAGCCTGATCATCGTCGGCGGCGGGTATATCGCCGTCGAGTACGGCCATTTCTTTGCCGCCATGGGTACCCGGGTCACCATCCTTCAAAAGGCCGTCCGCCTGGTCAAGGACGAGGAGCCCGAGGTCTCGGCTCTTCTCGAGCGCGAGCTCGGAAAGCGGCTGACCGTCGTGACGGACGCCGAGGTCGTGGAAGCGTCGGCCTCTCCGACGGGCGTCCACGTCCTGGCCAGGAGCGCGCTGACCGAACGCGAATCGGCCTATTCCGCGGAGCGGGTCCTCTTGGCGGCGGGCCGCCGCTCGAACGCCGACCTCCTTGATGTAGCCAGGACGGGGGTCGGGACGCGCGACGACGGCTATATCCAGGTTGATGAATACCTGGCGACGAACCGGCCGAATATCTGGGCCTTCGGCGACGCTATCGGCCGGGGGATGTACCGCCACGCCGCCAACTACGAAGCGGAGATCGCCTGGCACAACGGCGGCCACGGGGGGCACGAGGCGGTTGACTTCGATAAGATCCCGCACGCGGTCTTCACTTTTCCCCAAATCGCGTCGGTCGGACTCAAGGAGCGGGAAGCGCGCGCGAGCCACGACATCCTTGTCGGCAGAGCCCTATACTCCGATGTGGCCCGGGGAAAGGCCATGATGGAAGAGTCGGCCTTCGCCAAGCTCATTGTCGAAAAGGGCACCGGGAGGATCCTGGGGGCCCACATTATCGGGCCGGAAGCGCCCCTCCTCATTCAGGAGGTAACCGACGCCATGGCCGGCCTGGACAACCTCACCCCCCTCCTTGCCGGCATCCACATCCATCCGGCGCTCTCCGAAGTGATAACGGCGGCCATCGGGAATCTCCGGCCGCCCGACTGAATTCCGGCCCCGCCCGCCGTCGCGCCTTCTGTGACTAAACCTGGGAGCCGAAAGTCTTTGACTTTCAATCCACGGCTGTTATATATTTCTCGACGGCGATATTCCAGGGAGGGAGAGCATGGCCGAAGACGGATACGAACGAAGGTCTTGCGTCCGGTTCGCGATTCCCGGGGCCACGGTGGATTATCAAAGAAAGACCCTCCTTCCCACCGGGTTCATCGAGGAGTTCTGTCCCCTGGGCGACATCAGCCGGGGCGGCGTTCGTTTCCTGGCCCAGAAGCCGATCAAGCCGGAGACCGAGGTCTCGGTCAGGATATCGGTTCCCGGCGAGAGGATCCCTTTCACCATGAAGGGGGTCGTCAAGTGGTCGGCGTCGGCGCCGGGCAAAACCTACAGCTACCAGATCGGCGTCAAGTTCCATCCGTACGGCGATAAAAAAGAAGAGAATCTCCCCCAGAACATGGTCAAGATCATGGCCCTCGAGCAGAAATACGCCGAAAAAACCGATGATGGCAACGGCGATCCCGGCCCGAACAAGGACGAGTTCGAGATCTAGGCCGGCTTTTCCCCTTCAACGACGATCAGCGAGTAATCCGCCACTTTCGAAAGCAGCGACTGGATGGCCTGGAGAAGGGCCAGCCGGTTCTGCCGCAGCCCGGGGTCCTCGGCCATAACGTGGACCCGGTCGAAAAACTCCCCGAGCGGCGGCCGAAGCGAGAGGATCTCCGACTGCGCCCCCGCAAAATCCCCCGCAGCCAGGTTGGGGCCGGCCGCTCCGGCCGCCCGGCTGAGCGCCGCGAACAGCTCGTTCTCCGCCGGCTCGACGAAAAGGTCGGGGGTGATCGGATACGGAGGCACTCCGCGGAGTATATTGTTCACCCGCTTGGCCATCAGGATGAGGGCGGTGAACTCGTCGGTCTTCCGGAGCCCGGCCAGGGCCTCGAGCTTGAGCCGGCAGAAGTGCAGGTTGTCCAGCCCGCCGGCCAGGACGGCGTTGACCAGGTCATAGCGATAGCCCCGGGTTTCGAAGATATGGCGCAGCCGCTGCTCGAAAAATCCCAGGCAGGCGCCGACCACATCCTCGCGCGTCAGCTCCTGTCTCTTGTCCTTTTCGAACCCGGCGGCCGTTGTCTCGATCAGACCCCGGAAAGACAGGGCCAGGCCCCGGTCAAGGATGATCCGGGCGACCGCATGGGCGTTTCGGCGCAGTCCGAAGGGGTCGCTCGATCCCGTCACCTGTATGCCAAGGCCCAGCACCCCGACGATCGAATCCAGCTTGTCCGCGAGCGAGAGGAGGGCGCCGGCCGGCGTTTCGGGCAGGGGGTCGTCGAAGCTCACCGGCTGGTAGTGCTCGTAAACGGCGCGCCACACAGGCTCAGGATAACCTTCCGCCTGAGCGTAGAGACCGCCCATCTTTCCCTGGAGAGCCGGGAATTCCCGGACCATTTCCGTGATCAAATCGACCTTGGCGAGGTCGGCGGCCTGGAGGGCCAGGGGCATCAGCGCCTCCTCGTGCAATTCCCGGCAGAGGCCGCCGACGATCGCCTTTAGGCGCTCGGTCTTGTCGGCGTAGCTTCCGAGCCGCTGCTGGAAAACGACTTCGGCCAGGCCGGCGCGCCTCGCGGCCAGCGGGACCTGCCGGTCCTGCTCCCAGAAAAAGCGGGCATCCTCGAGCCTGGCCCTGAGCACCCGCTCGTTGCCGCCCTGGATCAAGGCTTCCGGGTCGCCCGGCGTGTCGGTGACGCCGATGAACCGGGGAAGCTGCCGGCCGTCCTTTACGACCGAAAACAGCTTTTGCCCTTCCCGCATGGCCATGCTCAGCACCTCGATGGGCAGGTCCAGGTACTCCGACGGGAAGCCGCCCATGATGACGTGCGGCCACTCGACGTCGTAGCTGAGCTTGTCAAGCAGGGGTTCGTCGGGATAGAGGGCCGCCCCGATGGGAGCGAGCCTCTCGGCGGCCTGCCGGAGGATGATCTCTTTCCTCTCCAGTGCGGGCAGGATGACGAGATGGTCCCTGAGCTGCCGGGAAAAGGCCCTAAAACCCGATTCCTTGGCCAGGCGCCTGAGTTTGAACTTCCGCGGAGCGTGAAGCCGGTGCCCGGAGGTCCGGTCCGCGGCCAGCAGGCCGTCGACGGAAAAATCGATGCGCTTGTTCCCGAACAAACAAAGGATATTCTTGATCGGCCGGGAGAACCTGAGGCTCGATTCGCCCCACTTCATCATTTTCGGAAAGGCCAGCGATGTAATGATCCCGGGCAGCATCCCGGCCAGGAGTTCAGCCGTCGGAACGCCGGCGACTGTCTTCGTCACGCCGGCGTACCGTCCGCGCGGCGTGTCGATGACCCGGAGGGCCCCGACCTCAACGCCCTGGGACTTGGCAAAACCCCGGGCGGCCGGCGCGGGGGCGCCATCCGGACCGAAGGCCGCCGCCTGCGGCGGGCCGATGACGGTCTCTTCCTTATTTTCCTGCCGGGGCGCGAAATCTCCGCGGACGACGAGCCGCCGGCAGCTGCCCAGGGTCTCGATCTCGCCGACGGCGATCCGGCGCGACGCCAGGCCCGCGCCGATCTTTTCTTTAAGCTGGGCCAGGCCGGCCTTGACGTGCGAGGAGGGCATCTCCTCTGTGTTGATTTCAAGAAGGAATTCCGTCATGGACGCGCGTCCGTTTCGCAGTATTTGCCCGCCACCCGGATCACCAGCGCCCGGATCTGGCCGATCAGCTTCACGCGCTCGGTCACGCTGATCGCTCCCCGGGCATCCAGGAGATTGAAGAGGTGCGAGCACTTCAGGCACATGTCATAGGCCGGAAGAAGGAGCCCGCTCTCGATCAGCGAGGCCGCCTCTTTCTCGGCGAGCGCGAACCATGTCTGCAGTCCCTCGACGCTGGCGCGGTTGAAGTTGTAGTCCGAGAACTCGCGCTCCTCGCGCAGCCGGAGGTCGCGGTAGGTGACGTCGTCCGACCACTGGAGGTCGTAGATGTCGCCTTTGCGCTCGAGGAACATCTCCAGCCGTTCGAGCCCGTAGGTGATCTCGACGGGGATCGGGAAAAGGTCGATCCCACCGGCCTGCTGGAAGTAGGTGAATTGGCTGATCTCCAGGCCGTCGAGCATCACCTGCCAGCCGACGCCCCAGGCCCCGATCGTCGGCGACTCCCAGTCGTCTTCATCGAACCGGAGGTCGTGCTGCGCCAGGTCGACGCCCAGCGATTTGAGGCTGTCGATGTAAAGCTGCTGGATGTCATCCGGCGAGGGCTTGATGATGACCTGGTACTGCAGGTGTTTTTGGACGCGATGGGGATTCTGCCCGTAGCGGCCGTCCGCCGGGCGGCGCGACGGCTGGACATAGCCGACGCGCCACGGCCGGCGGTCGAGGACCCGGAAAAAGGTGTCCGGGCTCATCGTCCCGGCCCCGACCTCGAGGTCGTAGGGCTGGGCCAGGTAGCAGCCCTGGCCGGCCCAATACCGTTGGAGGCTCATGATCAGGTTTTGAAGGGACATGCCGCCTACTTTCCCTCCTGCCAGCGGAGGACGGGATTCCTGGCGGCCGCGGTCTCGTCCAGCCGCCGGACGTAAGAATTGTGCGGGGCGGACTTGACGATGTCGGGAGTCTCCGCGGCCTCGCGGGCGATGTCCTTCATCGCCTGGATGAATTCGTCGAGGTCAGCCTTGCCCTCGGTCTCGGTGGGCTCGATCATCAGAGCGCCGTGGACGATGAGCGGGAACGACATGGTCGGCGGATGGAGCCCGTAGTCGATGAGCCGCTTGGCGATGTCGATATTCTGGACGCCGTGCTCCTTCTGGAGCTCGTCGGAGAAGACGCATTCGTGGAGCGAGGGCGCCGGATATTTCAGGTGATAGACTCCCTCCAGGGATTTGCGGATGTAATTGGCATTGAGGACGGCGACCTCCGCCAGCTCCTTGAGTCCCGCCGCGCCAAGGGTCAGCATGTAGGCCAGCGCTTTGACCATGACCAGGAAATTCCCGTTGAAGCTCCGGACGCGGCCGATCGACCGCGGCCTGTCGTAATCGAGCGACAGCCCGGCGGCCGTTTTCCGGACGACGGGCGCGGGCAGGTAGGGGCCGAGGCCGGACTTGACCCCGACGGGCCCCGAGCCCGGGCCGCCGCCGCCGTGCGGGGTCGAGAAGGTCTTGTGGAGGTTGAGATGCATGACATCGATACCCATGTCGCCCGGCCTGAACTTCCCGATCAGGGCGTTCATGTTGGCGCCGTCCATATAGACGAGCCCCCCCTTGGCGTGGACGATCTCGGCCACCCTCAGGATGTCGGACTCGAACACGCCCAGCGTGTTGGGGTTCGTGATCATCAGGGCCGCCACGTCCTCCGTCATATGGCTCTCGAGAGCGGCAAGGTCGATCGTCCCGCGCTCGTTCGAGCGGATCTCCTGGACGCGGTAGCCGCAGATGTGGGCGCTCGACGGGTTGGTGCCGTGCGCGGAATCGGGGATGAGGACGACCTGGCGCGGTCCTCCCCTGTCGCTCAAATAGGCGTGAATGAGCATCATCCCCGTGAGCTCCCCGTGCGCTCCGGCCGCCGGCTGGAGCGTGAAGGCGTCCATCCCCGTGACTTCTATGAGGATGTCTTCGAGGGTCTTCAGGACCTCGAGGTTTCCCTGTACCAGCCCGGCGGGAGCGAGGGGGTGCGACGCGAGGAAGCCGGTCAGCGACGCGACCTTCTCGTTGATCTTGGGGTTGTACTTCATGGTGCAGGAGCCCAGGGGGTAGAAGTTCGTGTCGATGCAAAAATTCGTCTGGGAGAGTCTTGTGAAGTGCCGGACGACTTCGATCTCAGAGACCCGGGGAAAACCGGCGATCTCCTTCCGCACGGGCAATCCGGCCATGGCCGCCCGGCTTTCCGGAACGTCGAGCCCGGGCAGGCCGAAGGCCGATTTGCCCGGGGCGCTTTTCTCGAAGATCAAGGGTTCGCGGCTCATCGGACGGTCCCCTTGACCAGGCTGGCCAGCCTGTCGATGTCCTCTTTCCGGTGAGTTTCGGTCACGCAGACGAGCGCGCAATCCTTCAGTCCCGGAAAATAGGGCTCGAGGCCGAGGCCGGCGATGATCCCCTGCTCCAGGAGGTGCGATTCGACCGCCGGCCACCGGCCGCCGAAATCGATGACGAATTCGTTGAAGACCGACCCGGAAAACTTCCTGCGGACGCCCGGGATATCGGTGAGCCTGTCCAGGGCATAATTCGCCTTCTGGATGTTCTGAAAGGCCGCCTGGCGCAGGCCGTCGCGGCCGAGCGTTTCGAGGTAGATGGCCGCCCTCAGCGCGCACCACGCCTGGTTGGAGCAGATATTGGAGGTCGCCTTCTCCCTGCGGATGTGCTGCTCGCGGGTCGCGAGCGTCAGAACGAACCCCCTTCGCCCGTCAACATCCGTCGTCTCGCCGGCGATCCGCCCGGGGAACTGCCGGACGAACTCCTTCCGGCAGGACATGAACCCGAGATAGGGGCCGCCGAAACCGAGGGGCAGCCCGAACGACTGGGCCTCCCCGGCGACGATGTCGGCGCCCGCCGCCCCCGGCGGCTTGAGGATGCCCAGGGACGCCGCCTCGGCCACGACGACGGCGAACAGGGCCTGGTGCGCATGAGCCAGCTCAGCGATGCGGTCGAGGTTCTCCACGACCCCGAAGAAGTTCGGGGACTGGCAGATGACCGCGCTCGTCTGCGAATCAAGCTTCCGCTCCAGGTCATCGAGGTCGACCTCCCCGCTCGCCCCGTGGGTGACCGCCTCGATCCGGATGGGGAGGTTCTTGACGTAGGTCCCCATGACTTCGCGGTACTCGGGATGGACCGTTTCGGCGACCAGGACCTTGGGCTTGCTGTTGAGCCGGTGCGCCATCAGCACGGCCTCGGCGGCCGCCGTGGCGCCCTCGTATAGAGAGGCGTTCGAGATCTCCAGCGCGGTCAGCTGGCAGATGAGGGTCTGGTATTCGAAGATGGTCTGAAGGGTCCCCTGGCTGACCTCCGGCTGGTAGGGAGTGTAGGGGCTAATGAACTCGCCCCTCGAGCTGAGATAATCGACGACATACGGGATGAAATGCGGATAGGCCCCGGCGCCCAGGAACGAAAGGGCGTCGGGCGCCTGGTTGCGGGCCGCGATCCCCTGGAAATGCCGGAGAAGGTCGGGCTCGGCCATGGGCGATGGCAGATCAAGCGCCCGCTTCATCCGGATCTCGTCCGGGATGCAGCAGAAAAGCTCGTCGACGGAAGCGACCCCGACAGCCGCCAGCATCGCCCGGCGGTCGTCGTCGCTCAGCGAGATATAGCTCACGCCCCCAGGCCCTCCAGGAACTTTTCGTACTCGGAGGCGCTCAGGAGGTTGTCCAGCTCGGACTTATCCTTGACCGTGAGCTTGACGATCCAGCCCTTGCCGTGGGGGTCCTGGTTGAGGGTTTCGGGCGCGTCGTTGAGCGACGCGTTGACCTCCGCGACCTTGCCGGAGATCGGCGAATAGACGTCCGACACGGCCTTAACGGATTCGACGACGCCGATCGTCTGGTGGACGCCGAGCTCGGCGCCGACCGCCGGGAGTTCGATATAGACGACGTCTCCCAGCTGTTTCTGGGCGAAATCGGTGATGCCAATTACGGCCGTGTCACCCGCGATCTTCACCCATTCGTGGTCTTTGCTGTAAAGATAGTCGCTCGGGTACATCGCTTGCCTCCTCTTTAAGTCGGGTTATTCTACAATAAACTCCGCCGGTTTGACAAAGCTCATCGGCGCGCCGAGGGCTTCCTCAGCCGGCGGTCGGCTTCTCCGGGCGCCGGTAGAAAGGCGTCGGGACGACCTTCGCTTTGGCCCGCTTGTCCCGGATGCCGATCTCGATCTCGGTGCCGGGGTCGCCGAGCTCGACGGGGAGGTAGGTCAGGCCGATGCTCTTTTTGAGGAAGGGGCTGAACGTGCCGGAAGTGACCTGGCCGACCTGCTGACCTCCCGCATAAACGGGGTAGTGAGGCCTCGGGATGCCCCGGTCGACGATCTCGAAGCCGGCGATCTTGCGCTTGAGGCCCTCGGCGAGCTGCCGCTCCAGGACTTCTTTTCCCAGGAAATCGCCCTTCTTGAACTTGACGATCCACTTGAGGTCGGCCTCGAGCACCGTCGTCGTTTCGTCGATGTCGTTGCCATAGAGCATGAGCTTGGCTTCGAGCCGCAGGGTGTCCCGGGCACCCAGGCCGATCGGCCGGATCCCCCGCCCCTTGCCGCGGTCCATGATCCCGTCCCACAGGACGCTCGGCTCCGGGGAAGTCGTGTAGATCTCGAAGCCGTCCTCGCCCGTATAGCCGGTCCGGGAAACGAGGGCGTCGATGCCCGCGACTCGGCCCTGGCTGAACCAGAAAGGGTTGAGCTGCGCCAGCGGGATATCGGTCAGCGGCTGGAGGATCTCTTCCGCCAACGGGCCCTGCAGGGCGAGCTGCGAGTGCTCGTCGCTGGCATTCTGCACCCCGACCGAAAAACCGGACTGGCGGCCGGCGACCCAAGCGAAATCCTTGTCGACGTTAGCGGCATTGACGACCAGTAGATAGCGCCCCGGCGCGAGCATATAGACAAGCAGGTCGTCGACGAATGTGCCTTGGGGGGTGGTCAGCGCCGAATACTGGGCATGGTTGATTTGCAGGTGCGAAGCGTCGTTGGAGGTGAGGTGCTGGACGAATGCCAGGGCGTCCTTGCCATCGACGATGATCTCTCCCATGTGGCTGACGTCGAACAGCCCGGCCCGCGTCCTCACGGCGAGATGCTCTTCGATGATACCCGCGTACTCGACCGGCATCTCCCAGCCGGCGAACTCGATCATCCGGGCCCCGAGAGCCTTATGGCGGTCATAGAACCTGGTTCTTTTCATCGATTCACCTCACAATCTGGTGCTTTTTAAGTATCATAGACGGCCGCAGGCGCACAAGCACGGCCGGTTCCCCTTGCCCGGGGGGAGATTTTTGCTATAATACGGGGCTATCCATGATACTTCTGAAAAATCATCTCAGAGAAGAGATATTCGCCAGGCTCAAGGGCCTGTATCCCCTGAGCCTGGCCGATATCGAGCTCGATTACCCCCCCCGTCCGGAATTCGGCGACTTAAGCGCCACCTTTCCCTTCAAGCTCGCCAAGGAGCTCAAGACCAATCCCCGGCAGCTGGCCGGCCAGATGCTGGAGCGCCTTTCGGGGATCGAGGGAATTGTCAGGGCCGAGATCGCGGGTCCGGGCTTCATCAATTTCCACCTCGACCGGGACCTCTTTTTCCGAAAGGCGCTCGACTCCATCTTGACCCGCCGGCCGCAGCCTGAAGAAAAAAAGATCATCATCGAACACACCAACATCAACCCTAACAAGGCCGCCCACATCGGCCACCTCCGCAACGCCTGCCTGGGCGATACCCTGGCGCGCTGCCTGCGCCATAAGGGCGAAAACGTCGAGGTCCAAAACTACATCGATGACACCGGGGTCCAGGTGGTCGACGTTGTCTTCGGGTTCATGGACCTCGAGAAAAAGGGCCTCGCCGACTTGGGGAGCGTTCCCGGCCGGTTTGATTACTACTGCTGGGACCTCTATGCCCGCGCCTCGGCCCACCTGGCGGCCCATCCCGAGGCCCTGGAGCGCCGCGGCGAGATCCTCAAAAAGATCGAACACGGCGAGGGCGAAGAGGCGGCCTTGGGCCAGGCCATTTCGCGCCGCGTCCTGGGCGCCCATCTCGGGACGATGAAGAGGATCGGCGTCACCTATGATCTGCTTCCCTGCGAGAGCAGCATCCTCGGCCTGAAATTCTGGGAGAAGGCCTTCCTGCTGCTCAAGGAACGGGGCGCGGTTTACCTGGCCGGCGAGGGGCCCAACTCCGGCTGCTGGGTCATGAAGTTCAGCGAAGGCGAGGACCGGGAAAAAGTCATCGTCCGCTCCGACGGCACGGTCACCTACGTCGGCAAGGACATCGCCTACCAGCTCTGGAAGTTCGGCCTCCTCGGCCGGGACTTCTACTACGAGCCGTTCCTCGAGGATGGGGAAAAGAGCCTGTGGATCACGACCACGGCGCCCAACTCCCGCCCGCTCGCCTTCGGCGGGGCGAGCACGGTTTACAACGTCATCGATTCGCGCCAGGCCTACCTCCAGAAAATCGTCGCCCAAGGGCTCCGGGCCCTCGGGTACGGGGAGCAGGCCGACCGGTCCATACATTTTGCCTACGAGATGGTGGCGCTCTCCCCCAAGAGCCTCAAGGAGCTGGGGTACGAGGTCCGGGGCGAGGAGAAGGACAGGGCCTTCCTCGAAGTCTCGGGCCGCAAGGGCCTGGGTGTCAAGGCCGACGATCTCCTCAACCGCCTGGAAGACAAGGCCATCGCCGAGATCGATAAGCGCAACCCCGGCCTGCCGGCCGGAACCCGGACCGCGATCGCCCGGGCGATCGCCAGCGGCGCCCTGCGCTACTTCATGCTCAAGTTCGCCAGGAATTCGCTGATCGTCTTCGATTTCGAGGAAGCCCTGAGCTTCGAGGGGGAGACGGGCCCTTATCTTCAATACACCGGCGTGCGCCTCGCCAGCATCTTCCGCAAGCTGGCCGAGCGCGAGGGGCTCGACGGGCCGGCCGCCCGGGAGCTCATCGGGAGCGGGGACTTCTCGACCGCGGGGCTCGCCGGCCAGGAGGCGGGGGATTTCTGGGACCTCGTCACCTTTGCCTCCCGGTTCGAAGAGCACGTCCTCCACTCGGTGTTTTGCCTCGAGTTCTCACACCTTGCCAAGTTCGCCTTCGTCCTCTGCCAGAAGACCAATGCCTATTATCACCTTTATTCGATACTCAATGAAAACGATGCCGGGCTGAAGAGGCTCCGGATCGCCGCCGTTTATTATGTGCGCGAGATGCTCGACAGGGCTCTCGGCCTCATGGGGATCTCCCAGCCGGAGAAGATGTAGCCCCTGGGCCCGGCGCCGCCCGGCACGCGCGGCGTTTCTCGCAAGAGAAAGGAGGTTTATGAGATGATCGAAGTCGAACACCTGACCAAGAAATACGGGGACCTGATCGCCGTCAACGACCTCGGGTTCAAGGTCGATAAGGGCCGGATCTGGGGCCTGCTCGGCCCCAACGGCGCGGGTAAGACAACGACCATGCGGATCCTGACCGGTTTCCTGCCGGCGACCGCCGGCCGGGCCACCGTCGCGGGCTTTGATGTCTTCGAGAAGCCCGACGACGTCAAGCGGGCCATCGGCTACCTGCCCCAGACCATCCCCGTCTATCCGGAGATGACGGTCTCGGACTATTTGGGCTTCGTCGCCGCCATCAAGCAGGTCCCGTCGGCCAAGCGGCCGGCCGCCCTCGACCGGGCCGTCAAGGTCAGCGGGCTGGCCGATGTCCGGCGCCGGCTCATCAAAAACCTCTCCCATGGCTACAATCAGCGCGTCGGCATCGCCCAGGCGTTGATCCACAACCCCGAGGTCTTGATCCTGGACGAGCCGACCATCGGTCTCGACCCTGCTCAGATCAAGGAGATCCGCGAGCTCATCAAGTCCCTGCGGGGTGAGCACACGATCATTCTTTCGACCCATATCCTTCCTGAAGTCACCCAGACCTGCGACGGCGTCGCGATCATCAACAGGGGTCAGCTGATGGCCGCGGGCTCGCTCGACGAGCTGACCGCCTCGTTCCGGGAAAACGATGGGGTGGCCCTGAAGCTCCGCCGGACGGGCGACGAGGTCATCGCCGCCCTCCAGAAGCTTCCGGGCGTCGCCTCTGTCTTCCCGGCGAACGGCGAGGTCAGGGTCGAGTGGTCTCCCGGAAAGGACCTGCGCGAGACGGTCGCCCGGCTCGCCGTCAGCCAGGACTGGGGCCTGTTGGAGATGCGGCCCCTGGCCATGAACATCGAGGACCTCTATCTCCGGATCGTCGGAGGCGAACAATGAACAACATCCTGTCCATCGCCAAGAGGGAGATCAAGGCCTACTTCACCTCCCCCATCGCCTACGTCGTCATCACCGTCTTTCTCGTCCTGACGGGCTTCTTCTTCTCGAGCATCATCAGCTGGTTCTCCGCCCAGTCGATCCAGCTCGCGCAGAATCCGCAATATTATCAGCAGGTCAACATCAACCAGATGGTTTTCTCCCCGCTCTTCAACAACATGAGCATCATCCTTCTTCTCATGCTGCCGCTCCTGACCATGCGTCTCTTCTCGGAAGAGAAAAAGACCGGGCGGGAAGAGCTCCTGTTTACGTCGCCCATCTCCGTGTGGCAGATCATCCTGGGCAAGTACCTGGCCGCCCTGACGGTCCTGGCCATCATGCTGGCGCTGACCTGCCTGCCGGCCGTCTTCACCTTCCTCTGGGGGAACCCGGAGATCGCCCAGATCCTGAACGGCTACCTGGGACTTTTCCTGATGGGGGCCGCCTTCATCGCTGCCGGGGTCTTCTTTTCCTCGCTCACCGAGAACCAGATCGTGTCGGCCATGCTGACGTTCGGCGCGCTCCTTTTCTTCTGGGTCCTCAACTGGGCGTCGTACTCGGCGACGGGCATGTGGAAGGGCGTCCTCAACTATCTCTCGGTTTTCCAGCACTTCGACGACATGACCCGGGGCATTCTCGACACGAGCGACGTCGCCTACTACATCAGCTTCGCCTTCCTCGGGCTGTTCCTGACTCACTCCATTATCCAGTCGAAACGCTGGAGGTAAGACATGGACACCATCAAAAGAAATCTCAACTATATCGGCCTGGCCCTGGCGGCCGCCGGCCTGATGGCCCTGGTCATCTGGCCGCAAGCCAAGACCGCGGGCCTGACCCTGGCGGCCCTGGGCGTTGCCGCCATCGCTGTTTACATCGCCCTCAACCTGTCCTCGTTGAAAAGGGGCTTCCGCCGGAAATCCTTCCTCTACTCGAGCAACCTCCTGCTGATCGTCGTCCTCGTGCTAGGGATCGTCGTCCTGGCCAATTATTTCCTGTCCCGGCACCACTTACGGGTGGACTTCACGGAAGCCAAGCTCCACAGTCTGTCCGACCAGACCATCCAGGTCCTCAAAAACCTGAAGAAGGACGTCCAAGTCAAGGGCTTTTTCCGCGAGAGCAATTACGGCCGGGCCAAGATGGACGACCTTCTCAAGACCTATGGCTATTATTCGTCGAAGCTCAAGTACGAATTCATCGACCCGGACAAGAACCCGGCGCTCGTCAAGGCCTATAATGTGACCCAGGACGGTACCTCCGTGCTCGAGTGTGCCGGACAGGAAAACAGGATCACGGCCGCGACCGAGGAGGACCTGACCAACGCCATCATCAAGGTGACGCGGGAAACGAGAAAGGTGATCTATTTCCTCGAGGGCCACGGCGAGGCCGCCATCGAAGAGACCGGCGATTCCGGCTATTCGTTCGCCAAGGACGAGCTCGCCAAGCTCAGCTACGAAGTCAAGAAGCTCCCCCTGGCCGTTTCCGAGACCTTTCCCGCCGACTGCGCCGTCCTCGTCGTCCCCGGTCCGCGGAAGGACCTCCTGCCGAACGAGCTCGAGACGATCGAGAGCTACATCGGCCGCGGCGGTCGGGTCCTGTTCATGCTCGACCCCGGCTCGGCCCCCGACCTGGCGCCGCTGCTTCTGAAATACGGCGTCAAGCTCGGCGACGGGGTTGTGGTGGATGCGGTCTCGCGCATGTTCGGTGCGGATTACACGATGCCCGTGATCACGGACTACGAATATTCGCCCATCACGAGAAGCTTCCGGTACGCGACGTTCTTCCCCTACGCCCGGCCGGTCGACCCCGCCGACCAGAAGCCCGAGGGCGCCGTCGTCGCGACCCTGGGCAAGACCAGCCCGAATTCCTGGGCGGAGATGAATCTCGAAGAGGAGATGAAGAGCAAGCGGGTGACCCTGGAAAAGGACAAGGACAAACAGGGCCCGCTCTCGCTGGCCGTGACCGTCACGCTGCCAGCTAAGGAGGAACCGAAAACCGAGGCGGCCCCCGCCGGCGGACCATCCCAGCCCGCCGCTCCGGAGGCGGCCGCGCCCAAGAAAGAAGCGCGGCTGGCCGTCTTCGGCGATTCCGAGTTCGCCGCCAACCAGTACTACAATTTGTCGGGTAACGGCAACCTCTTCCTCAACACCGTCAACTGGCTCGCGGAGGAGTCCGACCTGATTTCGATCCAGCCCAAAACGTCGTCGCCCCGGGCCCTCATGCTGACGCCCTCGCAGGGCCGGCTGATCTTCTTTTTCTCCGTTTTAATCCTGCCGCTGGCCGTGCTCGTCATCGGCGTTTCGGTCTGGCTGAAGAGGCGGTCGCTGTGAAGCTCAAGACAACGCTCATACTGCTCGCCGTTTTCGGCGCCCTGCTGGCCTTCGTGCTGGTCTTCGAGTCCCGGAGCAAGGCGCACCAGGCCGTCAAGGAGAAGGAAGCGAAGCTCGTCGACTTGCCGGCCGCCGATGTCGAGAGGCTGGAGCTCAACAACGGCAGCGAGACCATCGCCTTCAAGAAGGACGAGAAGGGCGAGTGGCTGATCAGCTCTCCCGTCGAAGCCCCGGCCGAGGGCTCAGAAGTGAACCGGCTGGTCGAGGATTTCTCGGCCCTCAAGTTCGACCGGGTGGTCGAAGCCGAGGCGGCCGATCCCAAGAAATACGAGATCCCCCGGAAAGAGGTCGCTCTCTGGTACAAGGGGAAGCCCGAGCCCGTCCGGGTCCTCATCGGCATGGAGAACCCGATCGACAGCTCCCTCTTCGCCCAGCGCGAAGGCGAAAAACGCGTGGTCCTCCTGGGGAGCTTTCTCAAGTCCGAGCTCGACAAGAAGGTCCTGGACTTCCGCCAGAAGGACGTCTTCAAGTTCGAGCCGGCGGACGCGGCTTCCATCCGGCTGAAAGCCGGCGAAGTGACCTGGGAGGCCGCCAAGAAAGACGGCCAATGGCGCCTCGAGAAGCCGGTGGCCGCGCTGGCGAACACGACCCGGGTGGAAGATGTCCTGCGGTTGCTTTCCGGACTCAAGGCCAAGGAGTTCGTGTCTGAAAAAAAGCAGGAAGCCGAGATCGCCCAGTTTGGCCTCAAGGACCCCGAATACGCGGTCTCCTTGTCCCTGCCGGCCCGGAACCAGGATGTGACGTTCGCTCTCCACAAGCAGGACGATAAGATCTACGCGACGACCTCGCTTTCCAACAAGATCATCCTCGCCGATACCGCGAGTCTGGCCGACCTCGAAAAGAAGCCCGACGAGATCCGGGAGAAAAAGGTCGCTGCCTTTAACAGCTGGGACGCCCAGAAGCTCCAGTTGACCAGGGCCGGGTTGGGCCTGACGGTCGCCAAGGACGCCGAGGGCGCCTGGCATTTCGATGGCGGCAGCAAGGCCGAAGCGGACAGGTCGAAGATCGAGAGCCTCATCCGCAGGGTGGAAAGCCTGGAGGCCGCGGATTTCATCGACGCCCCGGCCGGCCTGGCCGAGTACGGCCTCGATAAGCCCCAGGCGGAAATCGCCGTCTGGACCAAGGAAAACGATAAAGACAAGGAGTTCCGGATTCTCGTCGGGACCGAAGACGCCGTCAAGAAGCAGGTCGTGGTCAGAAACCCGGCCCTGGATTATCTTTTCCGGGTCGATTCCTCGTTTCTGACCGAGCTTCCCAAAGACGCGAAGGACTGGCAGCCGGCCCCGCCCGAAGAGAAGAAACCGGCGGACACAGAAAGCTCAGTACCAGGGGAAAAGAAATAGCCGGGAGCCCCCTGACCCGCGCCCTCCTCTCCTGGTACAGGAGGAGCTCCCGGGATCTCCCCTGGAGGGAGACGACCGACCCCTACCTGATCTGGGTTTCCGAGGTCATGCTCCAGCAGACGACCGTCGCCGCCGTCGTCCCCTACTATGAAAGATGGCTCCGGCTCTTCCCTGATATCTTCGCGCTGGCCGGGGCCCCCCTGCGGAAGGTCCTCAAAGCCTGGGAGGGACTTGGCTACTACGACCGGGCCCGGCGCCTCCACCGGACGGCCCGCATCGTCTGCCGGGACCGGGCGGGGTTGCTGCCCGATACCCGCGGCGAGCTCGAACGGCTTCCCGGGTTCGGACCGTACATTACCGCCGCGGTCCTGAGCCTGGGGTTCGGCCAGCCCGAGGCGGTCCTTGACGCCAACGTCCGGCGGGTCCTTTTGAGGCTCGACCGAATCGCGACCTGGCCGGCCGCGGGCGCGGACAAAGCGCTCCATCGCCGCCTGGACGGGCTGCTCGACCGCCGCCGGCCGGCGGTCTTCAACCAGGCCATGATGGAGCTCGGAGAGTTGGTCTGCCGGCCCCGCAACCCGCGCTGCCCCGCCTGCCCCCTCCGGGCATTTTGCCGCGCCTTCGAGGCCGGCGAGCAGGAGGTGATTCCGCCCCCCCGGCGTAGATCCTTCGAAACGATCGATACGGCGGTCGCCGTGATCGAATACCGGGGCAAGTACCTGATCCAGAAACGCCCATCCGCCGGTCTGATGGCCGGGCTGTGGGAATTCCCGGGCGGCAAGAGGGAGAAGGGCGAGCGATTGGAGGCGGCCCTGCGGCGCGAGCTCAAGGAGGAGCTCGGGGCCGAAGTCGATTCGGCCAGGCCGTTGGTCAAGGTCCGGCACGCCTACACGAGGTTCCGGGTAAACCTCACCGCGTTCGAAACGGCGCTCGTCGAGATCCCCCCGCTCGACAGGAAAAGGCACAAGTGGGTTGCCTGGCGGGCCCTAAAGAAGTATCCTTTCCCATCGGGGAGCGCCAAGATCATCCGCTACCTCGAGGACCGGGAGAAGAGCCGCCGTCATGGACGCCGCGTTTGAATTCGTTCCTTACGGGAGCGTGCTCGAGCCCCGTCCCGGGACGATCGTCCTCGACGTCGGCATGAGGACGGTCCCGGGAGTTATCGACCACCACCACCCGGCCGCCGAGCCGGAGTGCGCGGCCTCGCTCGTCGTAAAATACCCGGAGCTTGTCCTCGAGCACATCCCGTCAGGATCGGGGCAGGTCAGGATCGTTACTCACCGTCTACCGGATTTCGATGCCTTGTCGGCGAGCTTCCTGACGCTCAAGCTCCTGGAATCGCGTCGGCTGGACGATTCGATGCGGAAGATCGGGGCCTATGCCAAGCTCGCCGACTCGGCGTCCCTTCCCGGAAATATCGACCTCGCCGGCACGCCGTACTCGATTCTCAGGGCCCTGTTCGCCGGCGCGAGGATGCCGGAGGCGGAGATCAACACGACCCGGGCGGCCGAGGGCCTCAAGTTCATGAGATTTCTCTATGCCAAGGCCGAGGAGGGCTGCGAGATCGTCGAGAACCGGACGCTGTACGCCGGCATCGAGCGTTACGAGCGCGCCATGCGCAAGGTGGAGACCGATTATTTTCGCTATCTCGACGACCTGTCCCGGTCCTCCAGGGTCCTGCTCAGCCTCCCCCTGTCCGGGGGCGCCGGCCGCCGGATGGTGGACGGGCTCATCGTCAGGAACCCGATGAGCTTCCTGCTCAAAGAGTGGGCCCGGCGGGATGTCAGGGAGTCGAGCCTCGGCGGGGGATTCTCTTTCCTGATGACGAACTTCTGGGATGAGCGGTTCATCCTGGGCGTCGACCCTGAAAAAGGGGTCAGCCTGCGCGGGCTCGGCACGCTGCTCAACGATCTTGAGGCGCGAAAAAGGCAGGCCGTCGGCCGGCCGTTCTCGCTCCGGTGGTACGAGGGCAATTGTCCCTTTTTCAATTACCGGATCGTCGATTCTCCCCAGGATGGACGCTCCTGACCCACGACGAGGTCGTGCAGAGCATCCGGGAATTCGCGGGACCGAGTATCCCGTCTCGTAAGTTCCTTTCCAAAGTCCTATGTCTAGACGGGACACTTCCGGGGGGAGTCAAGCTCCCCCCCGGCGTTTCGTTTCACTCCACTGACCCCCTGAGGGGAACGAGGCCGTCCCCCTCGAAACTCCCCCGCGGTGGTGCGTCTTCGTCGCACTTTGAGAATGCCAAGTTATTTACGAGACGCACCACTAGGGCGCCGAGGTCTTTGCCATAAGCCGGGCCGAAACCATATCGGCGATCCGACCGGCGATGGCCACGACGATCGCGTCGGGAACGCCGTCGGGAGTCACCGAGCGGAGCCGGAGGTCGATCGGGTGGTTGACGTAATCCACGGCCACCGGGATCCGCGCGGCGGTCAAGGCGATCTCGGTGCTGAAGATGTCCAGGCCGCAGACGCCCGCGATCGTTACCGCCGTCGAGGACAACGATTCCAGGCCGTAAAGCTCCACCTCCTGGTCCGTGACGGGGGCATAGACGTGAGTTTCCGGGTCCCACCAGCAGGGGAAGATCGCCCCGCCGCAGTAGATCACCCGAAACCAGCCGGGCCGCGCGCCCAGCGGCGCGGGCTTGATGCGCGCCTGGAGGAGATAGTGGTCGTTCGGGAATTCCCGGCGGGCCCTGGCGACCTGTTCGATCGTCGCCGCCTCGCGGACGACGCCTTCACCGCCCCCGCCGTGGGCGGGCTTGATGAAAAATGGCGTCCCCAGCGGCTCGAGGTCCAGGTTCACGAGATGCGGCTGTTCGACCCAGGGGGAAAGGATGATCGTGTGCGGCGTGTGGATGCCGGCGGTGATGAACTCGAGATGCATGCAGGCCTTGTTCATGGCCCGGACCGCCGGCTCTTGGGCGTTGATCGAAGGCACTCCGCTGGCGAGCGCCCAATCGACAAGGGGCAGGAACCGGACGTCGGCTTCCGACGCCCGGTCGAGGAAAACGCGCGCCGCGGCATGCCGCCCCTCCAGGGTCTTCAGCGCCTTTTCCAGGTTGCCGGGGCTGACTTCGAAAAGGAAAAGACGCCGCCTGCGAAGGGCCGCCCTGAGGAGGGCCAGGAAATCGCGGTCGTATTCCCAGTTCCAGGCCAGACAGAGGTCAAAGCGGATCATCGGGTCAGCTTCAAGATGGCCGATCGGTGTCGGGGATACAGGCTCAGCAGCTCAGCGCGGGCCCCGAGCTCGAAGTCCTCGAATTCGAACCCCGGGGAAAGGGTGCAGCCGGTGAGCGAAAACGAGTCAGGGTCGGCCACCCAGGCCCCGAACCACTGACCCGCCGGAACGATGGCCTGGAGCCTCTCCCCCGCCCCCAGACCGGCTCCCAGGTGGATTTCCTCGAGCTCGCCCGTAGGCCGGATGACGGCGATCGTCAGCCGGCCCCCGAGGTAGAAATTCCAGACCTCGTCGGACCTCAAGCGGTGGAAACAGGACACCTCTCCGCCGCGGAGAAGATAATAGATCGACGTGGCCAAGGCGCGGGGGCCGGGAAAGCGCTCCGGCAGGCAGCCTGGCGGGATCCGGTCGCCGGACCTGTAGACTTCACGGTAGAATCCGCCCTCCGGGTGTGGGAGAAGCCCCAGTTTTTCTATCCAAAGCCTGGGCTCGTTCATTCTCGGTCCTTCCCCGGGTCCCGCCGGCCGCGGCGGGGCGAGGGTTCAGGGTTTCTTCTTTATCAGCCGGATATCGTCGATCCAAATGACGCCGGAGCCTTCACTCACCACGTTGAGCTTGACGTCATCGGGAACCTCGCCCTTCTTCAGGAAAAACGGGATCTCCCGGGTCGTCCAGTCGTTCGTGCCGCGAAGAGGCGACTCGAGCCCCCGCGAAAAGAACTCGCCCTTTCCCGGGAACCGGCACCACATTTCGAGATAAACATTGCCCTGGACGTTTTCCGTCCGGAGCCGGGCCCGATAGACGAGGGTGGCATCGTCGATTTCCAGCGCGCCCGTCTCGAAGAGCCGGATGACCGACGGCTCGTCAACCATGACCCTCAGGGACCCGGAGCCTTGGGCCTTCTCTCCGCGGTCGATTTCCATTCGGGCATTTTGGATGACGCCTTCGAGCGTATCCAGGGAAAAGCGCCTGAGATCCGGCGTCCGACTGCATGCGGACGCCGCCAGGAGGAGGACCAGTGTCGTGCCCAGCGCGGTGGCCCGATTCGGTGTCATCTTCTCCTTCTCCGGGGTTTCGCTTCCTGGCGAACGGGCCCGGGGGCTGCGGAGCGCTCGTGGTCGAGGAGCCAGCGCTTGCGCCACAGACCGCCGCCGTACCCCCTAAGGTCGGCTCCGGCGCCGATGACGCGGTGGCAGGGGATGATGATGGCGATGGGATTCAGGTGGTTCGCTCCGCCCACGGCCCTGGCGGCCCCGGGCTTCCCCAGGGCGGCGGCCAGCCTGCCGTAGGTCGCCCTTCTGCCGAACGGTATCTTTTTAAGCTCCGCCCAGACGCGTTTTTGAAAATCGGTCCCGGCGGGAGCGAGGCTCAGCTCAAACTCGCGGCGCTCGCCCCGGAAATACTCTTCGAGCTGCCGGACTGCCCGGGCCAGCTCGTCGCTGACCGGGCCGGGTTGCGGCGCAATCCGCCGGCCGAAATCGATCGCCGATATCCCCTCCGGAGTCGCCGAGATCTTGAGCCAGCCGATGGGCGACCGGCACCAGGCCGTCAGTTTTTTCATCGCGCGTACCTCCAGGAGGAAAGGTCGGCGCCCGGTGGCGCGGACTCGCGGACCCTGGCCATGATCTTGGGGATGTACAGCTGGTGGTAGCGGAGCCGGGAGATCGCGTTCGGGCGCGTCGGGTCTCCGTTCCAGCAGTGCTCGGCGCGATCGCCGTAAGCCACTTCGCCGGCGTAGTGCGGGTCCTTGGTGCGCTCGAGAAAATCCTCCATCAGGTAGACCGCGTCGTTGAGGTAATAGCTGTCCATGTCGCCACAGTAGATGTGGATCTTGCCGGCGAGCCGGGGGCCAAGGTCCTTCCAGTCCCGCTCCAGGATAAAGCGGAGATCATAGTGTTCGCGCCAGTAGGCGGCGACGGCGGGGTCGATCTCCCCTGTGAGCTTGTCCCAGATGCGTTGGGGATAGCCGTCCTCGCCGACGGGCGAGAAGACCGCTTCCCAGATATCCCACTGATCTCCCGACCGGGAGCGGGTCCCCAGCGCGAGCTCCCTGTGGTTGGATTCCTCGAGTGTCGTCAGCACCTCGCCCAGATAATTGCGCTGCCCCGGCCGGGGCGTCCGCTTCCAGCGGCTGTCGACATAATAGGCGTTTTTATGCTCATAAATATTGACGACCGCGTAGGCCCGGAAATCAATCGGGTCCGGGCAGGCCGCCCAGCAGCCGTTGTACTCGCCCGGATAAAACACCTGGACTCCGAGCGCCTCCCAACCCCCGGTCGAGCCGCCGTAAAGGAACCTCGCCCAACCCTGGCCGATCCCGCGGAACCGCTCTTCGACTTCGGGGATGAGCTCATAGGTGATGGCATCTCCGTAGGGCCCGAGGTTGGCCGAGTTGACAGCGTAGGAGTCGTCGTAATATGGGTTGGCGTGCTGGATCTCGATGATCAGAAAACGGGGAGTGTCCTCGGCCAGCCAGTATTTGTAGAAATCGTAGGCGTATTCTTCTTCGATCTTGTTGTAGGCATCGAGCTTGAAACGCTCACTATACTCGGGCTTCAGGCTGGGGTCCGGGGGCGTCTCCCGGAAACCGCCGAAGGTCGACGGAAAATGGCCATGGAAGACGATCAGGGGGTAGCGCGCCTCGGGATGACGGTCGAAACCCTCGGGCAACAGGACATGAGCCCCGAGGTACATCGGCCGGCCCCAGAATTCACTCAAGAGCTGGCTCTGGATCCTGACGTGCTTGATGTATCTTGTGTCGGGGGGAACAGCGATCTCGGGGATCACTTCGTCGAGACGGATCTTGATCGTTTCGCCCTGATGGGGGTCGAGGCGCATCTTTTCCGGCCGGCTGTAGAGGTTCCCTGGCTTCCGGTTCCACTGCTGGCCTTCGCCCCGGTCCGGGGCCAGCTTGACCGTGTGCCCGTCCGACCGGCAAAAAGTCTCGTACCGGTTGAGCAACGCCTGGACCCGGTATTCCCCCGGCGGGAGCTCGGCCAGTGTGCGCAGGGGATAGCCGAAGGCCTTGTCGTCGATGATCGCTGTCTCCCCCGGCTTCAGCCCGTCGACATCAGCGCCGAACACGAGTTGGGTGCCCGGACCGTCGCTGACCTGGAAACGGGGCTCGCTGCTCGCGTCTGCTGAGATGAGAAGGAGAAGGCGGCCGTCGATCGGCCCCTGTGCCCTTTCCCGGGAGAAGCTGACAGCAAAGCGTAGCCCGGACTCTAGGGGGCCAACGGCGCCGGCCGGCGCGACGCTGCACACGGAAAGCGCGAAGGCCAAGGGGGCTCCGAAAAGTCTCGTCAGCCTGCCGCAGGCCGCCTTCGAAACCTTGAAATTGATCACCGCACGAACAGGTTCTTGCCTGTTTTTCCGTTGATCACCTGCGCCTCACACCCGTGAAATATCGACAAAACTCTATCGTATGAGCGGGGCCGTGTCAACGCTCCGGAGGCCGGACCCTCAGATCGAAAGGGCAAAGAGCAGCTGGGCGGCGAAATAGGGCGCCAGGACCAGGACCTCGGCCGCGCGGAAGGGCCGGCGAAACCTCTTAATGCCGTTCATGGAGTCCGAGAACAGGAAGAGCAGTCCGCCGGCGAGCACGCCCAGGCTCTTCGGGTCGCCGAACGTCAGATACCGGCCGAGGGCCAGCCAGGCCATGACGACCGCTGCCGCCACATAGACCGCCACCGGCAGGCGCAGGCCGCCCAAGCCGGGGCGAAGCACGAGGAAGACGGCGCCTCCCCAGGCGCCGAGGACCGCCAGCGCCGGCAGGGAGAAGACATGCGTTCCCCCAGCGAAAGCGATGCTATAGAGAATGTGCCCGGCCAGGAAGGCCGTCATGCCCTGCCGCAGCTTGTTCGACGGGAGCATCAGCAGAATATCGCCCAGCAAGCCGAAGCAGAGTCCGGCCAGGATCAGATACCCATAAGCCTGTGAAGCCCCGGTCGCCCTCTCCCAAGCCAGGGAAATGACCAGGACCATGGTCAGCGGCTTGAAGGCGTAATGCGTGAACCGCGACCTCTGATAGGCCCCGGCCACGGCGAAGGCCGCCGAGATAGAGATCACGATGATCGACAGCCAAAGACCGAGGCCCATAGCGCCGGCTATTTTGCCGTCCCCCGCAGGAGCTTGAAGTCATCGAACAGGCCGTAGCCCACGAGGCTGTACTCGGAACCCGGAGGATAGCCGCCGGCGGCGCCCTTCTGGAACATGCCGGGCCAGGCTGTGCCGAGGATGGGATCATTGTGATGGGGCCCGAGTGTGTTCTTGAGGGTGCCGAAAACGGTCACGGCGACGGTGTTGTTGCCGGCGCTCAGAAGGTCCGTGACATCGAGCTCATAGGGGGCGAAGGCCACGAACCCGGCCGATCTATCGCCCACCCGGACTTCCGCCACCGATCCGAGCCAGTTATCCAGCTTGACGAGATACCGGTCCCGGCCGGGCGCCTGGGCGGCGACCTCAAAGTTCTTGATATAGCTCATGCCGCCGGCGTAGAAGGGCCTCCCCTGCTCAGGCCAGGCGCCGAGCGCAAACGGCTTTACGGGCACCATCCGGAATCCCCTGGCCTGGCCCTCCAGGCCGAAGTTCCCGAGGACATAGATGGACTCGAGCTCGCTGAAGATCGTGAACGGCCGGCTCTCGAGCGTGATCCTGTTCTTTCCGGGACGGGCCAGCCGGCCCGGCTCGAAGACGCCGAAGGACCTGTCCATCCACCACTCGCCGGCCAGCGGCTCGACTGTTGTGCCGTTGACCGAAACCCGGTAGAGCGCCGGCCGCTCGACGACCACGCGAAGCGAATCGAAATCTATGTCGGGTGCCGCCTCGAACCAGAAGGTCGCCTCGAACCCGGAATCGGCCGCGAACTTATCGAGGTCGAGGATATTGGTTTTGTACTGGACGGCGCTGTCCCAGGGGTTCGCCTTGAGCCCATGATGCTCGAAAGTCCGGCGTTGAGCGTCGTAGAAATAGAGGTCCTTTTCGAGCCGGCCGTCCAGCTTGAGGTCGCAGTAATCGATGGTAAGGACGTTTGCCGAAGCAGGCTGGACCTCGACCGGGGAGTCGGCGGCCACCTCGTTCCAGTCCCGAGCGACCGGTGCGGCCGGCTGCGCTTTCGCCGGCCGCAGGCAGAAAAGCGCGCTCCCGCCCGGCGGGAGGTGGAACTCCACAGCCGCCCGGCCTTTTTGGACGGTGCACGGATAAGCGGAGACTTGCCCCGTGAGCGCATCCCAGGCTTCGGCCGACCTGCCCTTGGCGGTAAACCGCCCGCTCATCGGCTTGTCCGGGCTGACGTTGGCCAGAAAAACAAGATCGGCGTCGGCCAGCCGGCGCCGATGGTGGAAAAACATCGAGGCGTCGCCGTCGAGGTCGGCAAAAACGATGTCCCGCGCCGTTACCAGGCCGAGCTCGCTCAGGCCGTCGGCTTCCGCCAGCTCAAGCCAGGTCTTGGGATATGACTTGGCCAGGTTCGCCAGCGCCTCCGAAGACTTGCCATCGACGAAACCGGGAGCGGCGGCAACGCACAGGACCCGGCCGCCGGCGGCCAGGTGCCGCGTCAGAAGGTCGACGGTCGACGACTCGAGGTTCTCCGTCCCGGGGGCGACCACGAAGACATCGTAGCTTCTCTCACCCACCACCAGCTGCTTCGATTGGGCGCGGGCGTGGTTGCGGAGCGTGTCCTCGCTGGCCAGGTCGTACTCGACGTGGTTCGCCTCGAGACGATTGATAAAGTCCGCGAACCGTTCGCCGATCGCTTTCACCCGTTCGGATTCGGCCAGCGGGGTGTAGTACAGCCAGGCCGATGTCGAAGGCTCGAGCACGACGACCCGGCTGACCTGGCGGCCGCGACTCATAGCCACCGACAGCCGGCCCAGGTAGTCGCCCATGACCCTGTAGGCGGGCCACCACGGCTCATGATAGGAAAACGACTGCGGGTGGTCGCGCTTGCGGGCGCCCATGATGGTGACGTAGGAGAGATGCTGGTTGATAAAATTGACGCCCAGGGCGAACTCCCAGTCGGCGATCCGCTTCTGGTCGAAGAACCTCAAGTCCCAGCCCCCCGCGCCGTAGGTCTCGGACATGGTCCGGGCCCGGCCGAGCTGGTTGGCGGCGCTCCGGATCTCCTTGGGGGGCCGGGCGTTGCCGAACTGGTCGTGCGGGCCGGCCGCCCACTGATTCATCAGAACGTCGATCCCCGGCATGTGCGAGTAGGCGGACATGGCCAGGTAATCGGACGTCATGTTGGGCCTCGGCCACTCGTGCTCGAAATAGTGGCCGGTGAACCAGAGATTGTGGGTTGCGCAATATTCGTTGTAAGGCTTGGCCCAGCCCTCGATGAACAGCTCGAGCGTGGTCGCGTAGAAATCGTGGCGGACGGTCTGCCAGTTCCCCGTTTCCTCGTAAAGGGACGGAAGCTGGGGCCGAAGATCGTATCCCCATTTTTTTTGGAACCTGTCGAAGATGGCCGGAGTGAAATTGACGATGTCCTTGCCCGAGACGGGCGCGAGGTGGGCCTCGTCCTGGAAGCTCCCGGGCACGGTCCGTCCGAATTCGGTCCCGACGGCGCTCTTGTAGGCGTCGAGGGTAACGGCCAGGAATTTCGCCGTGACATCCGGGCGCATGAGGTCGACATAGGTGAAGCCCCCGTACCAGGGCGACGGCTCGGCCGGCTTGATATCGAAGATGTAGTAATCGCCGGGGCCGAGAGCCGCAGTCGCTGCCGGCTCAAGGGCTCTGGCCGTTACATCTTCGAACGCCGAGCCCGTTTTCAGAAAGACGGCTATGGGCCTCCCGGGAAATGAGGCGGGAAGCCCCGCCGCTTTGGTCAATCTCATCCCGAGCCCGGCGGAATCCGGCATGTCGGCAGGCACGTGGCCGCCGGCAAACCCCGACGGATACGAGTTCTCGTCGTAGATCCAGATCTTCATCCCGAGGCTGCGGCCGGTTTCGACCGCGTGCCGGCAGAGATCGAACCATTCCTCCGAGAGATAGGGCGTGACGAGCCCGGGCCGCGGATGAATGAAGACGCCGCCGATGCCGTGGGCCTGGAAATCGGCGAGCTGTGTATCGATCTCCTCCTTGGTGACCCGGTCATTCCAGACCCAGAGCGGCGCGCTCCGGTATTCAGCCGGCGGGTCGGCGAAAAGCTTCTGGACGTCCGCGGCCAGGTCGCCATCGACCTTGGCCCGGCAGCCCACGTACGCCGAACAGCCAGTCAGGATCAGGGTCCACCAGACGAGGGATTTTCTCATACTGTCCTCCTCTCAATGCACGGTATCTTATAAAATGACCGGAGCGAAACACAAGGCCTATTTTAGGCAAAAGGCGGGAGAGCGGGCGCGAAGACGGTCAGGAGTTGAGCTGGCGGAGAGGGTGGGATTCGAACCCACGGTCCCGGCATTCACCAGGACAATCGCTTAGCAGGCGATCCTGATCGACCACTCCAGCACCTCTCCGCGCCGTCGAGGCGGTGGTATTCTAGCACGTTTGGGGGGGCCGGGGAAAGGCGGGGAGGGACAAAGGTAAGCGTCCTGATCTGAAATCCCCTGAGACACTTCCCCAGACTCTAACCTTAGATAGTACCCACCCTGTACCCTCCCTATACAGGGAGGGAAAAAGGACAGTGTCTGAATCTGAACCCGCCTGAGACACTTCCCCAGACTCTAACCTTAGATAGTACCCACCCTGTACCCTCCCTATACAGGGAGGGAAAAAGGACAGTGTCTCAGGAAAGGTCGGAGGGAGAGGGATTCGAACCCCCGTTCCGGAGAACCGGAAAGCGGTTTTCAAGACCGCCGCCTTAAACCACTCGGCCATCCCTCCGGAGAATCACCTATTCTACCTTCGGATACCCGGTGCCGCAAGCCGCAGGCTGGCGGCCGCCTCCGGCATGCCGGGGGCGGAGCGGGCAGATGGCGAGGCGGTTTCGCGCTGGGCAAGATGCGAGCTGTACCCGGCCACGATGCTTGAGGCCACGAGCAGGACGATGCCCGCGGTGAGCAGGGCCCGCGTGCGGCGGCCCGTCCTCTTCCATTCTCCGAGCGCGAGGCCGAGGAGCGTCCCGAACAGGATCTGGCTCGCCATCAGGACGGCCCAGCCGACATAGTCCGTCTTGCCCATGGCCGGCTGCCCCGTCTTGAAGCAGATGAACTGCGAGCACCAGATGACCCCGGCCAAGGCCGCGAACAGGTAGTTTCGGGAGAGCGATGCGCCCTCAGCCCGAATATAGTTGCCGCCGCTCTTGTTCTTGACGTTGAGGAGCAGGCACCATACGAAATTCACCGCGAACCCGCCGACGAGCGCCACCGCCAGCACGGGCATGCCCTTCCAGGTGACAGGGGTCACAGGGGCGGTCGTCAAGGCAAGGCTTTCAATGGTGGCGCCCCCCTGGAGGCCGAACCCCAGCGCGGAGCTCATCACGCCCGAGAAAATGGCCACCCCGATACCCTTCTTGAAATTGAACTCGGCGACGGCCGACTTCTTCTGCTCATCCGATAGCTCCTTCTCTTTGGACCTGCCGGCCAGCCCGACGCTGACGATCCCGGCGAGGGAGATGAGCACGGCGGCCAGCGAGACGATTCCGGCGCCGGGGCTGAACAGCCGGCCGATCGTCCCCTTGATGATCATCGGCACCACGGTCCCGCAGGCGGAGACCAGCCCGGCGCCGATCGCCAGCCCCAGGCCCACGCCAAGATACCGGATCATCAGGCCCCAGGTCAATCCGCCGAAGCCCCAGGCGGCGCCGCACAGGATGCAATACCAGACCTCGCCCCTCGGCGCTGCGCCCAGGACGGAAAACACGTTGGGCGAGGTCGTCATCGCCAGGACCCACGGCACGACCAGCAGTCCGACGACCGCGTAGACCATCCAGTAGCTCTCCCACGACCATTTGGATACCTTCTTGAAGGGCAGATAAAAAACGGAGCCGGCCAGGCCGCCGAGCGTGAAGATGAGAATGCCCAGAGGCGGGCTGGTCACCGCCGGTGCTCCAGGACTTCCCGCTCGTACTTTTTGACTTCCCCCAGCCAGCCGATGCCGACGGGGACGTCCGACCGGCGGCAGTACTCGTCCCAGACGCTGCCGAAGGGCATCGTCTTGAGCTCCTCGAGGAGCGCCAGCCTGGCGGTGAAGTCGTTGCCCGCTTCCATCCCCTGCAACGTGGCCACCGGCTCGAGCAGGGCGCCCAGGAGAGCCTTGAGCATGGAGCGCGTGCCGATGACCCAGGCCGCGATCCGGTTGATGCTGGCGTCGAAGAAGTCGAGCCCGATGTGCACCCGGTCGAGGAACCGGCCCCGGACGATCTCCCGGGCGAGCTCCTGCAGCTCGTCCGACAGGATCACGACGTGGTCGCTGTCCCAGCGCACCGGCCGGCTGACGTGGAGCAGGATCTCGTCGAGGAAGAAGAGCACGGACGAGATCTTATCGGCGATGCCCTCGGTCGGGTGATAGTGCCCCATGTCGAGGCAGAGGAGAAGGTTATTCTTTACCGCGTAACCCAGATAGAACTCGAACGAGCCGATGGTGCAGCTCTCGACGCCGATGCCAAAGAGCTTCGGCTCGACCGCATCCAAGATGTGCCGTTTGTCGAGCTTGACGGCGAAGATCGTGTCCAGCGAATCCTTGAGGAGGGCCCGCGAGGCCTGGCGGTCGACCGGACTGTCCTTGTATCCGTCCGGGATCCAGATGTTGGTGACGCAAGGCGTGCCCAGCTCCCGGCCCATGTATTCGCCGATCCGGCGGCAGGCAATGCCGTGGTCGACCCAGAACCTGCGGATGCCGTTGTCGTTGTGGGCCAGGGTGAAATTCGAGGCGGCTTTGGGATGGGCGAAAAACGTCGGGTTGAAATCCAGGCCGAGGCCCTGCTCCCTGGCCCAGGCGACCCAGCCGGCGAAATGCTCCGGACCGACCTCGTTCCGGTCGACCTTCCGGCCTCCGCCTTCGAGATAGCTCGCGTGCAGGCTGAGACGGTGCTTGCCGGGAACGAGAGAATAGACCTTCTCGAGGTCCGCCCTGAGCTCGGCCGGGGTGCGGGCCTTGCCCGGATAGGCGCCGGTGGCCATGATGCCCCCGCCCGTCGCCTCCCCCGCGCTCTCGAAGCCGCCGACGTCGTCCCCCTGCCAGCAATGCAGGGAGATGGCGATCTTGGCGAGGCGCTCGAGCGCCGCCTCGGTGTCGACCCCGAGCTCCTCGTAGCGGGTCCGGGCCGTCTCGTAGCCGATGATCTTGCTGCTTCCGTAGGTATCCAGGATATTCATCTCGTCAATCCTCCTCGCGGATCCGTTGAACCGGAACAAGAGTATATCTTCGGAAATTCCCGGGAGTCAAATGACGACCGCCCGGCGCCGGCGCGCCGCTCAAACCGTCTCGATTCGCTCGAGACCGTCCATGTAAGGGCGAAGGCCCGGCGGCACGGCGACCGAGCCGTCCGCCTGCTGATAGTTCTCGAGAACGGCGCTCAGCGTCCGGCCGACCGCCAGGCCGGAGCCGTTGAGGGTGTGGGCGAACTCGGGCTTGGCCTTGGGCTCGCGGCGGAAACGGATGCTCGACCGCCGGGCCTGGAAATCCGTGCAGTTGGAGCAGGACGAGATCTCCATGTACCCTTTCCGGCCGGGCATCCAGACCTCAAGGTCGTAGGTCTTGCTGCTCGCGAAACCCATGTCGCCGGTGCACAGCAAGACGACGCGGTAGGCCAGCCCGAGGCGCTTGAGGACCTCCTCGGCGGACGCGGTCATCTTCTCGAGCTCGTCGAACGAATCCTCAGGGAGCGAGAAAATCATCATCTCGACCTTGTTGAACTGGTGCTGGCGGATGAGCCCCCGGATGTCCTTGCCGTACGAGCCCGCTTCGCTCCGGAAGCAGGGAGTGTATGCGACAAAGCGCTGCGGCAGGGCCGCGGCGTCGAGGATCTCGTTCCGGAAGATGTTGGTGAGCGGCACCTCGGCGGTCGGGATGAGGTACCACGGGTAGCCCTCGATCTTGAACAGGTCTTCCTTGAACTTGGGGAGGTTCCCGGTGCTTGTCAGGCTGGCCTCGTTGGCGATGAACGGCGGGATGACCTCCCGGAAGCCCCTCTCCCGGGTGTGGATGTCCAGCATGAAGTTGATCAGGGCCCGTTCCAGGCGGGCGCCGGCCCCGAAATAGACCGCGAACCGGGAACCCGTGATCTTTGCCGCCCGCTCGAAATCGAGGATGCCCAGCCGGGTGCCGATGTCCCAGTGGGCTTCCGGCTCGAAGCCGAACTCGGGCGACCGGCCGCTCGAACGGATAACGATATTGTCGGCCGACGTCGTCCCGACAGGGACGCTGTCGTGGGGAAGGTTGGGGATCTCCAGGCTCCGCAAGCCCCATTCCTCGGCGATCTGGGTCCCCCGGGCCTCGAGGGCCTTGATCTCCTCCCCCACCCTTTTGCTCTCGGCGATCAGCGGGCCGACGTCGCCACCTTCCCGCTTGGTTTTGATGGTCTGCTCGGAGAGCTTGTTCTTCCTGGCCCTCAGCTCCTCGATATTCCTGAGGTTTTCCCGCTCCTTGAGCCCGACGCCGCGATAGGCGTCGAGAAGCGGGCCGAAGGCCGGGCCGCGCGTCTCGAGCCGCCGGCGGACTTCGTCGAAATGATCGAGAATAAATTTCGGGTCCAGCATCGCGAGGAATTATATCATAATCCGTTCACCTCGCGCAGGATCGTCGGTGCGGATGGCGATACGCCCCTCTCCCCCCGGCACCCCGGGAACCAGTCCCGTCGGTTCCCCCGTCGTGAAGCGACGGGTCCCCCTCCGCTACGGGGGGCTTCAGGGTGTCATCCCCATCCGCACCCTCGCGTCGGGAACGTCTGATTGTTGCGAAAAACGGCGACATTGGTTATCGTAGGGCGCATGTCGCCGACCCGACTGGCCGCCATCGCCGCCCGCATGGACCGGCTCTACGAATTCGACCGGGAGCCGGTCTCGCCCGACAAGCTCCAGTCGGGGGGCAAGTTCGCCGGCCTGTTTGCCGGCGAGCACGTCGCCGCCACCGAGTTCGTCATCGGCGCCTTCTTCGTCCTCCACGGCGTCACGGCCAAGGACCTGCTCCTGGGCCTGGCCGTCGGCAACCTTTTGGCGGTCCTCTCCTGGACATTCGTCTGCGCGCCCATCGCCGTCCGGACACGGCTCACGCTGTACTGGTACCTGAGTCGGATCGCCGGCCCGGGTGTGACGTGGATCTACAACGTCGCCAGCGCCGTCCTCTACTGCATCCTGGCGGGAGCGATGATCTCCGTGTCGGCGACAGCGGTCGGCCTCGGGTTCGGACTGGAGGCGCCTTCCCTGGACGCGGTGCTCCCTCCCTCGGCGGGCTGGGTCATCCTGGCGTCGGTCATCGGCGCCCTCTTTACCGCCATCGCCGTCCTCGGTTTCGAGAGGCTCAGCCGCTTCGCCCAGGTCTGTTCCCCATGGATTTTCCTCGTTTTTATCGCCGGCGCGGTGGCCATGCTGTCCCGCCTGGGAGTCGAGAGAAACCTCGCCAACATCTGGGAGGTGGCGACGACGCGGGTCTGGAATGGGCTGCCGGCGCCGGGCCAGGAGAAGCTGGGGTTCTGGCACATCCTTTTTTTTGCCTGGTTCTGCAACCTCGCCATGCACATCGGCCTGTCCGACATGGCCATCTTTCGTTTCGCGAAAAAATGGACCTACGGCCTTTACACCGCCTTCGGCATGTACCCCGGGCACATGCTGGCCTGGATCTGCTCCGGGATCATGGTGGCGGCGGTGGGCCGGGAGATGAACCCGGGGCTGATGGCCTACGAGGCCGCCGGCCTGGCCGGAATCGGCGGGGTCCTGTTCGCGGGCTGGACGACCGCCAACCCGACGCTTTACAGGGCCGGGCTCGCCATCCAGACGCTCACGCCCAATTGGCCCCGCTGGAAAGTCACCTTGACCGCGGGCGTCGTCACGACGGCACTTTCCTGCTTTCCCGTTTTCTTCGTCAGGCTCCTCGATTATGTGGCGATCTACGGCTTGGTGCTCATGCCCATGGGGGCGATCGTCTTCGCCGAGCACTGGCTCTTTCCTTTGCTCAAAATCGAACAATACCGAGCGGAAAAAGCGTCCCGGGTTTTCAACTGGCGGGCGCTCGGCGCCTGGGCCGGGACGCTCGGCCTCTGCGCCCTCCTCCCCATTCACCTATATTTCCGGTGGCTGCCGGGCTATTTTATCGCCTTGGTTTCTTATGCTGCCTTGTGCGCCGTGCGGAGGAAACGCAATGCGTAAGGCCTGGCTCGGCACCGGCGCGCTCCTTAGCCTGGCTGCCGGACTGGCCGCGTCCGTCCTCTATTTTCTGGGTTTTTTCTCAGAAGCCCGATACAAGATCGTTCTCCTCATCGCCTCGGCGGCCTGGTTTGTCCTCGCTACTCTCTGGGCCGACGCCAGAAAAGCCCGCTAATTCGGGATACAACAGTACCCATTCCCCAAGTTCGAAACAGGTGAATTCGTAGTGTGTCCCGAATTAAGGTCCCGAATTAAGCCGTGTCCCGAACTTAGCCGAACTAGTCCCCCGTCAGTTCGAAGCTGTACCGACCGGAGCCGATCCGGATGATGAGGCCGTTCTGTTTTTCCTCGACGTTCTCGACCCCCGCTGCGCCCGGCTGAAACTTCCCGCCGTCCCAGACGGCCTGACCCGACTCTCTGACCGTTAGGTTCTTGAGGTTGAACTTGGGCAGGACGACCTCGGCCGCGCTCCCGACGGGGACTACCGCTTCGAGCCGGATCCTTCCATCTTCCCTCGACCACGACGATGAGACCGTGCCCCTGTGCGTCCGGACCGAACCGACCGCGTGGCGGAGGTCGCGGACCAGCTGGGGCGCGATCCGGATCTTCTCGAACCCGGTCGATTCCGGCGCCAGGCTGATTCCCGCCAGCGCCTTGTACAGCCAGGACCCGACGCTCCCGAACATCGGGTGGTTGTGGGAGTTCATCGACGGCCCCTCCCGGAGCTGCCATAGCTCCCAGAGCGTCGTCGCTCCGTTCTCGATCATGTAGCCCCAGCTCGGGTAAGTCGTCTGGGCGGCGATGTCATAGGCCAGGTCGGAATTCCCCTGGGAGGTCAGGAGCTCCATGATGTACTTGGTCCCGATGATGCCGGTCGTGAGGTGGGAAGCGTTCTTATAAACGATGTTGTCGAAGAGGTTAGCGAAGACGGCCGCCCGGTCGGCTTCGGGCACGAAACCCAGGAAGAGCGGCAGGGTGTTGGCCGTCTGGGTCCCGTTCGCGTAGCTCTTGCTCCGCGGGTCGAAATATTCTTTTTGGAAGGCCGCCTTGATCCTCTCCCCAAGCTCTGCGTAGGCTTTGGCGTCCTGCTCTTTTCCGAGGATTCGGGCCATATCGGCCAGCAGCCGGACATCATAGTAATAATAGAAGGACGAGACGATGCTGCCCGGCGTCTTGTCGACGGACACCCAATCTGCGTAGTAAAAATACTTGACCAGGCCGTCCTCTTCCCTGGTCCTCAGGAACTCCACGTACTTCTTGACCCCGTCGTAGTGGTCCTCGAGAATCCGCCTGTCGCCGTAGTACTGATAGACGTACCAGCAGATGAGCGGATAGGCCGTCCCCCAGGCCGGGTCGGCCGGCCGGTTCCCCCAGACATGGGGCACGGTATCGGTGATCATCCCCTTGTCATCCTGAACATCACGGATATCACGCAGAAAGTTCGTATAGAAGGCGGCCATGTCGAAATTGTAGATCGCCTCTTCCGCAGTTCCCTGGGCGTCGCCCATCCAGCCCATCCGCTCGTCGCGCTGGCAGCAGTCGGTCGGGATGCTGTGGAGGTTGCTCGTCTGCCCCCAGACGATGATCCTCTGGATGCCGTTGAGGACCGGCTTGGAGCAGGCGAAGCTCCCCACCTGCTCGACCGCGGTGCGGACGACGCGGCCGCGGAGAGTCTCCGCGGTCGGAGCTCCCGGAAAGCCGCTCAGCTCGACGTAGCGGAAGCCGTGGTAGGTGAACCGAGGCTCGTAGACCTCCTCGCCCTCGCCCTTCAAAATATAGACGTCCTCGGCCCGGGCGCCGCGCAAATTCTCCGGGTTGATCAGGCCCGTGTCATAGAGCCTTTCGGCGAACCGCAGCCTGACGGCGGTGCCGCGCGGCCCTCGGACGCGAAGCTCGGCCCAGCCGGCGAAGTTCTGCCCCATGTCGAAGACATAGACGCCGGGCTTGGGGCTGGACATGTTCAGCGGCACGATCGTGTCCGTGACCTCGATGGCCGGCATCATCTGGGACGACAGCGCCCCCTTGGGCCCGGCGACCGTTTCGGCGGCGCCCCAACCCGTGTCGTCATAATTCGGCAGGTCCCAGCCGGGAGTCTCGAGCCGGGCGTCATAGGTCTCTCCATTGTAGATGCTGTCGGCAACGATCGGGCCGGACTGGGCCTTCCAGGACATGTCGCTGACGATCTCGAGCCTCTCCCCTCCCTCGAGCTCGATGGCGAGCTGGAAGAGAAGGGCCCGGCCCTTGAACCAGCCCTGGCCGAGGCTGACGGCCGTGGCGTTGGCTCCCGGGCGCAGGTACCCGGTCACATCGTAGGATACGTAGAGCGCCCTCTTATCATAGGTCGTCCAGCCGGGGTCGAGCACATGTCGCTCCACTTTCCGGCCGTTGAGCCGCAGCTCGGAATAGCCCAGCCCGCACATGAACGCCTTGGCCCTGACGACCTTTTTCGGAACGTCGAACTCCTTCCTCAGCTGGTTTTTCCCGCCGATCCACTGTCCACGCCAATCGGCCCGGGAGAACAATCCGCAACCGAATTGCTCGGGGCGGCTGAACGGGCTCGGCCGGCCGTTCGCATCCCAATAGCGCACTCTCCAGAAGTAGGTGCCGCCGCTCGCGAGCTCTTTCCCGGCGTAGGCGACTTGACCGGGCGTCGGGATCGCCACCTTGCCCGTCGACCACATGTCCCCGTCGGCCGCCGACTCCACCGTCGAAACGAGGATCTCAAAGGCCGATTGCGCCTGCCCCCTGTCGGTGTGCCCGGGCACCCAAAAGAACCTGGGATGGGATGTGTCCACGCCCATGGGATTGGCCAGATATTCGACCCGGAGCCCGGTGGGCGCCAGCGGTCCGCTCCCCTCCTCCGCGCCCTTGACCTTGAGTAAACCGAAGACCGCTATTGTTACGATCGCCAGAAGAGATAACCGCAGCTGAGGAACCATGCCGCCCTCCTTGAAAATTTGTGGAGCATTTCGCGGGCGGTATTCTATCAAAGACGTCCCCCGAAGACAAAGCCGCCCCCCTCTTTGACAATTCGGAGGGCGCACATAAAATATGCCTGTGCTTAAAAGCAAGGCGGTCACCATCGGGCTGTCATCCGCCGTCTCGATCATCCTCCTCCGGTTCCTGTTCTCCCGCGTCGGCGCCGGGGACGTCGGAGCGATGCTGGCGCATATCTACCCGCCCGCTGTCCTCGTCTATGTCGGCGTCGCGCTGGCCGCCGCGGCGATCCGCGCCTGGCGCTATAGGCTTCTCCTGGCCCCGCAAGCTATCGGCTGGAAACCGGCTCTTCTCGTGACCTTCATCCGCAACAGCCTGATCGACCTGCTGCCGGCGCGCCTCGGCGGGCTTTCCTATATCTATGTTCTCAACAAGCGGCTCGGGTTTTCTTTCGAGGCGGCGACTTCGTCGTTTGTCCTCGCTTCCGTTCTGGACACACTGACCTTGAGCCCGTTTCTCATCCTGGCCGGCTTGTCCGTCGGGCTCGGGGCGGGGGCCGTCTCGGTGCCGGCGGTCATCGCCGCCGCCGCCGTCTTTTTTGCCGTCATGGCGGTCGTCCTCTGGAAGATTGTGCCCTTGGGCCGCCTTCTGCTCGCCGTCTTCGAGCGCCTGACGGTCCGCCTGCGGCTTTCCGGCCGCCCGTTCTTTAAGATGGCGGCCGAGAAATTCCGGCTGACCGTGGACGAGATCTCGCGATTCCGGGATCATCGCAGCCTGCTGCCGGTCTTCGCCCAGTCATTGGTTGTGCGGCTGGCCAAGTACGTTTCCGTCTTCTCGCTTTTTTACGGGCTCCTCAGGAGCCGGGGGTTTTCGCTGGCCGACCTGAGCTTCTCCAAGTTCATCCTGGGGATCAGCGGCGCCGAGCTGACCTCGGCCCTCCCGGTCAAGGGTCTGGCCGGGTTCGGAACCTGGGAATCGGCCTGGGCCGTGACCTTCGGCTTGATGGGGTTCGACCCCCGTTTGGCCGTGGGCTCGGGGATCGGGGTCCACCTTCTGACGAATATCTTCGAGTATTCCCTGGGCATCGGCAGCATCCTTTTCCTGGCCTGGCCGCGCCGCAGGGATCGCGGAGGACCGGTATGATCGAATTCGAATCGCGGTTCGGGCTGAAGCGCGCGGATTGTCGGAAAATCCTGGGCGCCGCCCTCTCCCGGGGCGGCGATTTCGCCGACCTCTATTTCGAATACAGGATCTACAACCTCGTCAACCTCGAGGAGGACATCGTCAAGGAGACGGCCGAGGCGGTCAGTCTCGGGCTGGGCATCCGGGTGAACGCCGGCGAGAAGACCGGGTTCGCCTATGTCAATGAGCTGTCCCTGGACAATATCCTGGATGCCGCCCGGTCGGCGGCCGAGATCGCCTCTGGCCCGGGGGTCGTGAAGATCCCCCGGCTGAGGACCGCCCGGGCCGGCAACGACGTCTATAAGGTGACGACTCCCCTCCACACCGTCGGCCTCGAGGCCAGGATCGCCCTCGCCCAGGAAGCCTACACCGCCTGCCGACGGTATTCTCCACGGATCCGGAAAACCAAGGCTGTCTATCAGGACAGCGTTCAGCATATCTCCATTATCAACTCCGAGGGGCTCGTGGCGCATGACGCCCGCCCCATGGCCAAGCTGGCCTGTTACGCCGTGGCCGAAAAGGACGGACGGCGCGAGTCCGGTTATGCGGGCGGCGGAGGCCGGGTCGGCCTCGAGTACTTCCGCGATGTCCTGACCCCCGAAAAGATCGGCCGGGAGGCCGGCGAAGAGGCCCTGCGGCTCCTGGATGCCTCCGAGGCACCGGCCGGGGAGATGCCCGTCGTCCTCGCTCCCGGGCACAGCGGCGTGCTCGTCCACGAGGCCGTCGGCCATCTGCTCGAGGCCGATTTCAACCGCAAGAAGACCTCTATTTTCTGGGATAAGCTCGGGAAAAAGGTGGGCTCGCCGCTCCTGACCATCTATGACGATCCGACCATCCCCTCTTTCCGCGGCTCCTACAATATCGACGACGAGGGCACGCCGGCCTCCAAGACGCTCCTCATCGACCGGGGCGTCGTGAGCGGCCTGCTGCAGGACAGGCTGTCCGCGCGCCTGATGGGCCTGACGCCGACCGGGCACGGCCGCCGGCAAGACTACTCCTGCATTCCCATTCCCCGCATGGCCAACACCTATGTCGACAAGGGCGAGCACCTGCCCGAGGACATCATCAAGTCCGTGGCCAAGGGCATCTATGCCGAGAAGTTCGAGGGCGGCCAGGTCGAGGATTCCGGGAAGTTCACCTTTTCCATCAGCTCGGGCTTCCTGATCGAGGGCGGGCGGCTGACGGCCCCCATCCGGCAGGCGACGCTCATCGGCACGAACATCGATATCCTCCGCAAGGTCGAGATGGTCGGGAACGATGTCGCCTTCAGCATGCAGACCGGGACCTGCAGCAAGGAGGGACAGGACGTGCCGGTCGGCGACGGCTGCCCGACGATCAAGATCTCCCGGATGACGGTGGGAGGGAGCAAAGGACAATGAAGACAACGCCTCACTCGGATCTGGAATCGCTGGCCGAACAGACCGTCCGCCGAGGGCGGGCCGAGGGCGCCGACGAGGTCGAGGTCACCGTCTCGGACGGCCGGGATTTTTCGGTTGACGTCCGACTGGGCGAGATCGAGAACCTGATTGAGGCCGGCGCCCGCCATCTCGGCTTCCGCGTCATCAAGGACCTGAAATCGGCCTTCGTCTCGACATCCGACCTTTCCCCGGAGACGGTGCGGCGGTTGATCCGGAACGCCGTGAGAAGGGCCGAGATGTCGAGCCGGGACAAGTTCGCGGGCCTGCCGGAGCCGACCGGCGGCGAGGTCGAGGCCGCCGGCCTCCTCCTCTTCGACCCCGAGCTCGCCGGCGTCGATACCCAAAAGAAGATCGCGCTGGCGCTCGAGACAGAGCGCGTGGCGCTCCAGGACAAGCGCATCTCCAATTCCCACGGGGCGAGCTTTGTCAGCAGCCAGGGAACGACCATCCTGGCCAATTCGCGCGGGTTCCTGGGGACCTATGACCAGACGTATTGCAGCCTGAGCGTCGGCCTCCAGGCCGGCGGGACGGACGAGAAGGCCGAGGACTACTGGTATTCGGCGTCCCGGTTCTTTCGCGAGCTCGAGAGCCCGGAGGCCGTCGGCCGCCGGGCGGTCGAAAGGACGGTCCGCCAGCTGAACCCGCGCAAGATCCGGACCCAAACCGTGCCCGTGATCTTCGAGCCGGACATGACGTCCTGGCTCATGGGTTTCCTGTTCGCCTGCGTTTCCGGCGTGGCCGTGTACCAGCAGGCGTCGTTCCTGGCCGACCGGCTGGGGGACCGGCTGGGCAACGGCCAAGTCACGGTCATCGATGACGGCCTGATGCCCGGCAAGCTGGGGACGCGGCCGTTCGACGGCGAGGCCGTGGCCAGCCGACGGACCGTGGTGGTCGAGAAGGGCGTTCTCCGCAGCTTTCTCTGCAACGCATATGCCGCCCGCAAGCTCAAGCTCGAGCTGACAGGGAACGGCGACGGGACGGGTGTCTCCCCCAACAACTTTTATCTCTCTCCCGGCGACAAGACCCCGCAGGAGATCATCGCCTCCACCCGGCGGGGAATGATCCTGACGAGGACGATCGGCCACGGCCTGAACCCGGTGACCGGCGATATCTCGCGCGGGGCGTTCGGGCTGTGGGTCGAAGGCGGCGAGGTGGCCTACCCGGTGGCCGAAGTCACGATCTCCGGGAACCTGGAGCGCGTCCTCGGCGGCATCGAGGAGCTGGGTAACGACGTCGACTTCAGGAACCCGGTCTGCGGACCGACGGTCAAGGTCTCGGGGCTGACGGTCGCCGGCGAATAGTCACGACCGCCCGCGGACGCGGTTGTAATGGAAGACGTCCTCGAGCTTTTTCTTGGGGACGTGGAGGACGCCCGCCTCATCCTTCCAGTACTTCACCGACCCAGCGGATTCCTCGGCCAGCGGCGCCTCGGCGGGATAGCCGAGGGCCAGGACGCAGGTCAGCCGGAAGTCTTCCGGCAGGCCAACGGCCCGGCCGACCGCCGCGGCGTCGAGAGCCCCGATCCAGCACGACCCGATGCCCTCGCTCCAGGCGGCCAGGATCATGTTCTCGACGGCGGCCCCGAGGTCGAGATCGAAACCGGACCGCCGGACCCGGAGGTTGACCACGGGAACGACGTAGGCCGTCGGCTCATGACCGGGCAGCGGGTCGCCCGCCGGCGCGATGTAGCCCGCCCAACGCAAGCGCGAAAATATCTCTCGGCGCGTCACCTCGTCGTTGACGGCAATGAACTCGAGCGGCTGCAGGTTCGAGGCGGAAGGCGCCAGGCGGCCGGCGTTAACGATCTTTTCGAGGATCGCCCGGCCGATAGGCCGGGGGCTGAACTGCCGGATGCTCCGGCGTGAGGTTATGAGGTCGTAAACAGTCATGAGTGTCAACTCCTGTCACGGTCCGGGCTCGGCCGACAGCCCGAACGGCTCGCCGGCCCTGGCGCGCGGCGGATTGGGAGCCTTGATCGTGAAAATGATGCTGAAGACGAAAAGGAAGCCGCCGGCCACGAGGTACATGCTGCGGTAGCCGGCCAGGTCGCTGACCCAGCCGAAAACCGGCGACCCCAGGCCCATGCCGACATCGAACAGCGAAAGATAGAGGCTCAGCGCCAGGCCCTTGTTTTCCCGGCCCAGGACGTCGATCATGTACGTGCTCAGGGCCGGGAAGATGAGCCCCTGGCCGAACCCGCCCACGAACCCGGAGACGAGGAACATCTTGGGGCCGCGCACGAGCGACAGCAGCAGGCAGTTCAAGCTGATGATGAGCGCCGCCGGCAGGATGACCTGCTTCCGGCCGTACCGGTCCGAGATGTCGCCCATGAAGAACCGGGTCAGGATGGCGGCCCCGGAAAACATGGCGAAGAAGGGACCGACCCTCTCCACCGAGATCGAATTGGCGAAGACGGCGATGAAATAGACGACGGCGCTCCTCACGGCGCCGTGGAAGACCGGCAGCGTTCCGATCAAAAGGAGAGAGAACAGGGAAAACCGCCGCCAGATCTCCCACGCCGGCCGTTTTTCCGGACAGGCCTGAGGGGCGGATTCCTTGGTGGCCATGATGCAGCCGACCGAGGCCACCAGGAAGATCGTGCTTGCCCAGAACAGGCCGTGGAACCCGAAACTCCGGACGACCTCCTCCGCAAAGATCGGGCCGACGGCGCTGGCGATCAGCCCGGCCACGCCGATGATGCCCATGGAATGGGCGAGCTTCTCGACCGGGGCGAGGTCCGAGCAGATGGCGATGGTCGCGGTCATGCTGACCCCCCAGCCCAGGCCCGTCAGGGCCCGCAGGACGACGGGGAACGTTCCGGCATCATGGACGAGGTGGAAAAGCGGCGTGACCACGAGGAGCAACCCGATGCCGCCGAGGGAGATCTCCTTCCGCGGCCGTACGTCCATCAGGCGCCCGAAGAAGGGCCGGACGAAGATGGCCATGAAGCTGTGCACGCCCATGATGAGCCCGATCCGGCTCTGGGAGGGTTGAAACTGCTTCAGGAAGAGGGGGTAAAGAAAGAACAGGCTGATGCTCAGGAACAGGAAAAAGTAGCCCAGCAGGGCCAGGATGAAGTGCCTGTTCGTGAACATCCGCAGGTCGTTCATGGAATCAGGGGATAGTGTAGCAGAAGAAACGGCCCGGTCAAAATCTCCGCCGGATGTTTCGTGACTTGACGGCGGAGGGATATTCGGCTAATAGAATCCTTGGAAGGAGCACACCATGAAAGGCAAGAAAATCCCGCTGCCCCCAGGCGTCAATCCCGCACTCTACGGCATTCCCTTCACCGTCGATGACTTCCAGGGCATGCCCTACCGGTTTTTCGGCGGGACCGGCCTCAGGGTCTCGAGCGTCGGCCTCGGCACCTGGAAGATCGGCTACCCGGAGACGGGCGACGGCTCCCGGGTGGACGAGAAGACGGCCTTCAAGATTTTCGATAAGGCGGTCGAGGAGGGCGTGACGTTCTGGGATACGGCCAACCGCTACAATAACGCGAGCGGCAACTCGGAGCGGATCATCGGCCGCTGGCTCAGGAAGAACCCCGGCCAGCGCCGGAATATCGAGCTTGCCACCAAGATCTACGGCACGATGGACGGCCGGACGCCGAACTACTGCCGTCTGTCCCGGGTGAACATCCTCGAGGCGACCTACGCCTGCCTGGATAGACTTCAGACCGACCGGGTCGAGATCCTCCAATTCCACGAGTTCGACTCGACGACCCCGGTCGAGGAGAGCCTGATGGCCGCCGAGGACCTGATCGGCCAGGACCTCGTCCGGTACCTCGGCGTCTCCAACTTCGGCGCGGACCAGCTCGAAAAGTGCGCTGCCTATGACGAGATCTTCCGCCGGGCCAGGATCCAGTCTGTCCAGAACCAGTTCGATATCCTCCACGGAGAGGAGCCGGAAAAGCAGGGGGCCCTCGCCTTCTGCGCGCTGAAGAAGCTGAGCTTCATCGCCTGGAGCCCGCTGCGCGGGGGACTCCTTTCGGAGCGATATATCGCCAAGGGCGGGCCCAGGAAGGGCGACCGGCTGGTGGATGAGAACCGCCTCTCGGCCGAGCTGACGCCGGCCGTCCTGAAAAAGCTCAAGGCGCTCGCCAAGCTGGCCCATGAGGCGGACCTGAGCCTGACCCAGCTGACGCTCGCCTACATGCTCCATCTCCCCGGGATGGGCCCGGTCATTGCCGCCTGCTCGACGCCCGGGCAGCTCGTCGAAAACGCCAAAGCCGGACGGGTCCGGCTGGATAAAAAGGTCATAGAATCGATCCGGGGGATCGTCGGCGTCCCCGACCTGCCGGCCGTCCCGGCGTGACGGCTCGCCTTACATTCCCGCGAGAACTTTATCCAGGATCGAGACGGATTCGTCGATCTGTTCGGGGGTGATGACGAGCGGCGGCGCCACCCTCATGACGTTGCCGTAGTAGCCCAGCTTGCCGCACATCAGCCCGCCGACAACGCAGCGGACGACGATTTCCCGCGCCAGCTCGGCCGCCGGCTCTTTGGTCTCCCGGTTCTTGACGAACTCGACGCCGTAAACGAGCCCGATGCCCCGGACGTCGCCGATGAAGCCGTATTTCTTCATCAGCCCGAGGAGCCGGTCCTTGAGGAGCTCGCCGTTCTTGGCCGCCTTCTCCACCAGCTTTTCCTCGTCCATGATCTCGAGTACGGCCAGCGCCCCGGCGCAGCACAGCGGGTTCCCGCCCATGGTCGAGGACATCTCCCCGCTCCCCAGGGCCGAGAAGACCTTGGTCGTCGAGATGACCGCCGCGATCGGCGCGCCGCTGCCGATGCCCTTGCCCAGGCAGAGGATGTCGGGCTTCAGGTTTTCGTGCTCCAGGGCCCACATCTTGCCCGTCCGGCCGTAGGATGACTGGACCTCGTCCAGGATGAAGACAAGGCCTCTCTTGACGGCCCATTCCTCGAGCTTCTTCATGTAGCCCTTCGGCGGGAAGATGAACCCCGCCGTCCCCTGATACGGTTCGACGATCAGCCCGGCCAGGTAGCCCCCGGACTCGGTTTCCACGACCCGGTCGAGGAATTCCACGCAGAACAGGTCGCAGTCCGGGTATTTCTTGTCGAAGGGACAGCGATAGCAGTCGGGATAGGGCGCCAGGATCGTCCCCGGCACCATCGGCCCGAAATGCTTCTTGATCTTGGCCAGCCCGGTGACGCTCATCGGGCCGTAGCTCCGGCCGTGAAAACCTCCCCAGAAGGAGATGATCTCGTAATTGTGACTGTACTTTCGCGCCATCCGGAGCGACGCGTCCATGGCCTCGGCCCCGGTCGTCATGAAGATGACTTTGTCGAGGTGCGGGGGCGTCTTCTCGATGAGCTTCTGGGCCAGCGCCAGCCTCTGCGGAGTGGGGAAATCGAACGTGTTCAGCAGGCGCTCCGCCTGGCCGGCGATGGCCGCCGCCAGCTTGGGGTGCGCGTGCCCGACGTTCGTCACCAGGACTCCGGAAGTCCAGTCGAAATAGTGCTTGCCGTCGACGTCCCAGATCTCGGCTCCCCGGCCGTGGTCCCAGACGACCGGTGCCTGCCAGTTCATGCAGGCCGGCTCGTAACGCTGTGAGATCTCCAGCCAATCGGCGGTCTTGAGCTTGGGTTCGGTCTTCATCGCGTCTCCTTCATTTCATCGAGTCGACGAGCGCCCGGGCTTTCTGGGTCAGGGTGTTCCAATCCCCCGCCTCGATCGCCTTCTTATCGAGGAGCGCCGTCCCGATGGCCACGCAGCAGGCGCCGCTGGCGATAAAGTCGCGCGCATTCTCCAGGCTGACACCGCCCGTGGGCATCAGGCGGACGTGCGGCAGCGGGCCCAGGATGTCCTTGAAGTACTTGGGTCCGACCGAGGTGGCGGGGAAGACTTTGACGATGTCCGCGCCGCTCTGCCAGGCCGTCAGGATCTCCGTGGGCGAGAACGCCCCGGGGGCCACGAGCGTGTCGTACCGTCTGCAGGCGGTGATCAAGGCGGGGTTGGTGACGGGCGAGACGATGAAGTCCGCGCCGGCGTGGATCGCCTGCACTGCCGTCTCGGGGTCGAGGACGGTGCCGGCGCCGACGAGAACGTCGGGCGCTTTCCTTTTGGCCAGGGCGGCGATGATCTCCAGGGCGGAGGGCGTGGTCATGGTGATCTCGATGGCCTTGACCCCGCCGGCCTTGACGGCCTCGACGACTTTAGCGAGCTTCTCCGCGTCCGACATCCGGATGACGGCGATGACCTTCGAGGACAGGACGATGTCCATGGCGGCGTTTTTTTTCATTTCGGCTTTCTCCCTTTCGTAAAATCGGTCCCGGCTAACGCTGCACCCGGCCCGACTTTTCGCCCTTGACGAGGGCCAGGACGTCTTTCTCGGTGACGGGGTTGAAATCGCCGGGATAGGAGTGCTTCAGGCACGAGGCGGCCACGGCGAAGGCCAGGGCCTGCGCGTCGTCTCCCAGAGCATCCAGCCCGTGGATCAGGCCGGCGGCGAAGGAATCTCCCCCGCCGATCCGGTCGACGATATCGGTGATTTCGTAGCGCGGTCCGACGAGAAACGCTGTGTCGCTCCGGAGGACCGCCGACCAGGAGTTGTTGTCGGCGCTGTGGCTCTCCCGGAGCGTGATGGCGACCTTCTTGAGGTTGGGGAACTCGGCCATGACGTCGGCCGTCAGCTTTTCATAGACAGAAACGGCGAGCCGGCCGCTCTGGACATCGGCCTCGGACTTGATGGCCAGCGATTTCTGGCAATCCTCTTCGTTGCCGATGCCCACGTCGGCCAGCCGGACGAGCTCCCGCATGACCTCGGGAGCGGTCTTCCCGTACTTCCAGAGCTTGCCGCGGTAATTGAAGTCGATGGAAACAGTGATCCCCTTTTCCCGGGCCTTGACGAGGGCCTCCCGGGTCAGGTCCGCGGCGGCGGCGCTGATGGCCGGAGTGATGCCGGTCGTGTGGAACCAGGCGACCCCGTCGAGGGCTGTGTCCCAATCGATGTCGCCCGGCCTGGCCTCGGCGATGGCGGAATGGTCGCGGTCGTAGGTGACCTTGGAAGGCCTCTGGTTCGCCCCGCCGTCGGCGAAGTAGATGCCCAGCCGTTGGCCCTGACGGACGATCGCTCCCGTGTCGACCCCGAACTTGCGGAGCTCCATCACGGCCGCCTCGCCCACCTCGTTGGCGGGAATAGCCGAGATGAACCGGGCCGGATGGCCGAACAGGGCCAGCGAAACAGCCACGTTGGCTTCGCCGCCGCCGAAGCGGGCGACCAAGGCCGGCGACTGGAAGAGCTTTTCGTTTCCCGGGGGCGACAGGCGGAGCATGATCTCGCCGAAGGTTGCGATCTTTTTCATTGTGGAATCTCCCCTTCAGGGTTTTGGATAATCCGTAGAAAAGGTCGTTGACGGGGCATCGGGGCTCTGTTATATATCATATATCGTATCAGACTTCAAGCCGGTTTCCGGCGATTCCGGGAACCTCCGGGCGCCGGTTTTCCGGTGTCCGGTAGAATTTGATTACCCGACGGAGGTGAAATAACCGAATGGCCCCCATAGACGCAAAAGCGGTTGAAACCGCCGTAAAAAACAACCTGGACGCGGCCGTCGATCTCCTGTGCGATCTGATCCGGATCCCCTCGGTGCGCGGGAACCAGCAGGAGATCGGCCGCCTGCTGAAACCGAGGGCGGAGAGCCTCGCCGATTCGGCGGAGCTTGTCGTCATGCCGGATGCGATCATGGATGATCCGGACTATTCTTTCCGCCTGGACGGCTTTACTTACGGAGAGACGTCGAACCTTCGCCTGAAGATCGCCGGTGCCGCCGGCGGGAAGAGTCTCGCCTTTAACGCCCACTTGGATGTCGTGCCCGAAACGCGCGGCCAGACCGACGCCTTCTCCCCCGCCGTCCGCGATGACCGGGTCTACGGGAGGGGCGCGAACGACGCCAAGGGACAGGCGGTCACGCTCTGGCTCGTGCTCAAGGCCCTCCGTGAGCTGGGCTGGCGCCCCGCCGGCGACCTCACCGCCGATTTCGTGGTCGAGGAAGAATGCGGCGGCAACGGGACGCTCCTCGTCGTCCGAAACGGGCTCAAGGCGGACGGCTGCATCGTCCTCGAGCCGACCGAGCTCCAGGTCGTTCATCTCGTCAGGGGCGCGGTCTGGTTCGAGGTGAGGACGACGGGCGTGGCCGGTCACAGCGGCAGCCCCGGGTCGACCGTGAGCGCCCTCAAAGAGGCCATCAAGTGCATGGATTCGATAGAAAAGGTCAGGGAAGAGCTGCTGGCGGAGGCCCGGCGCCATGTTCCCATGATCGCCGGGCCATCCCAACCCCATGCCCTGCACGTTCGGCATGCTGCACTCGGGCAACTGGCCGGCCGCCGCGCCCGCCGAAGCCGTTCTCAAGGGCGTCTTCGGTCTCCTCCCGCCCTTTCATCGGGCCGACATCCAGGCGAAGCTCAGGGGGGCCGTCGCCCCCCACCGCGCCGAGGTCCTGTTCAACATGCTGAACAGCGATGCTTCCTGGGTGGACGGGAACGCCCCCCTGGTCCGCCAGCTTATCGACGCGGCCGGGAAAGCCGGCATTCAGTCGGGCCCGGCCTTTATGAACGCCTCCTGCGATTCCTGGAGATACTCGGAGCAGCTGGGCATTCCGGCCGTCGTCTTCGGCCCGGGCTCGATAACCACGGCCCACGGGGTCCAGGAAAACGTGGCCATCGACGAGATCCGCAGGGCCGCCCTGGCCATCATCTATTTCATCGGCGAATGGAGCGGGTTTAAAAATGATCGATAGGACCATGAAAGCCCTGGTGAAAACCGCCAAGGGTGTGGGCTTGATCGAAGTCCGGGACGTTCCCGTCCCGGAGATCGGCGACGATGAAGTCCTGATCGAAATCAAGGCCGCCGGCATCTGCGGCACTGACCTCCACATCTACCATGACGAGTTTCCCTACTGGCCGCCCGTCATCCTCGGCCACGAGTTCTCCGGGATCATCGCCGCGGCCGGCAAGAACGTCACCGACTGGAAAATCGGGGACCGGGTGGTGGGCGAGCCGCACACGCTGGCCTGCGGCGAGTGCTGGCTGTGCCGGACGGGCAGCCGGCAGCTCTGCCCCGATAAGCGTTCGCCCGGCTGGGGCATCGACGGCTGCTTCGCCAAGTACATGCGGTTCCCCGAGCCGTCCCTCCTTCACCGCATCCCCGATAGCCTCGGCTTCGAGGACGCCGCCCAGGTCGAGCCGACGGCCAACGTGGTCACGGATGTGATCGAGCGCGGCGAGGTCCGGACCGGGGATGTGGTCGCGGTCATCGGCCCCGGTCCGATCGGCATCACGGCGGCCCAGGCGGCCAAGGCTGCGGGCGCGGCCACGGTCATCCTCATCGGCACGAACGTCGACGAGGAGCTGCGAATGCCTGTCGCCCGGACGCTCGGCACCATCGATTACATCGTCAACGTGCAGAAAGAGGACGTTCCCCAGATCGTCCTCGACCTGACCCGGGGCCGGGGCGCCGACGTCGTGGTCGAGGCGAGCGGCGCCGCACCCGGTATCGCCATGGGCCTCCAACTCGTCCGCAAGCTCGGCCGGGTGACGGCCATCGGCTTGACGGCCCGTCCCGAGATCACCTTCCCTTACGCGTCCGGCATGTTCAAGTCCGCGACCTACGTTTTCAACCTCTCGACCTCCTACACCTCCTGGGATACGGCCATCGGGCTCATCGCCAGCGGGAAGGTCCGGGTGGCGCCGTTCGTCACCCATAAGGGAGGGATCGAGCGCTGGCAAGAGTTCTTTACCGCCCTCGACGAGAAGAAAGGGCTCAAAGGCCTGTTCGTTTTTTAATTGAGTTCTCGGATCGAAAGGAGACATGACATGACACTGCGTTTCGGCATCATCGGCACCGGCATCATGGGGAATTCCCTGGGCCGGGTCATCCGCAACGTCCCCCAGGCGTCGATCGTCGCCCTGGCCGACTCGGTCCCGCAGCGGCTCGAGGACGCCGGCCGCGAGTTCGGCGTCAAGGCGCTCTACGCGGATTATAAGGAGATGCTCAAGCGAGAGAACCTGGACGCGGTGGCCGTGGCCACCCCCGACCACTTCCACAAGGACCCCGTGATCACCGCCCTCGAGGCCGGCTGCCACGTCTTCGTCGAGAAGCCCCTGACCACGAGCCAGGCCGAGGCGGAAGAGATCTACCGCGTCGTCCAGAAGACCGGCAAAAAGCTCCAGATCGACTTCAACCACCGCTGGCTCTCCCCTTACCACAAGGTCAAGGAGATGGTCCTGAGCGGCCAGGTCGGCGACCCGCTGATCGCCTTCGCCCGCAAGAACAACCCGCTCTTCGTGCCGACCGAGATGCTGGCCTCATGGTCGGGCCGGACCACCCCCGCCTGGTTCCTCTCCTGCCACGACATCGACCTCGTCACTTGGTGGTTCGACGCCGACCCGGTCGAAGCCTACGCCAAGGGCGTGAAACGCGTCCTGGTGGAGAAGGGGTTCGACACCTACGACGGCATCCAGTCGCTTGTGAGCTACGAGGGCGGCCGGTTCGCGACCTACGAGGCCTCCTGGATCTACCCGAACACGAGCCCCTACATGCCGGATTCCTACATGGAGCTCATCGGGTCCAAGGGGACGCTTCAGATCGACCGGCAGGCCGAGGCGATCGACGCCATCCTCCAGGAAAAGTTCTCCTGCCCGAGGACCTTCCTGAACTACAAGGTGTTCGACGAGTGGCAGGGAGCTTTCCCGGCGGCCGTCCGCGGGTTCGTCCACGCCATCGAGCACAATACCGAGCCCCACGTCTCCGTCCGGGACGGAGTGCGGAGCACGGCCGTGCTCGAGGCCATCCACAAGTCGCTGGACTCGGGGCACCCGGAGAAGATCAAGCTGACTATTTAGGACTCAGGAACTCCGAGGCGCGGCCACCCCTTTTCATCAGCCGGTCGAGGATCTGGATCGCGAACATGACGCCCCGCGGCTCATGGAGGGTGAGCGATCCCGTGAAGATCCCCTCCGGCCGGCTGAGAGCGCAGCCGTAGGCTTTTTCCAAACAGTCCATCGCCCGGGGCGAAAGCGTATGCTCCACCGCCAGCAGGGCGAAGAGCAGGAAGTCGTAGATCGCGGGGTCCGACGCCGACGGGATCCCCTTCCCCTTCCTCAGATCGTCGACGTCCGTGAAATCATAGAAGCCGCAGGGCTCGCTGTCCTTCCAGTGCGTCTTAAAGATCTGGTAGCCGAACTCGAGCCCGTCGGCAAACATCTCGCGGCTCCCGACGCGCAGCGCCTCGAGCATGATCTTATAGGCGCCCTGGATGCTGTGCCAGCCGGAGATGATAGGCCTCGCGGTAGTTGAACCGATCGTCGCTCCGGATCAGGTAGTCGTTCGGGTAGGGCCGGTACAGCTGATCGACGCACTCATAGGCGAATCCCAACTCGCGGTCCCAGTGGTACTGAACCATGTTCCGGACGCACATCCGGGCGATGGGTTCGAGGCCCTCTTCGCTTTTGTACTGAAGAAGGAGCGTAAGTGGGAACAGGAAATGGACCCAGGTGCCCAGCCGTTTGATGCCGGGCTCGTAGAACGGGCCGTGCCCCTGGCCCTGGTAACTCGGGGACAGGATCTTCTCGTTGGCGACATAAGCGGTCCGCACGGCCAGACGCCAGGCCTCCTCGTCGCCAGAGGCCTTGAAATATTCGGCCAGCCCGAGGATCATGTAGATATCCGCGTAGATATCGAAGAATCCCTTCTTCATCGTCCAGTCGCGCGCGTAGAGGCTTCCCCAGTGACCGTCGGGGAGCAGCGCGTGCTTGATCAGCGCTTCCTTGCCCTGTCGGGCGGCCTCGAGGTGCGCCGGCCGGCGCCCGAAATTGTTGTAGAGGTAGGAGAAAACCCAGAGGATCCGGCCCTGGGAGTAGAGGTCCTTGTCAGTCGTCAGATAGGTCCCCGTTTTCTTGTCCGCTACCAGGTAGGCGCCGTACTCCCGGTCGATGCCGGTCTTTTCCCAGAAGGCGATGACGTCGGTCTCGAGCTCCTTCTGGAAATGGTCCCGGATCTCCTGAAGAGACCAGCGGCCGATCTTCTGGATGGATCCGGCCTGGACCTGGGCCGAGTCGAAGGCTCGCCACAGAGGCGGCGATGCCGGTTTAAATCCTGAAGAGACTTCTGCGGCGTCAACCGTCCCCGGACCGCCGGCCGGATCGGCCCGGAGGTGTTTTCCCGGGCCGGCGGCGGCGAGGCTCCCGATGGCAACCGTCGAAAGGAAGTTCCTGCGTTTCATGTTACCCTCCTTGATTTCCCGGCGCCGGAGTTCCGGCTCAGGCCGCCTCCGGCTTCCTGCTGTAGCGCATCAGCGCGCCCAGCACTATCAGCACCCCGGCGACGATGAGATCGATGCGGAACGCCCGGGCATCGTGGTACTTCAGCAACACGAGCAGCGCGATCAAGGCGATCGCCGCCCCGAAGGCGAGCAGCATGAACCCGATGATCCGGAAGGGGGACAGCGGCTTCTGCTCTTTTTCATCGAAAAGGAACGGTTTCTCCAGGTCGCAAAAGAACTCCTCCCGGCGCGCCACTTCGCCGGCGGGCGTCGGGCGTGAGGCGGACCCGAGCCACATCCCCAGGATCGTCGCCGTTATCGAGAGCACCGTGGCGGCCGAGTTCCAGCCGCTGCGCAGCCAGAAATCGAGGCGCGGATCGCTCTTCATCTGCTCGACATTGGCCTGGACGAGAAAGAAATTGGTCACGACCAGGACCACGCCGGTGATCGAGCCCGCGATCACCCCGGCCAGCGCTCCCCGGGCGTTGAACTTCTTGAACAATAGCCCGAAGACGAGCGGGATCATGATGGCCGGCGCGAAGGCGCTGAACACCCGGAACATGATGTCCATCAAGTTGAAGCCCTTGAGCGCGTTGAACAGGACGGCCAGCAGGACGGTGCCGGCGCCGATGACGACGGTGAACGTCCGCCCCATGAAGACCTCCTGCTTTTCGGACATGTCGGGCTTGATCTTCTTCTTGTAGAAATCCCGGGTGAGGACTCCGGAGAGGGTGTTGAACTCCGAGCCGAGCGTCGACATCGTCGAACTGATGACGGACGACAGGACGAAACCCATCAGCCCGATGGGCAGGATCTTCATGCTGATCAGGGCGTAGACCTCCTTGGGGTTCGAGAGCTCGGGCAGGAGGACCCGCGCGGCCAGCCCGGGGAAGAAAAATACCGGCGGCATGATGAACATCAAGAAGGCGATCCACCAGATCATTTTGCGCGTCTCTTTCTCGCTCTTCAAGGTGTTGTACTTCTGGACGAGCGCCCAGCTCGCGCTGTAGGTCAGCATGGTCACGAGAAAGACGGTGAACACGAGGTAGGACCAGCCGTAGGGCTCAGGGGTCGGGTTCAGGAAGCCCGCCGGGAGCTTTTTGATGAACTCGCCCAGGTTCCCCACCTGGCCCAGCGTCATGATGAAGAGCGTGACCACGGCCACGCCCAGGATGGAGACGTTGACGAAGTCGGTAATCATGACCGTCATCTGCCCGCCCATGAAGGAATAGAGCACCATGATGGTGCCGATGATGGCCATGAAGGTGACGATGTTGAGGCCGAGCCCCCGCAGGGCGACGGCGAAGATGATCGAGGTCGAGAGGATCTTCAGGGCGTTGTCGAACATCCGGAGGGGCAGCCCGGTCCAGACGTTCACCTGGTGGACGACCGCGCTGTACCGGCGCTCCATGAACCCGAGGGGCGTCACCACCCGCGACCGGCGCCAGCGGTTGGCGGTCAGGTAGCCGCCGACCAGGATGCAGATGGGCGAGATCCACATGATGATGATGGCCACGATGCCGTACTTGTAGGCGATCTCGTTATAGATGACGAACAGCAGCGCGCTGAACGAGGCCTTATAGAACGAGGTCCCGGCCAGCCACCAGGGCATGATGTTGCCCGCGGCAAAGTAGTCCTTGGCTTTCTGGATGTACTTGGCGAAGGACATCCCAACCCCGACGATGACGGCGAAATATGCCAGGATGACGAGATAATCCGGAAGCCGAATGCTCTGAACGTTGTCCATGTCTTACCCTCCTTTCCGAACCCGGACGCCCCGGCCTATTGTTCGGGGATGAAACCGATGATCTCCCCTTGCGGGGAAAACCGCGCCGCCTTGATGCCCCGGCTCCCGCCCGACGCGGCGTCGCGTTCCAGGAACCGGTTAAGGGCGTCGAGCCCGGGCACGGGGCCCGGGAATATGTCGACCGCGAAGCTCGCCCTTTCGACAGCATCGGCGTCGGTCCGGCCGGCCAGGGAGTTGTGGACATCCATCCAGGCGTTGCACAGGCTGAAGACCGGCTCGACACCGGCCGACATGTCCAAACGACCCCGCCGGAACAGGATGTTGCCCCGCTCGGCATTGTTGCCCAGGATCCAGGTCTGCCCTTCGCCCGATAACGGGACCTCGGCGCCCGGTCCCTCCCTGTTGGCGGTCTTGGCGTGGAACCCAGGCCGGCCGGGCTCCTCGGACAGCCTCGAACCTCATGCGCCAGGAACCGGCCCCGATACGGTCGAAGACCCCGTCCTTTGTCAGCCAGGTCACATCGGGGTAATGGAAGTTCCGGCGATAGACATCCTCGAACGGATAGAGGTCGCAGTATTCGAGGCTCGTCCAGCGCCGGCCGTCATCCAGGGGAACGAATTCCGCGGTGACCTCGAAGCTCAGCGCCTCGGGCGCGTTCGGCACCCGGCAGGTATAGGACGAGAGCCCCGTCACCTGAGGCGAGACACTCCGGATCGACATGAGGATCTCGCCGGGCCCGTTTTCCCTGACCTCGAATTCCCTGAGCTGGGTCATGAAAGTCGCCGGGTTGACCCCGTTCTTCATGAAATAGAGGGGCAGCTTGAAAAAGGCGTAGTCCCGGGCCCCGGGGAAGGTTGCCTGATAGACCGCCAGCTCTTTCAAATGAACGCGGAAGAGGGGCGCCCCGTCGCACCGCTCCGACCAGGCTTCATAGGTTTCGAGGTCCGAGTGCATTTGATAGGTGAGCTGGAGGCCAGGGCCGGACTGTCCGGTCAGGCGGACCATCTTCCCCGCCGGCACGTCGAGCGAGACGATGGCCTCGCGCGCGGGTCCGGCGGCCTCCTTGACGATGAAAACCATCGGGTCGTCGATGAGGTCGCCATCATTCAGCAAGGTGAAGCGCGCCGGTTCGCCCCCTGCCCGAAACTCGTGGGCGCCGCTCCCGGCGAGGTTCCAGAGGCGGACGACAGGCGAGCGGCCGGCCTTTTCCTTGGCGGCATCGAAGGCTACCGACACAGACCGGCCTCGCGAATCGACCTCATAGAGCCCCTCGATCTCGTTATAATACCGGAATTCTCCGCCCTCGACGGCCGGGACGAGCGGCCGGGAGTAATCCTCCCAGCGGGCTTGGGCGTCCGCTCTTGTCGGCCCCAGCGCGATCACGAGCGGAGCGCTGAAGGCCGCGTAGCCGCCCGCCGGGATGGCGGCGGCCTTCCCCCGAACCCATAAAAAGGACAGCGCGGCGGGCTTACCCTTGGCGAAGGCGAGCTCGAGCCCGCTCGACTCGTCCAGTCGCCAGCCCAGCGGCGCCCCGCGCTGCGTGATCCAGAGCGGCCAGCGCTCGTAGAGATCGTCGGTCCGGGGATCCTTATCCACTTCGTGAAGGTACATGAATGGCGGGTACTGATTCCGCAGCCAGCCCAGCTTGACGGCCGGGCCGCCGGCCTGTTCCAGACCGACGTCGAAGGCCGAGTCGGCCCCGCCGAACCCGCCCGACCACTCCGCGGTTTTGGCCGTGACCGGCTTCCCCTGGACCTCGACAGCCGCCGTCGTTTCGGGCAGGCCGAACGCGAGGCCACTCCGGCCGACCGTCGCCGCCGGGTTGAGGTAATCGACAAACACGCTCGGGATGAGGTGGACTCTGTTCCCATACACGATGATATCGAGAGTTCCGGTCCCATAAGGCCGGCCGTCCGCTGAGCAAAGCGCGAAAAAGGCGCGGGCGGCCGCATGGGTCGGACCTTGGGAGATGATCTCGAGCCGGGGCTCTGGGTCGTTGGCCTGGTCGAGGGCGATCCGCTTGCCGGAGTCGTTGATCTCGACCCGGAGCGAGCCCGGACCGAGGCGGGCGCTCAGCCCGCTCCGCGGGCCTTCGACTTCAGACCGCTCGCCGATCAAGACGATGCTCAGGCCGCGGGCGGCATCGAGAACAACCGATGTCCGTCCGCACGTCAGCACGTGATATCTCCCCGAGTGGACGACCGGGGCGCGGGCGGACGGTCCCGGGATATCGAAGTCCGCTCCGCCGCTCAGGCCGACGCTCAAGGCTCCTATCATCGCAAAGAGACACAGGTTCATGGCAACTCCTTTCTTCTATTTATCAGGAACAGGTTCTCTAGGCAAATCTATTTTCGGAAAATCCGAAAATGGCAGGCCGGGGGCGACTCCCGACCGCGGACTCGAGATCCTGATGGCTATCCGGACCGCCCTCCAACGCTGATTCAACGCTGATTCCGGTTGACGATGGTCCGCCGATTTTATTAGCATAGCCCGTGAGGAGAACGCGCATGACGATGAAACGACGGGATTTTCTGCACGGATCGGCGGCGGTCCTGGCTGCCATGAGCGCCGGCCGGGCCTTCGCCCTGGATTCTGTTTTCCCGGACGAAACGCCGGCGATCGCGGCCGTCCAGGGGAAGTCCGTGCCGCAAGTGCTCGACGCAGCGCTCAACGCACTGGGGGGCATCAAGGCTTTTGTCCGGCGGGGCGACAAGGTCGTCCTGCTTCCGAACCCCCAAGGGAGCCGTCCCGGCGTCTCCACTAACGCCGAGCTCCTGGGCGCGCTGGTCGGCCGATGTCTCGAAGCGGGCGCGGCCGAGGCCGTCGTGGCCTCCGCTCACGGCGCGGGCCGGTGGTATTCGACGGGGATCATCGAGGCCGTCGAAAAGGCCGGCGGAAAAATGCTCTATCCCCGCTCCGACGGGGATTGGGTCGAGGCCCCCGTCCCCCAGGGCAAGACCCTCAAGAGGGCGACGATCATCCGCAGGGCCCTCGAAAACGACGTCCTGATCAATGTCCCGATCGTCAAGCAGCACGACAGCACCCGCGTCACCTGCGCCATGAAAAACCAGATGGGATTCAACGCCGATAACGGCTCTTGGCACCGCAGCGACAGCTACCTCGACCACGCCATCGCCGAGCTAGCCTCCCTCGTCAAACCGAAGCTCTGCGTGGTCGATGCCATCACCATCCTCACGGAGAACGGGCCTTTCGGCCCGGGCCGGACGATCTCTCCCCGGCAGGTCGTGGCCGGCACCAACATGGTGTCCGTCGACGCCTACTGCTGCCGGTTCATCGACCTCGACCCGAAGGAGTCCGCCCACATCCGGATCGCCGCCGAGATGGGGCTCGGGGAGATCGATGTCTCCCGCCTGCGGGTCGCTGAATCCAAAATTTGAAGCGGCCTTTCCACCGGGCGAAGATCTTGGTGCGGCGCTTGACCGCCGCTTCGTTCTGCACTAGATTTAAGGTATCGTTATGCGGGAACGGATGAAAAGAACGCGTCTCACGCTGCTGGCCGCGCTGCTGGCCGGCACGGGCGGACTTCTTTTTCCCGCCGTCCGCCAGGTGCGGGTCACGGCGGAGCGCGCCGCCATCTACGCGGAGCCGAGCCGGACCAGTACCCGGATCGATATCGTCAGGAAAGGCGACCTGCTCAACCTCTTCCAGCAACAGAAGGTCAAGAATGTCTGGTATTATGTGAGCTATATCTCACCCCAATACCGAGGCCGGATGTCCGGGTTCATCCTGGACTCCGCGGCTGAACCGGTCACGGAAGGAGAACCGACCACCGAGAAACCCGTTACCCCTCCCCCGAAAACCGGGGCAGGAGCGAAAGTGAAAGAGCCCAGCCCCGAGCAGGCCAAACTCATTGTCGAGGTCCCCGCCGTACCTGAGAAAGTCGAACCCAAGCCGGCGCCGAAGCCCGAAACGCCCAAAGAAAAGCCGAAGGTGGCCGTATATAGTGAAGCAACCGGGATAACTCCGTTGCCGCGAGCCAAGCGGCTGTCCCTCCCCCGCCGCACCGATTCCTTCCAGGATATGCCCTGGGTCATCCTCCGGCCTCCGGTCCCCGAGCCTGCTGCGCCTATTGTTGTTGAGGCACCCGCGGTGCCCGAGAAGGTCGAACCCAAGCCAGCGCCTAAGCCCGAAATCGCGAAGGAAAAACCGAAAGCCGTGGAATATCGGGAGGTTGCCGGGTTCACGCCTGCGCCGCGAGCCAAGCGGCTGTCCCTCCCCCGCCGCGCGGTTTCTGTTCAAGACTTGCCCTGGGTCATCCTCCAGCCTCCGGCCCCGAAAACGGAAAAGCCACAGGCCCCAGTGGCAGCGTCCGCGCCAGCCGCTGCTTCCAAGCCCGCTATGGTGAAAGCGGAACCCAAAAAATCGCGCCTTCCACTCCTCCGGCCGCCCGGGAAACCCGGGCTGAAAAAAAGGCCGCCGCCGAGCCCGCCAAGGCGAAACCGGTCGAGCAGGGCCCGGCGGCTCCCCAGATTAAACCGCCGCGACCGGTCCGGACGCCCGGAGCGGCCCGCGGCGCCGCGCGCCTGGGTATCGGCCTGGGCTTCGGGCCGTCTTTCGGCGGCGCCGGAGGTTCTCTTCAGCTCTATCTGAGCCGGAGTTTCGCCCTTCATGCCGGGTATGGGGTCTATCCCACGACCGTCGTTTACTCCGAGACAGATTGGGTTAAGAACGAAACGTTCTGGAGCGCCGGCCTGAGGATCTACCCGATGCCCTCGTCGGACAGGATCACTCCCTTTATCGATGTGCAGTACGGGGGCGTCAGGGTCGAAGCCGCCCAGGTCATAACGGGAATCTACGAGTACTCATATGTCTACAGTCATGAGCAGAAAATCCTGTGGGGCCCGTCTCTCCTGGCCGGGCTCGAGCTCCGCTTCGGACGCTTCGCTCTGAGCGGAGGTGTCGGCGCCTCCTACAGTCTCACCGATTGGGATGTCCTCGAGAGCCGGGTGTTCTTCGCTTTTGAAGCGGGCCTGGGAATCCGCTTATGAAATCCCCTCGACGCCGCGCCGTCATTTGCGCTGCTCTGGCTGCCTCGCTGTTCGCCGGCTTGTCGCCCGCGGCCGGGCGGGAGCAAGTCCCTTCCCAAAGCGCGCCCAAGAACGAACTGACCATCCGCAACCTCACCGAGCAAAGTATCGCGTACAGCCTGGGACAGCTCTACGAGGCCGTGCCGCCGGCCAAGCACACCATCCGGCCCGCACGGCCTCGACCGCTTCCCCTGCGCCGCGGGGCTCGATATCGGGTTCGATCGTCGCGGTCAGACGGTCAGCTACAGGCTGGACTGCGGCATGGCCTATACGTTCCGCTATGATGAAAACGACCGGCTCGAGCTCTACAGCGGCTCGCACGGGCTCTTCGGTGTCGCCGACCTCGCCCCGTATGTTCCGACGCCGGCCGTCGTCGTCGACAAGATGCTCGCGCTGGCCCGGGTGGGGCCCGGCGATATTCTGTTTGATCTCGGCTGCGGTGATGGCCGGATCGTCATCACGGCGGCCAGGAAGTTCGGGACGAGGGGGGTGGGCATCGACCTCGACCCGCAGAGGATCGCCGAGTCGAACGCGGGGCCCGTCAGGCCGGCGTCGAGAACCTGGTCGAGTTCCGGGTCCAGGATGTCATGAAGGCCGATTTCAGCGCCGCTTCGGTCGTCACCCTGTATCTTTTGCCCGAGTCGAACAACCTCCTGCGGCCCCTTCTCGAAGCCCAGCTCAAGCCCGGGACCCGGGTCGTCTCCCACAATTATTCGGTTCCCGGCTGGCAGGGCAAAGAAACGGACTACGCCACCCTTCAGGACGAAAAGGGCCAGGAACACACCATTTATGTCTATAAGCGATAAGCTCCCGCCCGCCAGTTCGATCCTCTTCACCCCGGTCAATATCGGGCGGGTCGTCGTCCCCAACCGGTTCGTCCGTTCCGCCACTCAGGACTTCCTGGCCGGGGACGACGGCTCCATCACGGACCGGCAGGTGGAGCTTTTCTCACGCCTGGCCGCGGGCGAGGTCGGCCTGATCATCACCGGCCATGCCTTCGTCAACCCCTGCGGCAAAGCCGGGCCCCGGCAGATCGGCATCCACGATGACTCCACGGCACCGGGCCTCTCCAGGCTCGCCGCCGCTGTCCACCGCTTCCCGACTCGGATCTTCGTCCAGCTGGCCCACGCCGGCCGGCAGACGAAGGAAAAGTACTGCGGCACCGTTCCCCTGGCCCCTTCGGCCGTCTTCGAGCCCGTCTACAAGGTCCTCCCGCGCGAGATGACGGAAGCCGAGATCGTCCAAACCATCGATGATTTCGTCCGAGGCGCCGCCCGGGCCCGGGCGGCCGGGTTCGACGGCGTCCAGGTCCATGCCGCCCACGGCTATCTCTTGAGCAGCTTCCTCTCCCCGCACACCAACCGACGCTCCGACGCCTGGGGCGGCCGGCTCGAGAACCGGGCCCGGATCGTCTCCCGTATCATCAGGAGCATCAAAGCCGACGCCGGCGTCGATTTCCCGGTCGCCATCAAGCTCAACTCCTCGGACCTGATGCCGGGGGGCCTGGACATCGAGTCGGCGGTCGCGGCGGCGCGCCTGTTCGAGGCCGAGGGACTCGACGCGATCGAGGTGAGCGGCGGCACGTCAGAAGCGGGCCGGGGGTCGATTTGGCCCGGCGTCCGGCCCGAAGAGGACGAGGGATATTTCGTCGAGAGCGCCGCCCGGGTCAAGGCGGCGGTCCGTGTCCCGGTGTTTGGGCTCGGCGGCCTGCGGACTTTCCGCGCGATGGAGAACATGGTGCTCGAGGGTCGTGTTGATCTCGTTTCGATGAGCCGGCCGTTCATCCGGGAGCCCGCGCTTGTCCAAAAGTTCCGTGAGGGAAGAATCGGACGATCGGAGTGCATTTCCTGCAACAAGTGCATGAACCCGCGGGGTATCGCCTGCGGCGACCTGGCCATCCGCGACCGGCGCGGCCGGGAGACCTGAGCGCCCGCTGGGCGGCTCTGCCGCCCGGTGAGTTTTTTCCAGTTGAAAGACAAGACCCGTTGTTCTTATAATGGCCGTCCTCGCCCGCGCCGCGGCCGCGGCGGCGCCGATAAAATGAAGAGACATGAACAGTCCTCGGAGAATTAAGAACCCGATGATCAGCTTGGCGCTTGGCTTGGTTTCAGCAGCTTTTCTGTTCCTGGCTGTGGGGCTGGCCAGAGCCGAGGGGGCCGAGCGGCCGGGGCTTGCGCGTTATACTTACCGGGAAGATTTCGAGTCCAACGAGCTCAGGGCCTGGGCGTCGTACCCGCCCAACCAGGATACCGCCTATGACCCGTACGTCTATCCGGGGATGATCCAACCCCGGAACCCGGCCCGCTGCCTGGTCGTAAAATGTAAACCCCCGTGGAACCGGGACCAGTCGCTGGGGGCGGTCAAGCTCCTCGATATGTATCTTGACCATGGTTTCTCGGTAAAGCTCAGGTATTTTCTGAAAACGGCGAACCCGGTAACGGAGATAAAGATCCATTTGCCCCTCGCCGACGGCCGCCGGCTCACCGTCCGGAGAAAAGGCCCGGTCCTTAACGCCTGGACCGACCTCGAGGTCAACTGGCAAGATCTCGTGGAGCAGGGCCAGGTTGGCCCCGGTGAGGCCCTCTTGGGCCTGACGGCCCTGGCCATCACGGCCGAAGTCCCGGCGGCGGACCCGGATGTTCCCATCTTTTTCGGGATCGACGACGTCGAGGTCCGCGGGCTGCGGGAAACGGCGTTTGAATTCACCGAGCCGGCGATGGCCAGCCTCGACGAGTGGCCGGAGAGGATACCGCTCCGGCACTTCCGCCGCGGCGAAGCCTTCCGCGTCGAGGGCACGGCTCGGGTTCGAGGCGGACGGGGTCGACCTCGCCGTCATGCCGTTCACCGATAATGACAGGACGGTTTGCTATCGGTCTCTGCGCGCCGGTGCCGGGCGCCTCTGGAGAACCGGAGAGATCGTTCTCGACGGTGCGCCCTTCCCTCCCGGCCTGTATCGGGGCGTCGTCACAGCCCGGACGAACGGGCGCGTCCTGAGCCGCACGCCGTTCGTCATCGTTCTCGAATCGCCCGGGCGCGGAGCGGACGCATCCCCGGGTCCTGGCCGGCGGGCCCCAGCTCGCCGAATTTCGAACGCGGATCCTGAGCCCGGAGTTTGCCTCGGTCCTCGAGCGGTTCCTGGCCCGCGCCAAGTCTTATCGCGAGAAGGTAGATCTCGATGAGGTGATTTACGACATCGACCAGTTCCCGGACAAAGACTGGGTCGCCAGTCTACCGGCTTGGTACACAGACCGGATCATGCTGTTCAGGGAGGCGCTGTTCACGAACTCGGTCACTTACCTGACCGGCCGGGACGATGCGGCCGGACCGTTTATCAAGGCCCTGCTCCTGAAGCTCGCGCCCTGGCCGGGCTGGAACCACCCCTGGATGGAGGCCCGCGGTTTCCACACCTATTACCCCCTGGGCGAGTTCGCCGACGCCTTTGCCATGGCCTACGATACCGTATTTGGCCTGATGAGCGAGGAAGAACGCCGCTCGGTGAGGGACGGCCTGCTCAGGAACTACGTTAAGCCGGCGTTCAGGACCTACGTCGAACACAACCAGATCACGACGAATTCCTCGAATTGGATCAGCCACATCGCCGGCGGGGCGCTGGTCTCGCTCCTGGCGATAGCCCGCGACGACCCCGGGCTCGGCGACCTCGAGCCCTGGTTCTCGGGCTTCCTGCTCAAAATGCACAAGTATATTTCGACCGTCTTCGGCCGCGACGGGTCCTATGGCGAGGGTTTCCGCTATTATAACTTCGCCATGCAGTCCCTTGCTCGCGCCCTGCCCCCTCTCGAGCGCTTGTTCAACATCGACCTCTCCGGGCCGATGGCCGGGTCCTTCCTGGAGACTCTGTGGACGTCAATTATCCCCAGGAATATGTCGTTCGGTTTCGGCGATACCGAAGCCTATCTCAAGCAGGAAGCCCAGGCCTGGTGGATCGGCTCGGATAACGGCCCGATGAACGGCTGGTCCTGGCTCCTCCAAAAGACGCGGGACCCCGACCTCGCCTGGCTTTACCGCGGCCTGAAGGAGTTCGACACCGTCCAGGAAGCGCTCCACGAGACGGTGAACATCCCCGCTCGCGACCCCTCGTCCCTGGGAACTGTCCGCTTCTTCCCCGAGGTCGGGACGGCAGTTTTCAGGTCGGGCTGGAATGAGGACGATTTCCTCTTCGTCTTCCGGAGCGGCCCGTTTTACAACCATCAGCACATGGACCAGGGGTCCTTCTATCTCGCCGACCGGGGCGAGGTCTTTCTCGAGGAGCGCTACGACGGCGAGCACCACTATTACGACGACCCCGTCTACCGCACCCACGCCATCCAGCCGATCAGCCACAACACAATCCTCATCGACCGGAACCCGCAGAGCCAGAGGGTGGGCGACCCCAAGGGCTTCGCCGCGGGCCTGACCGACCAGGCCCGGTTCGAAAGCTATCTGGATGCCGATGGTCTCGCCTTTGTGACGGGTGACATCGGCCGGCTCTATAAGGATAAGATCGCCCGGCTCCGACGCCACGTCCTCTTCATCAAGCCCCGGCTCGTCGTGCTCGTGGACGAGGCTCTGCCCGCGGACAGCGATGCCGAAGTCAACCTGCTCTTCCATACGCGCTGGAAAAAGGACATCGGCCTCGGGCCGGCGAGCGTGTCGTTCACCAAGCCCGGGGGGACCCTTTATCTTTATCCCATTCTTCCCGAAAAAGTCCTGAAGGAGGTCCTCCGGGAGCCGCATTTCCTGCACCAGTACGCGGCCAAGCCGCTCGTCGAGCGGGGCTACCTCCAGATATCCGCGCCGACCGCGAACCGCAGGTTGATCCTGGCGAACCTTCTCACTTCGGTCAAGAAAGGCGACCTGCCGCCGGCTATTAAAATAAACCAGGGAAACGAAGCGGCAGAAGTCGGGTTGGAGTTCGAGGACGGCGAGTGGCGCCTCGCAGTGACCCGGGGCGAATCGGTTGGCCTCGGTGATTGGGCAGGCGATGGAGTCCTGCTGGCGCTCGACCCCCGGGGAGGGCTCTTTACAGCCGATGCCACATACATCGACAAGAACGGCATACGGTTCATCGAATCCGCGGACAGGTTCGCCGGCCAGGTCAGGCAGTCGGCCGGCGCCCTGGCCGGCGTCTTCCGTTTTCAAGCCGAAGCGGTCCTCAAGATCAGGGCGGGCGCCCGGCCGGGCAGTGTACTCATCAACGGCCGGCCGGCCGAGCACCCCTCTTTCAACCCCGAAACAGGCATCCTGAGCCTTGTCTGCGCCGCCGGCGAAACAAAAATCGAGGTGACCCATGAGCGCTAGAAAAAGGCTGTGGTTCTTTGTGCCGGTCCTGATGCTGGCCGTCGGCGCCCGGTCATTCGCCCAGGCCGCCGGGAGCCTCCCTTTCGGCGGTATCGGCGCTGCGGCGGCCCCTCAGGCAGGCCGTGACGAAGCTCTCGAGCCCGTGACTTGGAAGGCGGATTTCGAGTCGGGCTCGGTCGGGCCCTGGTCGTCCTACCCACCGGCCCAGGATACGGCCTATGACCCCACGATCTGGGTCAAGGCCGTCGAAGGCCGCCCGGGCCTCTGTCTTGTCCGGGAGGTCATCCCGCACACTCCCGACGCCCATCTATTCGGCGTCAGAAAAAAGATGCGGCTCGAGCTCGACGCGAACAGCCGGATCTCCTTTCGGTACTACGTCAAAAGCTACGCCGGCGGCGAGGACATCATCGTCAAGCTCGGGTTCGCCGACGGGACCTCCCGGGACATCGCCATCGCCGTTCCGGGCGTCCAGAAATGGAACGAAGCCTCGATTTCGCTTTCGGAACATATCCCGGGCGGCGCGGTCCGGCCGCTCGAAGCCATCGCCATCATGGCCGCCTGCCCCAAGGCCGACCCGGAGACCATGCTTCGGCTAGCTGTCGATGACCTGACGATAGCGGGCTTTCGTCCGAAGAGCATCACCGTCCAAACCCCGGCCGTGCATGAGCTCGATGAAATCGGCGTTTCCGTGGCGCGCGATCACTTTGACAAGGGACAGGACGTGCGGTTATCCGGGACATTCCCTGTCGCCGTCAAGAGCGCCGCCATCACCCTGAACCGGACCTGGAACCGTCAGACGCCGCCGGTCAAAAGAGCCCTCCGCCTCCGGGGCGCGGGCTGGGAAACCACCGTCCGGGGGAAGGCCCTCGCCCCCGGGCTCTGGGAAGCGCAGATCGTGGGCGCAACGGCCTCGGGCCGCGCGCTCGAGTCGACGGTGTTTTTCCTGGTGCAGGATACCGGGAACGCCCCCGGCCATCCCTATCTTTTGGCGACGGCCTCCGACCTCGCCCGCATCCGCGAAGCCGCGAAGTCCGGCCACGCCGCCGAGGTCTGGGAGAAGGTCAAGCAGGGCGCCGCGGCTGTCCGTGAGAAATTCGACCCGTCTGTCTTCAATTACAACCTCGACGCCTACGATGAGACCTTTTGGCTGCCGACCTATGAAGGCTATGTCCGCGCGCTCCACACGCCGTCCCAGTTCATCCGGGAGAACAGCATCGTCTATGCCGTCTCGGGCGACAAGGCGGCGGGCGAGGCGGCGAAAAAGGCGCTCCTCCGGGTCGCGGCCTGGCCGAGCTTCGTCCACCCGCACATCCTGAACCAGGGCCAGTTCACCTACTGGCCCGTGGGCCTGGCGCTCATCGATTTCGCAGTCGGGTATGACTTTGTCCATGACCTCCTGACCCCGGCGGAGCGCCGCACGGTGGCCGACGCCCTTTACAGCAAGGGCGTTACCGAGGTTTTCAAGGAGTACGTCAGGGACAATCGCGTTTCATCGAACACCTCGAACTGGATCAGCCACGTCGCGGGCGGCGGCATCCTCTGCGCCCTGGCCATCGGCCGAGAATACCCGGCGGATAAGCTCGAGCCTTATCTCACGGGGATGATGGTCAAACTCAAGGAATTCATCGCCGCGGGCTTCGACCCCGACGGCTACTACGGCGAAGGCTACTACTACCACAACTTCGCCATGCAGTCCCTCTCCCACTCGCTCCCGGCGCTCGAGAAGAGCTTCGGGATGACGCCGCCGGCCGATGTCATGAACTCGTTCCAGTATCTCCTCTACCAGCAGGACAACGAGACGGGCCGGATCTATGAGTTCGGCGACGCCCACGACGACCTCATCCCTTCCTCGATGAGCAATTTCGCCTTTGTCCTGGCCCGCGACGGCAACCCGCGCCTGCGCTGGCTCTATGAGCAGCGGCCGGGGAACAATTACCTCGACCTGCTGTTCGCGGCGCCGCCCGGCACCTCGGAGCCGCCCCAGTCGCTCCCCCTGAGCAAGAGGCTGAGATGGGTCGGGTCGACGATTCTCCGGTCCGGGTTCGAACACGACGATTTCGCCCTGATCTTCAAGTGTGGGCCGTTTTTCAATCACCAGCATTTCGACCAGGGCTCCTTTTTCCTGGCCGACCGGGGCGAGCTCTTCATCGATGAGTGCGGCAACTCCAACTACTACGAGGACCCATGGTACCAGCGCCTCTATATCCAGGCCGGCGGCCACGACTGCCTGCTGACCGACGGCCAGGTGGAATCGCAGCGGGCCGGCGACTTCCGGCACGATGTCAGTGGCTGGCAGGACCATGCCCGGACCACGGATTTTCTGGAATTCGAGGACGGCGCTTTTCTCTCGACGGACCTGACGCCGGTTTACAAGGGGAAATGGCGGTCGCTGAAGCGGAGCCTCCTCTATCTCCGGCCCCGGACCCTGCTCGTCATCGACCGGGGCGAGGGCGCCGACGGGGTCGCCAAGCTGACCGCCCGGTTCCACGCGCCGCGGAAAGAGAATATCGTCCTGGAAGAGGGTTCGGCCGTCATCGTCCGCGGCGGGAAAAAGCTGTGGGTCAAGACGCTCTTTCCTGACGCCGCCGGGCGGAGCGTCAAGAAGCGGCCCATGAGCATCAACGAGTTCAAGGCCGAGAACCCGATTACGATGAGGGCCCGCGGTTTCCTCGAGCTCGAGGCCGAGGTGCAGAACGGCGCGGCCGCCTTTGTCAATATCCTGAGCACGGACGGGGAGCTCATCTCAGGTCTGAAAACCGCCGAAAAGCCGGGTTACCGGGAGATTGCGATCGGCGGATCACGGTACTTCTTGGGCGCCGCCGAAGGCCGGAGCTATGAGGTCGACGGGGTCCGGACCGACGCCGCCGTCTTTCAGAGTCGGCCTGACGGTTACCTGGCCGCCCGCGCCACCCGCGTGGCTGAGAACGGGCACGCGCTGCTCATCTCGGACAAGCCGGGGAGCTTTGTCGTTGCGGGTGAGGGCAAGAGCCCAAGGATCGGGTACAGCCTGACCGAGGCGACGCGCCTGCAGGTCATGTTGCCTAGTAAGCCCGAGTCCGTCGTTATCGGCGGAAAGATCGGGGCCCAATGGGAGTACAAGAACGGTCTCCTGGGCATGAACCTCCCGGCCGGAGAGGGCACGGTCGATATCACGCTCTGAGCGCGCCTCATTCAGATTTTTGGCTCGGCCCCCGAGTTGTGGTATATATTTCTTTCCAACTCCAAAACATGAAAGGCGGCCCCATGATCAAGTTGAATCGTATCCCACAGGCCTCGTTTTTAGCCCTTTTGCCGGCGCTCGCCGTCCTCGGCACACTTCTTTTGGGCGCGGCGGAGCCGCCCGGCGGGAATTTGGAGCCTTTTCGCTACCGCGAAGACTTCGCGACGAACGAGCTCAACGCCTGGGCCTCCTACCCACTCTGGCAGGACACCGCCTTCGACCCCAATTTCCATGTCGGGCGCCTGGTGCCGGGCGACCCGAACATCTCGATCATCCAGCGCCTGACACCCTACACGAACGTCGACAATTATGCCGGGGCCCAGAAAGAGATGGACGCGGTCCTCGTCCCGGGCTCCGCGATCGGTTTACGGTATTACCTTAAAACAGAGCTCAAGCCAGAGTTTTTCAAAGTCCGGATCGCCGGGCCCGAGGGACCGGTCGATTTCACCGTGGTCGATCCGCCGACGAACCGCTGGGAGACGCTGAGGCTGTCCCTGGCCGACCTCTTGGCTCAGAACCCCGGCTTGAAGAACGAGACCGTTCGCGTTACCGGCCTGGCCTTTCTGGCGAAATTCCCCAAGGCCGACCCCTACATGCCGATCTACCTGGGCCTCGATGACATCGTCTTTGAAGGCGCCAGGACGCCCGATTTCAAGTTCTCCGAACCGGCCATGCACAAGCTCGCCGAGTGGCGGCCGTACATTCCGCAGCGCCTTTTCGGCCGCGGAGACACGCTCGGCCTCAGGGGCCAGTGGCCGGTCGCGGCCGACGCGGTGAGCGTCCGGGTCGCGCCGTTTACCAGCAGGGAAAAGACGATCCTGAACGCCGAGGCTCAAGAGATCGGGTGGTGAATGGCGCCTGGCGCCGGTGCGTTTGGACTGGCCGGCCGGGCTTTATCTCGGAGAACTGACCGCCCTCCAGGGACGCGCGACAATCGCTACGACCGAGTTCACGGTCTTCATCGTTCCCGGGGGCATCGCGGGCCGGCATCCGCGGCTCTGGTTCGACGCCGCCGGACTGGAAGCGCTGAAAAAACGCCTCCTCGAAGCCCGCTTCAACGGCGTTGTCGATGAGATTCGCCAGGGCGCAACGAAAGCCAGGGAGGCCCTGCCTCTCGACAAGTTCTACTTCGACATCGATGTCTTTCCCAGGGACGAGCCGCTCATCGGCAATGTCCCGCGCTCCGTCTATCCCTGGTTCGACCGGATCGGTGCCTGGCGGTCGGGCCTCCACGACAATGCCCTCGCCTACGCGCTGCTGGGCGACCAGGAAGCCGGGCGTTACGCCGCGAGGCTGCTGGTCAAGCTCTGCGCCAATTCACCCTGGCTCCATCCCTGGTTCGAGAGCCGCGGCCAGCACATCTACTATCCCGTTGGCGAACTGGGAATGGACGCGGCCTTGTGCTACGACCTCGTCTTACGACCTCCTCGACGAGCCCGGAAGGAAGACCGTCCGGGACGGCCTGCGGCGGAACGTGGTCGAGGCCTGCCACAGGAGCTATGTCGAGGACAACCTGGTCACGAACAGCACCTCCAACTGGGCCGCCCACATCACCTCGGGCTCCATCATGGCCCAGGCCGCGACCTTCGGGGACGTTCCGGGAGGCGAGCGAGGCCGAGCCGTACCTTACGGGCGTCTTGCTCAAGCTGTATAAAGTCATCGACAAAACGTCGGGCCGCGACGGCGGCTATGGGGAAAGCTACGGCTACGGCAGCTTTACCATGCTTTCCCTCTCCAAGTCGCTTCCCGCCCTGGCGAATGTCTTCCAGGTCGATTTTTCGGGCACACTCGACCGGACCTACCAGGACGTCCCCTGGGCCTCCATCCTCGAAGACAGATATTACTTCTACTTCGGCGATTCCGGGGCGGACCTCGGCCCGATGACGAGCTGGGCCTGGCTCCTGGCGAAGCGGCAGGACCCGCTTCTCGGCTGGCTCTACAAGTACCTCAAAAAGGGCGAGACCCTGATGGACGCGATCTACGAGCCGGAGAGAGTCCCGGGTAAGGACCCCTTCGATCAGAACCCGGTCCGGCTCTACCGGGACCTGGGGACGACGGTCTTCCGGAGCGGCTGGACCAAGGACGACTTCCTGTTCGTGATGCGGACCGGACCGTTCTATAACCATCAGCACATCGACCAGGGCACGTTCTGGCTGGCGGACCGCGGCAGCACTTTTATCGCCGAGCGCCACGGCAGCACGTACTACGACGATCCTATTTACCAATCCCATTACACCCAGCCGGTCGCCCATTCGACCATCCTCATCGACGGGAACGAGCAGAGTCAGCGGGTCGGCGACCCCGGGGCCTTCATCCCCGGCCTCGAGGACCACGCCTTCATTCACCAGTTTCTGGACGGCGACTCGGCCGCCTTCGTCTCCGGCGACATCGGCAGGCTCTACTGGGGCAAGGTCAAGGAATTGAGACGCAACGTCCTTTATCTCAAGCCCCGGACGCTTCTGATGCTCGATACGGTCGTACCCGCGGACAAGGACGTGGACGTTACGCTGCTTTACCAGGCCGGGAAACTGGCGGACATCACCAAGGCGGGGCCGCGTTTCCCGGGGAAAAGGCGGTTCCCGTAAGGATAAGCCAGGATAAGGATGTCCTCCGCATCTCGCATCTCTGGCCGCCCCACGTTGCCACGCAAAGCCGAGGAGACGCCGCTCTATATCTACACGCTCAAAGAAGAAAAGCCGCTGGTGCGCGAGGGTTTGCTGGCCGTCACCGCCCGGACGGCGAGGCAAACCGCTCGTCATCGCCAACCTGCTCGGAACGGCGCCGGAGAGGCGACCGCCGTCAGTTCGCGGCGGGCGATGGCTATATTTACTGCGATCAATTCAATCGATGGTCTTTCTTTTTCGACGGACCCGGGCAATGTCTATAATTGGTTTAAAGTGGGCATAGAAATAGACGCTATCGCCCTGGACCAGCGGCCTGGCGAGGTACGGAGATACGATCGAACGAAGAATGACGTTTCTTCGACGCTCGCGGCCCAGTGCACATCCCTCGATGCGCTTCCGGAGATGCACGCCCCGGGTGATTCATTCTGCCGAGCCCGATCAGCCTCGAGTGCCGGCGTGGTCGCCTGAAGATTCAGCGCGGCGAAATCGTCGGCCGTGACTATCAGATTCCACAAGAAACCCAAGACCGTTCGCCTCAACGGGAAACCGCTCAGGGGTTACGCCTGGGACCCGAAGACGCACGAGCTCAAGCTGACGCTTCCCGCCGGCGAGGGAACGTTGACTTTCTAGATGACGGACAACGATGGACCTGAGAAACCGCCTCGTGTCCTGGAAGCGGCACGAGCATGAGCGCCGACATTTCTGATAGGGAGGAGATGATACGATGAAAAAATCCATGCTGCTCTTGATCGTCATTGGCCTGGCCGCCGCCTTCTTTCTCCGTGCCGACCGACTGCCGCTCGACCGGTCGCCGCAGTCGACGGGCGCCGCCGGCGCGACGTCCGGCACGCAGGCCGCGCCGCCTGCCAGCTACACCGGACCGCGCAATCCGTTCCTCAGCGGCACGATCTTCGAGGACGTCACGGCCGGCTCCGGGTTCGACCACCAGGGGCACGGCAAGTGCGTCGCCATGGCCGATTACGACAAGGACGGCGACCTGGACATCTACATATCCGTCGTCTACGGCCGGAACAAGCTCTTCCAGAACGAGGGCCAGCTCAAGTTCAAAGAGATGGCCGCGACCCTGGCCGTCGACAACCCGTTGGACACCCACGGCATCGTCTTGGCCGACTTCGACAACAACGGCTACCTGGACATCTTCTGCGCCAACAACGTCGAAGCCCTGAGCCTGACCCGCGGGCTCGTCCTCCAGCCGAACGCCTTCTACCTCGGGTTCGATGAAGGGTTCGTCGAGCACGCCGCCAAATCCTGCCTGACCGGGATCGACTACAACTTTTCCTGCGGCGTGACCACGGCCGACATCAACAACGACGGCCTCCTCGACCTGTTCGTGGCCAAGGGCGCCTACCGGAAGGGCCCGGACTGCGCCAATTCCCTGTATGTCAACAACGGCGACGGGACCTACCGTGACATCGCCAAGGCGGCGGGTGTCGCCGACCAAGGTAACGGCTACTGCTGCGCCTTCGGCGACTATGACAACGACGGCGACCCCGACCTCTATGTCGGGAGCATCAACGACACCGACCAGCCCGTGACCCGGATCCTCTACCGCAACAACGGCGATCTCACCTTCACGGATGTGACCAAGACTCTGGGCCTCGCCAGCCGCGGCAACAACATCTCCTGCTTCTGGGCCGATTTCGACAACGACGCCGACCTCGACCTGTTCCTGGCCAACAGCTCCGGCCCCGGTCACCCCGAGCCCGCCTGGATGGCCGACTCGCTCTTCCGGAACAACGGCGACGGCACGTTCACGGACGTCTCCAAGGAATCGGGCGTGGCCCTCCCGACGAACAGCCGAGGCTCGACGGTGGGCGACATCGACAACGACGGCGACCTGGACATCCTGGTCAACAACAGCTGGGACGACACCAACGTCCTGCTCAACGATGGGCGCGGGCGGTTCACCGACGTCCCACAAAACGACGGGCGGCTCGGTGTTTTACGGCCACGGTGCCGCCCTGGGTGACCTCGACGACGACGGCGACCTCGACCTGGCCATGGGCAACTGGCGGCGGCCGAGCGCGCAGAACCCGGGCCTCTGGAAGCTTTTCCGGAACAAGACCGGCGGCCGCAACTTCCTCAAGGTCGACCTCGAGGGGACGAGGTCCAACCGCTCGGCGGTCATGTCCAGGATCTGGGTTTACGAGGCCGGCCACGCCGGCGACGCGAACTTCCTGCGCGGGTTCCGCCAGGTGACGGCGGGGAACGGCACGTTCCCCGGCAACCCGCTCCAGGCCCATTTCGGTCTGGACGCGGCCAGAAGATACGACATCCTGGTCCGCTTCCCGTCGGGCCGGGAGGCCGCGCTCGGCAATATCGCCGCGGCGCAAACCGTCCGGGTCGTCGAGCCTGAAAAATAAGGAGGTCTGTCCATGGCCAAGATACCATTCTTCGATTGCAACACAACGGTCGGGCGCGCCGGCTATCCTAACCTTCTGGATATCCAGGACGCGGCCGGACTGGAGCGCGAGATGGAGATCGCGGGCATCGAGGAGGCGCTCGTGTATCATACCGCCGCCCGGGAGGCGCATCCGCCCCTGGGCAATGCTCTCCTCGAGAAAGAGATCGAGGGGCGGACGAACCTCTATCCCGTCTGGGTCCTTCTCCCCCATCACACGGGGGAGATGGCGCACCCCGACGACCTCCTGGGGGAGATGCGCCAAAAGAAGGTCAAGGCCGTCCGGCTCTACCCCGGCCGGACCCACCAGGGCTTCACGCTCGCGGACTGGTGCGCCGGCCAGCTTCTGGATTGCCTGGACGCGGCGCGGCTGCCGCTCCTCCTCGACATCGAGGCCGTGAGCTGGGAGGAGATCTTCGCGCTGCTCAATAAGTACCAGCGCCTGCCCGTGGTCGTCTCGAACTGCAGCTACCGGCACAACCGGTATATTTATCCGCTCTGGGAGCGTTTCGGTAACCTCTACGTCGAGACCTGCCGGTTCCTGGGCGCGGGGGCGATCGAGGACGTCGTCCGCCGGTACGGCCCGGGGCGCCTGCTGTTCGGCACCAACATGCCCCAATATACGGGGACGGCGATGGTCGCCCGGGTGACCTACGCCGACATCTCCCGAGAAGACAAGGAGGCCATCGCCTCCGGCAACCTGAAGCGCCTGCTCGAGGAGCTGTAACCATGCCCAACTATTTTGAGAGCGTCCACGAGGGCCGGCCGATCTCGGACGTCGAGATCATTGACCTCCACGCCCACCTCGGCCCCTATTACAACATGCACACCGCCGACGCCGACGCGCCGGCCATGGTCAAGAACATGGACCTCTGCGGGATCGACAAGGCCGTCATCTCGACGACCATGAGCTTCGATACGGACATCGCCATGGGCAACGCCATGATGCTCGAAGCGCTGGCCGCCTTCCCCGGCCGGCTGTACGGGGCCTGCGCTGTTTCGGGCAATTATCCGGAGCTTTCGCTCGACGAGCTCGATCGAACGATGGCGAACCCGGCTGCGGTCATGGCCAAGATCCACCCCTGGAGCACCCGGTGCAAGCTGAACGACCGGCGGCTGAAGGTCGTCCTGGAACGCATCGCCGAGCGCGGGCTGTTCGTCCTGGTCCACACCTGGCTCGACGGCGACCCCTACGGGAGCCAGGATCTGTTCGCCGCGGTGGCCGCTGACTATCCGCCCATCAAATGGGTTATGGGCCATTCGGGGGGTCCCTTCGGCAGCGTCCACGCCGTCGAGCTCGCCCAGAGGGTGCCGAATATCTATCTCGACCTGACGCTCTCCATGTGCCCGGCCCAGCAGGTGGAGTTTTTCGTCCGCGAGGTGGGCGCGGAGCGCGTTCTGTTCGGGACGGACAACCCGTTCATCGACCCCCGGCCCCAGATCGGCCGGGTCGCGCTGGCCCGGGTCAGCGACGAGGACAAAGCGAAGATCTTCGGGGGGAACGCCCGCCGGCATATCAGTTTCGTCTGAGAGGTCCGCGCCGGGTTTTCGGCCGCCCTAAAGCGGCAGCCAGGTCCCGAGTCCGGCGGCCAGCGCCCGCCGGTAGACGAGCGGCGCCGTCGCCATGTCATCCAGGGCGATGCCCAGGTTGCAGGCCATCGTCCTCTCCGCGTCCGTCTCCCGTCCCGGTTTTCTGCCGGTCACCAGCTCCCCGAGCTCAGCGTGGATCGCGGGGATATTCTGAAAATAGCCGCGGGACCTGTAATATTCGAGCTGGGGAACGTCGTCCGTGCAGAACTTGTCGACCTCCAGCAGGGCGTCGGGATGCCAGTAAGAATCGTAATCCACGAGCGAGGCGAAGGCCCCCGGGTCGAGCCAGCCCGCGCGGATCGTCGCGTGGGGGACCTTGAGGATCGGTCCCGCGGTCACGACGATGTCGGACCCGCTCACGGCCTCGCGAGGTGTCGCGGCCACGCTGACCTCGATGTCAAAGGCCGCGGCCGTCTCGGCGGCCAGGGCCCGGGCCATACGGGGGTCGATATCGTAGGCCCTAACACGGCGGAGGGGCGCGACCCCGCGCAGGGCCTCGACGTGACTTTTTCCCTGTACGCCGCAGCCGATAATGCCCAGGGTTTCCGAACCCGGGCGGGCCAGGTGCTTGGCCGCCAGGGCGGAGGCCGCGGCAGTGCGTACGGCCGTGATCCAGGTGCAGTCCATGACCGCCGTGGGAAGCCCGGTATCAGGGTCGTTGAGAATGAGCAGACCGCTGATATAGGGCAATCCGCGGGCCTTGTTCTGTGGATAGCCGCTGACCCATTTCATCCCCGCCGAACCGATGGCGGGAATATAGGCGGGCATGGCGTGAATGAAGGCGTCCGGCCGGGGATGGACCCCCGGCTTCGGGGGCATCTCGACGCGGCCCTCACCTTTCTCCCGGAACATCGCCTCGAGGGCGGCGATGATCTCCGGCATGCCCGGCCCGGCGGCCTGGACATCCCGGCGGGACAGATAAAGCAGCTTTTGTTCCATGGCGGGCCTCCGCGATCATTGACTTTGGATATCATATAACATATATGACATACGATGGAAAAAGAGCCCGGCCTGGGGTATAAATCTCTCAAGAACCTCGTCTATGGCCATCTCCGCGAGCAGATGCAGAGCGGCGAGCTCAAGCCGGGCGACAGCATCAATATGGACGAAACCGCCCGGCGGCTCGGAGTCAGCAAGACGCCCCTCCGCGAGGCCCTGATCAAGCTCGAGGCCGAGGGTTTCGTCACGATCATCCCGTGGCGGGGCGTTGCCGTCAACGGGCTGACGCTCCAGGATTTCAAGGACTCCTACCAGATCATCGGCGCCCTCGAGTGCTCCGCCCTCCTGGCCGCCTTCCCGCTCCTTAAGCCGGACGGCGTTCGCCGGATGGCCGGCATCAACACCGCGATGCGGGCCGCCATCCAGGCCGGGGATTTCGACATCTACTATGAGAATAACGTCGAGTTCCATAATACCTACCTCGACCTGGCCGGGAATATGACGCTCGCCGAAACGGTCGATATCCTCAAGAAGAAGCTGTATGAGTTCTCGCGTCCCAAGGCCTTCCTCGCGGAGTGGGAGGAGATCTCGATGACGGAACACGAGAGGCTGGTCGAGCTTCTCCAGGCCGGGCGCGCCCGCGACGCCGCCGATTTCCTGAGAAACACGATCTGGGCGTTCGAGGTCCAGAAAGAGTTTATCGTCAAGTATTATCAACTCCAGGAGATATAAAAGTGTCCGCTGATCCCATCGTTTTCAAGATCACCGACTACATCGAGCGCGACCTCGAGTGGGAGGATGAGCAGTGCCGCAACCTCGGCCTCCGCTTCGAGCACTCTCAGCTCAAAGAGGCGCCGCCGGCCGAGCTCATCCGCCACGCCGGGGACGCCGACATCGTCCTCGTCAACATGGCCCGTTTCAGCCGCGAGGTCATCGCCGGTCTCGCCCGCGCCAAGGTCATCATCCGCCACGGCATCGGCTACGACAACGTCGATGTTCAGGCCGCCACCGACCACGGCATCGTCCTGGCGAACGAGAGCACGGCCTCGAGCGAGGACGTCGCCGAGCACGCGGTCCTGCTGATGCTCTCGGCCTTCAAGAAGAGGAACATCCAGGACCGGATCCTCCGGGACTGGATCGACACGGGCGTCTGGAGCTCGAAGCGGATCTTTCCCCTCTACCGTCTCCAGGGGAAGACCGTCGGGGTTGTCGGCTGCGGGAACATCGGCAGCCGGGTCATCAAGAAGCTGAAGGGCTTCGATGTCGAGATCCTCGCCTGCGACCCCTATCTTTCGGCCCGGCGCTGGGCCGACCTGGGCGTCCCCCACACGGCACTCGACGAGCTCCTGGGCAAGTCGGATCTCGTCACCATCCACGTCCCCGTCAACGACGAAACGCGCCATATGTTCAACCTGGAGCGGTTCGGGCGGATGAAAAAGTCGGCGGTCATCGTCAACACCGCCCGCGGCCCGATCATCAACACTCCCGACCTCGTCGAGGCGCTGAAGCGGGGGCTGATCGCCGGCGCGGGCATCGATGTCTACGAAAAGGAGCCGCCGCCCGCGGATTTCGAGCTCCTGGGGATGGACAACGTGGTCCTGAGCCCGCACATCGCCTGGTATTCCGAAGAGGGCGGCTGGGATATCCGGGTCATGATCATGGACGACGTCAAGGCCTTCCTTCAAGGCAAGCTGCCCCGGCATGTCGTCAACAAGGAAGTCCTGAAGGCGCCCAACCTGAGAATGAAGGTCAAGGCCTGAGGCGCCGGCGCGCTGTCCCGGCGATCCCGTCCCGGTTGCCGTTCGTCCCGGCCGGGGCCTCGGCCGGTGAGTTTTCTTATAAGATAGGCCGGGAAGCAGTCAATGCCCAGGGTTGATTTTGCGCGTTTGTTTGCATAGACTCTCGGTGAATACAATCCACTTTGAATGGAGGCGCGCGTGATGAAGCGTTTTCTGCTCTTGGCTCTGATCTTGGCCGCAGCTTGGGCCCCCCTGCGGGCCGCCGAGTTCGGCTATCCGGTGGCGGGCGAGCCGTGGTACTCCATCCGGACGGAGTTCACCGACGTCTCCACCCTGTCCAAGGGCGCCTGGCGCGTCAGCCGGGTGAGAGTGAACGGTACCCGTGTCAGGGACTTCGTGCTCTATCAGGGTGGCGGGGAGGTCCTTGGTCCGGAAGTCCGCGGCAGATAACGCCTTCGAAGTCAAAGCGCGGTTCGGCTGGCGGGGAACACTCCTTACGATATCAAGGTCGACCTCGAGAACCCGCGCACAAAGAAGACCGGCGATCCTCACCCAGAAGGTGACCTCCCCCGCGCTTCGAGGTTATTGGAACCGCGACTGGAAGAACTAGCTCAGCCTGGTCGTCGCGGAGGAGAACGGCTACGACCGGCCAGTCTATCCGGTTCACGCCAGTCTGGGCATCCTGAGCTCATACTTCAGATCCGCAGACGAGATCCGGGTCGTCCGCGCCGACAGAAGCGGCAGTGACGTCGTTTACGCCGAGGTCCCTTCCCAGGTCAACGAGGTCGCCACCTGGAATGACACGAAGTCCATGGAGGTCGCGGAGAAAGACCTGAAAACGGGCGAGCGCGTCACCCGCGCGCAGCCGACGACGACGTTCGGCCTGGTCTTCCTGGCCAGCCTGAAGGCTCATGAGAAGGCCACGTATCTCGTCTTCTTCAACAATCCCGCCGCCCCGAAACCGGCCTACGCCTCGGACCTCAAGGTCACGGGGCAGGGCCTCGGCAAGACGATCGAAAACGGGTTCTACAGGATCACCCTCAACAAAAAGAGCGGCGTGATCTACGAGATCACCGAGAAATCCTCGGGGACACGGCTCGAGCACAAGCTCGAGACAAACGGCTCGATCCATTGGAATCCCGACGTCTATGCGCCGCCGCACTCCTGGCTCCACACGTCCGACTGGGAGAACCCACCGTTCGCCGAGACCTCCGGGCCGGTCGTCTATGCCATCCGCATCGCCGGACCCCTTCCCTACTACCCGAGCGTGCTGGCGAGCGTCACCTACCATTTTTACGCGGGGGTCCCCTACGTCCTGGCCGAAACCACGCTCGACATCACGGACAACCTGTTTGTCCAGGCCCTCCGCAACGGCGAGGTCGTCTTCAATAAAAAGGTCTTCAACCGCGCCGCTTACAGGACCATGGACGGCGGCATCCAGACGATCGACCTCACCCGGACCCGTATGCACCCGGACCACGTGATCACGCTCCGGCCCGACATCCCCTGGGTGACATTCTATAACGAGGCGAGCGGCGTGGCCTTCGCCAACCTCTACGTCGACCTCACCATGACCAATGTGGAAGGCGGCGAGGCCTCGGCGACACAGCCGTTCGTCTACATCCAGCACGGCCCATGGTTTTATCTGGCCAGAGGGCTCGTCTACTCTTTCGCCACCAACAACCAGACGCGCATGCTTCCCGTGCGCAGGGGCAGCGTCTATTATGAGAGGAACGCCTTCTATCCCTTCGCCTTCAAGAAAGACCAGGGCTATGCCGGCAGGGTCAACAGCCTGTTCGATGACCTCAAGCATCCGGTCAGCGTGATGGAGTGGATCGAAACGTTCGTCGAGAGCCCGGAGGGTTGGGTGGTCCCGATCCTGACCGAACCCTTTGAGGAAGGCGTCCGGGGGGCCGTCGGCAAACAGAAGAAATGAGGGCCGCCATGAGAAAACCGGCGCTGTCCGCGATCTTGCTCTTGGCGGCCGCCGGACCGTGGGTCCTGGCCGGTCCCGGACCGGCCGCCTGCCCGCCTCCGGCCGGACGGCCGGCGCTCGAGTTCCTCGCCCCGCGGCCCGAAGAGCCGGTTTACAGGGTCCGCTTCCCCTTCGAGGTCAAAAAGGAAAGGGTCGAGGTCAAAGATCTCAGCCTGAACGGTACGAGCGTCCGGTCGTTCCTGGTTTTCGCAACGGGAAAGCCGATCGCTTCGGGCGCACCCCTCGAGCGGGGCCTCTACGATGTCGTTCTCGACTATGCCTGGTCAAGCGGCAAGAACTATACGGCGATAGTCCAATACCTCCCCGAGGCCAAGGCCAAGCCTGAGCGATACCAACTCAAGGGCATCTCCCCTGCCGAGGGAGGCATCCCCGGCGGCGAGGAGGGCTTTTACAGGGTCTATACCGTCGAGGAGGAGGCCGGCCTCGAGCGCCGGGACGAGACCGCCGTCTTGGCCGTGACCGGTCCCGCTGATGAGCTCAAGGGCGCCGGCCTCGTCATCTTCGACGGCTCCCGGCCCGTGCCTTTCGAGATCGTCGAAACCGGAGTCGCCGCGCCCGCGGTCAAAGGCGCTTTCCCTTCGACGCTGACGCACAAGATCGTCCTCAGGCTGTCGGCCGCGCCGCGCGAGAAGCGCCGGCTCCTCGTTCTCAAAGGTAAGGGCCCCGAGGCGCCGCCCGCCGGAGAAATCCGGGTGACGGGCGAAGGCCTGGGCAAAACGGTCCGGACGCCCCGCCTGGCGCTCGAGCTCAGTCCGAAAAGCGGCCAGGTCAACGTCATCGAAGCCGCCGACCCACGGGTGAGGCTTTACAACAAGGTCGGCGTCATCCACTGGAACCCGGATGTCTTCGTCCAGGGCCTTGGCTGGGACCACTCGTTCGACTGGAACCCGCCGGCGGCGTTCGCGGACAGGGCCGGGAGCTTTGTCTATACGAATTCCCGGAGGAGCCCGCTGCCGCATATCCCCGATGTCATCCTTGAGGTCAAGTATACGGTTGAAGCCGGCTCTCCGTATTTCATCTCCGAAACGAGGCTGAGCTTCGAGAAGGACCGCGGAGTGATCGCCGTCAGGAACGACGAGATGGTGGTCTATAAGGAGCTTTTCGACTCGCTGATCTACAAGGGCAAGGACGGCCGCCTGGTCAAGCTACCGCTCGAAGAGAAGTCGGGGCTCCCGAACGGACTGGCCCACATCGCTCCCGCGGACCTCGATTGGGTCGGACTGGTCAACACGGAGCTCGCCTACGGGTTTTTCAGTCTGCGCATCGGGGCGGCCGACGGCGGCCTGGAGCTCTCCGGCCCGTTTCCCCTCAAGGCGGGCACGTATTTTTACGCCCCCTCGGACGGAAACTACGTCTACTGGGTCCGGCCGCTTGTCTATACCTGGGCCGACTTTTTCACGAACTCACTCCACGCCTTGGTGCCAAAAGGCAGCTTTTTCTACGAGAAAAACGCTTACGGGGTCTGGAGGCTCACGGCCGACCTGGCCCAGCGCTTAGACGAGATGGTCATCAAGCTCAAGAATCCCCTGCGGGTGTATTGAACCCTCAGGCACCGCCCGTCAGGGGATCGCCGCGGCCGGGAGAACAGGAGACCTGAATGCACGCAGTGGGCATCGACTCGGGAACGCAGGGCACCAAAGCCCTGATCATCGACTTCAAAGGCAGGGTCCTCGGGCGGGGCTTTGGTCCGCACCGGTTCGTCCCCGGCCTGAAGGTCGGGGAAAGCGAGCAGGACCCCGCCGTCTGGGTCGAGGCGCTGCGCCACGCCCTGGCCGCGGCGGTCGCGGAGGCCCGGGTCAAGACGCGCGACATCGCCTGCCTGGGCGTATCCGGTCAACAGCACGGTTTTGTCCCACTCGACCGGGCCGGCCGGCCGCTGCGGCCCGCCAAGCTCTGGAACGATACGTCGACGGTCGAGGAGACCGAGATAATCCTCGACCGCCTGGGCGGGCAGCGGGGCTGCATCCGGAAGCTCGGGATCAGCTTGGCCGTCGGCTACACGGCCTCCAAGGTGTTGTGGCTCAAAAGGCACGAGCCGAGGCGCTACGACCGGCTGGCGACTGTCCTCCTGCCCCATAACTATCTCAACTACTGGCTCACCGGCCGGGCGGCCATGGAATATGGCGATTCTTCCGGCACGGGGTTCCTGGATATCCGCCGGCGGGTATGGAGCCGGGAGGCGATTGACGCGGTCGACCCGGCGCTCGCCGGTAAGCTCCCGGTCCCCGGCAACGCTGCCGAGCCCGTCGGCCGGGTGAGCGGACCCGCCGCCGAGGCGCTGGGATTGGGCGGCGTCCTCGTCTCGAGCGGCGGCGGGGATAACATGATGGCCGCTATCGGCACGGGGAACGTTTCACCGGGCATTTCGACGATCAGCCTGGGCACGTCCGGTACCATTTTCTGTTTCTCTCCACGGCCCCTCGTCGACCCCAGGGGCGAGATCGCCGCTTTCTGCGACAGCACGGGCGGCTGGCTGCCGCTCCTCTGCACCATGAACGTTACCAACACGACCGAGCATCTCAAGTCCGTCCTCAAGCTCTCGAACGCGGGACTGGAGTCGCTCGCCGGCCGCGCCCCGGCGGGCGCCGGGGGCCTCCTCTTCCTTCCTTTCATCGACGGCGAGCGGGTCCCCGCGCTGCCCCTGGCGAGCGGCGTCATCTTCGGGCTCAACCGCAGGACATTCGATTCCGCCCACTTGGCCAGGTCGGTCATCGAGGGGACCGTGCTCAACCTCGGCTACGGGTTCGCGCGCCTGAGGGCCCTCGGGCTCCGTCCGACCGAGATCCGGGCGACGGGCGGCGGCGCCAACAGCCGGCTCTGGCTCCAGGTCGTCGCCGATGTCCTCCAGACTCCGGTCGTCAGGACCGTCGAGCCCGAAGCGGCCGCCTATGGCGCGGCCCTTCAGTCCATCTGGACCTATGAAAGGGAAACCGACGGCTCGTCGGACATCGCGGACGTTGTCGGCCGGAGGGTCAAGCAAGGCCGGACGGTGGTCGAGCCGCGGCCCGGCCGTGCCGGGGTTTACGAGGCTCTCCAGGAGCGCTTCAACTCGCTCTGGAGGGCGCTCTCCGCCGAATTCCGCCGCCACCAGGAAGGGGCTGCCTGAGCGAAAGGGCTCAGCGCCAGCCGTACTCGTAGCCCGTCTCGTACATCGCGATGATGTTCTCGACCGGCGTCAGCGACTGGATGTTGTGGCACGGCGCGAGGATGTAGCCGCCGCCCTGGCCCAGGATGTTCAGGTTGTCGATGACTTCGCGGCGCACGTCCTCGACCGTGCCGAACGGCAGGGTCTGCTGGTTGTCCACGGCGCCGTGAAAGACGAGCCGGTCGCCGAAATCGCGCCTTCAGGCCTTCCCTTTCCATCCCGGGAATACGCCACTGGATGGGATTCAGGATGTCGATGCCCGCCTCGATCATGTCGGGGATGATCGGCCGGCAGTTGCCGTCGTTGTGGTGGAAGACGTACGCTCCGTCCTCGCGGGCCAGGCCGATCATCCGCTTCATGCCGGGCAGGAGGAACTCGCGGATGTGCGCGGGGGAGAACATCAGGCCGGTCTGGCCGCCCATGTCCTCCGCCACGGCGCTGAGCATCACCAGCCCGGGCAGCTGTTCGTAGATGCGCAGGGCGTTCTCGTAGGCGAGGTCGAAGAGCCTGGACAGGCAGAGCCTGACGATCTCCGGGATTCTCGACGAGGTCGATGAACGCCTGCTCCTGGCCGCGGAGGTACTTGTACGTCAGGAAGGGCTCGGACCCGCCCCCCCGGACGGGATACATTTCCTTGCCCTTGACCCACCGCTTGAGCCCGCGATAGTCCCACCAGTCCGGGTCCGGCCACTCATAGCGCCGTTCTATCTCGTCTGCCGACTGGAAGCCTGCCAGGGGATGGCCGATGCATTCCTCGTAGGCGCCGGTGCCGTAGTCCACCACGCGGAAACGGCAGCCGAAGATATCGGTCCTCGGCTTGAGCCTGGGGCCGGCATATTCCGGGACCGCTTTGACCACGAAGTCCACATGGAGCTTTTCGAGCGCCTGCCGGGTGGTTTGGCAGCCCAGCCGCTTTCTCAGCGCCGCCGATGTCTCCGTCGTCGCCCAGTAATCCATGGGGACGCGGTCGGGCCGCCGGCGGCCGAGGACGGCGGCCCAGCGCTCACGGGAGGTCATCGTTTCTTCAGGCATGTTCGCCCTCCGCGCCTCAATGGCGGTGCAGGTCCTTGTGCATGATCTTTCTTGTCTCGTGCAGCCTGTCGTCGGCGGGCATGTCCGCCAGTGTCCGGTTCATCCCCTCGTCGTTTTCCGCCTGGAGAAGGCGAGCCATGTAATCGATGATGCTCGGCGGGAAGATCCCTTCGCGCTCGTAGAGGTCCCGCTTCTGGAGGAGGATCCGGCTCGACTCGACGCAGCTCCGGGGAAGCGCCGGCAGCTTCTGGAGGAGGACCGGGTCGGTGAAGATATTTCCCTTGACGTAGAGCCTTTCGGCCAGGCTCGAGGGGCACGTCCTTTTCAAACAGCGTGCCGTCCTCCCGGAACCCCCAATCGGCGGCCATGACGATGCCCGCGAGCAGCAGGTGGGTGATGGCGCTGCCGTCCGGGCTCCTGAGCTCGACCGTCTGGCGGCTGGATGTCTCCCGGAAGGGCGTCGTTTCCTGGGGATTGAGGCGCTGCGCCAGGTGCGGCAGGTTCGACCAGCCCAGCGGAACGCGGATCATCGCGCTGCGGTTGAGGTCGCTCCAGCAGACCCGGGTGGGCGCCTCCTGGTTGGGCACGAGCCGAAGATAGGCGGAGGAGACCGTGTTGCCGAAAGCCGTCAGGGAGTCGGCGTAGTGGCACAGCCCCCCGACCAGCCTGCGGGCGGGCTGGGACAGACGCCCGTCCTCGTCGACCATGATGTTCCGCCCGTCGCGCAGGAGTTCCAGGTGGAAGTGCAGGCCGTTGCCGGCGACCCCCTCTTCGATCTTGGGGGTGAATGTCGCCACACAGCCGTGCCGGTAGGCGGTGTTTCGGATGAGCCAGCGCCCCAGGACGAGGGCATCGGCCATCTCTTCGACAGGCAGGGGCAGATACTCGACCTCGAGCTGCTCGGCCTGCTTGCCGCGGATCTCCTCGAGGTCGCTCCGGACGCTCTCCACGAACCCGACCTCGGCGTGGGCATACTTGACGGAGCCGGTGATCTGGGTGATGTAACGGACGATCTCATTGAGGATCTCGCCGCTTTTCATGTAGGGGGACGAGGCGTGGTAGCCGTGCTGCTTCTGGGCCGGATAGAGGCAGAGGCCCTGGGGGCTCAGGAGAAAGAACTCGAGCTCGCCCAGGGCCCTGATATCGAGGCCCGAGCGCTCCCGGAAGCTCCCGGCGGCGTGAGCCAGGATGCTGTCCGGGGCGAACGGCGCCAGGTCGCCGTCCTTCGTGAGGTAACGGCAGATGAAGTCGAGGCTCCCCTCGTCGAACGGGTTGAGAAAAGCCGACCGGTATACGGGGACGACGTAGAGATCGGAGAGCGAGGCGTCAACCATGCCCTTGAACAGCGACGAACCGTCGACCCTCTCCCCCTTCGCCAGGATGTTCTCGGCCTCGGCGGCGTTGGCCACCGGGAGCTTCAGCTCCTTGAGCTTCCCGTCCAGCGCGGTGTAATGGAAGGTCAGGCGCTCGATGTTGCGCCCGCTGATGACCTTGAGAAAATCCGCGCGGGTGAATTCCGCCGGGGGCTTGTCGATGATCTTCGACAACGGATTGGCGAGCGCATAGGTGGATTCATGTCCGGGCATGGATAGCTCTCCTCTAATAAAGCAGGTAGGGACGGCGGAGATCCTCGAAGCTCTTCAGGCCGGCTTCATAGCCAATGACGATGTCCGCCACGGCGGCGTTCCGCTCGAGAGCCTCCCGGATGCGGCGGCTGCCCGCGACCTTGTCGAAATAATCGGCGTGGAACTGGAAGTGCCCGGGATACATTTCGCGGACGAGCCGGATGAGATGGAGGGTGGCGGCGAACGACCGGAAGCCGTTCCTGTCGGTCACGTGGACCTGCACCCCGCCGCAGAGCTCGCCCGCGAATTTCGAGAAAGTCGGCGTGAACCAGGCTTCGCGGAAAATGACTCCATCGAGCCCCAGGGCGTTCAACTGTCGGGCCAACGCGTTGCCGTCGACCCAGGGCGCGCCGCACAGCTCGAACGGCCGGGTGGTGCCCCGCCCTTCGGACAGGTTCGTCCCCTCGAGGAGCACCTGGCCGGGATAGACCGCCGCCGTCTCCTGGGTGGGCATGTTCGGCGAGGGGATCACCCAAGGCAGGCCCGTCTCGTCGAACCACATCGCCCGGCGCCAGCCCGCCATCGGGATGACCGTCAGCTTCGCTTTTATCTTAAGGAACTTATCGTTGAACAGCCGGGCCAGCTCGCCGATCGTCATCCCGTATCTCTGGGGGACCGGGTAGAGGCCGACGAACGAGCTCAGCTCGGGGTAATCGAGGACCGGGCCCTCGAGGACCGTCCCATTGAGGGGGTTCGGACGGTCGAGCACGATGAAATCGATGCCGCTCTCAGCGGCCGCCTCCATCGCGTAGGCCATGGTCGCTACGTACGTATAAACCCGCGTGCCGATTTCCTGGATATCGAAGATCAGGGCATCCACATCCTTGATCATGGCGCCCTCAGGGATCTTGCCGGCGCCCGACGCATCGGTATCGAAGGCTCTCATGTAGCTATCGATATTCTTGAGCATGCCGGGCTCCGGCTTGAAGGACTGGCCGTACAGGCTGAAAACGGGCAGCCCGAACTTACGGTCGATATAGAACGGCACGTACTCGCCCGCCTGGGCGTCTCCCCGGACCCCGTGCTCCGGGCCGTAAAGGGCGACGATGTTCAGCGCCGGCGGCGCTCTTCAGCAGTTCGATGCTGCTCCTGAGCCGCCTGTCGACGCCGGTCGGGTTGACGATGAGCCCGACCCGCTTCCCCTTGACCAGGTCGAGGCGGCTCTCGAGGAAGACCTCGAGCCCCGGCTTGACGCCGGGAGCGGGCGGCGGGCCGGCCGCGGGCCGGCCGCCGCGGCAAGAAAAGAGAAGCACCAGGGAGGCTGCCCCGAGGAGGACAGCCAGCGTTGCCCGCCCCGGCGCCGCCTTCGATTGACGCTGGGTCATCGGCTTTCCTCCATCGCGGTTTTTCAGGGCTTCGGTCACAGCCTGATGAAGATCCTTTTTCGGTAGAGGATGGTCATGAGGGCCATCCAGAGAACGACGTAGCGTTATGGCAAAGGCGAGCGAGCCGTTCAGGTCGCCCGCCCAGGGAACAAAGGCGTGCTGATAAACCCAGGCTAAAGCGTCCGTTCTCTCCGCTCCCGAACCCAGCTTGACCAGCCTCAGCAGCTTGATCATCGCTGACGACCCGACATAGGCCGCAATGGCGTTTGTCCCGAAAACAGTGAACGGGAGCGCCCATTTCCTGAGCCGCAGTCCGTCCATGACCAGGTAGCAGGCGGCCAAAAGCAAGCAGGCGGCCCCGGCGGTGAAAAGGACGAAGCTGCTCGTCCAGAGCTGCTTATTGATCGGGAAATAAGGATGAAGGGCCAGGCCCGCAGCGGTCAGGATGACACCCGCCCCGGCCAGTCCGGCTGCCTTGGCGGCAGCCCGCCGCGATGTCCTGAGCCAATCCCCGGCCAGCGTCCCCAGGATCGCCGTGGCGATTGACGGCAGCGTGCTCAGAAAGCCCTCAGGGTCGAATTCCGGCTTGTACAGGTGTCCGGCCAGGAGCTTGGTATCGATGTAGCTCTCCAGGTTGCCGTCATAATCCCACACCCCGGCTCCGTAGCCCGGAACGGGGACAAATCTCATGATCAAGAAGTAGCCGGCCAACAACGCCAGCACCCAGGCGATCCTCGCCCTCGGCCCGGCATGAATGTACAGCAGGGCGGCGGCGAGATAGCAGACGGCGATCCGCTGCAGGACGCCCGGGATGCGCATACCGGCAAAATCGAACCGGGGAAAGAGGTGGAGCGCCAGCCCAACCCCGAAAATCAGGGCGCTCCTGACGACGATCTTCCGGTGGATCCCGCCGGAAGAAATCCCCTCATCGACCCGCCGGCCCAGGGCCAGGGCGACCGCGACCCCGACGATGAACAGGAAAAACGGGAACACCAGGTCGGTGGGGGTCCAGCCGTGCCAGGCGGCGTGCCGCAGCGGCGGGTAGACGTGCTGCCAGCTGCCCGGGTTATTGACCAGGATCATCCCGGCGATAGTGATGCCGCGGAAGGCATCCAGTGAGGCAAGCCGCTCTTTGGGCAATCCCGGGGTCATCGGCCAGCCGGCCTCAGGCCGTCCTCTTAATGATGATGAGTGTCATGTCGTCGAACGGGCGCGCGCCGGCCGTGAACGCGCTCAGCTCGGCGCTGACCTTGTCCACGATCTTGTCCGCCGGCTGCTTGATATTTTTCTTGACCAGGGCGATGAGGTTCTCCTCGCCGAACTCGTGGTTCTCCGTGTTCCGGCTGTCGGTCACCCCGTCGGTATAAAGAACGACCGTATCACCCGCGCCCAGACACACCTCGCTTGCCTCGTAGACGACGGAAGGAAACATGCCCAGGCAGAAGCCGCCCGGCTCGAGGCGGCAGATCTCTCCCCCCCTCTTGATCAGGATGGGCGGGTTGTGGCCCGCGTTGATGTACCTCAACGCTCCCGTCTTGAGCTCGAGCTCGCAGAAAAAGAAGGTGATGAACCGGTTGACGGCGGCGCTCTGGTGGACGAAGTCGTTGAGCCGGCAGGCCATGTCATCGATCTTGATCTGGGGCCGGATCTCGACGTGGAGGGCGGCCCGGAGGGACGCCATCAGCAGGGCCGCGCTGATCCCCTTGCCCGAGACGTCCGCGATGATGATGCCCAGGCGGCCGGGGTCGATCGGGATGAAATCAAAATAGTCCCCGCCCACCTGCTCACACGGGATGTTCAGGCCGGCGATCTCGAAATTCTCGCAGGCGGGATTTTGCCTGGGCAGCAGGTCCTTCTGGATCTGGGCGGCGCGGTTGAGCTCCTTTTTCATCATCTCCAGCTCGATGGTCCTCTGGACGCCCTCGGCGTTCTCGATCTTGACGGCGGCCAGATTGGAAAGGAGCGTCAGCAGCCGCAGGTCGTCCTCGGTGAACTGGTCGAGAAGAGCGGTCCGGTCGGCATAGAGGACGCCGATGATCTCGCGGTTGTTCCAGAGGGGAACGCACATCGCGGAGTGGATGTTCGATATGATGACGCTTTCCGCCCCAGAAAACCGGGGGTCCTGCTGGGCGTCCGTGATGAGGACGGCGGAGTGCTTGTCGAGAACGAGGTTGACGATGCTCTGGCTGACCTGGATCTTCTGGCGCGCCAGGCTGCGGTTATTGATCCGGGTGACCTTTTCGATGAGCTGCGGCGGGTTGCCTTCGGTGCGAAACAGGACGCCGCGGTCCATCGGCAGGTGCGCCGAAATGAGGTCCATGATGCGCTCCATCAGCACATTCACGGGCTGGTGCATGGCGAGCGCCTGGCTGACGGCGTTGATCACGGCCATCGACCGGAAATCCGATTTCGCCTTGAGAAAGTCCGCCGGGGTGGCCATCCCCTGGATGGTCGTCTCGATATCCGTCTTTTTCAGGATGTCGTTGAGGTGGATCGTATTGATGTTCCGCGAGAGCGGGACGATCTCGGTGACCTCGACGTTGCTCGACACCTCTTTGTCGAAGATGATCCGGGTGTGCCCGACCAGGATCTCATCCCCTTTCATGATGCCGACCTCGCCGGAGATCTTCTTGGCGTTGAGGAACGTCCCGTTCTTGCTGCCGGTGTCGCGCACCCGGTAGCCGTCGTCCACGCGGCTGATCAGGACATGGTGGCCGGAGGAAAAGGCGTCGGCGAGGACGATGTCATTGTCATCGGACCGGCCGATGGTGGTTTTTTCCTTGTCCAGGCTGAACCAGTAGGTGTCGCCTTTCTTGGGATAAACGAAGAGTCTCGGCATCGGTTTCTTCCCGGCCCGATTATACCGCTCTTCGGCCGGCCCCTTCAAGCCGGCCGGATTTTCTCGGCGGCCTTGAGCAGCCGTCGGCTCTGCCGGACCTTCTCCTCGAACGGCGTGTCTTCAAGAAGGGGCAGAAGGCAATCCTTGACGTCTTTCTGGAGGATGTTCTCGAGGAGCTCGATCGAGTAGTCCAGGGCCTTTTTCGTCCCCGCCTGGATGTTTTGATACGCTTTCAAGATGTCCTCCCGGTTATGGACAAGGCCCAGCAGCTCGAAAACCCGCCTCATGGTGCGCGCCAGGCTGTTTTCCAGCTCTTTAGCCAGGGAATCCTTTTTTTTGTCCTCTCTCAGGTCGCCGAGCTCGAGGAGTATCAGGTGACATTTCTTGATCAGGGCGAGCGTCTTGGCCGCGACCTCCGGCTCGGGGAACTTCAGGGACGCGTCAGCGGACCTCAGCTTATGGAGCGCCGCAACGAGCTCCTCTTCCACTTCGGGCGAATCCCGCCGGAGCTCCATCAGGAGCACGTCGACGGCTCTTTGGGTTCCCGCTCTCGCCAGGATGTCGGGGATGGCCCGGCGCACCCGGACGCTCTCTTCGCCGTCCGCCAGGTAGTCCCGGAGCGTCCCGGCGATCGCGGGCCCGTAGGCCGCCAGGGCGCCGCCGGCGGCCTCCCGGGTCGCGGGGCGCTCCAGGAGGCCCACCAGTCGCGGCACCGAGCCTCGCAGCTTGAGGCGGCCGGCGCTCTCGGCGGCGTACCGGACCACTTCGGCCGAAGGGTCGGCGAGATACCTGTCGATGTTCTTGGCCAAGGGGGAACCCGCGTCCATCAAGCCCAGCATCTTGGCGGTCTCCATCCTGGAGATCTCGGTGTCTGCGGGACTCTCTCCGGCGGCCTTCTCGAGCTGTGTCTTCATCAACTCCTGGTAGACGTCGAGCGACATGATCTCCCGCACCTGGTCGTCAATGGCGCCCGGGTCGAGGGCGTCCTCGAAATCGGGCACCGGCCCGCCGCCCGAGGCGTCCAGGACCGAACCCACCGACCTGGCCTGGATCTCGGCATTCTTCTGGGAGATGATCCGCTTGAGCTCGGGGCTCAGCTTTTCTTTCTTGATCAGGTCGAACAAGTTCATGGCGTAGAGGACCGAGCTTCTCTCCCGGCTCTCGAGCGTGTCGAAGACCAGCTTGGTCAGGTCGACGTCGATCGAGTCGGTGACCAGCTTGTCGGCGTCCGGCCACTTGATCTGGATATTCCCCTTGACGATGTTGACGTATTCCCGGGCGACCCGGCGGCCCAGGATGATCCAGAGGACGCTGACGGCAATGATGACGACCGCCGTCTCCTTGATGGTCAGCCGGAAAAACAAAGAGACGGCGATCAGCAGGAGGCCCGTCAGGCCGTCGGCGAACTTGTTCAGGAACATGTCGATGAAGATCTTGGCCTTGAGCTTGATGTCCTGGGGTACCGGGATATACAGGAGCTCCCGGAGCGACTGCATCAAGGAATGCGTCAGGGTCTTATCCACTCCCCTGAGGGACACGGCCCAGGCGAGCAGGCTGAGGCCCGGGAAGAACAGGACCGCCGACCCGGCCAAAAGGAGCGCAGGCATGGTGACCAGCGTGATCTTGAGGGGGAAGCGCCTGAGCAATCCCGACGTGAGAAAGGTCGTGAAAAGATAGGAGATGACGAGGACGATCACGGCGAAGGTGGCGAAGAAAGAGGTCTGGGTTTCTTTGTCGGAGAAGGATGCCTTGGCCACGGACAGGAACTGGAATTGGACCAGGTTGGAAACGACGATGCCGGCCAGGATCATGCCGCTGAGGAGCAGGAGGTACCGGCTTTTCTTGATCAGCGAGAGGCTGGCGGCGAACCCCACCTTTTCACGCCGCCTTGTCGCCCTGGCCTGGACCTCATCCTGGGATGGCCGGCGGGCGAACCTGCCGACCAGGAGGACAAGCGGGATGGAGCCGGCCAGGACCAAGGCCCCGACCAGGATCAGACTCTCGGTTTCCAGATGCCCGGGACGGAACCGGGCGACCATCGAGCCGGCGATCCCCCCGAGCAGCCCGCCGCCGACGAAAAAGCCGATGCGCCGTTTGGCCTCGCGGGGATTGAAGAGGTCATTGATGAAGATCCAGTACTGGGTGATCGATGTTACCAATAGGATGTCGCCCCAGCAGTAGATGAGAAGAAAGATCCACGGCCAGGGCGTCCCCTGCCGGATGACAATCCAGAAAAGAAGGCCCGTGAGAGCGAAAAAGCCCAGGCTCAGGGAAAGAAGCCTCGGGCGCCTGAATCTGTCCATCAGGCGGGCGTTCACGGATACCGTGAGTCCCATGAGAACCGCCGTCAGGAGAAAGGCGTAGGGCAGCCGCGACGGACCCAGGACGGCGTTGAAGAGCGAGTCCTTGGCGGGCTTGACGGTGTAGATGGCCGTGGTGATCAGAAAGAAATACCCGAACATGGCCGGCGGCAGCCACGTCCCGTTCAGCCGGCGCGTCTCCGTCATTCGGGATTCCTGTCCTTGCTCAGCTCGGCCCGGCTGCGGCAGAGCCGGAGCCTCTCTTCGTCCGGCAGGTCCTCGACGAGCGGGAGGACCACGTCCCGGAGCTCCTTGTCGAGGAGCGTATCCAGGAGCTCGACGGCATAGGCGACCGAATTCTTCGTCCCCGACCTGAAATTCTGAAAAGCCTTGGCGATGTCGTCGTAAGGGTAGATCAGGCCCAGGAGCTGGAAGATCATCCGCAAGCGTTCGTCATCCTTCTGCCGATCCGCCGCGCTCCCGGCGCCGGCAGGCCCGCACTTCTCCAGGACTTCGACCAGCCGCCGGCAGCCGGCCCGGGCCTGGTCGAGGACCCTGGCCCTCGCGATCTCAGTCGGAAAGCAGACTTTCGGGTTCCCCGCCCGGATCATATCCAGGGCGTCGATGATATCAGGCTCGAGCGCGCCGCCGGCCGGGGCCAGCTCCAGGGCGAGGAAGTCGGCCGCTTCCTGGGTCCCCAGCCGGGACAGGACTCGCGCCGCCGTCCGCCGGACCTCCTCGGGCTCGCCGGGGTCATGGAGATAATCGGCCACGGTCCCGGAGACCTTCGCTCCGTACTTTTCGAGCGAGTCGGCCGCGTCCTCCCGGAGGGCGGACCGCTTCATCGCCTGGACGAGAGCGGGGATATTTTGCCGCCGCTTGAGCTCCCCGGCGCTCCTGATGGCCAGTCGGCTGACCTCGAGGGAGTCATCCTGGATGAGGTCATCCAGCCATTTCACGGCGGGCGCCCGCGGGCTCATGAAGCCGATCGTCTTGGCCGCCTCCATCCGCTCGACCTCTCCTTCGGGGCCATCCCTGCGGAGCGTTTGGCCGATATGCTCCTTCATCACTTCCTGGTAGGCCTCAAGCTCCATGATCTCCTGAACTTCCTGCTTCAAGGCGTCGTCATCCCATCCCTCTTCGAGGGACGGGCCCAGTCCCGTCTCCTCCAGCTCGAAGACCGTGCCCAGCGAAGCGGTCCGGATCTCGCCCGACCGCCGGTCGATCAGACGCCTGACGTCGGGTGTCAGCTTATGCTTCTTGATCAGGTCGAAAAGGTTCATGGAGTAAAGGACATCGCTCCGGTCCCGGCTCTCGAGCGTGTCGAAGACGAGCTTGGTGGTGTCGATATCGACCTGCTGGGCGACGAGCCGTTCGCCCCTCTCATACTGCTCCAGCTTATCCTTGACGATGCTTCCGTATTGGCGCCCCGCGCGGAGGTTCAGGAGGACCCAGAGCGCGATGCAGAGGACGACGGCGACGCTGATGAACCGCAGGGCCGCCTCCCTGGGAAAGGCGAGGAGCAGCCCCATGAGGATGACCGCGCCCAGTCCCTTGGCGAACCGGTTGAGGAACATATCGATGAAGATCTTAGCCTGGTATTTCTGGTCGGGAGATATCGGGATGTACAGGAGCTCGCGGACCGATTGGTTGAGGGAATAGGCCAGGCTCTTGTCGCTCGCCTTGAGAAGGATGGCGGGAAGAATGCTGGCATAGGCGATGAGGCCGGTTCCTCCCGAAAAAAAGAGAAGCGCCAGCGGGTAGATCAGCAGCGTCACCCGGATCCCCCAGGATTTGATGATCCGGCTGGTCAACAGAAGCTGGAGGAGGAAGGCGACGGCCATGGCCCCGGCGTTGAAAAAGCCGAAAAACGATGTCAGGTTGGGGGCGCCCTCGATCCTCCGGGAAACGACGCTGTTGAACTGATAGTCGATCAGGGTCGAGACCACCCACGTGACGACCATGATCCCGGCCAGCAGCCTGAGAAAGGCGTCGGTCCGGGTCGTCTTGAAGGCGTCCCGGAAGCCGAACTTCCGGCCGCCGGCGGATGGCCCGTGAGCCGCCTTTTGCTCAGGCTGGGCCGCCGGCGAGGCGGCCCGCTGCTTCTGCCGCCGGAAGATCTCGAAAACCGACGCGATCCCCAAGCCCAGCATCCCTGCGGCGAGCGGCAGGAGAAGCCCGCTGCCGCTTCCCCTCGCGAGCAGCCCGGCCAGGACGCCCCCCAGGATCGCGCCGAGCTGGGCGCCGCTGCCGATGAACCCGATCAGCCGCTTGGCCTCGCGCGGGTTGAAGGTGTCGTTGACCAGGATCCAGAACTGCGTCACGAGGACGATGGCGAAGATATTGGCCCACACCCAGAAGGCCACCGGCACCCACTCCCAGGGATATCGCAGCAGCCACCAAAATACGAACATGGTCGCCAGGAAGAACGCCAGGCTGCCGACGATCAGGTTCCGGCGGGGGAGCCGGACCTGGAGCCGGGAATGGAGGTTGACGATCAGGCCCATCAAGACGGCGGTCAGGAAGTAGGCCAGGGGCAGACGGGCATCGGTCAGCCGGTCGAGGAAGCTGGCGTTCCTCAGGCTCTTGATGATGTAATACGGGGCGGTGATGAAGAAAAAATAAAGGAAGAGGAGGAGGGCGACGGCTTTTTCGCCGGGCTGGATGTCGACGATCCCGGATAAGAACGAGCGCGGGCGTCTGTCCGCCATCAGAAGCCCCTACCGCCTGAGGATCTGCGCAAGGAGGCTCTAGAAAAAGCTTTTCAGCGCGGCCTCTTCGTCCTCGGAGATGTCCAGGACCCTGGTCAGGCCGGTCACCTGGAAGATCAGGTAAAGCTTCTTGGAGATCCGGACGAGCTTCAGCTTGCCGCCCAGGTTGTGGATGGAGATGTAGCTGGCGAGGATCTCGCCAACTCCGAAGCTGTCGATGAACTCCACCAGCTCGAAGTTCAAAAGGATCTTCCTCCGGCCGGCGTCCAATTGTTCCTTGACCAGCTGGTGCAGGGAGGTGTCGTCGATGCGCGTGAGCTCCCCGTCGATATCGAAAATCACGATATCGTTCTGCTCCCTGGAGGTGATCTTCATCTCGAGCTCCTTGCCTTAACCTCCTGTTATTATCCGAAAACGGAGACAAAAAATCAATAAAACAACGCCCCGTGCGAATTACGGGGACCGTCGGAAAATCCTTGACAAAGCCGGTATAATACTTGATATTGAATCGTACCGAAAGTCTGGGAAACTGGCCGTAAGAGGGAGGGGGATTTTTAAAGTGGCCGGATACGTGGACCTGTTTTTATGAAAAAAGACGAGCCTCCTTTTCAGCGCCCCAAACACCCGATTCGCGACAACCAGGACTTCGAAGACGACGTCGAATGGCTGATGAAGATCCGGAGCCCACTCCGGCGGGTGACGTTCGTGGAGGGCGACGAACCCATCGCCGACCCCGTCAAGCTCTACCTCAGGGACATGGGCAGCATCTCCCTCCTGACTCGCGAGGGAGAGATCACCCTCGCCAAGCAGATCGAGAAGGGGCAGAAGACCATTCTCAAGGCCTTGACCCGCACCAACCTGCTGATGATGGAGCTGGCGGGCTTTGAAGACAGGATCAAGGCCGACCCCGCCGTTCTTTCCGAGCTTTTCGATTGCGGGGAGGACCTGGAGGAAGACAAGCTCGAGGAACGGAGAAAATCGCTCCTGGCGTCCTTCCGGAAGCTCAGGGAACGCCACGCTCGACTCCTCAAGATACCCGACCGCCGTAAAACGATGTTCCGCCGCGGCCGCATCGTGAACGAGGAGATCGAGCTGATCGGCTCCCTGAATATCTGGCCGGCCCGGCTCGAGGAGATCATCGAGCGGGTCCGGGCCGCTTTCCAAAAGTACGGCGAGCTCGCGGAAACCAAGGAAGAGTGGACGCTCTCGCTCCGGCGGACCCGCGACCCCGAGCGAAAAACCGAGCTCCGCCGCAAGATCGCGGACGCCAACCGCCGGCTCAGGGAAGCCCAGGCTCGGGCCGCTGTTACGTACGCGGAATCCCTGCAGATACTCCGGGAGATCAGCCTGGGCAAACAGCTCAGCGAGCGCGCCAAGAAGGAGCTGGTCGAGGCCAACCTACGGCTCGTTGTGTCGATCGCCAAGAAATACACCCACCGCGGCCTGGGCTTCCTGGACCTCATCCAGGAGGGCAACATCGGCCTGATGAGGGCCGTCGAGAAGTTCGATTACCGGCGCGGCTACAAGTTTTCGACTTACGCCACCTGGTGGATCAAGCAGGCGATCACGCGCTCGATCGCCGACCAGGCCCGGACGATCCGGATCCCCGTCCACATGGTCGAGACCATCAACCGGCTGAAGAAGATCACCCAGACGTACGTCCAGGACAGGGGGCGGGAGCCCACCCACGAGGAGCTGGCGCGTAAGATGGTCCTGTCCGTCCCCAAGATCCGCGAGATCATCAAGGCCTCGCAGGAGTCGGTGTCGCTCGACGCGCCCATCGGGGACGAGGAGGAAAGCCGCCTGGGCGAATTCATCGAGGACAAGAGCAGCCCATCCCCCGAGGACACCGTCATTCACCGTAACCTGCGGGAGCAGATCGAGCACGCCCTGGACAACCTCACGGAAAGAGAGGCGGAAGTCCTGAAGCTCCGGTTCGGACTGATGGACGGTAAGGAGCACACTCTCGAGGAAGTCGGCGACGTCTTCAAGGTGACCCGAGAGCGGATCCGTCAGATCGAGGCCAAGGCGCTGAGGAAGCTTGAGAGCTTCGGTCGAAGCGGCAAGCTCCGATCATTTCTTTCGGAATCCACCCCCGTCTAGCCGCAGCCGGACTCCCCCGCGGTTTACCGATATGGAATTCTCGGTTTCGGGCGGTTTCGGCAGGGCCCCGTTCAGGAACCGAGGGCGGCCAGTCTTCCCCGGGTCTCGGCAAGCTCTGGCAGATCGGGGTCGGCGTTCTTCCAGAGCTCGAGGAACCTTCGGTATCGGACGATCGCCTGTTCGCGGGTTCCGCGCCGGTCGTAGAGCCGGGCCAGCCGGAAGTGGTTCAGCGGATCGAGGAGGGCGCGCTCGGGACGATCGGGGTCAAAAGTCGTCAGGCGTTCGTACTCGGCGATGGCCTTGTCGATTGCGCCCCGGGCGGCATAGGCCCGGCCCAGCACGTCTTTGGGAAAAAGAAAGCTGTAGATGCCCATGATGTTCTGCATGTTGGGGGGTCGGCCGAGGCTGGGAGCGTTTTCGAGGAGCGCCGCCGCTTTCTCCGGCGCCCCCTCCCGGAGGAGGATCTCCCCCTCGTACAAGGCGGCCCAGTAGGAGAGTATCCGCCGATGAGACGGGTCGATGGCCGGGATGGTCGAGCGGATCTCCCGGAGACGGACTCTCGCAGCCTCGAGCTTGCTTTCCCTGAGGTCCGCATACCCGCTTTCGAGCGAATAGACAACGCTCCAAATTTCGGTCGCGCCGCCGGCGGACTTCACCCAGTCGTACCAGCTCTGAATCGCCTGGCGGCACTGGTCGAGCTTACCCTTCTCGAGGTAAACCCAAGCCGCAAGCTGCTCCGTCGCCGCTTTCCCTTCCTTGTAACCGACAGCGATGGCGACTTGGATCAGCTGATCCAGTTCTGTTTCGCATTTCTTGCGCTCGCCGGTCAGAAAGTGCAAGAAGGCTTTGGCATAGAGCCCCCTCCCCTTCAGGGCGATCGACGGTGCGAGCTCGATGAACTTGTCGAGCCAGGCCTGGGACTTGTCGTACTCTTCCTTAAGGGCGTAGACGTAAGATTCGGAGGCCACGGAAGCCGAGAAATCCGGCCGGACGCTCACGGCCTCGCCGTATTTCGCGATGGCCTCGTCCAGCCGGCCCATCAGGAAGTACGTCTCCCCCATCGAATCGAGCGGGTTGGCATCGTTCGGAAACAAGGCGGCATAGCGCCTGAACCGCTCGAGCGCGGCTTCATACTCCCCTTTGGCGGCGTAGGTGTAGGCGATCTGATTCAGGGCGGCTCCGTAATCCGGGTCGAGAGTCAGCGCTTGATTCAGCTCGAGGAGCGCGCCGTCATACCGCTCCTGGCTATGGTCGGAGGCGCCGAGAAGATAGTGGGCCAGCTTTTCCTTGGGGTATTTCCGGGCGAGATCCTGCAGGATCCGGTACCTCTTGGCGGGATCGCGCTCGACTGCGCTAGCATAGGACGCTTCGATATAGAGCCTCTCCTTTTCCGTGGCCTTGTTCGAAAGGGCCTTCGACTTTTCCAGGGCCTTCCGGCTCTCCTGCATATCCCCGAGAGCGTTTTCCGCGTCCGCCAGCTGGAGGTAGGCGACGGCGAAGGCGGGGTCGAGCTCGACCGCTTTCTCCAGGTTTTGGCGGGCTTCGTCATAGTAGAATTTGTCGCAGGCGTCGCGGCCCTTGAGATAATACTCGTAAGCCTCCATCGAGGAGGTCGTCAGATCGGCGACCCGGGCCCGGGTGGCCGAGGCCTTGAGGCCGGAGAGCCCGAGTCCGCTGGAGATCTCCTTGCTCAGGTCCCCGATCTGGTTTTCCAGGATGCTCCGGACGCCGACCCCCTGGACCTTGGCGCTCTTGAGCACCGACTTCGTGCCGACGTCATAGACTTTGACGTCGGTGGCGAACATGTCGCCCGCCTTGACGAAGCTCCCGAGCACGATGGCGCCGACAGCGTCTTTCCGGCAGATCTCGAACCCGAGGTCGCTGTCGATGAAGGCGGCGTCGGCGCGGTTCATCTGCTTGAGGAGGTCGCGTGTCCTCTCCCAGGTCATCACGCTCAGATACTTCGACTGCTCGAGGCTGGTGATGAGAAGGTTGGGAATGGCGTCCTGCAGGTAGTCGTAGGCTTTGTCCCCGGTCTGGTTCTTGAAACTGATGACGGCGATGGATTGCCGGAGGCGGGGCCGGTGCGGGAGAAGCAGCCAGGCAGCCGCCGCCACCAGGGCGATAGCGGCCAGCGCCGCCGGGAGACGGAGCTTCTTCAGGCTGAACGCGGCAGTGACCGCCTTGGCAACAGACGATTTTGCCTGCGCCGCCTGCCGTTCGGTCGTCGGCAGCTGCTTTTCGACGCCGGTGAGTCCTTCCCGGACGTCATCGGCTGATTGATAACGGGCGGCTTTGTCCTTGGCCAGGCATTTCAGGATCAGCGCGGACAAGTCCTCAGGCACCTGCGGATTGATCTTCCTCGGGTCGGGCGGAAGCTCGCTTTTCTGCTTGTAGGCGATGCTGAAGGGCGTCTCCCCTTCGAACGGCAGCCGGCCCGTCAGCATCTCGAAAAGAATGATGCCCAACGCGTAGATGTCGCCCCGGGCATCGACCTCCCCGCCGTCCACCTGCTCGGGCGACATATAGGCGGGCGTCCCGACCACGACGCCGGCCGCCGTCAGGTCCTTGGCCGTGATCGAACGGGCAATGCCGAAATCCATGATCTTGGCGTTCCCGCCCCGGTCGATCATGATGTTCTGGGGTTTCAGGTCGCGGTGGACGACGCCCAGCCGGTGCGCCTCGGCCAGTCCCTCGCAGACCTGGCGCATAATGGCGACGGTCCGGACGACGCTGAGCGGACCCACCCGGAGGATGGTGCTCTTCAGATCCTCGCCGCTCACATATTCCATCGTGATGTAATAGCTTCCCTGCCCGCGGCCCAAGTGGTACATGCGGCAGACGCTCTTGTGCGAGATCTGGCGCGCCAGCCTGAGCTCGTTCCTGAAGCGTTCGATGGTCGCCGCGTCGGCGGCGATCTCGGGCTTGAGGAGCTTGATGGCCACGGTTTCCCCGATTTCCGTATCGATGGCTTTATAGACCCTGCCCATCCCGCCCTTGCCCAGGTCCTCCACGATTTGATACCGCCCGCCGAAAACCACGCCCACAGAAAGCACTCTCAGGGGGATCTCCAGGGTGTCGGTGGACGGGGGCGAAGCGCCGGGCGCGGAGGGGAGTTTGGAGCCGCAGCGGCCGCAGAACTGAGTGTCGTCCGGGTTGTCGAACTGACAGCTCGGACACCTCATGGCAACATCACCTGGAGTGAAGCATAAGCACAAAGCCGTCTTTAGTCAAATCCCGGGCGCCGGCTCGAAGCTCGCTGGGCGTGACGGGCAAGTTGACTTCCACGCCAATTGAAACTATATAATCGTCATGCGGTCCCCGATCAAGGGTGCGCAAGGGAGGTAGTCTTTGGGCCCAGCCTTTTTCCCTGGTTGCAGCCGGCGAAAATCCCTCTGGCGATGGCCGGCCGCGGGCTGGCTGGCCCTGCTGGCCATGGGCCTTCCCGTCCAGGCGGCGAAGGAGATCCCTTGCGTCTGGACCGGTGTCAGGAAAATTCTCGTCGTCGGCGACCTTCATGGGGACTATGACAACTTCGCGAAGATCATCAAGGGCACCGGCCTGGTCGATGCCGGCCTCCACTGGCAGGCTGGCGATACCCACTTCGTCCAGACTGGGGACATCATGGACAGGGGGCCGAACGCCAAGGACATCATGGATGCACTGATGGCCCTGGAGGTCGAGGCGGAGGCGGCCGGCGGGAAGGTCCACGTGCTCATCGGCAACCACGAGGAGATGAACATCGGCGGCGTCATTTTCCGGTACCCCGACTACTTGACCACGGACCAGTTCAGATCTTTCCTTCCCGATAAGTACCGGCGGCGCCAGGAGAGAGAGCTCGAGAAACGCCTGAACATCGCCCGGGCCCGCGGCGACCGCACCTCCCCCGAGGAGACCGCCAGGGAGTTCTGGAGCGATCTGAAGAACGTCCCCGAAGCCCAGGCCGAGTACCTGTCCAACTTCAACGGAAAGTACGGTAAATGGCTCCTGCGTCACAACATCATCATCAAAATCGACGAGACCGTCTTCGTCCACGGCGGGATCAGCGAGAAGCTCTCGCTTTGGGGGATTCCGAAGATCAACGACCTCTACCGGAAGGAGCTGAGCGATATCCAGAGGGTCGTGCTCTACGGGGATTCCAGCTTCCCCTCCAAGCTCGAGCTCGCCTATCGGGGGGACGGGCCCCTGTGGTACCGGGACCTCGCCACGGTTCCCGAGCAGGACATGCGCGACGAAGTGGACCGGATCCTGGCCAATCTTGGCGCCCGGCACATGGTGATCGCCCACACCCCCCGCACGGCGGTGACGATCGCCCAGATGAGGAGGTACGGCGGCAAGGTCTGGATCGTCGACACTGGCATTTCCAAAGCGTACAACAATAACCTGAGCGCCCTCAGGATCATCGATGGCGAATTCACCGTTTGGGGTGGAGACCATGAAGAAAAAGACAACGCCGGCCTTGTTGGTGCTCTTTCTGACCTTTTTCGCCGGGGCGGGCGGCCGCGCGCCGGCGTCCGGTCTTATTGAGAGCATGAGCCAGACCGCCGAGCTGGAGAGCTTCCTTCGCAAAGCCCGGGTGGTCGATGTCAAAAAGGAAGTCTCCGGCGGCAGGTCCCGCCCCTGGATCGTGACCCTGGCCCTCGGCGCGGCTAAGCAGAAGGCTCTTTTCAAGTACTTCGACTACCGCCGGCCCCAACCCCAGCCTCACAGCTATAAATACGAGCTGGCCGCCTACGAGCTGGCCAAGCTCCTGGGCGTGGAGATCGTCCCGCCCGTGGTCGAGCGAAAGATCGACAACCGGACCGGCGCGCTCCAGGTCTTTCTCGAGAGCTGCGTCAGCGAACAGGACCGGCGGCGGAAGAAGCTCGAGCCCCCCGACCCCGCCGCCTACGCCAAAGCCGTCGATGGCGTCAGGGTTTTCGAAAGCCTGGTTAACGACGAATGCCTGAATTACGCCGACCTCCTCGTCCACACCGAGGACTGGCGGCTGTGCCGGGTCGATTTCTCCGAGGCCTTCGAGCCGTCTCGAAAGCTCCGCAAAGATTGCCCGATCACCGTCTGTTCGCGGGAGTTGTATCAGGGCCTGACGCGCCTGGACGGCGCTGCCGTCGGCAAGGCCATGAAGCCCTATCTGAATGAAGAGGAGATCGCCGCCCTCCTGTCACGCAGGGCTCTGCTGGCCGCCGCCATCGACGCGCTGATCGGCGAGAAGGGCGAGGCGGCCGTTCTTTTTTAGCCCTGGAAAGATCGGCAGAAAAGGAGACCCATGGCCGGTGCGGAGCGGGCGGGCGAGACGTGCACGAGAGAGGGCGGCTCGGGCTTTTTCTGCCGGTTCCTGAGAATATTCACCGTTATCTATCCCGGGGAGATCGCCAAGGCCTCCCTGCTCTTTCTCAACAGCTTTCTCATCATGTTCGGATACTACCAGATCAAGCCCGTTCGCGAAGGCCTGCTGCTGGCCCGTCACGCCGCCGAACTCAAGAGCTATCTGGCCGTCCCCCAGGCGATCCTCCTCATCTTCGTCGTCAAGGCTTTCAGCAAGGTGGCTTCCCGTTTCCCCCGCCATCTCCTGATCACCTATGTCACGCTGTTCTGCGTTTCCAACCTCCTCCTTTTCAATATCATGAACCTGGCGGGGGTGTCCGAAGCCGTCATGGGGATCGTGTTTTTTGTCTGGATCGGAATGTACAATTGGTTCATTCCCGCCCAATTCTGGGGTTTTGCCAACGATATCTACAGCGAGGAGGAGGGCAAGCGGCTCTTTCCGATGATCGGCTTCGGGGCGACGCTCGGCGCCGTCATGGGCCCGCCCGTCGCCAGCCGGCTCATCCCCCACTTCGGGTCTTACGGCATGATGCTCGTCACCTCGGGCGTCCTGGCGGTCTGCATCTTCTTGACCTGGATCATTCACGCCCGGGACATCCGGGAAGAACGCCAGCGGCCGCTGGCCGCCGGTGCCAAGCCGGCGAAGAGCGCCAAGGAACAGCCGCTGGACAAGAGCGGCGGGTTCCGGCTCATCTTCCAGAGCCGCTATCTCCTCCTCATCGCCTGCATCATCGGGCTCTACAATTTCATCAATTCCCTGGGCGAAACGATGTACAGCATCCTCCAGCAAAAGATGGCCCTCAAGGCCCTGGGCATTGCCTCGGCCACCGGCGGCGTCGACCTGCAGAATTACATCGCGGAGGCCTTCGCCGGCTACCAGGGCCTGACCAACCTGCTGGCCATGCTGATCCAGCTGTTCCTCGTCTCGCGCATTTTCCGGTATGTCGGCATCAGCGGCGCGCTGCTGTTCCTGCCGCTCATCGCCCTTGGAGGGTACGGCTACGCCTCCTTCGGGGCTTCGCTTGTCTTCATGAAATGGATCAAGTCCGTCGAGAACGGGACCGACTACTCCTTGATGAAAACGGCCCGGGCGGGCCTCTTTCTGATAACCAAGCGCGAGGAAAAGTACAAGGCCCAGATGGCCATCGAAACGTTCTTCGTCAGGGCCGGTGACGCCCTCCAGGCCGTCGTCGTCTGGGTGGGCACGACCTTCCTGGCCTTTTCGATCGAGCGCTTCGCGGTGGTCAACGTCGTCGGAGTCATCATTTGGATCATTCTCACGATCTTCGTCATCCGGGAATATAAGAAGACCAAGCCCGCGGAGGACGGGGCCTGATGGCCGGTCCCTCTGTTGATTTTCTCAAGGGGGGTCGCTATCATGGTGGCAGGCCAGCGGCCGAGGGGAAAACTCGACCCGGGAGGCGACCATGAAACGTTTCGGCCCCGTCCTGACGGCCATCGCGCTCCTCCTGTCGGCGGCGGTCCCGCCGGCCGTCGCCCAATTCACCCCCGAAGAGCTCCGCCAGCGCCCCGTCTGGGAAGAACTCCTGAAGACCGCTCCGATCCTGAGGTCCGAGGAGGTCGGCGAAGGAGTCACCCGGCCCTATGCTGTCTATCTCAAGAAGGGAGCCGCGGAGCAGAAAGCGTGCTGGAAAAATCCGAGCGGCATCCGGGATGGCTTTCTCGAGGGCTGGCAATACGAGATCGCGGCTTACCGGCTCGACAAGCTCATCGGCCTGGACATGGTCCCGCCGGCGGTCGAGAGGGAGTTCGAGGGCCGGCCGGGCGCCCTCTCCTTCTGGGCGACATCCGAGTGCAGCCTGCTCCAGGTCCAGGAGGAGAAGATCGAGATCCCGAAAGATGCGCTGCCCCGGGTCGACAACATGAAGTACCTGGCCCGGGCTTGGGATTGCCTGGTGGGGAACGAGGACCGCACCCAGCAAAACGTGCTTTATACGAAGGACTGGCGGACGATCCTCATCGACCACTCCCGCGCCTTCCGCTCCGATCGGGAATTCACGGACCGGCTGATGTTCGGAAAGAACGGGATCAAGAAGTCCGCCGACGGCCGGCCGTTCCTCTTCCGCCGGCTCCCCCGCTCTTTTGTGGAGAAGGTCAAGGCCCTCGACTTCGAGGGCATCAAGGCCGCCGTGGGCCCTTACCTGAGCGACCAAGAGATCGCGGCCATTCTCTTGCGAAAGACTCTTCTCCTGGCCGAGATCGACGGCCTGGTCAAGGAGAGCGGCCGGGACAAGGTGCTGTACTGAAGGGGCCCGGCGATTCGGAAAGTCGCCGGGACCGTCAGAATATCCGGCGAGCGGCAAGAAAGGAGAGCCGATGAAAAGCACAGGGCTGAGGTCTTTTGTTTTTGTCGCTTTACTGGGATTTGGGCTCCCGCTTCTGGCCCAATTCACTCCCGAAGAGGTGGCCGAAAGGCCGAAGTGGGAGGATTTCCTGGTCAACGCCAAGGTCGTTAAAGAAGAGCAGCTGACGCGCGAGGCCGTGACCAACCCGTGGGAACTGACCCTGGAGCAGGGGGGCACCACCCGGGATGCGCTCTGGAAAGACCCCGAGGGCCGGCTGAAGGGATATGTCGAGGGCTGGAAATACGAGATTGCGGCCTATCAGTTCGATAAGTACCTCGGCCTGGACATGGTGCCGCCGACGGTGGAAAAACGATTCCACGGCAACCTCGGCTCCTGCCAGGTCTGGGTCGATTCCAAGATGACGATGAAGGACAAGGTGGACAAGAAGATCGCGGTCCTCCCGCGTTTTGTCTTCAATTACAACCGCGCCCTGAACCTGCAGAGGGCGTTCGACAACCTGATCGGCAACGAGGACCGCCACCAGAAGAACTACCTCATCACCGAGGATTGGCGGGTCATCCTGATCGACCACAGCCGGACCTTCCGGACCGGCAAAAAGTGGATGACAGAACTGCCCTACGGCGAGAAAAACAGGGAAGGCCTCGTTCTCAAGACGATGCCCAAGGCCTTGCTCGAGAAAATGAAGGCGCTGGACGCCGGCGTCATCAAGGGCTTCGTCGGTGACAACTTGAACGACGAGGAGATCAAGGCCGTCCTGGCCCGAAGGGACCTGATCGTCCAGCACATCGACAAGCTTGTCAAGCAGAGCGGTGAGGAAAACGTCCTGTATTGAGGCTCAGGCCCGTCGCCGGGCCGCTTTTTTGTACATCGTGAGGACGTTCTGGTTGGCCTCGCGGCGGTAGTCGAACCCGTCCATGAGACGGCGCGCCAGGAAAATGCCCAGCCCGCCCATGCGCTCGCCGCTCAGCATTTGCTTCATCGACGGCTTCTTGACGGTCCGGGGATCGAAGGCGACCCCGTCATCCCGGAGTTCGAGGTAAAGGCGCGCGTCTTCGTGCCACGTCCGGATCCGGATCTCGCCCCGCGACTCGGGATAAGCGTAGCGCATGATATTCGTGCACATCTCGACGAGCGAGAGTTCGACTTTGTAGATATCATCTTCGCTGAGCTGGAGCCCGCGGAGTACCCGGCGGAGGAATTGCCGGATCCTGTCCAGCTCCCTGAGCTCGCTCTTGACCTGAAGCGTTTTCATCGGCCCGGTCAGCTAAACCTATTTTAGCATCAATCAATTCGGCAATACAATTTCAAGGCTGCCGGATGTCGAAACGGCGCACGACCTCCGAGCGACGGACGAAGTGCACGTCCTTGCCCGTGCCGACGACCGGGACGGGGGTCTCCAGGAAGACCGCCCGGACTTCCGCGCCGAGGCTCGCCCCCGGGCGAGACGGAGCTCGATCTCGGGCCGAAGGGCGCGGGCCGGAAAGTACTGCCAGCTCACCATCAGACGGTTCTTCCTGGCCAGGTGCCGGACATTCGAGCCCAATACCTGGAACGGCCTGTTGGAGCTCAGCCTCAGGCTCACCGCGTAGGGTTGTCTTTCAAAATCGAGATCGAAAGCGACCCGGGCGAGGGTCTCCCCCGCCCTGTCCGTGAGCCGGGGCCTGACGTCGGCCTTGAGCCAGTCCATCTCCAGGGGAAGATCGACGGTCCTGCGACATGTCCGGGAATCCAGGTCCAGGACCCTGTCACCGATCTCCGCCCGGATGCCCCTGAGATAATCGCCGCTCGAGAACTCGACCGTCGTCTTTTCATTTGCGGCGTCCAATTTCTGCGTGACCGTCACCTCCTGGTCCCACGGCCGCCCATAACTGGGCAGCCGCAGCAGCCAGGCCGCGCCGATGACGACAAGGATGCCGAGCGGGATGACCGCCTTTGGCCGGCGGAAGCTCCTGAGGCCGAAAAGGTCCGTCCCGGAGCTCCGATAAACGGCCGCGAACCCGAGAATAAAGGGCTGCGACCAGAGCGCCGTGAAGACGATCATGACGAGATTGACGGCCGCAAAGGCTAAGCCCGTCCCGGCCCCCGCCAGTGCCATGCCCCCCACCGAGCGGTAGATGAACTCGTAATACTCGGGCATGACGAGGAGCCGGAACATGAGGACGGGCGACAACAGCCAGAGGAGCCCCCTGAGCCAGGGGGGGCGCGCCAGGCACGCCAGGCTGATCAACAAAAGTCCGGCGGCCGGATAAAAGGCCAGCCGGGTCCCGCCGGCGAGCCCGAACAGGATTATCAGCACGCTCAGGAAGATGGAGGCCCTGATCGAGTAGAAAAAACGCGTTTTTCCGAAGCCGCCATTTCCGCAGGACCTGGAGAGACAGCCAGATCCCCAGGATGAAGAACAGGAACGCGTAGAGGATATGCGCGCCGGGCCGTAGGACCCAGGGAAGGCGTCTTCCCTTGAGCATGCCGATGAGCCAGAACGAAGCGAAGGCGGCGCCGAGCATCAGAAGGTGAAGGGCCAGGAGCTTCGGCCACGACTTCCTTATTTTCCTGTCCTCTTCCAGGCTGAAGCCTTGTCCCCGGGACCGGCGAAGGCGGATCAGGGAGGCGACCGCCACGACAAAGCTCAGGACGATGAACGCCGCGAGCCAGGGCTGAGCGATAAAGAGCGGCCTCCCGGCAACGCAGCACGAGCGTGTAGCGGCCGGTCTTATCCTCGGGCTGGCCGCGGTCAAACCTTTCGATGAGACCGGTGATCAGCCGTCCGCTCCGTCCCAAACCATCCGGCCGGAAATATTCGAGCGTATCGTAGGGCGTATGGATCGGGTTCCGGACGTCGCTGACGAAGGCGATGGCCGGGATGTTCTTTTCGAGAAACGGCCCGTGGTCCGACCCGGCGCCGTTCAAGGCGCTGTTCAAGCGCGAAAAGACTGTGGGATAATCCAGGCCCCGCAAGCCCAGCTCGCGTCCGACCTCGAAGCTGGCCGAGACGAGCCAGGCCGGGGATTGCCGGGGCCCGGCGTCAGTCCAGAGTATGAGCGGCGCCTCGTCGCTCGCCATGTCGAGCTGGAGCATCAGGGATGCGTCGGCCAGGGGATAGTGCTCGACGAAGTATTTTGAACCGACCAGGCCCGCCTCCTCCCCGCAGAAGGCTACGAACACGAGGGTGGACCGATGAGGCTTTGCCGCCAGAACCCGGGCGCTCTCGAGGATCGCGGCCACGCCCGAGCCGTCGTCGTCGGCGCCGGCGATCTCGGGCGTCGAGGAATCGATATGGGCGCCGATGATGATCTGGCGCGGGCTCGGACCCTCGAAGCGGCCGATGACGTTGAAGCTGGCGGTGTTCAGCCGGTCCGTCCCCTCCGGGGCGCCGCTGCCCGAGACGGGCTGCCATTCTACCTTTCCGCCCAACTCGCCGATCTTACGGGCGAAATATTCCAGGGCCGCCCTCTCCTGCGGAGAGCCGAGCGGCCGCGGGCCGATGGTCCCGGCGATGTATCTGAGGTGTTCGTAGGCCCGTTCCTGCGAAAAATCCTGCGCCCGGAGAGCCGCCGGGCAGATGGCGCACAGAACAAAGAGCAGCCACCAAAACGCCGGCACGACCCGCCTGGAAGCAGCCACGTTTCACCCTCCTTGCCGGCCAACGGAACGCTCCGGCGTTACATCCCGGCCAGCCGCCTGGCAGTTCGGACATGCGCCGGACGGGAGCGGCCGTGTCCGCTCTTTAGGAAAGGCGGGCGGAAGCCGCCTATTCTGCCTTGGCGGACCGGCCCACACGGCCGATAAAAAGCGAAATAACGAACAGGATCACGGCCATGACCGCGACGACCGGCAGGCCCGTCTGCACCGACTTGCCGGCGCTCAGGTTGCCGATGAACTTGGGCACGAACGTCGCGCCCAGCAGGCCGACGGCGAAGATGATCCCGAAGATGCTGCCGTAGAGCCCGGGCTCGAACTTGGCGAAGGTGACGCCCACGATCGTCGGGAAGATCGGCGCGAAGGCGAGGCCCGTGAGCACGATGGCGACCAGGGCCAACGCCGGGCTCTTGGTGAGGATCAGGACGACGATGGCGATGCACGGAGATGAGCGACATCAGCGGTGATGACCTTGGCGCCCATGGCCGTCAGGTTCTTCATCGTCGAGGCCAGGAACCGGCCGAGCATCATGGCCGCGCCGAAAAGGCCCAGAACATAGCCGGCCTTGGTCACGGCGCCGGGGGCTTCCGCGCCCCCGAAAAGCTGGGTCATCAGGGGTTTGGTCCAGTTGCCCATGCTCGTCTCGAGCGACATGTAGCAGACGAGGGCGAGGGCGGCGATGAGGACCGCGGGCTTGCCCAGGACCTTGAGGGCCATGGAGAATCTGTAACCCGTGGCCGCCTGGGGGAACTTCGTCCCGAAGGCGAAGAGAAGGAAGACGACCATGAGCGCGCCCAGGATCGAGACCGACGTTGCTGTAGCTCAAGGCCAGCGATCTGAGAAAGAAAACGAGAAGCAGCGGCGTGAGCACATAGCCCAGGCCGAAGAAGGCGTTGCCCAGGTTGCTGGCCCGGGCTGGATCCTTGCCCTCGAAGAGGACGACCGGAATGAGGGTGTTGCCGACGGTGTTGAGGCTCATCGCCCCGACTCCGAGCAGGATGCAGGCCAGCATGGCCGCAGAAAAGGTCGAAGCGAAGGCCAGGAGGAACAGGCTCACGCCGGTCACCACGAAACCCAGGATGGCGATCGGCTTGTAGCCGAGCTTATCGACCAGCGGGCCGATGATCAGCTGGACGACGCAGCAGGTCAGGAAAAGCGCCATGATCAGGGTGCCGAAGCGGCCCTCGTCGATGCTGAGGGCCTTCATCAGCTCGATCGATACGGAGCCGAGGATGATGAAACAAATCGCCACGGAAAAAACGGACATCAGCGCGACGACGGCAGTCATCTTCTTCATCGGGTCTCTCTCTCCTTGTGCTATAAATGCTGTTCCGGCCGCCGGGCGGCCTCTCCAGCCGACGGTATTCATATCACCGCGCCCAAATCCCTGTCAATAATGTGGCGGCCGCCGGCTGCCGCCGTCGCCAGGCCGGCTTGACTTATCCGGCCTCTCGCTTAGAATCAACCTTATGAAAAACGCGGCCCCCGGCGCCGCCCTGAAGCTGGCGGCGGTCCTGACAGTCATCTTCTTTCTCGTCGAGGTTGCCGGCGGTTTCATCTCCGGCTCCCTGTCCCTCCTGGGCGACGCCTGGCACATGCTCCGGGACATCTTCGCCCTCCTCATTTCGCTGAGCGCGATCAAGGTCGCCGAGCGCCTCCCGACGAAGTCCCGGACCTTCGGGTTCCACCGCGCGGAGATCATGGCGGCGATGCTCAACGCCATCCTCCTCGTAGGCATCGGCATCGTGATGATCGTCGAATCCGCCCAGCGGCTCCGGTCTCCCCGGCCGGTGGAGGATGCCGTTATGCTGGCGGTGGCGGTCGCCGGGCTCGCCGCCAATATCTTTGTCGCCTACCGGCTCCATGGCAGCCACAACCTGAACATCCGGAGCGCCTTCCTTCACGTCTTGACCGACGCGGTGTCCTCGCTGGCGGTCATCATCGCCGCCCTGCTGATCATGGTGACCGGGAAGACGGTCTTCGACCCGGCCCTGGGCATTCTCATCTCGATCCTCGTCATCGTCTCCGCCCTGGGCGTGATCCGGGATTCCGCCGTTATCCTCCTTGAATTTGCGCCCCGGGGCGTCGATTTTGACAGTGTCATCACGGACATGGAGGGGGTGGACGGGGTCGAGAGCGTTCACGACGTTCACCTGTGGACGCTCTCCTCCAAGATCAACGTCATCGAGGCCCACATCTACACCCGGGAGACGGACATGACCCGGGCCGAGGTCATGAAGGACGAGATCAAGAGACGGCTGGAAAAATACGACGTCCGGCACGCCACCCTGGAATTCGAGTGCGTGGAGTGCGTCCTGCCCCACAAGGTGAAGACGATCGGCCATCCCTGAGTCCTTTTCCGGGCCCCGGAATATTCTTCGCGCTTCCTGGAACATAAAGCGCGCTCCGGGCGTATATATTCTCGAGAGAGAAAAATGGCGCCCCCGAGGAAGAGGGAAGGAAAACCGGTGTGGAGAGGCAGAACATGAAAACGACGCTGACTCGGACGGTGTCCACTCCCGTGGAGATTGGGTATCGGCACTCGAAGCATTTTTTCTATTCCTGCCCCAAGCTGGATCTGTGGGCCTTGGGCAGAACACGAGAAGAGGCGGAGACGAACCTCAAAGAAGAAATCCGCTGGCTCCTGGCGCGATGCCGCGAACACCTGGACTGCGCGGACTCCCTCACCGGCAACGGCTACGCGACCGTGGAGATCCGGCCGGCTTGATTCAGCCGGGGAATCGCAGCCACGTCTGTCTGAAGCCGATTGGGGTCGGGATGCCGGAGGAGGGAATCGAACCCACACGGGCCTTGCGGTCCACTGGATTTTGAGTCCAGCGCGTCTGCCAGTTCCGCCACTCCGGCCGGGCGCTAAAGAATATAAGCGATTCCGGCTGTTTTTTCAATGAACGGCCGGGGCGGCAGAAGCTAAGCGGCTTTCGACAAAGCCCCGAATTTCATGGCCAGCCAAAGGAAGGCCGTGATATTCCCAGCCACTCCCCCCAGGACCATCGCCCAGGCAACCGACAGGTAGCCGAAGCCCATGACGAAGACGAAGATATAGGCGAGCGGCACGGCCACGATGAAGACCCTGACAAAGTTGATGGCCAGGCCGGGCAGGCCGAGGCCCATGCCCTGGAGCACCCGGCTGACGATCATGCTGACGGCCATCATGGGAAAGGTCAGCACGTCGATCCTCAGGTAGGCCGCCCCGAGCGCCAGGATCCGCGGCTCATCGGTGAAGATCCGCAGGAAAAGGACGGGCGCGACAAAAAAGACGATACCGATCAGGCTGGTCAGGGCCACGCCGATGCGGACGCCGTACCAGGAGACCGACCGGACCATCGGGAACTGCCGCGCGCCGTAGAACATCCCGACCAGCGTCAGGAGCGAGACCGAGATCCCGACGATCAGCATTCCCGGCAGGCTCTCCAACCGCGTCGCCAGCCCGAAAGCGGCTACGTGATTCGTCCCGAAATGCGCCATGAACCGGTTCAGGAACATCACGTAGATCGACATGATGAACATCATCAGGCTGGCCGGCGCCCCCACCCGGCAGATCTCCCGGCACAGAGGAAAAGAAAACCGGAACCGCCGGAAATCGATCTTTAAATAAGACCGCCGACGGATAAAAACGACATACAGGACAAGCGACAAGGCCAATGCGATAACCGTGGCGATGGCCGCGCCCTGCACCCCAAAACCCAACGGGTAGATGAAGATGGGGTCGAGGATGGCATTCAGGATCAGCGCGGTCGTCTGGACGATCATGGGTGTCCGGGTATCGCCCTGGGCCGAGAAGATACTGTTCATGGCGTAGGCGGGAAACATGAAGACGATGCCCAGCCAGATGACCGTCATGTAGCTCATCGACAGGTCGAGGACGTGCCCCCTGGCCCCGAGAAGAAGGAACAGCGGCTTCTGGCCGGCCAGCCCGACCGTCAGCAAGGCGGTTCCGAAGACGGCCGTCACGACCAGGCCATGGACCGCGGCATTCTCCGCGCCCTCCTTATCCTTAGCGCCCAGGCGGCGGGAGATGAGCGAGCTGATGCCCACGCCGATCCCCGAGTTCAGGCCGATGACGATGAAAAAGAGCGGGAAGGCGAAGGTCAGGGCGGCGATGGCTTCCGCGCCCAGCCGTCCGACGAAGGCGGTGTCCACAAGGTTGTACATCGTCTGGACGAACATGGCGATCGTGATGGGACCCGCCATGACGAACAGCGCCCGCCTGGGATTCTCGATGAATTCATCAACCCGGTCTCTCATGTCGATTTTGGCCTGCGATTATAATATAATAACGCGCGGTGGACAAAGAAGAATCGCGGCTGCTCGACATCGTCGACCGGTTCGCCGGCCGGCGGGTCGCTGTCTGGGGCGATTTCATACTGGACGAATATCTCTACGGCCGAACCCGCCGGATCTCGCGAGAAGCGCCGGTGCTGATCATCAGCTACGAGCGCGCCGAATCCTCCCTGGGCGGGGCCGGGAATTCCGTCCTCAACCTCGAGGCCCTGGGCGCCTCTCCCCTGCCCATCGGCGTCGTCGGCCAGGACGAGCCGGGCCGGAAGATCGTCGATTTTCTCCGCAGCCGGTCGATCTCGACCCGCAGCCTGATACGGTCCGGTTCGCATCAGACCCCGATCAAGATGCGGGTCCTGGCCGGCGAAGAGAACACGCGGAGACAGCAGGTCCTCCGCATCGACAAAGAGTCCGCCGTTCCCGGGAGCGATTCCCTGAAAAGGAAGCTCCGAGCCGCTCTCGTCGAGGCCTCCGCCAGCTGCGCCGCGCTCCTTGTCTCCGACTATAATTACATGACCGTGAGGCCGGATATCTTTGCCTCGGTCCTGCCCTTATATAGAAAACGGACGCTGCCGCTCACCCTGGATTCCCGCTTCCGGCTGTTGCAGTTCAGCGCCATGACGGCGGCGACGCCGAACGAGCCCGAGGTGGAGGAGGCCCTCAAGGTCGGCTTGGGCGATCACCCGAAGGACCTCCTCAAGACCGGCGCCGCGCTGCTCAGGCGGCTCCATTCGCCCGCTCTGCTCATCACCCGGGGGTCCCGCGGCCTCGCCCTGTTCGAAAAAGGCCGGCCGCCCTTTCTTCTCCCCGTCCACGGCTCGACCGACATCGTCGACGTCACGGGCGCCGGCGATACCGTCATCAGCGTCTTTACGCTGGCGCTGGCTTGTGGCGCCGGATTCAGGGACGCCGCCCGGCTGGCCAACATCGCGGGAGGCATCGTCGTCATGAAGAAGGGGACGGCGACCGTCACCGCCCAGGAACTCAAACACGCGATCTCCTCCTAAGTTGACCAAACTCAAGACGCTCGCCCAGCTGCGCAAGATCGTCGCCTCGGAGAAGGCGAAGGGGAAGACCGTCGTCCTGGCCAACGGCTGCTTCGACCTTTTTCACGTCGGTCACATCCGGTATCTCGGGGAGGCCAGGGAGAAAGGGGACCTGCTGGTCGTCGCCCTCAACAGCGATTCCTCGGTGCGCCGCCTTAAGGGCGCGGGCCGGCCCATCCTTCCTCAGGAGGAGCGGGCCGAGATCCTGTCCTCTTTTTGGTTTGTCGACTACGTGACGATTTTCGCCGAGCCCAACGTCGAAAAGATCCTGCAGGCCCTCCAGCCCGACTACCATGTCAAGGGCTCGGATTACACCATCAACACGGTCCCCGAGCGGGCGGCCGTAAAGAGGTACGGCGGCCGGGTCGCCATCGTGGGCGGCCCGAAGGTCAAGAACACCTCGGATATCATCAGGAGAATCTCGGCCCTCAAGAATGGATAACTTCCTGATCGTCCGTCTGAGCTCGCTCGGAGACATTATCCATACGCTGCCGGCCTACGCCGCCCTCCGCCGGAATTTCCCGGGCGCCCGGATCCGCTGGGCCGTCGAGCCGCCGGGCCGGGAGATCCTCGACCTCGTCCCCGGGATCGACGAGATCGTCGTCGTCGGCCGCAAGATCTGGCGGCAGAATATCAGCGACCTCGGACGGAGGGACCAGACGGCCCTGGATTTCCAGGGACTCGTCAAGTCCGCCCTCCTCGTCCTGCTGTCGCGGTCCCGGAGGACGCTCGGCTTCTCCAGGGAGAACTGCCGGGAGCCTCTGGCCGCCGCATTTTACAGGGAAAAGCTGCCGCCGTTTTCCGAAGGCGAGTCCCACGTCATCTCCAAGAACCTGAGGCTGCTCAGCCTTCTCGGCATCCGCGAAGAAAAGTACGAGTTCCCGCTGGTCATCCCCGAAGAGCTCGAGCGCTCGGTGCTCAGCAAGGTAGCGCGCCTGGGCCATGCGGCCGGCCAAAAGCTCTTTCTTGTTAACGTCGGCGCCGCCTGGGAGACCAAGCGCTGGTTCGCGGACAAGTGGGCGGAGCTTCTCGGCGAGGTCGCCCTCGAAGGCGCCTTCCCGTTGATCTTATGGGGAAACCGGCTGGAAAAGGTGCTCGCGCAGTCCGTCGCGGAAAAGACGGGGGCGGCCGTCGTCCCCTATCTTTCGGTCCGGGAGGTCTTGGCTCTCCTCCGGCTGACGTCCCTCCTCGTCAGCGGCGACACGTTCGTTCTCCAGGCGGCCTGCGCCCTCGATGTCCCCGTCGTGGGGTTGTTCGGACCGACCAGCCCCCGCCGGAACGGTCCCTTCGCCGGTGGGGACAGGACAGTCTCTTCCAGGGTGGGTTGCGGGCCGTGCTATAAGAGGGTTTGCCCGACGCTCGAATGCCTCAAAGGCATCGCCGTCCCGGACGTCGCCGGCGCGGTCAGGACAATGTGGCCCAAGGCGTCCGAAAGATGATCAGCCCCGGAGTCCGTGAAAGCCTGAACCGGCTACGCGTCAGGGCCGGGTCGTTCTTGGCCGTCGCCGTGCTCATCCTGGCCCGTCCGAGCGCACGGTCGCTCTTCTATGGAGCCGCCGCCGCTGGGCTGGGACTCCTGATCCGGACCTGGGCCTCGGGTCATCTGCGGAAAGAGAAGACGCTCGCCGTTTCCGGCCCCTACCGGTTCTCGAGGAACCCCCTATACCTGGGGAATTTCGTCCTGGGAGCGGGCATCGTCGTCGCGGCGCGCTCATGGTGGGTCATGGGCCTGTTTGCGGCTTACTTCGGAATCTTTTACCCGCTCATGATCACCAGGGAAAGGGACCGGATGAAGCGTCTCTTTCCGGGGGAATACGAAGAGTACGGCCGTCAGGTACCCCTTTTCCTGCCGTCGCTCCTCGGGCGCCGTCGGGCGGAGACGGCCCGGTTCAGCTGGCCGCTTTACCTGAAAAACAGGGAATATCGCGCCCCGGCCGGCGCGGCCGTTTTCTGGCTGCTGCTGGCCGCCAAAGCGCTCCTGTTGAATCGCTGAAACGGGTTCTGCTATATTTCTCAGCATGCCGACCCCTGAAAGAATAGAGAAAATCAGCCGCGTTCTAGCCCGGCGGCAGCCCGACCTTCGCGTGGTGCTCGAGGGCGTGGCCATCGCTCATAACGCGAGCGCCGTCATCCGGACCTGTGATGCGGCGGGGGTCCTATATCTGGATATCGTCTCGCCGAGCCCCGACATCCTGGCCATCAACCGGGCCATCTCCACCAGGGCCGAAAAGTGGGTGGAAACGCGCCTCCACGGTTCCCTGGACGAGTGCCTGCCGCGGCTCAAGGACGCGGGCTACAAGGTGGCGGTGACGCACCTCGGCGAATCGGCCATCCCCTACGCCGACATCGACTATACCCAGCCCTTGGCCGTCGTCTTCGGGAGCGAGGCCGCCGGCGTTACTCCGCGAGCGCTGAGCTTCGCGGACTACGAAATCAAGATCCCGATGTTCGGCATGGTGCAGAGCCTCAACCTCTCGGTGTCGGTGGCGATCATCCTTTACGAAGCGATGCGGCAGCGGCTGGCGGCGGGTTTTTACGGGAAGCGGCGCTTGTCCGACGCCGAATATGAGGCCTTGTTCAAGAAGTGGCTCTCGCCCCCGGCCCCGAGTGCGTGAGCTCGGGGCCGTCCCCGAAAAAGAATTGAGGGGGCTTCCCGGTGAAGCCCCCCCTGAGAGATGGATGCCAGAGCCTGACGCCCGGTATCGGGCCTGTCAAACCCTGTAGAGGACCTGTCTTTTCTCTTTGATGGATTTCAGGATCTTATCCGTCTGGGCCTGGCCCTTGAGCGATTGCTCCTTGGCCTCCTCTTCGTACTTCCTTCCGTGCTCCTTCAATTCCTGCGCGAGCTTGTCCAGCTTGTCCTTTTGGCCGGCAGTATATTTCTCATAAACCTCGCGCGAACGCTCCAGCTCCCGTGCCATTTCCCTGCCCATCGAGCCCCAGGCTTCCGGGGAGGGCAGGGCCTTGAAGAAGTCCGAGACGCCCGGCCCCTCCGCTTCGCCGACCTCGACCTCGATGGTCATGGGCTTCTTGTCCCTGACGATTTCGAGCTTGACCCTGTCGCCTTTCTTCTTGTCCTGGATGAGCTCGCTCAGGTCACCGACGGACTCCACCTTCCGACCGTCGGCGCCGACGATCACATCCCCGACCTTGAGGCCCGCCTTGTGCGCGGGCCCGTCCTTGGTCAGACGGTTGACCAGCAGGCCGCTCTCCCCCTTGACCCCGAAGTAATCCAGGAGGTCGCTCGTGAGGGGCTCGAGATAGAGCCCGACGAACTTCCTTTTCTCCCAGCTGAAATCCTTGGGACTCGAACGGCGACTCTCGGCGCCGCACCGGGTTTGGCGGGCTGCGCCGGGAACGGCGCTGCCTGCGGAAAAAGGCGGGGGAAGCGGGCCTCGAGCTCCCTCTTGGCCTCGGCTTCAGGGTACTCGCCCAGCTTCGCCTTGAGATTCATCGCCTTGCCTTGCCGGTCGACCTTGAGGTCGATGTCTCGGCCGGGCTTCCCGCTCCGGATCTCCGAGACGAAGGCCGCGCTCGAGGAGATGGATTTCCCGTCGATAGCCAGGATGATGTCGCCCTCCTTGAGCTTGGCCATCTCGGCCGGGCTCTCCGGATCGACGTTCTCGACCACGACCTGCCCCTTGCCATTTTCGGCGATGGCCACGCCCAGCCAGGGACGGCTGACCTTGCCCGTTTCCCTGATCTCGCCGGCGATGTTTTTCACGATGTCCACGGGAATGCCCAACGCCATGCCCGAGGAGGGCGCCTCGGCTCGGTCGAAGACATAGCCCGAGCCGACGACCTCCTGTTCGCGGAATTCGAAGACGACCGGCTGGTCTTCTGTATAGATACCCCTGAGCAGCGCGACCATCTGCCCTTCCTTATCGACCACCGGGCTGCCGCTCGACCCGCGGGTCACCCAGACGTTCAGCCGGAGCCGGTCCGGCGTCGCCGAGCTGACAATGCCCTGGGTGATCGCGGGCGTATTCTCCGGGGACATGCTGACGACACCGATCCAGGCGCCCGGCGCGAGCCCGGCCGCCCTCGCCAGGGAGATGGGCGGCAGGTTCTTCTCCTTCGATTGCAGCAGCGCCAGACGGGTCTCGGAATCCCAGCCCAAAAACTCGGCCTCGGTCCGCCGGCCGTCGGCTGAGGTGACCAGGATCTCCTCGTCACGGGGCGAGATGAGCGCCGTCGTCACGATGTATCCGTTCTTGTCGATGACGACCCCGGTCGCCACCCGGTTCATGCCGTTCCGCGTTTCCACTCTGACGACGCTCGGGAAGACTTTCTTCAGAATCTGCTCCGTCGAGACCTCCGGCGCTCCGGGCACGGCCGGGGCCGCGTTCAGGCTGAAGGCCGCCAACCAGACGAGCGCGCCGAGTCCGAGTGATACTCCACTTTTCTTGCACATCGTTTCGTTCCTCCTCAATACATGATGCCCTTGGGTGCCGTATCGGAAACCTGTTCCAAGAGATAGATCGTTCCGGATTCGGGGGCGCGGCTGCGGACCTCGGTGCCGTAGTCGAAGGTCTCGATCACGGGAATGATCTGCTGCGCCGGGGCCCCGCCCGAGGCCTCCGCCTTGGCGGCGGCGACCGGCGGCTGCCGGTGCAGGACGAAGACATTCAGCCCGACAAAAACGGCCAACAACGAAGCGAAGGCGCCGGCCAGCGACAGCGCCAGAGCGGGGCGGTGCCGGCGGGTGACCCGCTTTTCAAGCGACAGGCGGGCCAGGACTCCCTGCTCGAAGCCCGGCGGCGCCGTCACCGTATCGAGCTGCTTAAGAAGTGAAAAATCATCCATATCTGCTCTCCCCGATTTCAAGCCGGCTTCCTGCCGTCGGCCTTGGCCAGCTTCTTCCGGAGCATGCTCCGGCCCCGGCTGATCCTGGCCTTGATCGTGCCCACCGGTTTGTGCAGGATCTGGGCGATCTCTTCCTGCGAGAAGCCCTCCATATCCTTGAGGATGACCGGTATCCGGTAGCGCGGGCGCAGCTCATCGAGCGCCTGACGGAGGTTCTTGATCATGCCCGAATCGGGCCGGTCCTGGGCATAAGCCTTGGACCTGACCTCGTGGCTGGCGATCTCGTCGAGCGAAACGAGCGGCATGCGGCGCGCCTTTTTCATCTCAGTCCTGGCCAGGTTCGAGGCGATCGCGTAGATCCAGGACGACAGGGGCGCCACCGGCCGGTACTGCTTGGCCTTGAAGTAGACTCGGAGGAACGTCTCCTGGGACAGCTCGACGGCCTTCTGATAATCCCCGGTGAACTGATAAAGGTAATTAACGATGCGGTCCTTGTAAGTCGTCACGATCTCTGCGAAAGCCACTTCGTCTCCATCCTGCACACGGCGAATCAGCTCCTGCTCATCCATTCTCTCTGTCATAAACACCCTCGGGACCGATTCGGTTGCATTTTTCAGGCGCTGGCCCGCGCAGACGAGCCGTTCTTCAGGCGGTGGTCTCGAGCTCGATGAGCGGCCTGTCGGAATCGACGAGGTCGCCGGCCGCCGCAGAGATCTTCCGGACCCTCGCCTCGCGCGGGGATTTGATCTCGTTCTCCATCTTCATGGCTTCGACGATGACCAGCGTCTGGTTCTTCCGGACCGCCTGCCCTTCGGCGACGCTAACCTGGATCACCTTTCCCGGCATCGGCGCCCGGATCAGGATGATTCCACCCGGGCCCGTTTCATCACCCCGCCCGGACCGGCCGGCTTGGTCGGGCAACCGGAGAACGACCGTTTCTCCCCGGATGCCGATCAGGATCCTGTTCTCATCCCGGGCGATATGGGCCCGATATGGCCGCCCGCCGACCAAGAACGAGACCGTCCCGTCGGCCAGGGTCAGCACGTCGGCCTCGAGAACCGTCTCTCCCCGACGGATGACAAGCCGGCCGTTTTTCTTTTCGAGCGAAACCGCCTGGAGCGTATCGCCGAGCAGGAATTCGAATTCCATCTCAGGACCTGCCTCCCAGCCGCCAGCCGCCCAGCGAGAACCAGGGGGACACCGGGGCTTCGGTCCGGCCCCCCGCGGACCGAAAATCCCGGGGTCGGTCCGGGCCGGCGAGCGCGGCCGCCGCCAAGGCCAGGGTCAGGACTTCCGGCCCGGGCCCCTCATCCTTCCAGCCCTCGAAGTATTTTCTGACGAATCCGGTGGTCGTATCCCCGTCCCGGAATCGGGGGTGAGAGATGACGTCCCGCAGGAAGGGGACCGACGTCCGGATTCCCAGAATAACATATTCCTTCAGCGCGTTCACCATGCGGGCCCGGGCCAGTTCCCTGGTTTCCGCCCAGACGATGAGCTTCGCCAGGATCGGGTCATAGAACATGGGGACGTTCCAGCCGCCGTAGACGCCGGCGTCCACCCGCACGCCGGGGCCGGCAGGCTCCATGTAAGCCAGGATCTTCCCCGAGGACGGCAGGAAATGGTCTGCCGGGTCCTCGGCGTAGATCCGGCACTCGATGGCGTGCCCCCGTTGCTCGAGCGCCTCCTGGGCCAGGCCGAGCGGCTCCCCGGCGGCGATCCGGATCTGGCGATGGACGAGGTCGATGCCCGTCGTCAGCTCGGTCACGGGATGCTCGACCTGGAGCCTGGCGTTGACCTCCAGAAAATAGAAGTTCCTGTCCTTGTCCAGCAAGAACTCGACGGTCCCGGCGTTGGTATATCCGGAAACCTGGAGGGCGCGCTTGGCCGTTTCGCCCATCCTCCGCCTCAGGGGCGCGTCGAGGTAGCCGGACGGAGTTTCCTCGACGATCTTCTGGTGCCGGCGTTGGATGGAGCATTCCCGCTCGAAGAGATGGACGGCGTCGCCCCGATTGTCGGCCAAAACCTGGATCTCCACGTGATGCGGGTCCTCGATCAGCTTTTCGAGGTAGACCGTGTCGACCCCGAAGGCGGCCCGGGCCTCGCGCCGGCCGGCTTCGAGCGCCGGGCCCAGGTCTTCTTCGCTGAACGCGGTCCTCATGCCCTTGCCGCCGCCGCCCCCGGAGGCCTTGATCATCACCGGAAAACCGATGCGCCGCGCCGCCTCGGCGGTTTCCGAAAGGCCGGCCGCCGCGCTCTTCATGCCCGGGACAATGGGAATGCCGGCTTTTTCCATCGCTGTCCTGGCCCGCAGCTTGTCCCCGACAAGCTCGAGGGCCGCCGCGTTCGGGCCGATAAAGGCGATACCCTCATGTTCCAGGCGCCTCGCGAATTCGGCGTTCTCGGCCAGGAAGCCGTAGCCGGGATGGACGGCCTCGGCTCCGGTAGCGTGCACAGCGGCGATGATCCGGTCCATGTCGAGATAGCTCTCGATGGCCGGCGGCGGGCCGATCGCCACCGCCTCGTCGGCGGCCTGGACGTGCAGGGCGGCCCGGTCGGCCTCGGAATAGACGGCCACCGCCCCGATACCCAGCTCACGGCAGGCCCGGATGATCCGGACGGCGATCTCCCCCCTGTTGGCGACCAGGATCTTTTTGAACATTGCCTCAGTCTTTCCTCGCCCAGTGCGGCCGCCGTTTCTCCAGGAAGGCCGCCATCCCCTCCTGTCCCTCGGCGCTCACCCGGAGCCTGGCGATGACCTCCGCCGTGTAGCGCCGGGCTTCGGTAAAGCTCATACCCGGCACCTTTTGGAGAAGCTCCTTCGACGCGGCGATGGCCTCCGGCCCCGAGCTCAGGAGAAGGTCCGTCAGCGCCTCCGTTTTGGCATCGAGGTCGGCGGCGGGCGAAACGATATTGACTAGCCCGATCTCGAACGCCCGTCGGGCGTCGAACCTTTCGCCGGTCAGGAAAAGCTCCCGGGCCCGGCTCTCGCCGATCCGGCGGATCACGTGCGGGGAGATGGCGGCCGGCACGAGGCCGATCTTGACTTCGCTCAGCCCGAAGCGCGCCCGGTCCGAGGCGACAGCGATGTCGCAGACGCTGAACAGGCCGTTCCCGCCCCCGATCGCCGTCCCGTTGACCCTGGCGACCGTCGGCTTGGGCAGGGAGTAGATCGATTGGAGGAGGTCGGCGATGGCCAGCGATTCCTGGAGGTTCTGCTCAAAAGAATAGTGGATGATCTCCCTCATCCAGTTGAGGTCGGCACCCGCGCAAAAGGACTCGCCGGTGCCCGTCAGGAGAACGACCCGAACGCCCGGGTCCGCGCCGGCCCCGTCGAAGGCCGCCTGGAGCTCTCGGATCATCACGGCGTTGAAGGCGTTGTGCACCCGGGGCCTGTTGAGGGATATCCGGACAACCTCGCCCCTGCGTTCAACGACGATGGTCTCGAAAGCGTCTTCGTCCATTCCGTCACATCCTGAAGATGCCGACTCTATAATCGGGGATCGGAGCGTTGAGGCTCATGGCGATGCCGAGCGCCAGGGCGGCGCGGGTTTCCAGCGGGTCGAGGATCCCGTCGTCCCAGAGGCGCGCCGTGCTGAAGTAGGGGCTGGCCTCGGCTTCGTATTTTTCAAGGATGGGCTGCATCAGGTCGTCTTTTTCCAGGCCGGTCATGGCCACGCCCTGCTCCTTGAGCCTTTTGATCTTGACCGTCAGCAGGACGTTCGCCGCCTGCTCGCCGCCCATGACGCCGATCCGGGCATTCGGCCACATCCAGAGCAACCGCGGCCCGTAGGCCCGGCCGCACATTGCATAATTGCCGGCGCCGTAGGAGCCGCCGACGATGACCGTGAACTTCGGGACATCGGCATTGGCCACGGCGTGGACGAGCTTGGCGCCGTCCTTGGCGATCCCGCCGTGCTCGTACTGCTTGCCGACGATGAACCCGGTGATGTTCTGCAGGAAGATGAGCGGGATCTTGCGCATGGCGCACAGGCTGATGAAATGGGCGCCCTTGAGGGAGCTCTGGGAGAACAGGACCCCATTATTGGCCAGGATGCCCACCGGGTAGCCCATGATCCGGGCGAAGCCGCAGACGAGCGTCTGAGCATAGAGCTCCTTGAATTCCTGGAACCGGCTGCCGTCCACCAGCCGGGCGATGATCTCCCGGATGTCGAAGGCCTTGCGCAGGTCCCGGGGGACGATGCCGTAGATCTCGCGGGGATCGTAGGCCGGGTCCTCGGGTGCGGCCGTCTCGAGCGGGAACCTTTTCGGTGGGTCGAGAGTCTCGACGATGTTCCTCGCGATCTTGAGGGCGTGGTCATCGTCATAGGCGTAATAATCGGACACGCCGGATATGCGGCAATGGACGTCGGCGCCGCCCAGCTCTTCATCGGTCACTTCCTCTCCGGTTGCGGCTTTGACGAGGGGCGGCCCGCCGATGAAGATCGTGCCCTGGTGCCGGACGATGACGGTCTCGTCGCTCATGGCGGGAACGTAGGCGCCGCCGGCCGTGCACGAGCCCATGACGATCGAGATCTGCGGGATGGCCAGGGCCGAGAGCCTGGCCTGGTTATAGAAGATCCGCCCGAAGTGGTCCCGGTCCGGGAACGTGCCCGACTGGTGCGGCAGGAAGATGCCCCCACTGTCGACGAGGTAGATGCACGGCAGGCGGTTCTCCATGGCGATTTCCTGGGCGCGGACGTGCTTCTTGATGGTCATCGGGAAGTAAGTCCCGCCCTTGACCGTGGCATCGTTGGCGACCACCAGCACCTCGCGGCCGTGGACGACGCCCACCCCGGTGACCATCCCGGCCGCCGGCGCCTCGTCATCGTACATGCCGGTGGCGGCGAACGGGCTGAGCTCGAGGAACGCCGTACCCCGGTCGAAAAGCCGGTCCAGGCGCTCGCGCACCAAAAGTTTCTTCCGGGATTTGTGGAGCTCGCGGTACTTGGCCGGCCCCCCCTCCTTGACTGTGGCCAGCCGTTCCCTGTAGTCAGTCACGACCCGGGTCATGGCCTCGAGGTTGTCCCGATAGTCCTGGCTCCGGGTATCGACGAGGGATTCCAGCTTAAACATCGGCTCCCCCTTTCTTCCCGCGGGAGAGTGATCCCATGCGGGGGGCTTCCCTACTCCGGCACAAACTTGTAACCGTAGTGGATGACGCCGGCTGGGCCCTCCTCGGAGACCTTGCGGAATTCGGTCTTGACCCGCTGACCTATCTTGAGGTCCTCGAAGCCGCAGTCGACGACCTGGCCCATCACCCGGACACCGTCGTCAAGCTCGACGATGCCGAGAGCATAAGGCGCCTGGTCGGCGAACGGCTGCGGGGGCACGCGGATCACCGTGTAGGTGATAATCTTACCGGCCTCCGCCAGCTTGACCGTCCCGAAAGCCCGCGATTGGCAGCGCGGGCACACCAATCGCGGCGGGAACGCGACAAACCCGCAGTTCTGGCACTTGCCGGCCTCGAGCCTGTATCTTTGGGGGATCTCTCTCCACAACCGTGCTGGGTTCGGCATCGCTTTTCTCCTCTCAACACCGCTCGAAGATGTGGACGACCGAGGTCCCGCCGCTTCCGCCCATGTTCTGCGTCATGCCCACCTTCGCTCCTCTGACCTGCCGCGGCCCCGCTTCGTCCCGGAGCTGCCGGACGATCTCGATCGCCTGGGCCACCCCGGTGGCCCCGACGGGATGGCCCTTCGACTTCAGCCCGCCGCTCGTGTTCACCGGGAACTTGCCCCCGAGAGCCGTCAAGCCGGCCTCGACCGCCGGCCCGCCCTGGCCCTTTTCGACCAGCCCGATGGCTTCCATGACCATGATCTCGGCGATCGTGAAGCAGTCGTGGACCTCGATGACGTGCATGTCCTGGGGGCGTTTTCCCGCCATCTCATAGGCTTTCTTCGAGGCCTGGTAGGCGGACTCTATCCAAGCGATCTCCCGCCGCCCGACCAGGGCGATGCTGTCCGTGGCCATGGCGCTGGCCGTGATTTTCACGAGCGGTTTTTTCAGCCTCTTCGCCATCTCGAGGGGGCAGATGACGAGGGCCGCGGCGCCGTCCGTGATTGGCGAGCAATCCAGGATGCGCAGCGGGTCGGCCACCATCACGGACTCGATAACGGCCTGCTCGCTGACCTTGAATGGATACTGGGCGCACGGGTTCATCGATCCGTTATAGTGGTTCTTGACGGCGACCATCGCCAGCTGTTTTCTGGTTGTCCCGTACTTTTCCATATGGGCGCAAGCCATGAGGGCATACAGGCCGGGAAACGTAGCGCCGTGGAAGCACTCGTACTCCTGGTCGGCGGCCGTGCCCAAGCCGTAAGTGGCCTCGCTCCCGCTGACGTCGGTCATCTTCTCCACCCCGCCGACAAGGACCACGTCGGCCAGGCCCGACGCCACCTGGATGAAGCCCGTCCGGAGCGCCAGCCCCCCCGATGCGCAGGCCGATTCGACCCGCGCGGCCGGGATCGGTCCCTGGCCGAGATAGTCCGCGACGAGCGATGCCAGATGCTCCTGGCCGTTGAAGATCCCGCTCGACATGCAGCCGACGACCAGCGAATCGACCTTGTCGACACCGGCATCGTCGAGAGCCAGCAGGCCCGCCTCGACGATCATGTCGCGGAGCGATCTCTCCCAGTTCTCTCCCCACTTGTTGATCCCGACCCCGATGACGGCGACATCTCTCATCTTGGCCTCCTACTCCGCCTTGCGGATCTTGCCCCGGAACTTGGCGTATGTCCCATAATCAAGATAAACCCTGTTTTTCTCGAGGAGAAAACGGGTCTTGGGGGCGAGGTCCCGGACTTCGTCGATCGTCGGGGTGACCCTGAAGATGAAGGCATCGCTCCCGGCGCCCGAGCCGTACGAGACGACCAGGATCTTATCGCCGGGCTTGGCGATATCCAGGGTCGCCGTCAGCCCGATGGGCGAAGCGCCGGAGTAGGTGTTCCCGAGCTTGTTGACCAGCCAGCCGGGCTCGATCTGGGGTTTTTTGAATCCCAGCTGCTCCCCGACCCGAAGCGGGAACTTGCCGTTCGGCTGGTGGAAGACAACGTACTGAAAGTCGGCCGGACCGGCCCCCGCTTTGGCCATGATCGCCCTGGCGGCGCCCGTGGTGTGCCTGAAATAGGCGGGTTCGCCCGTGAACCGGCCGCCGTGCTCGGGATAGTACTGGTATTCGCGGCGCCAGAAATCCGGCGTATCTGTCGTGAAGGAGTGAGTTTCCAGGCACTCCGCGACCACCGCTTCCCGGCCGATGATGAAGGCCGCGGCACCGGCCGCCGCCGTGTACTCGAGGGCGTCCCCGGGGGCTCCCTGGGACGTGTCCGCTCCCACGGCCAGCGCGTACTTGACCTCGCCGGCCTTCACCAGCCCAAGGGCGATGAATATGCCCTCGGTCCCCGCCTTGCAGGCGAATTCGAGGTCGGCGGTGTGGACATCGGGGGTCGCGCCCAGGGCCTCGGCGAGTACCGTGCCCGTCGGCTTGACGGCATAGGGATGCGATTCCGACCCCACATAGACGGCGCCGATCTCCCGGGGGTCGATCCGGGCTCTCCTCAAGGCGTTCTTCGAGGCCTCGACGGAAAGCGTGATCGTGTCCTGGTCGGGGGAAGGAACGGATTTCTCCTCCACCAGGAGACCCTTCCGGTAGCTCGGGGCGTCCGCCCCCCAGACTTTGGCGATCTCCTCGACTTTGATCCGGTTTCTCGGGATGCAGGCTCCGTAACCGATGATTCCGACCATGGTCAGCCTCCGCAGATTGAATTGACCGTCTTCTCCCCCAGCCAAAATAATGCTGTCACAACGCCCCGGTTTAGTCAACCGGCTGGCGAAATCTGATAGAATAAGGACAAAAATGAGCGTTTTCGGGGAACTTTGCGTCCGGGGGTTTCGTTTACCAAGGTGACGTGAGTGGATATTCAAGAGACCGTGAGAAGGTGCCTGGAGAAAGAGCCGGGAGCCTGGGACATGCTCGTTAACGCTTATTCGAAAAGGGTTTTTAACCTGGCCTATCAGTTCGCCGGACGCTACCAGGAGGCCGAGGACCTGACCCAGGACATCTTTCTCAAGCTCTACGGTGCGCTCCCCAAGTATGATGTCCAGAGGGATTTCACCGCCTGGTTGCTGACTCTGGCCAGGAACCACCTTATTGACGCCTACCGCAAAACCAAGTGGGAGAAGGCGGGCCGGGACGAGTTCGACGAGCACGGGCTGGCCGCCGGCGCCTCGGCCAACCCCGAGTCCGGCCTGGACGCCGCGGTCGACACCAAGATCGTCTGGGAAGGCCTCGACCTCCTGTCACCCGACCTGCGGCTGGCCATTATCCTCAGGGACATCCAGGACAAGAGCTACGAGGAGATCGCCCGGATCATGAGCATTCCGGTCGGGACGATCAAATCCCGGATCAACCGGGGCCGGCTCCAGCTCGCCAAGATCCTCAGGGAGAAAAAGGAGGGCGGCCATGACCTGTGATCGGATGGAAGAACTCCTCTCTCCTTATCTAGAGGGAGAGCTCGGGGACGAAGACAGGCGGCTTGTCGCTCTTCACCTCGAAGTCTGCCCGGACTGCCGGCGCCTGCTCGCGGCCCTGACCGAGACGCGGGCGGCCCTGAGCGGGTTCCCCGAGCTCGAGGTCAGCGAATCGCTCCGGGCGCGGCTCCTGGCGATCCCCGAAAAAAAGAAGCGGCTCCCGCTCGCGCTCGATTTCCTGCTCAGGCCCTCGCTCCAGCCGGTTTTCGCGACGGCCGCCGTTTTCATGACCCTTGTTTCTTTCTACCTTTTCGGCCCCTACAAAACGGCCATCGATCGGACGATCGACCGGAAGCTCCACCACGGCTACAGCCAGGTCGAGAGGCTCTACGTCAAGGCCGGGTCGTTCCGGGACCGGCTGGAGGACCGCAAAGACAACTTGATCGTTTCCATAAAGAACCTGGAGATCTTCAGCGGAAGCCAGGATCAAACTCAACACTAGGAGGAAATTCCATGGAAGAGAAAATCATCATCCAGGAGAAAGTCGTCGTTCCCAAGCCCCGCAAGTCGCCTTTTCTCGCGGGGTTTCTCTCGGCCGTCTTCCCCTTCGGGATAGGCGCGTTCTATAACGGCGAGACCGTCAAAGGCTTCATCTACCTGGTCATTTTCGGCGGGCTGGTTTCCCTGCAGCATCACGGAGGATCCCAGCCCTTCGGCGGGATTCTGCTGGCCGGATTCTACTTCTTCCAGATCATCGACTCGGTGGGCGCGGCCAACCGGATCAACCGCCGGGCCTTGACCGGCGGCGAAGATGTGGAAGAGGAGGCCCTGCCCGTGGAAGCCATCAAGTCCGGGTCCATTTTTTGGGGCGTCCTGCTCATCCTCATCGGCGCCGTGCTTCTCCTGGGCAATTTCGGGGTCATCAGCTACCGCTCCATCTTCGATTTCTGGCCGGTCGTCGTCATCATCATCGGCCTCAAGCTGATCCTCGACTACTTCTCCAGGAACCGTTCCTGAACCAAGGAGAGAGACAATGGCCAAGCAACAACGCGACGCCCTGGTGTGGGGAGTCATTCTCGTCGTCATCGGGATAATCTTCACCCTGGACAACTTCAACATCGACGTCTGGGATTCCGTGGCCCGGCTCTGGCCGGTGGTCCTGATCGTCTGGGGCGCCTGGAAGCTCTACTTCGGGATCAAGGAAAAGAAAGAGGCCCCCGTCGAGTCCCGGGAAAAGCAGGTCTGATCATGAAAGCCCGGGAAATCATCCTCCTGGTCCTGATCATCGCCGGGGGAGTCATCCTCACCCAGGAAAGGACCGGGAAGGTCTGGCCGGACTGGCGGGCGGGCGATTTCCTGTTCTTCGACGGGCGCGCCTTCACCTTCCAGGAGTCCAAGGTTGTGGAGGCGCCCCTGCCGGCCAGCCTGCGGCTGGACAACGCCCACGGCCAGGTGACGGTCGAGGGCGCGGAAACCGATCGCATCACCCTGACCCTCGAAAAGATCGTCCGGCGGCGGGACGAGGCCGAAGCCAGGGCCGTGGCCGACGGGCTGCATGCCACCGTCTCCCGAGACAGCCTGGCTGTCGTCATCGCCACCAACAGGGAGGATTTCCCGCGGCAGAATTTCGAGACAAACTTCCGGCTGACCGTCCCCGCCGGCCTGGTCCTCGAACTGGAAAACAGCTACGGGACGGTCAGGATCAGCGGCGTTGCCGGGGCGACGGTCATCAACCGGCATGGGGAGGTCGAGGCCTCGAACATCGGCGGCGCGCTCAAGGTCGAGAACGGCTACGAGAATGTCACCGTCGACGGCGTCGGCGGGGCGTGCGAGATCAAGAGCTCGCATTCCGACGTGCTGGCCCGGCGCGTGGACGGCGGCTTGACCCTGGACCATGCCTACGGGACGGCGACGCTGCGCAATATTGCCCAGCGGGCGCAGGTCGAGGGCCCTCATGCCGAGGTTTTGGCCGAGGACATCGCCGGCCCCGTCGATATCCGAAACAGCTATGAAAAAGTCATACTGAGGCGGGTGGGTCCGGCCAAGGTGACGGGCCACCACTCCGACGTCGAAGCGGCCGGAGTCAACGGCGGCCTCGAAGTCGCGACGGACTTCGCCGTCGTGTCAGCCGAGGGGGTCCAAGGCTCGCTTCGCGTCACCGGCAAGAGCGTCGGCCTGTCCGGGAACGGCATTTCCGGCGGCGATATCTACGTCTCGACCTCCTACGAGCCGGTGGAGCTCTCCGCTTTCTCGGGCAAGACGACCATCATCATCTCCCACGGCGACGTCGCCCTGGCGCCGCTGCCCCTGACGGGGCCGGTCGAGGTCCAGGGGGACTATTCGGGCATCACCCTCCGTTGGCCCGCCGGCGGCCCCTATCCGTTCGAGGCCCGGACAAAGTCCGGCGAGATCGGCTGGCGCCTCGCCGAGCCGGCCCGGATCGAAGACAAGGACGGCGGCCGGGAGATCAGGGCCTTCTCCGACCTGAAGGACAAGCCGGGCATTCTGCTCGTGACGAGCTACGAAGACATCAACGTCGAGGGCGATTAGAGGGCGGGGATCAGACGGTCTTTTCCCGGCCCTTCAGGCCGTAGATCTTCTGCGTCAGCAGACCGTTGATCTTGATATTGAAATACGAGATGAGATTGGTGATGTCTTTTTTATACTTCGTGACGTAGCGCGCGAAATCATTCTGCTTCCGAAAATGGAGCAGGTTCTCGAACTCCTCCACTTCGTCATGGAGCTCGATCACGTAATGGTTGATCGTCCGGTACTGGGCGTTGATGTCGATGAGCTCCCGGTCGCCGAGCTTGGCAAAATCGAGGTGCGCCGGCACCGACTGCAAAATCAGCTCGGTTTCTGAAACAAGCTCGCCGACCAGCTCCTTGATCTCCTGGAAGAAGGACTTGTATTCGAGGGGACTGGCCAGCTTCTCCTGGGCCTTGTCGATCATCTTCTCATCCTGGTCCCGGAGGGAGACGATCATCTCCTTGATGCCGAAATGTTTCCGCTTCAGGTTGAAGAGGTCCATGAAGTCCCGGCCGATGTAGATCTTGTCTTCGTAATGGGTCGTCAGGTCCGCGGGCGAGTTGGTATAGAACTTGATCTCGAACCGGCGTCCCCCGGAGTCTTTTTCCCTGAACCTGGCCGTAACGAGGAACCCGTTCTGCTCGATGAAGTAGCTGTTGATATCCAGGAGGACGGAGTACAGGGCCAGGTTCCTGACCACGCACTCCCGTATGTAGTCGAGCAGGCTGACTTTCTTGACGGTAAAATCGCGGATGGTCTCGTTCGGCGTCGGGTGGAGCACCGAGTAGGACGGCGAGAGAAGATAAAGGGCCGGCCCCGTACCCAGCTCGAGATGGAGGTTCTTGAGGACCTTGGAGTGGAGGTCATCCAGGACCATCGGGCCGAGCGCCGGCAGGCTCTGGACCTCGATCTTGCTCAACTCGTCAATTTCGTTCATCGTTCAGATGCCTTACCTCGGAGGGTCTCATGCTAACATTCGCCGACCCAAAAATCAACCGCCGCCCCTGGCCAGGGTCCATTCGGGGTTGGCGTAGCGCTCCCGCTCCAGCCTGCGGACATCCTCGATCTCCGCATCGGAAAGTGACCTGGGACGGAAGCGGACCTGAAAACACTCGGCCAGCCCCTGGACCAGCCGGGCGACGGCCCACTCGAAGCTCACCGGCTGCCCCAGCGCGTCCGAAAGCGAGATGACCCTGATGTTCGCGGCGGCGGCCAGCGCGGCCGCCGCGATCCGGCTCTCCCGTTCAGGGTCGGCGTCGAGGGGGATCGAGCCGTGCTGGAGGAAGCAGGTCCCGACCCGCTTCTGGGCGCTGCCGACGAGCTTTTTCCCGTTGATCTCGATCTCGTCCTGCGCCGGGAATGAAAAACAGGGCATGACCCCGCGGCGGTAGGATTCGGGCGGCGGTCCAGCCAGCGCCGCGGCCAGGCCCATCTTCTCCAGGCCGAGGATCAGTGCTCTGGATATCAAGCGGTAGGAGGCCGCCAGGGTGGTCGAGAATACCGAAGCGTCCGAAGAGCAGACGGAGTAGGTGATCTCCTTGTCGTGAAGCACGAGCTTTCCCCCGGTCATCCGCCGCACGACGTCGATCCCCTGCTCCCGGCAGAAATCGAGGTCAACGGCTCTCTCGACGGACTGGGAATAGCCGAGGGAGGCGGTCGGACGGGCCCAGCGATAAAAGCGGACGACGGTCTCCCCCGCTCTATCCAGGGAGGCGAACAGATGCTCGTCGACCGCCATATTCCATGAGCCCGCGCCGGGGGCCGGGTCGATGAGCAGGCTCCAGTCCTTCATGGCATAAAAAAAAGAGCGGGCAACGGGATTCGAACCCGCGACTTCCAGCTTGGGAAGCTAGCACTCTACCACTGAGTTATGCCCGCTCGGTGCCGGCCGATCGTCCTCAGTCAGCGGTCAGCGCCACCTATTCTACGGCTTGTCGTCGGTGTTTTCAACTGCCTATCTGCCCCACGCTATCCGCGGGAGCTCATTGGCGTTTGGGAGCGTCCCGAAATGCCCCCTTGAGCGCAGAGCGGGAAGGCCTCCTATCGCGGCGGGGTCCCTCGCCCCAGCTTCAGGAAGAAGCGGCCGCCGGTCAGGGCCGGATCGTCCGCATAGCCCAGGGCCTTGAAGTCGAGCCGCTGGGACGCCTTGGGGTAGACCTTCCGGGTGTGCTCGGGGCGGTCCATCCCCGCCGCGCCGCGATGGCAGCGGACGCAGTTGACGGCCTCGTTGCGGTGGCAATCAGTGCAGCCCAGGGCCCCCTTGGCCGGCACCACCTCATGGTGGATGGAGGAGTACATCCGGGTCTCAACGAACCCGAACTCGCCGGAGTACTCCTGGCCGACGGCTTTCATGCCCGCAGTGATGGCCTGACCCCAGTCGAAATTGACCCAGTAGTCCTCGAACAGTTTCGGGATGGCAAGGGTCTTGTACTTGGAATCATAGGGCTGGACGGCCGAGTGGGTCTTGAAGGGGAAGATGCGGGCGTTGGGGTTGCGCTTCTCCCCCACTGGGGCGTTCAGGAACACCACTCCGCCGGGATCGATTTTATCGCCGAGCAGGGTGGCCCGCCGGGTGCCGTCCGACCAGAGGTAATCGGGCACCTGGTCCATACCCCAGGAAAGCGTCCCGAACCGTTTGGCGTAGGTGGGCATTCCGTACTGGTCCCTGCCTTCGGGCAAGTCGCGGCCCGCCGTGGAGTAATCGCGCCGGAGGAGCGTCGGGGTCGTGCGCGCGATGGACGGGATATGGCAGGTTTCGCAGGCGATGGTACGGACGTGGTCGTCCAAATGACTTCCCAGCATTCCCACCACGCCGTGCGGCGTCAGGCCATGGCATTTCTCACAGCGGACCCGTCCCTCGACGGCCGGCGCCGTCTGGGACATCCCGGCGATCCGGTGATGCTCGGCGGTGTGGCAATCCTGGCAGCGCATTTTCAGGGCGCCCATGTGCACGTCGAGGTCAGCGGAAGGGTCCGCCATGATCGGCTCGAGGTCTCCGTGTTTGGCGTTGGGCGCCCCGCCGCTTTGAAAGTGGCAGGAGCCGCAGGCCTGCCGCGATGGCCGGCCGACCTTCCGGGCGATGGACGCCAGGTCCAGCTCCGGATCGGGCAGGCCCGCCTTCAGGGGGTTCTTGCGATAGGTGCCCGTGGTGTCGTGGCAAACGAGGCAGTCGATCTGGGCGGCGTCGGAAAAATCGAAGGAACTGTCCAGCCAGCCATAGCCGATATGGCAGGTGGCGCAGGCGTGCTGGTTGGAACCGATGGCGATGCAATAGTTGTTGATCATGAGCTGGAGACTCACGTCGGTGCGGTTCTCGTACCCGGCGAGAGTGGGAGATTGCCCCTTCCAGTTCCAGTGCGCCGTGCCCAGGAGGTCCTGGCCGGTCTTGGGATGGCACTCGAGGCAGGCCCGGGTGACCGCCTGGGGGGCGGGGTTGTCCGCCAAAGCGACGAGGCGCGCGTGATCAGGGGTCCAGGGGTGATGGCAGGAGCTGCACTCGATGGGGGCGGCGGCGGGCTGGAGCTGTCGCTCGTGGCAGCCGATGCACTGCCGGTGGTAAGCCCCCTTGAGGCCGAGGCGGGCCGGGTCATCGGCCTCGTTGGGCCCGGCGTGGCAGCGCCCGCACGCCTGGGGCGGGTTGGAGGCCATATCGTCGTGGCAAACGGCGCAGGCCCCTCCCAGCTGGACATCGATCGAAGCGTGGAGGGTCTTGATGTCCTCGCCCACGCGATCGCCCTCCGACATGGCGTAGCGGTGGTGGCAGACGCCGCAGTCGCCGCCGGTCAACTCGTCGTGGATCCGGTGGGCAAAGGGGACCTGCTCGTAGTCGTCGGACCTGGAATTCAGATAGTCGCTGGCCAGCAGGTAGAAGTTCTTATACGCTTCAGGACGCTGGGGATAGGTAACCGGCGTCGCGGCCGCATGGACGGGCTGGGCCGCCTTGACGCGCCGCACTTCCTCCACGGTCCTGACGGTGGCCTGGACCGCTTTCTCGTGCACCACGATGTACAGGCCGATGAAGGTGAAAAGGAAGCCGATGGCCGAGCCCCGGATCACCCAGGTCCAGAAGGGAGAGACGGTCCTGGCCCGCTCCTCGCGCCGCAGGGCGCGCTGTTCCGGGGTGACAGGCACGTAGCCCGGGAGGATGGGGAAGTATGTCACCAGCAGGCGGTAGCAGAACATGATACTGGAGACGATGGCCACCGTCATGGCGATCTCGCCGATGGAGGGGAAATAGGACTTGACGGAATAGGGCGGGTTGTACCCTACAAGGAAAACGTTGATGCGGTTGAGGATGACGCCGAAGATGATCATCGACACGGCAAAGAAGAGCCAGCCCATCGAGCGCCGGACCGCTTTATTCAGGAGCAGAAGGAAAGGGGCTATCACCCCGACCGTGATCTCCACCAGGAGGGCGATGGTACCGGCGGGATCCCCCGCCAGGCTCAGCGTATTCCAGCGCAGGGCGAGGTCCCCCAGCTTCAGGACGCCGTAGGCCCCGAGGAACCAGGGGATGTAGGCGGCCAGGGGCGTGAGCATCTCCATCTCCGCCTTGCGGCCGAAACTGATGTTGGCATAAATGGATTCCAGGATCACCATCGGAAATCCCACCATGATGGCCGACATGAGGAAAAGGAGCGGGAGGACATTGGTGTTCCACAGGGGGCTCATCTTGGTCGGGGAGATGAGCATCAGCGTCCCCAAGGAGGACTGGTGCATAAACGAGAGGACGACGCCGGCCACGATAAAGATGGGCAGGGCGATCTTGATGAGGGCGTAGGCGGTCATGATCGGCTTTTCGATTCTGCGCAGGATGGCGGCGCCTCGCTCGTTCCCGTCGAGCCGGGCTTTCAGCCCTTCCAGGATGGCCGGGCTCATCTCGATGGAGAGCACCATGAGATAGACGGTGACGCACATCCCGACCTCGAAAAGAACCGAGTTGCCCTGCCAGTTGAAGATCGGCCGCCAGATGTTCCAGTAGCGGCCGAGGTCGAACGACAGGGCGATGGCCACCCAGAGATACCCCAGGAAGGCGGTCAGGATGGCGGGGCGCAGCAGGGCATGGTATTTCTTTGCGGCCGAAAATGTCCACCAGCGCGGCGGTGGTGAACCCGCCCGCGGCCAGGGCCACACCGCACGCTACATCGAACGCGATCCAGATGCCCCAGGGGTTGTGGTTGTCCAGGTTGGTCACGGATCCCAGCCCCAGGAACAAGCGGGTGATCCCGAAGGAGAACCCGATGCCCATGAAGAGGAGAAGAGTCAGCGTGCCAAAGGTGAAGAGCGGCTTGGTTACGCGATGCGGGGCGTCGTCGCGGCTCATCGCCCCCCCTCCTTCTTTACGGATTCAGGAGCCGGCGGCGGCGGTCCCTCGGCCCGGCCGGCCTTTGTCTCCCGCCGGCGGTTGAACCACATGATACCCGCCAATGTCCCGTAGAACGCCACGGGGAGAATCCCGTACTTGAAGATGCCGTGCTGGATGGCCTCGGTGCGCAGGGCGGGGGCCCGTCCCGGCAGGTTGAGCAGGCCGATCTCGGTTGCCGGGCGGCCGGTCAGGTAGAGCCAGCCGGTGCCTCCCACCTCGTTTTCACCGTAGATATGCTGGACGTAACGGTCCGGCCTCTCCTTCAGCCTCTCATGGGCGATGGCCACGAGGTCGGCGCGCTTGCCGAAGACGAGGGTCTCGGTCGGGCAGGCGGCGGCGCAGGCGGGGTTGGCGCCTGTCCCCTTCGCCCGGTCGGCGCAGAACTGGCACTTGCGGACCTTGGGGGCGAGCGCGGTGCGGTATTCGTAGGCGGGGATCTCGAAGGGACAAGCCACCATGCAGTAGCGGCAGCCTATGCAGATGGACGGGTCGTAGACCACCGCCCCGTCGGGTGCTTTTGTCAGCGCTCCAACGATGCAGGCGGAAACGCACGAGGGGATCAGGCAATGCATGCACTGGACTTTGGCGAAGGTCATGGGCAGGCCGGCCTGGTCGGGCGAGGGGCTTCCCGGGAACTGATTCACCACGGTAAAGGCGTTCTCGGACGGGCGCCGGAAGGTGCGCAGGGCTTCACGATCGGAGAACGGCTCGGCCGTGCGCGGGAGGTTGTTGCGGCGGTTGCACGCCTCCTCGCACTTGCGGCAACCGATGCAGAGCGTGGTGTCCACCAGGACGCCAACATAATCGGGCGAGATGGGGTGCTTGTCTTCCATCCCCTCCGCCCGCAGCGGGGCCGCTGTTCCGGCGGCCGCCGCCAGGCCCAATTTAAGGAAGGCGCGGCGATCGAAAGGCTTCATGAGCGAGTCTCCTGACCTCATACTAAAAAACCACAATCCGGCGAACGGGTCAAATCCGGCCCGGTCGGGGAAGTGTTCCCCTCCCCTGGCCCGCCGCCGTTATGGTAGAATGCCCCCATGCGCGACCTCGGCCCAAGGATCGAGTTCCACTCCCATTCCATTTTCAGCGATGGCCTCCTGCTGCCGGGGGCCCTAATCAGAGAGGCCGAGATCCGAGGCCATTTGGCGCTGGCGGTCACCGACCACGTCGACCCCTCGAACCTGGAGGAAGTTCTCCGTCTTCTCCTCAAGTTTGAAAAAGAGACAGCCGGCAAGCTGCCCGTGACCTTCATCCCCGGAGTCGAGCTGAGCTACATTCAGCCCCAATATATACTCGAATATGCCCGCAGAGCCCGGCGTCTCGGGGCCAGGATCGTTGTCGTTCACGGCGAATCGCCGGTCGAGCCTGTCTATCCGGGCACCAACCAGGCCGCGGTCCTGGCCAAGGGGATCGTCGACATCCTCGCCCATCCGGGGATGATCAAAGAGGCCGACGCGGCCCTGGCGGCTGAAAACGGGGTTTTCCTGGAGATCACTGCCCGCCGCGGCCACCGCGAGGGCAACCGTCACGTCGCCGAGGCGGCCCGAAAGGCGGGGGCCAGGCTGATCGTGGACACAGATTGTCATAGCGACCGCGACCTGATCACCCAGGACGAAGCGTTTCAGCTCGCCAAGGACGCCGGGCTCTCTGACGAGGAAGCGGTCCTGGCCATCAAAGACAATCCCCGTGAGCTGCTCGAAAGAAGCGGATATCGATAGACCCGCCCCTGGGTGCCGGGCCCGATTTTCGTTGACTTCTTTCCGCCGATTCGACTAACTTACCAGTATGCCATATCTCAACAAAGCGGAGAGTGAAGCCAGGATCGCCCGGGTCAAGAAGCTGCTGAAGCGAACGACCTGGACCTGGCGCTGGTCTACTACGACGAGTTCAACATCGGCAACGGCTGGTATCTGACCGGCTGGTGCCCGCAGTTCGAGAGCGGCGCGGTGCTGGTCCCGCGCACGGGCGCCCCCGCATCCTGGGCGGGCCGGAGAGCGAGCCGTTCGCCAAGCTCGACAGCACCATCACGGAGACGCGCAACTTCCCCGTGTTCATGGTGCCCGACGAGGAGTATCCCAACGCCACGATCATCGACTTCCCGAAGCTCTTCGCCGAGCTGAACGCGGAGCTGGGCAGCGTGCGACGCGTCGGGCTGGTCGGCGCCGGACGCATGCCGGCCGACGTGCTACCGGCAGATCGTCGACGGCTTCACGGGCGTCGAACTGGTCGACATCACGGCGGACTACGTCCGGTTGCGCTACGACAAGTCGCCCTGGGAGCGGCAGCAGATCCGGGCGGCCTTTCAGCTGGCCGACCTGGCCTACGACGCCATGAAGGCGCAGATCGCGCCGGGCGTCTCCGAGATCGAGGTGGCGGCCGCCGGTGAATACGCCGCCCGCAGCCGCGGGCGCCAGCGGCTTCGGCTTCAGCGCCATCGTCGGCAGCGGCCTGCGCTCCAACGCCGTCGTGCCCACCGCCAGCTCCAAGCGGCTCGCGGCGGGCGAACTGGTCATGATCGGCATCGCGCCCAAGGTCCACGGCTACGCCGGCGTGGTCGGCGATGCCCTGCCGGTCAGCGGCGCACGTACACGGCGCGGCAGCAGGAGTGCCTGAAGCACCTCAAGGAGGCGTTCCGGCTGACCAAGGAGCAACTTCATGCCCGGCAAGATCGGGCAAGGAGATCGACGCGCCGGCGCGCGCCTACTTCGCGAAGCACGGCCTGTCGAAGTACCTGGTCTGCCCGTTCGCCCACACCATCGGCCTGCACGAGGCCGAAGTCGCCCTTCTTCGGCCCCCACAGCGACGACGTGCTCAAGCCGGGCATGACGGTCTGCGTCGACGTCAGCTTCTTCGGCCATCCCGAGTTCAACGGCGTCCGCATCGAGACCGGCTACGAGATCACCGCCCGCCGGCGCGGTGCCGTTCAGCCCGAAGATGGACGCGCTTTTCCAGAATATCGGCTGATCGGGCGCGTTCCGCGCGGGCCGTTCAGGTCGCGCGCCGGACTTTTCCCATGAGCTCTCGGCTGGCGGCCGCGAGCACATCTTCGGTCGACGGGTCGTAGATACAGCCGTCGACCTCGTAGTCCCCTTCCGGGAATTCCTTCCTGGGCGCCAGATAGCCCGAGGTGCCCGAACTGTTGGCGATGCCGAGCAGGAATGTCCATTCGAAGGGCTGACTCAGACTTGACGCGAAGTCCGATCTCCGAAAAGACCTCTCCGGCGAGCGTCAGGAAGACGGCGCCGCCGACGCGAAGCGCCTGGTGCTCGACCTTGAGGTAGGGCACCCAGCCCTTTTCCCTCCGCCGGCGCGGCGACGGCCACCCTCTGGCCGGCGATAAAAACCTTGGCCCGGGCTTCATCCGCGATCCGGGTTTTCCGCGAGGGCCGGGTCCTTCTCGATCTCGGCGAGCCGGGTCTTGGCCCCGCCGCCTCGGCCAGGGCCTCCTCCTCGGTCACCGGATATTCTTTTCGCAGGGGATAGTCGAAGAAACCCGAAGCCAACGAGATATCGAGGTCCGGCCCCGTCAGGATGCCCGGCAGAAGGTCGAGAACGGCTCGGGCGAGCTGCATTCCCTTCTTTTCGATGAACTCATAGTTGCGAATGGGCATATCCACGCCGACGGCCGAGAGCTCCGAGGAGTAGCCGCAGTTGATGTCACCCTCGGCCCCCTGGAGATAGGCCGTCCAGAGCCCGCGGACTCCCGGCGCGGCCCCGGCGGCGATCGCCGCATTGCAGTAGTGCGGCCAATCCTCGGAGATGAGCGTGTTCTGCCAGTCGAGCGTCGAGGGATGGCAGCCGTAATTATAGGCGACACCCCGGAGGCGCCCCGAGGCATCTTCGATCTTCATGACGAGGACCTCGGGATCCGGATGGAGGCCCCCGTAGAGGAGCGCCCTCCGGTTCCGTCCCATCTCGAAGACCTCCGTTCGGCCGAACCCGATGCGGCCGGGAGCCTTGTCACGGAAGGCGGCCACGGCCGAGGCGGCCGTCCGGGACACCAGGAACGAAGGATATGAGCCCGGCGTGGGGTTCGTATAGAAGTCCTCGGCCAGGGCCGGCCCCGAGTGCGTATGGGTGCTCGAGAAAATGATGGATTCCGGCCCGATGCCGGTCTCGACGTCCGATGGCTTCCCGGATGGACCGGACGAGATCGGCGGTCAGATAGACAAGCGAGACGGTGATGAGCAGCGCGCGACGCCCTGCGCCGTCTTCAAGGTAAAGGCTCCTGGCATAAAGGTCGTCATGCACGCCGGTCGATACCTGGCTTCTGGCGAAGCCGGCCATCTGAATCGGCTCCCGGGGAGTGATCGCCTCGGTGCCGAGGCCCACAAGGATCGGTGACGGACGGACATGGCTTGCCTCCTTGGTTAGCCGGAGCGGCCGCCGGCCTCTTCGACCCTAAGCAGGCCGGAGCCCGCGATCGGCCGGCAGACCAGGATGGCCGGGAGCCTGCCCTCCGGCCCGTAATAGCGCGAGATGAGCGCCTGGCGGAGCGCCGGGATGGCCTCCCGGCGGACCAGCACCATCATGCAGCCGCCCAGCCCGGCGCCGGCGAGCTGCGCGCCGGCCACTCCCTCGGTCTCGAGGGCGATATCGACCATCCGGTCGATGGCCGGCAGGCTGCAGGCGTAGCGGCCGGGTTGCCAGACAAGCTGCGCCCGCTCGACCCGCGCCGGGTCCTCGCTCTCCAGGTCCTCCATCAGGCCCAGGAGATAGCCGTTCGATGTCGGGCGCCCGAAAAGGACGGACTTCCCCTCCGGGCCCGAAGCTGGCGACGCGGTCGCCGTCGTGCGAGACCTTCATCATCCGGCCGATCTCGGCGATCCGGCCGGACCTCAGGTAATCGGCATAGAGGCGGGCCCGCTCGCATTCGGCCAGGCCGTAGAGCACCACGCCGCGGATGGGATAGAGGCCGTCGGCGGGCGGCTGCGTGCGTCGCGAACAGCGGTCGCCAGGTCCTCATCGGGCAGCAGCGCCCGGAGCTCGTCCCGGGTCGCCTGCTCGGGCAGGTTGAGGAGGATCCGGTAGATCGCAGCTCAACGGGACCCGCAGGTTCCTGACGTTGACGTCGCGGAGATGATGGAGGAGCGGGGCGTGCTGGGCATAGAGCGTGCGGATGAGCCGAAACCCCAGGCGGTAACAGGCCACGCGGTGATTGAACTCGTCCCGGGCCTTGGCGCTCTTCTGGGCGCGGAAGCCCGAGTCGCCGACGACCATGACGTAGTCGTCCGGGAAATCCACCGTTTCCTCGACGGCAAAATCGAAAAAAGCCACGTTGATGACCTTCCCCTTGCGGCCCATCTTGACGGCGGCGTGGTCGGCGCTGCCGCCCCGGGTCCCGACGAACCACTCCCCCTCGCCGCAGAGGTCGACGAACTGGGCGGGGAAAAGCTCCAGGCCGTTGGCGGCGATCGTGGCCTCGGCCGCGCCCACCACCAGGCTCGACGAAGAGCTGAGGCCGGCGGCCTGGGGAATATTGCCCGGTGACGACAATGTCCATCCCGCGAAAGCGAAGGTGGGGAAATTTTTTCTGGAGCCTCAGGACGGCGGCCTTGACGTACTGCGACCAGTCTCCGCCGGCGTTCCGGGCGATCTCCAGACACTTTTTCGCTGTTGACCAGGGACAGCCAGTCGTCCCAGGGCAGGTCGGCGACCAGGTCGCCGATCGAGAACTCCCGGTCGCCGAACCGCTCGCGGTCCACGTTGAAGAGCCGGACGCGGTCGTCCTCCCGCGGCCGGACGGCCATCAGCGTCTCGTAGCCGATGGTCATGAGGTTGCAGTTGCCGCCCTGGTGGTCGATGTGACGGCCCATCACGTTCAGCCGGCCCGAGCTTCTCACGATGAACGCCGGAGTGTCGTCGCCCAGGATGGAGGCCGAGCGCGCGCCAGCAGCTCCCGGTAGGCGTCGTAGCGCTCGCGGAGGACCTCGCCGTCGCGCCCGTAGATCGTCTCGAGCTCGGGGCGGATGTCGGCGCCGGGAGCAGAGCTTTCTGTCCGGGACTCGCCGTCGAAAAGGCTCTGCCAGGCGCGGATCGGCTTGAGGACCTCCCCCTTGAGTGCCGCCCGCGGTTTCGCCCCTTGTTTCCTGGCCTGGATCACGGACTCGACGGCCAGAAGCTCGGCCGGGTTGTTGTAGCCGAGGATCGCCTCCGGGTCCTCGACGTGGAGGGCCCGGACCCTGAAGCGGTCGGGCTCTGCGGACAGGAGCCCGACGAAGCCGGAGAGGTATTCTTCGCCCTGGGCGTTGGCGCGGTCGAGCTTTCCCAGGACCGCATCCGAGGGATGAGGCCTTGACGACATAGACAGACGTGTTCATCCAGGGCACGTTCCGGACGTCCTCGGGCGCCATGGTGAGCCGCCCGCCGCCGGGCGTTTTGAATTCAAAATGGTCCGAGCCTTCGGGGATGAAGGAGCGCAGGTCGAACCTTTTCCCGCCGCCTTCTTTGACCTCGGCCCACAGCCTGCCGAAGGCCGCCTCGAGTTTCTCTTCGGACGCCGGTGAACCCGGCCGGGAGAAACCCCGGCGCAAAAAGTCCCGGACCTCATCTCCGGTTCGCGGCGCGCCCGATACGGTCGCGCAGGTCGGCGAAGACCTGACGCTGCCGGATGTCGGCTTCTTCGACGATCCCGATGATCCGGCCGTCAGCGGTTTCGACGACCCGGCCCTGGGTCGACTCGGGGAGTCCGGGGCTGGCGAGAAAGGCCAGGTCGCAGGCTTCTTCCTCGAACAGGGCGAACAGCCGTTCGAGCACGCCGGGCTCGATGATCCGGTCGCCCGCCGCCAGGAGCACGTTCGGGTCTCCGCCCGAGAGCAGGGCGGCCCGGAGCCCGACGCGGGCGGCGTCGGCGGTTCCCGACTGCTCGGCCTGATAGGCGAAAAGCGCGTTCTTGAAGGCCCGGCCGACGGTTTCCATGACTTGACCGGCCATGGCCCCGACGACGATGATGTGACGCTTCAAGCCCAGGCTTTCGTAGATCGCAAGCGCCCGGTTGATGGCGGGGACCCCGTCGATGGTGAAGCAGACCTTGTGACAGGTCGTCGACTGCATGCGCGTCCCCCTCCCGGCCGCCAGAATGATGTTGAGCTGGGGAGCGCCGCTCATAGGACTACTCTCTTGGTCCCGTTCCTTTCCATGGTTAACTTATACCGAACTGCTCGCCGGCTTGTCAATGAAAGGCCCAGGACGCGGACAGCGCGTGCGATATTTTTCATGAGGTTTGACTTTCGGGCGCGGTGCGATTTATCATCCTCGCCGATAGGGCGAGGCAAAGGTGGCGGATAAAGGCTCAGCTGGCCGGCTCATTATGGAAGGGATACATCACCCTTGAGTAACCCCGTGGATCGCGACCGTCCACCGCTGCAGGAGACTGAAGCGGAATCGACGCTGATCTCGCCCGCGGGCGGCCCCGGCGCACCGTTTGCGGTCGGCCGCCTCTTCGGCGGCCGGTATGAGATCCGCCGCCTGCTCGGCCGGGGCGGGATGGGCGAAGTCTGGCTCGCCCGCGACCTGAAGCTCCAAATGGAGGTCGCGCTCAAGGCGCTGGTGGCCGAAAACCTGGGCGACGCGGGTGCGCTGGCGCGGCTGCGGACCGAGGTAAGGTCGGCACGGGCCGTGGCTTCGCCGCAGGTCTGCCGTGTCTACGACCTTATCGAAGCCGGGGGGCTGGAGTGCGTGTCGATGGAGTACGTTGACGGCACGACGCTCCGGCATGTCCTCGATAACCACAGTCCTCTGAAGCTTGAGGAGGCGCGGGAGATCGCGCTCCAGCTCCTCGCGGGCCTGGGTGCCATTCATGAGGCGGGCCTCGTCCACCGCGACGTCAAGCCGGAGAACGTGATGATCACGCGGGCGGCGCGGGTCGTGCTCATGGATTTCGGCATCGCCAAGGCGGTGGCCGGCGGAGGGACAATAGCCGGGTCATTGGCCTACTGGCCGCCGGAGCAGGCGGCGGGCGCGCCCGCGGACCCGCGCTCGGACGTCTTCGCCGCGGGCATCGTGCTGGCCGAGATGGTCGCGCCCGAGGGAGTGCGTGACCCGGAGCGCCGGCAGGCGCTCTGGCAGGCTCTTCGCGAGCACCCCCCGCGGGTGCCGGATACGGCGTGGTCCCGGATGATCGCCAAGGCGGTGGCGGGCGACGCGGGATCGCGATACCCCTCGGCACAGGCGGTTGCCCGCGCCGTCGAAGAGGTGGCCCACCGCGTCAGCGCCGTCGAGGAGGCCCAGCCCTACCCCGGCCTGGCTTCATTCACCGAGGCGGAGGCGCAGTACTTCTTCGGCCGGGAGGCCGAGATCGAGGAAGCGTGGAAGCGCCTCCCCCACCGGCATCTCCTGGCCCTCGTCGGTCCCTCCGGGGCCGGCAAGAGCAGCTTTCTCCAGGCCGGGCTCATCCCCGCCAAGCCCGAGGGGTGGGCGCATCTCCTGTGCACGCCGGGCAATGCGCCTTTCGTCGCCCTCGGGCAGGCGCTCGTGACGGAGGTCTCCCGCGACACCGAGGCGATCCGGCAGATCCTTCGCTTCGAGGATGCCGACGTCGCGGTGAACCTTTTCCGCAGGTGGCGGGGCGACCACGCCCAAGCCCTGGTCATCGTCGACCAATTTGAAGAGCTGTTCACCCTCAACCCGCCCGAGGTGCAGGCGCGCTTCGCCTCGCTGCTGTCGCGGCTCGTGCTCGAAGCCGACGTCCATGTGCTTCTTTCGATGAGGGACGACTTCCTGCTGCGCTGCCGGGAATACGAGGCGTTGCGGCCTGTGTTCGAGGGGCTCGTGCCGCTCGGACCGCCGGCCGGCGACGCGCTGCGGCGGGCGCTGGTCGAGCCGGCATTCAAGTGCGGTTACCGCTTCGAGGACGAGGCGCTGGTCGCGGAGATGCTCGAAACGGTAGAGGACGAGCGGGGCGCCCTGCCGCTTCTGGCGTTTGCCGCCGCCTCGCTCTGGCGCGGCCGCGACCGGGAGGGCGGCCTCCTTACGCGATCCGCCCACGATGCAATCGGCGGGGTGGCGGGCGCGCTGACCCGCCACGCCGAGGCGACGCTCGAGCGCGTCGGAACGGACAAGCTTCACCTTGTGCGCGAGCTTTTTCAAAACCTGGTCACAGCGCAGGGAACGCGGGCGGTTCGCGACGTGGACGAGCTGCTGGCTGTGTTCCCCGCGGACCGGCGGGCGGACGCCGACGCGGTCCTCCGGACTTTGATCGACGCGCGGCTGCTCACCTCCTATGAGGCGCACGCCACCGAGCCGAGGAAGAAAGCCGGGCGGCGGGTCGAGGTCGTGCACGAGTCGCTCCTCACGGCCTGGCCGCGGCTCGTGCGCTGGCGCACCGAGGACGAAGGCGGTGCGCAGCTTCGCGACCAGGTCCGCCAGGCGGCGCACCTTTGGGAGGAGAAGGGAAAGCCGGCCGACCTGCTGTGGTCCGGTACGTCGTACCAAGAATACCAAGTCTGGCGCGCCCGCTACCCGGGCGGGCTGTCCCAAACCGAGGAGGCTTTCGGACGGGCGATGTCCGAGCTGGCCGGGCGCCAGCGACGCCGGCGGCGCGCGGCCGTACGCCGCCGCGCTGATTGCCGTCCTGCTGATCGCAGCCGGGCTCGCTTTTCTTTTGCGAAAGAGCGTCCGAGAAACCCGACGGGCGGAGGCGGAGACCGGCCGGCGCGAAGCGGCGCAGCTTCTCGCCCTCGGACGGCTGCGGCTCGCGGAAGACCCGAATGCCGCCCTCGCCTATGCGATCGCCAGCCTCGAGCGGAGCGACAACGAGCCGGCGCGCCGCTTTGCCGTCGAGGCGCTCTGGCAGGGACCGCCGGCAATCTTCCTCAAGGACCGGGTCCTCTACGAGTCTGATTTTGCCTGGAGCCCCGACGGGCGCTGGTTCGCGCTCGACGATGCCGGCGGACTCGCCTTTTTCGAAAAGGGAAAGAGCGAGCGACGGCGGCTCGCCCAGGCTCGCGAAAAAATCGTGGGATTTACCTCGGACGGCGGGCGGCTCGTCACCCGAGCCTCGGCCAGCGGTTCCGGACCCATAAACGTCCGGGCGCTCCCCGAGGGACGGCTCGAGCGGTCTTTGGAGGTTTCGCCTCCAGACGCGGCCGTGGTCCTCGTGGACGGCGACTGTGTGCTGACATTCGCTTTCGACACGAGCGCACCCGAGGGCGAACAGCCGGCGCTCATCCGCCGCCTCTCCCTCGATGGATCGACCCAGGAAGTGATCGGCCGCTGGGAGCCGCACGGGCTCACGGGCTTCAGCCTCGACCCTGGCGGCACGACGATCCTCTCGATGCAGCAGGGTCACCTGGTCGAGCAGCGGCTCGATGCGCTCTCGTCCACTCCCAGGGTTCTGGGAACTCACGAGGGAAGCTATGTCAGAATGCGGCCGTGGCGCGACCGGGCCGCCACCGGCGACGCCTCCGGCGAAGTTCGCATCTGGGACGTGTTTCGGGCCCGGCTCGAGCATACGCTCAAGAGTTCCGAGGACGCCCGCTGGATCGCGCTCGACCCCCGGGGCCGGTTCATCGCCACGGCTCCACGGTCAGTTTTCATCCCGCCGCGCTCAATCTTCCTTTTCGACCTCGCCGCGCCGCCGACGGCGGAGCCGGTGCCGCTTGTCTGCCCCGAGGCGACTTTAATCACTCAAATGGGGTTCAGCCCCGACGGATCATGGCTCGCCTCCGAGCATCCCGATGTCGCGGTCCTGTGGAACACGTCGGGCAAGCGCACGACGGTGCTCGGCCGGCAGAAGCCTCCGAATGTGAACGTGGCCTTCACGCGGGACAACCGCCTCCTCTCTGGTTCGGAGGACGGCACGCTCAAGCGCTGGCCTCTCGATCCCGCGGCCCGCGAGGGTGTGCGCGACTTTTGGACGGGATCAGGCTCGAAGCCGAAGAAGGAGGTCGAGGGCCTGGGGGCCATCCTCGGAGAAGGCATCTACATCTGCCAGGTGGATCCCGAAGGGCGTTTCGTCGTCGCCGCTAACAACTATGGCGAGATCCTCGTCGCGCCTCTCGACGGCTCGCCGCCGACGGTTCACCAGTTGAGGCAACCCTCCGAGGCCCGGATCGCCGAGGGAACGCTCACCACCATGGCCCCCGGCAGCCTTGATGCCGGCGGCAGGTTCTTGGCTGTTTGGGCCCCGTGGCTCAGGAAACCCGAATTGAACAGGATCCGCATCCTCGACCTGGCCACAGGTGACGTACGCCTGCTCGACACCCGCGCCAAGGGTGAGGAAGGGTGCCATAATGAACTGCTGGGCGGAACGGACATGTGGACAGGGCTGGGGGTGCCCGTCTGGCTCCGCGACGGGCGCCTGGTCTCGGACGGCGATGCGGGACTCCGGGTGTGGGACCTCTCGACCGGCGCGAGTCGGCTCCTCCGTCCCTGCACGAAGAATTCTGCTCCCGGCTTACTGCTCGCGACGCCGGACTCTCGGATGATCGTTCGCGTTGACGCTGCACTCGCGGTAACGCCCTCAGCCCTCTCGGTATTCGACCTCGCTTCAGGCACGACCCGCGAGATTATAACCCACGGCAACAGACTGTGCTGGTTAACCCTTGACCCAAGCGGCACGATCATCGTGACCGGGGACAGGAACGGCGTTGTGCGCGCCGGGCGGATCACCGGGGAAGAGCCCCATCTGTTATTCGGCAATACCAGCCCCGTCGCCGGCGTCGCGGTCTCCCCTGACGGACGCTGGATCGCGTCCAGCACCGAAGACGGGACGATCCGCCTCTGGCCGATGCCGGATATTACCAAACCCCCGCTTCACACGCTGCTGCACGACGAGCTCGTGGCGAAACTGCGCTCGCTGACCAACCTGCGCGCCGTGCGCGACTCGGCCTCCGATACCGGCTGGAAGATCGAGATCGGCCCGTTCCCCGGCTGGCAGGACGCCCCGACTTGGTAGAGTGCTTCAGCCCAGAGCCTGCTTGATCCGTTCGGGGGTCATCGGGAGCTCAAAGATACGGGCGCCGACGGCATCAAAAACCGCGTTGGCGACGACTCCCCCCATGCAGATAATGGCCGGCTCACCGCCGCCCTGAGGCGCGGCATTCTTATCGTCGACAATCACGGTCTCGATCTGAGGCAGCCAGGAAAATCTCGGGATCTCGTAGGTGTCGAAATTCAGGTCGAGGACCTCGCCGCCCTTGAAATGCATCCCCTCGGTCAGGGCATACCCGAGTCCCATGGTGATACAGCCTTCGACCTGGATCTTGGCGCCCGCGGGATTGATGCACAATCCCATGTCCTGGGCACAGGTCACTCTCTTGACCTGGACGTGCCCTGTCTTTCGATCGACCTCAACTTCGCACATATGGGCCACATAGGTACCGGAATCGGTCCCGCAGGCTATCCCGTACCCGCGGCCGCTCGACGCTTTGGCCGGCGTCCAGCCGAACTTCTGGGCGGCCGCCTTGAGGACCCGGATCATTCTCGGGTCCTTGAGGTTTTTCAGGCGAAATTCGAGCGGGTCCATCCCAGCGGCGGCGGCCAGAATATCAATCTGGGACTCCCTCGCAAAAGTGTTGGTGTTGTTGCCCGGAGCACGCCAGGCACCCGTCGCGAACGGATGCGCCGCAGGCTTGTCCTCCCAACCTGGGCCATATGCTTTCGTGCGATGGTGGGGGATCTCATAGATGTCTTCGGCGCCCCGATCTCCCGCAAAATACACGCCATAATCCCAAAGGCAGATCGACCCTGAATCTGTCACTCCCGCCTTGATTCTCACCACGGCCGCCGGCCTGAAGATATCGTAGAAAAACTCCTCGGGGCGGGTCAGGGTGACCTGAACGGGCCGACCAGCGATTCTTGCGAGCTTCGCCGCCTCGGACGCCTGGTCATTGGTCCCTTTGCCTCCAAAGCCTCCCCCTACAAATGGGGCGATCACACGGACATCGGCGGCCGGAAGTCCCAGGGCAGCGGCCACCTCTCCTTTTACTCCGAAAGGAGTCTGGGTGGACGCCCAGACCGTAACCTTGCCCCCTTCGAACCTAGCCAGAGCCGTGTGCGTTTCAATCGGGGCATGGGCGACATAAGCGTTCTTGTACGTTTTTTCGATGATCGTCTTGGACTCTTTTTCTCCCCCGGCCAGGTTCCCGCCTTCGGAAACGGTTTCCCCCGCGGGGGCGACTTTGAGGAGATGGTCGAAGATGGTCTTATCATCGACCTTGGCTTCCGGCCGGTCCCACTGGGCCTTGACCCTCTTGAGCGCCTGTTCCGCAAGCTCCGGGTCCTCGTGGAGCACCGCGATCATGTCCCTGTTCTGAACGACGCTGATGCCCGCGATCGTCTTGGCCCCGGATGTGTCCGCGCTGATCAGCTTGGCGTCATGGGCCGGGGGTCTCAGGATCCGGGCATAAAGCATGCCCGGCGGCCTGAGATCGCCGGTGTACTTGGCCTTGCCGGTAACCTTGTCAACCGCATCCCGCCGCAAAACCGAAGTCCCGACGATCGTGAAAACCGAGGGTTTTTCCAGAGCCGGTTCCTTCGCAAGACGCCGGACTATCCTTTTCCCCTTGGCGAGCTGGCCGTAACTGACGCTTTTCTGTCTCTGGGACCTGACAGAGATGACCCCGGCCTCAACGGTCAACTCGGTAGCGGGAGTCTGCAGGAACTCGGCTCCGAGCTCGACCAAAACTGCGCGGGCTTCGGCTGCCGCCGCCCTCAGGGGCGGGCCGAAAAACCTCGTGGACATGGAGCCCCAGGTTCCCTCGTCGAAGGGACAGAGTCCCGTATCCCCCATCACCATGTCCACCGAGTCCAGGGAAACCTCGAGCTCATCGGCGAGCATCATGGCGAGGGAAGTGACGACCCCCTGCCCCATCTCGATTTTCCCCGTGAAGCATGTCACCCGGCCGTCCTCCCCGATCCGGAGAAAGGCGTTGAAATCGTCTGCGGGGTCCTCGCCGTCCCGGCGCTGCGCCTCGAGCCAGCCGGGTTCTCCCGCGGTGAAGAGGATGACGATGCCGCCCCCCATGAGTTTCATGAACTCGCGACGACCGAGATAATCGTCTTTTCTCATCTCTTCGCGCCTCCCCTCATGTTTTGGGCAGCCGCCTGAATAGCCTGGATGATGCGCAGGTGAGCGCCGCAGCGGCAGAGGTTTTCATCCATGGCGTCGATGATCTCCGCGCGGGTGGGGCTCGGATTCTTCTGGAGCAGGCCGTAGGCGGTGAGGATCATCCCCGAAGTGCAGAAACCGCACTGCAGGGCATCGTGCTCGACGAAAGCCGCCTGCAGAGGGTGCAGTTTCCCGTCACGGCCGGCCAGGCCCTCGATGGTGACAACATTCTTGTTATCGATGTTAGCGACCGGATATTGGCAAGAGCGGACGGGTTCGTTGTCTATAAGGACTGTGCAGGCTCCGCAGAAGCCCTCGCCGCAGCCGAACTTGGGCCCGGTGAGTTGAAGATCCGTGCGGAGCACCCACAAAAGCAGCCGGTCGCTTTCGACCTCAAGGATCGTCTGTTTTCCGTTCAATTTGAAACGGATCGTCTTTTTCACGCCGCCCTCCTTATTCATGACCTCGGGCCGATTCAGGACAACCGCAGCAACGCCACGATGGCCAGGCAAAGGATGAAGGCAGCGGGTGATAGGATGAGTTCAAGCTTTTCGCGGGCCCAAGCCTGGCGCGGGCGAGCGACGAGGGATCCCATCTTGGCCCCCGCGAGAAAGCCCAGGGGAACCGTCAGGCAGGAGACGAGCACAGCGACTTGAATATAAAAGAGCGAAAGGGGATAGCCGGTCCCTATCACCACGCAGGCCGGGACTCCCGTGGCATACCTGACAAGGGGAAAAAGATTCGCGGCGACCGCGGCCGCGAGGCCGCCGAGGAGGGCCTGCCCGGCAGGCTTTTGGGTCAGCTTGTCCTTGACAATGGAAACGATAACGATGAAGGCCGCGGCTTCCATGAAAAAAGCGAAAATCGGGTTGCCTATGGCGCCGTGCTTGACCGGAAGCGAAAGAAGCAGGGCGTCGAACAGCTTGAAGACCGTGGCTATGAGCGCCATGAGCAGTACCCCGGAGACCTTTCTTGATAGAACCCAGCCCGCCGCCAGGAAAAAGAGAGCGACTCCGGTCATTACGGAGCCGGAAACGAAGGCCGCGCAGCTTCGCAGCCCCATGCCCAGGCCGGCTTCGGACAGGCCCCAGACAGACCCGAGCATGATCATCAGGCCAAGGTGGGATTTGCGATTGGAGTTATCCATGGGCGCCTCCTCGAGATGTGAGTCTCGTATCGATGCTCTAACGGCGAGCTCGCTCAAAAATCTATCACCCGGAGATTGCGGGTGTCAAATTGGCGAACCTGCCGGGAGGCGCGAGTTCACCACTTCTGGCCGTGGCACTTAAAGCAGGACACGCCCGCCGTCCCGCCGCGCAGATCAGCCCCGTGGCAGGACACGCAGTTTGTCAGGGGATTATCGAGTCCGGGCTTATGAAAGACGCCGCTCTTATTGACGGTATGGTCCGCCCGATGACCGGCCGAATCGCCCGCCGGCGAGCTGCAGGCGGCCATAGCCAGGGCCATCAGGCCGGCCAGTATGATCGTCTTCAAACGGATATTCATGAGAGAGCGGCCGGCGCTTTATCGGCTTCCGGCTCCCGTCCTTCTTTCTCTTTTTTGGGGGGCTTGGTTTTCACCACGGCGCCGTCCAGGACGTCCTGGAGCCAGCCGAATATCTCCGGCCACCGGTCGTAGTCCGAGTGCGCTCCGTCCTTGACCTCGATGTACCGGAAACCGGTCCCCAGTTTTTCCAGCCTGGCTGCGATGGCCCTCGCCTCAGTTACCGGTGCCAGCTCATCCTCCGCGCCGTGCACCAGGAGAATCTTGAGGTTCCCGGCGCGGCTGAACAAATCAAACAGGTTCTCCGATTTGAGGTCCTCGGGAGGGATATACCTGCCCGACCGGAGCGAGACGCCCATGAAAACGCCCGGGTTGAGCAGGGCCAGCCGCAGGGCGCCGTAGGCTCCCCTGTCGAAGCCGTCGATGGAGATAGCTTTTTCGTTGACACTGTAAAGCTTTTTAAGATGGTCGATGGCGGCCAGGATCTCCGGCCCGCCGGGGCCGGCATACCAGCCCTGGGCCAGGTCGGCCGGAGGCTCCATGAAGATGAGGTCGCCGGCTTTTCGTCCCACCCGAGGGCCGAAATTCGTGGCTTCAAGAAGGCCGACGTTCCTTTCCGGGTCGGCGGCCCCTCCCCCAAGCGTGACAAAGACCGGGAAGCGCAGCTTCTTGTCGTACCATTCGGGGATCATGATCGTGTACGACTTGAGCGAGCCGTCTGTCGGCGACCTGTAACCCAGGCTGGCCGCCCGGCCCGGCGGAAAGAGAGCCGGCCGCCCGGCCTCGACGTTCCTCATCAGCTCCTTGATCTCCTCGTTCCAACGCCGCAGAGGATCGATGTCGGCGAACGGGTCGGCGGACTTCATGAATTCCTCGGTCCAAAGCAGCCGCACCTCGACTGTCGGCAGGCTCTCGCGGAACACCGCGTCCTTGGCATAGAGCTCGCCCTTCTTGACCTCGGCGATCTTGGCGGCCACCGACTCGAATTCCGGCGGCTGGACGAGGAAGAACTGCTTGTCATCGGAAAACTTGAGGGCCCCCTTTCCGTCCAGGAGACCCAGGCTGAAATCGTAGTTTCCCCAGGCCGGCTTGGCGATCTCGACGGGGAACTCGAGGACGCTCAGCCCGCGGCCGAAGGACAGGCTCTTTTTCGATTGGACGTTGCCTTCCGGCGAGCCCAGGAGCATCACCAGCTCCCAGCCGCTGACGGCCGCCGGAGAATTGATGGCCAGGCTGACGGTCTTTTTGTCATCGGGAAAATAGTGATTGGCGCTCAGCATGGACTGGAACTCGGGGACGGCCGGCTCGCCGGGGACGAACCTGAAGGGCCGGCCCTTTCTCACGGAAGACAGGTCGTCCCGGAAGTTCGCATCGGGGACCAGCTGGACGGTTTTGTGCACTTTCTCGTCATAGTCGGTATAGGCGAGGTTGATCCCCCAGACCGGCTGGAGGAGCGGACGGAAATCCGGGATATACCGCCAGGGAATGGCGACTTCATAGACGACGGATTTCTTATCTTCACCGGTTTTGATCTTGATCTGGATATCCTTGACGAACGATGGCCGGTTCGCTTTCCCGTTGCGGCTGACCAGCCATTTGATCTCTTCGCCCTGGAAAAAGGAAAATCCGTAGGTCGAATACCGGCGGCTCTCCCCCATCGAGCCCGGGTCGACGAGCGTGATATAGAGCGAGTCCCCTTCCCGGAGCCGCCGGGCGGGGAAATCGATCCGGTCGTCCAAAACGTTTATACCGGCGTAGAAATACTCGGCATCAAAGGCGAGCCGGGCGGTGACCGTGAGGTCGGCCGACGGCGGCAGGGTCCGGCCTTCGGGTGTCCCGACGACCGCCATTTCCTCGAACCCGGCCCAATCGTCGAGGCTGCCGTCGATGACGGGGGCTTTGGCCGCCTGGATTATCTTGCCCTCTTCGGCCGGCCGGGCCGCGCCGGAGACGGGCCCAGGGGCCGCTATCAAAAGCAAAAAGCCCAAGCCCAGGCAGGCTATTCGGTAAAGTGTGGACATCGGTTCTCTCCTCAAATAAACCCGGTTTAAACCATTTTAAAGGAATCGGCCGGGATTGCCAAATCGGGGGGGATTCGTTGACAAGGCGCAGGGCCGCCCATATAATTGGCGCGAAAATCATGGCCGGGAGCAAATCATGACAGCCGCAGACGGAAAGGACCGCGCTGACGGGGCGTGGGCCCAGGCCGCCCGGCTCGGCCAGGGGCTCGAACTCGACGGCGAGCTGCGCGGCCGCGAGGACTTCGTCATCCAGGGTCGCCTGCGGGGGAAAATCGTGCTTCCCGGGAGCAACCTTCTCGTTGCCGAAGGGGCCAGGATCGAAGCCGATATCCAGGTCCGGGATGTTATCGTCAGGGGCGAAGTGACCGGGAACGTCACGGCCTCAGGCCGGGCGGTCATCGAAAAGACGGGCCGCCTCGACGGAGACCTGGCGGCGTCGGTGGTCTCCGTGGAGGACGGAGCGAGGTTCAAGGGCAGCGTCAAGATCCTCCGTCAGGCCTGAATCGGCACTCCCTCCATTGCCTGGCGGGCATTTCCGTCGATGGTCATCGCGGCCGGACCCGCCCTGAGCGGCTCAACCGGCACGGGGACGGAGAGGCCGGGAATATTGCTATAATACGAATGATGCGCAACTTCGAGCTGCATTCCGAGTTCGAGCCCAGGGCCGACCAGGTCGGGGCCATCGAGGGCCTCGTGGAAAGCCTGTCCGCCGGCCACCGCGACCAGACGCTGATGGGGGTCACGGGCTCCGGCAAGACCTTCACCATGGCCAACATCATCGCCCGGCTCCAGCGGCCCGTCCTGATCATCTCCCATAACAAGACTCTCGCCGCCCAGCTCTACCAGGAATTCCGCCGGTTTTTCCCCCGGAACGCCGTCGAATATTTCGTGAGCTACTACGACTACTACCAGCCCGAAGCCTACATCCCCTCGACCAATACCTATATCGCCAAAGAAGCCACGATCAACGACGAGATCGACCGGCTGCGCCTGTGTGCCACCAACTCCCTGTTCGGCCGGCGGGACGTCATCATCGTGGCCTCGGTATCCTGCATCTACGGCATCGGCGCCCCCGAAACGTACTATTCGATGAGCTTCCATCTCGCCAAGGGACAGGCGCTGGGCCGGAAGGCACTCGCCGAAGCCCTGGTCAACATGCAGTACCAGAGGCAGGAGGATGATTTCAAGCGCGGGACCTTTCGTCTTCGGGGCGACATCGTCGACGTCTTTCCGGCATACGCAGACTGGGCTTATCGGATCGAGCTCAGGGGGGATGCGGTCAGCGGCATCACCGAGATCGACCCGCTGCTCGGCACCCCCCACGACAGCTTCGACGAGGTCGTCATTCATCCCCGGACGTTCTTCTCCACGCCGCGCGACGTCCTGGCCGCCGCCGTCGCCGGGATCGAAGCCGAGCTCGCCGAACGGCTCGATTTCTTCAAACGCCAGGGGAAGATCATCGAGGCCGAGCGCCTGGAGGAAAGGACCCTTTACGACGTGGATATGCTGCGGGAGTTCGGCCACTGCCCGGGCATCGAAAACTACTCCCTCTACCTGAGCCAGCGCCGCCCCGGCGACCCTCCGTTCACCCTCCTCGACTATTTCCCCAAGGATTTCCTGACGATCATCGACGAATCCCACGTGACGGTGCCCCAGGTCGGCGGCATGTACCACGGCGACCGATCCCGCAAGCTGACCCTGATCGAGCATGGGTTCCGGCTCCCCTCGGCCCTGGACAACCGGCCGCTCAACTTCAAGGAGTTCGAAAGCCGGACCGGCCAGATGCTCTACGTCTCCGCCACGCCCGGACCTTACGAGCTCGCCCAGGCCGGGGAAAACGTCGTGGAGCAGATCATCCGGCCGACCGGCCTCACCGACCCTGTGGTCGAGGTCCGTCCGGTCCGGGGCCAGGTGGATGACCTCAGGGGCGAGATCGCGGCGCGGGCGCTGAAAAATGAACGGACCCTCGTGACGACGCTCACCAAGAAGATGGCCGAGGACCTGACCCGCCATTACCACGAGCTCGGGCTGCGGGTGCGCTATCTCCACTCCGAGGTCGAGACGCTCGAGCGCGTCGCCATCCTCAGGGACCTCCGTAAGGGCGTGTTTGACGCCCTGGTCGGGATCAATCTCCTCCGCGAGGGCTTGGACCTGCCCGAGGTTTCGCTCGTGGCCATCCTGGACGCGGACAAGGAGGGGTTCCTCCGGTCGGCGACCTCGCTCATCCAGACGTTCGGCCGGGCCGCCCGGCACGTCTCGGGAAAGGCCATCCTATACGCCGACACGATCACCGAATCGATGAGACAGGCGATGACGGAGACCTCGCGGCGCCGGGGCCTCCAGGAGGCCTTTAACATAGCTCACGGGATCACGCCCCAGTCGATCGTCAAGCGCATCGACGAGGTCCTGACGAGCGTCTATGAGCAGGATTACCTCGACGTGACGAGGCTCGGCGGAGACCGGGCCGCTCTCCTCTCCCCCGCCGAGCGGCGGGCGAGGATCGAGGAGCTCGAGAAGCTCATGCGCGCCGCCGCCCGGAACCTGGAATTCGAGAAAGCGGCCAGGCTGCGTGACGAACTGACCGCCCTCAAGAAGCGCGAGCTCGAGCTGGGGCTCTGACCATGAACGACAGGCTCAGCCAGGCGCTGGCCCGCCTCCCCGCCCGGCCCGGGATCTATTTTTTCAAGAACAGCGCCGGCGAGATTATTTACATCGGCAAGGCGCGCTCGCTCCGGGACCGGGTGCGGTCCTACTTTCAGCCCTCTTCCGACCCCAAGGTCAGCAACATCATCTCCGAAACCGAAGGCCTGGACTTCATCCTGACGGGCTCCGAGCGCGAGGCCGCCTTCCTCGAGAATAACTTCGTCCAGCGCTACCAGCCCCGCTTCAACCTCAGGCTCAAGGACGACAAGAGCTTCCCCTACCTGAGGCTGACCGTCAACGAGACTTTCCCAGGGATCTATCTCACCCGCAAAGTGGAGCCCGACGGCGCCCGCTATTTCGGGCCGTTCAGCCCCGCGTCCCAGGCCAGAAAGACCATCCATCTCCTTAACAAGTATTTCGGGATCCGGGCTTGCGAGGAGGCCGTCCCGGGCAAAAGGCGGCGGCCGTGCCTGGAATACGACCTCAGGCTCTGCTCGGCCCCCTGCACAGGCGCTACCGGCGAGACCGAGTACGCGGGACGCGTCGGCGACGCCCTGCTCTTCCTCGAAGGCAAGACGGCCAAGCTCGTGCCCCTCCTCCAGGGGAGGATGGACGAAGCCGCCGCCGGTCTCGATTACGAGCAGGCCGCCCATTGGCGGGACCTGATCCAGACGATCGAACAGGTCCGGGAACGGCCCCGCCTCATTTCAGTCGCCCTCGAGGACGCCGATATCTTCGGGCTCGCACGGTCGGGACAGCGGACGGCCCTGTATATCTTTTTCATGAGGCAGGGCAAGGTGCGAGAGGCCGAAGAGCTCGTCTTCGAGGAGAGCCCCGACGTCCCGGACGACCGCCTGCTCGCGGGGATCGTCGACAAGTACTACGAGAAAACGGAGGACATCCCCGGCAAAGTGCTCCTCCCTCGAATCATCGGATCCGCCGCCGTCGTCGCCGGCCGCCTCTCGGAAAAAAAGGGCTCGCGCGTCAAGGTCCTGTTCCCGCAGCGGGGCCGGGACCGGCGGCTGGTCGAGCTCGCTTCGGGCAATGCCGAGAACCTCCTTGAAAGGAAGCCCGCCGAACCCCAATCGCTCCTTGAGCTGGCCGATGTCGCCGGACTGCCCGCCCCGCCGGAACGGATCGAAGGCTTCGACATCTCGAACACCGGCGGCGACGAGTCGGTGGGCTCGCTCGTCGTCTTCGATCACGCCGAGCCCAACAAAGATGAGTACCGGAAATACAGGATCCGGAGCGTGGCCGGGCCGAATGATGTGGCCAGCCTGGCCGAGGTCGTCCGCCGACGCTACTCCCGCCTGCTCGCCGAGAAACGGCGTCTTCCCGACCTCGTCCTTGTCGACGGCGGCAAGGGACAGCGCCACGCCGCCCAGGCCGCCCTGGGCGAGATCGGCTTAAAGGACCTGCCCGTCGCCTCGATCGCCAAGAGAGAGGAGATCCTGTTCACGCCTCGGCACCCTGACGGCGTCCGCCTCGACAGGACTTCGCCGGCGCTGAAGCTCGTCCAATTCATCCGGGACGAAGCCCACCGCTTCGCCATCACCTTCCACCGCCGGCGACGGCAGAAAAAGAGCTTCGATTAAGCCGAAGGGGGGCGCCTGCCCGGGTCGGGGCCGCCTTAAAAGACCAGGCGGACGATCAGGCTAAAGACCATGGCGGCCGCGATGCTCAGGGCCGCCGACAGAAAGGCCACCCGCTTGCCCATCTCCCTCCACAACACCGCGAAGGTCGATAGGCAGGGAATGAAAAAGCTCACGAACACCGAAAAAACGAGGATCTGCTCGCGGCTGATCACCGAGAGCAGGTCGTGATAACCCACGCCCAGCGCCTGGAGCATCATGACAAGCGACAGCTCCTTTCTCAGGAACCCGAAGACGAGAGTGATCCCGAGCTCCTTGGGCAGACCGAGGCCCGTGACGACCAGGGGCGAAAGCGCCGCGTTCAGGACGTTATCGAGACCCAGGAGCTGCAGCAGGCTGAGGACGACGCTCCCGGCGATGAGCAGCGGCCAGGCGAACTTCAGGAACGACCTGAGCTCGATGTACGTCTTTTGCAGGACGTGCTTGAGGGACGGCGACTTGAGGGAGGGGATCTCGAGGATGAGCCCGGGCGAAGGCTCCTTGTAGAACAGGGTCAGGAGGCGGCCGACCGCCGCCACGGCCAGGATGTTAAAGAAATAGAAACCCAGCGCCCAGGCAGGCCCGAGGAAAAAGGCGACCAGGGCCAGGATGATGGTCGACCGCGCCGAGCACGGGATGAAGGGGATGAGGAGCGAGGTGATGACCCGGTCGCGACGCGATTCCAGGATCCGCGTCGAGACAATCGCCGGCACGTTGCAGCCGAATCCCAGGATGAACGGCGAGACGGACTTCCCGTGGAGCCCGATGCGGTGCATGAACGTGTCGAGGAGGAACCCGGCCCGGGCGAGGTAGCCCAGGTCCTCGAGGAAGGACATCAGGATGAGGAGAGGCAGAAAATAGGGTAAGACGATGGCGATCCCACCGCCCATCCCCTGGACGAGGCCGTCGGCGATATGGAACGCCAGGCCCTGGCCCAGGAGGGCGGCCAGGTCGCCGCGCAGGTGGCCGAGGGGTTGGAGAAGGAGGTTCTCGAGCGGGCTGCCGATCTTGAAAATGAGAAAGAAGAAAACGAAAAAGACGCCCGCCATGATGGGATAGCCCAGGACGGGGTGCATCAGCACGTCGTCGAGCCGCTTGGCCCAGCCGAGCCGGCCGGCGCGACGGACCCGGCACGTCTCCTCGAAGATTTTGAGAGCGAGGTGATGGCGCTCGGCCGAGATGGCCTCATACGCCGGCGCCCCCTTTTTATCTTCGATGCTTTTTTTGACAGCGTCGATTTTTTCCCTGAGGGCGGCGTTGATGTCCTCGAGGACGTCCGTGCAAAAGCTCCGGTCGGCCTCCAGCCACTTGATGGCCGTAAACCGGCAATTGCCGAAAACGCAGCCTTCCGGCTGGAGCTCCATGACCAGGCGGCCCAACCGTTCCTCGATATCCGCCGACCAGCGCAGAGCGTGCGCCGGGCAGCCCAAGTCCAGGCACTTGAAAGCAGAAATGAGAAGGTCCTTTATGCCCCGGCCGTGTCGGGCGATCACCGGGATGACGCTGACGCCGAGCCGTCGTTCGAGCCCCGCGACGTCCACCTCGACGCCCTTTTTCTCGGCCAGGTCCATCATGTTCAGGGCGACGACCATCGGCTGCTCGAGCTCGAGGAGCTCGAGCGTGAGCTCCAGGCTCCGGCTGAGGACCGAGGCGTCGACCACGTTCACGATCAGGTCGGGCTTCTCCATGAAAAGGTGCGTCAGGGCCACTTTCTCGGCCGGATCGCAGGGGTTGAGGGAGTACGTTCCGGGAAGGTCGATGACCTGGAGGATCCTCCCCTCGACGTTGACGAGAGAGTGGGCGTGCTTGACCGTCGTCCCGGGAAAGTTCGAAGTCTCCGCCTTGAGGCCGGCCAGCGCGTTGAAAAGGGTGCTCTTGCCGCAGTTCGGCTGGCCGATCAGGACGACAGACGGAGGTCTAGGCTTCATCCGTCGAGATCTCAACCTGGATCTTCCGGGCCACCCCGCGCCCCAGCGCCAGGCTGGTTTCCGATGTCAGATTCTTGATAAGGAGCGGGCCGCGGAGGATGCCGCGGGCGTTGACCTCGACGATGGCGCCCACGTGAAATCCGAGAGACAGAAGCCGGCGCCGAACGCTCTCCCCTCCTTGAACGGCCACGATCCGGAGGGCTTTTCCCTGCGGCGCTTGGTCCAGGCTCATGGGCTGAATTTTCCTTGTCTCTCTTTTCGAAAAGTTATTATAGCACGCCGGCCGGCCCCTCCCAAGCCTCTTATTTCCGGTCCTTCCTCCCGGCGCCGAAGCCTCCTGAAGCGCGCCCGTCGCAGCCCTCCCCGGCCGGTTGACTTTAACGGAAGTTTCTGATAATAAATAGAAAATGTTAAAGTGGTTGATCACTAAAATCTTCGGGACCCAGAACGACCGGGACCTGAAAAAGCTCCAGCCGTTCGTGGTCGCCGCCAACGAGATCGAACCCCGCATCCAGAAGCTCTCGGCCGACGAACTCCGCGCCAAGACCGCCGAATTCAAGGCCAAGCTCGCCCAAGGCGCGACGGTGGACGATATCCTGGTCGAGAGCTTCGCCGTCGTCCGCGAAGCGGCCCGCCGGACCGTCCGGATGCGCCCCTTCGACGTCCAGGTGCTCGGCGGCGTGGTCCTCCACCAGGGCAAGATCTCCGAAATGAAGACCGGCGAAGGTAAAACCCTGGTCGCCACCCTGCCCGCCTACCTCAATGCCCTCGAGGGCCGGGGCGTGCATATCGTCACCGTCAACGATTACCTCGCCAAGCGCGACACGGAGTGGATGGGCCCCATCTTCCTCTCTCTCGGGCTCACCGTGGGGACGATCCAGCACGAGATGAACGACGTCGACCGCAAGGCGGCCTATAACGCCGATATCACCTACGGCACCAACAACGAGTTCGGGTTCGACTACCTGCGCGATAACATGAAATTCCGGCTGTCCGACCTCGTCCAGCGGGGTCATCACTATGCCATCGTCGATGAAGTCGACAGCATCCTGATCGACGAGGCGCGGACGCCGCTAATCATCTCCGGCCCGACCGAGGAGTCGACCGATCTCTACTACAAGGTGGACAATCTCGTCCGGCGCTTCCATAAGGAAAAGCACTTCAAGGTGGACGAGAAGACACGGACCGTCTCCATCCAGGAGGACGGGGTGGCGGAGTCGGAGCGGAGCCTGAACGTGGCCAACCTCTACGACCTGGCCAACATGGACCTTGTCCACCACATCAACCAGTCCCTCAAGGCCCACTACCTTTTCAAGCGCGATGTCGACTACATGGTCAAGGACGGCAAGGTCATCATCGTCGACGAGTTCACGGGCCGGCTGATGCCGGGCCGCCGGTACAGCGACGGGCTGCACCAGGCCCTGGAGGCCAAGGAGAGGGTGAGGGTCGAAGAGGAGAACCAGACGCTCGCCTCCATCACCTTCCAGAACTATTTCCGGATGTACAAGAAGCTGGCGGGGATGACCGGCACGGCGGCCACCGAGGCGACCGAGTTCGGCCAGATCTACAAGCTCGACGTCATCGAGGTCCCCACCAACAAGGAGCTCATCCGCGTCGAATTCCCCGACGTCGTCTACCGGACGGCCCAGGAAAAATGGGAGGCCGTGGTCAGCGAGATCGCCGAGATGAACAGCACGGGGCGGCCCATCCTGGTGGGCACGACCTCGATCGAAAAGTCCGAGCACCTGAGCGAGATCCTCAGGCGCCGGGGGGTCAAGCACGTCGTCCTCAACGCCAAGTACCACGAGATGGAAGCCAAGATCATCGCCCAGGCGGGCCGGATCGGGGCGGTCACCATCGCCACGAACATGGCGGGCCGCGGCGTGGACATCCTGCTCGGCGGCAACCCGAGCTTCCTGGCATCGGAAAACATCAGGAAGTCCGGCGTCGACCCCCTGAAGGCAACCCCGGAGCAGTGGGAAGCCGCACTGGCGGCCGCCGCCGCGCCCACCCAGACGGACCACGAAAAGGTCGTGGCCCTGGCCGGTCTCCACATCTGCGGTACGGAACGCCACGAGGCCCGGCGCATCGACAACCAGCTGCGCGGCCGGGCCGGCCGACAGGGCGACCCCGGCTCCTCGCGCTTCTACCTCTCCCTCGAGGACGACCTGATGCGTATCTTCGGCAGCGAGCGCATCTCGGGCCTGATGGCCCGGATCGGCATGGGCGAGGGCGTACCCATCGAGCACACCATGGTCAGCAAGGCCATCGAGCGGGCCCAGCGGCAGGTCGAGGGCCAGAATTTCTCCATCCGCAAACACCTCCTCGAGTACGACGACGTCATGAACAAGCAGCGCGAGACGATCTACAAGATGCGGAAGGAGATCCTGGAAGGCAAGGACATGAAGTCCTACGTCCTGGAGATCATCGGGACGCTTATCGACTGGCACCTGGACACGTACGCGAACAAGGAGAAGAGCCCCGAGGATTGGGACGTCGAAGCGCTGAAGCAGGCCGTCGGGGCCCAGTTCGGGCTCAACCTGGACGAGCTGAAGATCGACTGGCAGGCGGTCGCCTACGATGATCTGCAGGAGAAGATCGTCGGCACCCTCAAATCGATCTACGAAGAAAAAGAGCGGATCCTGACCGCACCCCGGATGCGGGAATTCGAGCGGATCATCATGCTCCAGGTCATCGACACCCAGTGGAAGGACCACCTTCTCGGGATGGATTACCTCAAAGAGGGCATCGGGCTCCGCGGCTATGGGCAGAGGGACCCGCTCATCGAATACAAGAAAGAGAGCTACGAGATGTTCCAGGCCATGATGGACCGGGTGGAGGAGGACACCGTCCGGTATCTCTTCCTCATCCAGCCCGTCCTCGAGGAGGAAATGCCGCAGCGCCGGCAGCAGCCGCTTTATTATCAGCAGGCGCCCGCGGCCGCCCCTCCCCCGCGCGGCGGGCGCCAGGTCCGGACCATGATCCCCACGAGAAAAAAGAAAAGATGAGGGCAGCCAAGGAGGCGTGATGCTCACAGCCAGAATCAAGGAGGGCTTGACGTTCGACGACGTCCTCATCCTCCCGGCTAAGGCGACCGTGATCCCCGTCGAAGTGGACGTCGCCACCAAGCTGAGCCAGCACATCGATCTCCGGATCCCGATCGTCAGCGCGGCCATGGACACCGTCACCGAGTCGCGGATGGGCATCGCCCTCGCCCAGCAGGGCGGCATCGGCATCATCCACCGGAACCTGAAGATCGAGGCCCAGGCGGACGAGGTCGACAAGGTCAAGCGCCACGAGAGCGGCATGGTCGTCGACCCCATCAGCATGCGCCCCGAGGAGAAGGTCTACCGGGCCATCGAGCTGATGCAAAAGTGCAAGATCTCGGGCGTGCCCGTCACGGACGAATCGAACCGGCTGGTGGGCATCATCACCAACCGCGACGTCCGGTTCGAAACCCGGCTCAACCTGCCCGTTGAAAAAGTCATGACCAGGGAGTTGATCACGGTGCCCGTGGGCACCTCGCTCGAGGACGCCGAGAAGCTCTTTCACAAGCACAAGATCGAAAAGATCCTGATGGTCGATGCGAATGGCCGCCTCAAGGGGCTCATCACCTACAAGGACGTTCTCAAGCGGATCCAGTTCCCGCACGCCGCCAAGGACGACTTGGGGCGGCTGCGGGCGGGCGCCGCGGTGGGTGTCGGCGCGGACACCATGGAGAGGGTGGAAGCGCTGATCCAGGCCAAGGCGGACATCCTGATCGTCGATACGGCGCACGGCCACTCCCAGCGGGTCATCGAAACGGTGAAAAAGATCAGGGCCAAGTATCCCAGCCAGGAACTGGTCGCCGGCAATATCGGCACCGCCGAGGCCGCCCGCGAGCTCATCGACCTGGGCATCAACGCCGTCAAGGTCGGCGTCGGCCCCGGGTCGATCTGCACGACCCGGGTTGTTTCCGGGGCCGGCGTGCCCCAGATCACGGCGATCGCCGATGTCTACCGGGTGGCGAAACCCAAGGGCATTCCGGTTATCGCCGATGGGGGCATCAAGTTCTCCGGGGACATCACCAAGGCGATCACAGCCGGGGCCAGCTCGGTCATGCTGGGAAACCTCCTGGCCGGGACCGACGAATCCCCCGGAGACATCGTGATCTACCAGGGACGTTCCTACAAGACCTACCGCGGGATGGGGTCGCTCCAGGCCATGAAGGAGGGCAGCCGGGACCGCTATTTCCAGGACATGACGTTGAGCGAAAGCAAGCTCGTGCCCGAGGGGATCGAAGGCCGGGTCCCCCTTAAGGGCGGCGCCGCCCGGATCATCCAGATGATGGTGGGCGGTCTCAAGGCGGGAATGGGCTACGCCGGCTGCCGGAGCATCGAAGAGATGAAGAGAAAGGCCAGGTTCATCAAGATCACCGCGGCCGGCCTCCGGGAAAGCCACGTCCACGACGTGGTCATCACCGAGGAAGCCCCCAACTATCGCCTGGAATAAGAGGTTTTTAGAAAAACGGGTCCTGTTCGGGGCGACATCCCCATCCAACCCTGAAAAATCACGAGCTTGAACAGGCATCGGGCCGCGCCACCCGTTCTTCCCGAATTCGGGGGAATTTGACCAATCCCCTTTTTTCCGTAAGAATGTTAGTTGAGGCGACTTTCAGGAGGCGAGATGAAAAGATACTGGCGTTGTAATGTCTGCAACGACATCCACTATGGCACCCAGCCTCCCGAGCTCTGTCCGACCTGCCTGGCGATGAACGCCTACGTCGAGGTCTCCTCGGACGAGGCCGCTAAAGTCATGTCGGTCGCCAAAACGACGATAGACCGGGACCAGTTCCGCAAGGCCATCACGGTGTTCACCGAGAAGAACGAGTTTCAGTTGAACCCCGACAAGGACAGGGTCGAAATGCTGCTCGACGGCGTCATCGCCAACGAGCAGAACCACGGGCTCAAGTACTGCCCCTGCCGGTTGTCGAGCGGCGACTTTAAGCAAGACCTGCTTTTAATCTGTCCCTGCAATTTCGCTATCCATGAGACCTATAGGGGAAAACCGGATGGCGAGTGCTGGTGTTCACTCTTCGTAAGGAGGAGATCATGAGCCGACTGATCATGTTTTATGCGCGGGAATGCCCCCACTGCAAAGCTATGTTGCCGCAAGTCGAAAAGCTGGAGAGCGAGGAGAAAGTGGTTCTCGAGAAGCTCGAGGTTTGGCATAACGACAAGAACGCCGACCTCATGAGGTCCTTCCGGCCCATCATCGCGCCCAAGTGCGGCGGTCAGCTGAAGACGCCGACCTTCTTCAACGAGGCCACGAGCGACGTCCTCTGCGGCGAGGTAACTTACGACAAGCTCAAGGAGTGGGCCCTGAAAAAACCCTAGTACGCCGTCTTTTGGAGGACGCCGAAGGAGACAGACCATTGATCGAACAGTTCGACCCCCTCAAGGGAGAGCGCCTGCAGATCTTGTCGGAAGCTGGCATCGCCGATCCGAAGCTCGAGCCGGCGCTCCCGGGCGAGGACCTCCAGAAGATCTACCGGCTGATGGTCACTACCCGGGCGGCGGACACCAAGGCCCTCCACCTCCAGAGACAGGGACGGATGGGCACCTTCGCCCAGAGCCTGGGACACGAAGCCTGCCAGGTTGGCTCGGCCATGGCCGTGGGCCCCAGGGACTGGGTCTTCCCCTATTTCCGGGACCTCGGAACATTCATCACGCTCGGTCTGCCCCTCAAGTGCTTTTATCTTCTTTGGATGGGGAACGAAGAGGGCAGCCGCATCCCCGACGGGTTGAATATCTTCACCGTCACCGTACCCGTCAGCACGCAGCTTCCCCAAGCCGTGGGGTTCGCTTTGGCTCTCAAGTACCGGAAGGAACAGGCGGCCGTGGCGGCCTATTTCGGCGATGGGGCGACCTCTGAGGGTGATTTCAACGAGGCCTTGAATTTCGCCGGCGTCTTCCACGCCCCCGTCGTTTTCATCTGCGTCAACAACCAGTATGCGATCTCCACGCCCGTCAGCAGGCAGACCGCTTCCCGCACCATCGCCCAGAAGGCGGTCGCTTACGGCTTTCCCGGGATCCAGGTGGACGGGAACGATGCCCTGGCCATGTACGCCGCCTCCCGGGAGGCCCTCGAGCGGGCGCGCTCCGGCGGCGGGCCGACGCTTATCGAAGCCTTTACTTACCGGCTCTCGAACCACACGACTTCGGACGACGCCACCCGTTACAGGACAAAAGACGAAGTCGAGGCCTGGGCCAGGAAGGACCCGATCGAGAGGTTCCGGGCGTTCCTCAAGGGCAAGGGGCTCTGGGACGAGGCCCTGGAGGCCCGGATCAACCAGGAGGCGGAGGACATGATCAACCGGGCCGTCGAGGAAGCCGAGAGCACTCCTCCGCCCCGGCCCGAGGATTATTTCATCCATACCTATAAAGACATGCCCCCGCAGCTCGCGGACGAGCTCGCCGACCTGCAGGACTTCCTCAAGGAGGGCGGCCGATGATGATTAACATGGTCCAGGCCCTCAACCAGGCCCTCCTGCAGGAGATGGAGAAGGACCCGAGGGTCTTCCTCCTGGGCGAGGACGTAGCCGTCGACGGGGGCGTCTTTCGCGTGACCGAGGGGCTGCTCGACAAGTTCGGGCCCGAACGGGTGATCGACACTCCCCTGGCCGAGTCCGCGATCGTCGGCGCATCCATCGGCCTGGCAGTGGCCGGGATGAGGCCCATCGCCGAGATCCAGTTCATGGGATTTATTTACCTCGCCTTCAATCAGGTCATCTCTCACGCAGCCCGGCTGCGGAACCGGTCGCGCGGACGGTACACGGTGCCCCTTGTCATCCGGACGCCCTACGGCGCGGGCGTCAAGGCGCTCGAACATCACTCGGAGAGCACCGAGGCGCTGTTCTGCCAGATCCCCGGCCTCAAGGTGGTCGTGCCTTCGACGCCCCACGATGCCAAGGGGTTGCTCGCCGCCTCGATCCATGACGAGGACCCCGTCCTCTTTCTCGAGCCGACCAAGCTCTACCGGGCCGGCCGTCAGGAAGTCCCGGAGGTTCCATTCGAAGTGCCGCTCGGCAAAGCCAAGATCGTCCGGGAGGGCGAAGATCTCACCGTTGTCGCCTGGGGAGCGATGGTCCCGGCTTGCCAGAAGGCTGCCGAGAGCGTCGAGGGAGGCGGCGTTTTCCCCGAGCTCATCGATCTTCGGACCCTTTCCCCCTGGGACCGGGAGACGGTCCTCCGGTCGGTCAAGAGAACGGGGAGACTGCTCGTCGTCCACGAGGCGCCCCGGACAGGCGGTCTCGGGGCCGAGATCGCCGCCCATATCGCGGAAAAAGCGATCTACGAGCTCAAGGCGCCCATCGGGCGCGTCACCGGCCAGGACATCACCATTCCCTATGCGAAAGGGGAAGACTACTATTATCCCGGCCCCGAGCGGATCGCCCGGGGTATCAAGAAAACGATGGAGTCATAGACATGGCTAGACAATTCAAGTTCCCGGACGTGGGCGAGGGCATCACCGAGGGGGAGATCGTCCGCTGGCTGGTCAAGGAAGGCGACGAGGTCAAGGCGGACCAGGTGATCGCCGAGATCGAGACCGACAAGGCGGTCGTCGAGATGCCGTCGCCTTACAGCGGAACGGTCCTGAAGGTCCACTTCAAAGAAAAGGACATCGTCAAAGTTGGCCAGGTGCTCGTCACGATCGGCGAGAAGGACGAGGCGGTCTCAGGAAAGCCCCCCGAAGAGACGCCCGATAAAGCGCCCGCCGTCGGCCCGTCCGTCGTCGGGGTCGTCACCGACACCAAGGAGGAGATCCGCGAGATCCTGGCTGCGCCCAAGGTCAGGAAGCTGGCCCTCGAGCTCGGCGTCGACCTGAAGGCGGTCAAGGGTACGGGACCCGAGGGGCGGATCACCGAGGAGGACGTCACGGCCGCCAAGGAGGCGGCCGCCGCTCGCCCCGCCGAGGCCGAGCCGAAAATCGTCGTCAAGATCAAGGAAAAGTTCGATTTCTACGGCGAGCTGGAGCGCCTCCCCCTGCGCGGAGTGCGGAGGGCGACGGCCAAGCGCATGCACGAGTCGGTCTCGACGGCCGCCCACGTCACCCACGTCGACACCGCCGACGTCACCGAGCTCGCCGCGATCCGCGACAGGTTCAAGGTCCAGGCCGAAGGCCAGGGGGTCAAGCTGACCTACCTGCCGTTCATCCTCAAGGCGGTCCTGGCCGCCCTCAGGACCCACCCCCTCTTCAATGCGTCGCTCGACGACGCCGAGGAGGAGATCCTTGTCAAGAAGTACTACAATTTCGGGATCGCGGTGGACGTGCCGGAGGGGCTGATCGTGCCCGTGGTCAAAGGCGTGGACCAGAAAACCGTCTTCGAGCTCGCCCGGGACATCCAGGACCTGGCCGAAGCCGCGAAAAAGCGGACCCTCGACCTGGGCGACCTCAAGGGGGGGACATTCTCGATCACGAACGTCGGCGGGATCGGGGGCGAGTCCGCGACGCCCATCATCAACTATCCCGAAGTCGCGATCCTGGCCACGATGAAGATCGCCGACCGGGCCCGGGTCGTGAACGGCGAGCTGCGGGCCGTCAAAACGCTGCCGCTGTGCCTCTCGTTCGACCACCGCGTCGTCGACGGGGCCGAGGCGGCCCGGTTCGTGAACGACATCATGGCGAAGCTCGAAGACCCGGATTTCCTGAAGGATACCGCGGAAGGCAAAGAGACAGCCCAGTCCTGACGTTTCACCTCACTTGGGGTTCCGGCGCCGGCGAACGCCGGCGACCGGCTCGCTGAGCTTTTCGAGGTCCAGGATTTCCCGGATCTCCGCCGGCCCGAAATCGCCCTTCTCCTCCAGGATCTGTCGGATGGTCAGGCTCCGCTTCTCCGCTTCCCTGGCGATCTCGCTGGCACAGGCGTAACCGATCCGCGGCGATGTCACCGTTGCCAGCGCCAGGCTCCTCTCGGCGTAATCCCGGCAGCGGGCCGCGTTCGCGGTGATGCCGGAAATGCACCTTCGCGCCAGCTCGCGCAGCGCGTTCCCCAGGATCTCGATCATGAACCCGAGGTTGAAGGCGACGACCGGCATCATGACGTTGAGCTCGAGCTGGCCGGCCTGGGCCGCCGCGGCGATCGCCTGATCGCAGCCCATGATCTGGAAACAGACCATGTTCGTCATCTCGAGCATCGACGGGTTGACCTTGCCGGGCATGATCGAAGAGCCGGGCGCGACCGCCGGGACGGTGATCTCCCCTAGTCCCGTGTTCGGCCCCGAATACATGAGCCTGAGGTCGTTGGCGATCCTGGTCAATTCGACGGCCAGGGTGCGAAGGGACGACGACACCTCAACGAAGGGCCTGAGGCTCTGCATCGACTCCTGAAGATCGGCGGCGGGCCTCAGGCGTAGCCCCGTCTGCGCCCGCAGGCTGCCGATGACCGCCTCCCGGTAGCCCGGCATCGTATTGATGCCCGTGCCCACGGCGCTTCCTCCGATGCCCAGCTCGAGCAGCCGTTCCCCCGCACCAGAGAGGCACCGGCGGCACTTTGAGACCGCGGCCGCGTAGGCCTTGAACTCGTGGCCGAGCTTGACCGGGGCGGCGTCCTGGAGATGGGTCCGGCCGGACTTGACGATGCGCTCGAATTCCCTCCCCTTCTGCCGGAGTGACGCCTCAAGCTCACCCAGGGCGGGCAGGAGATGCCCCCCCAGCATCAGCCGGCAGGCCAGGCGCATGGCCGTCGGGTAGACGTCGTTCGTGCTTTGGCCAAGGTTCACGTGGTCGTTAGGGTGGACGAGATGGCGGTCGCCCTTTTTTCCCCCGAGGATCTCGGCGGCCCGGCCGGCGATGACTTCGTTAACGTTCATGTGGAAGGCCGTGCCAGCCCCCATCTGGAAGACGTCGACCACGAACTGGCCGGCCAGTCCGCCCCGGATGACTTCCTCACAGGCCCGGATGATCGCTCCGGCCAGCCGCCGGTTCAGGCGCCCGAGGTCCCTATTGGCGGCGGCCGCGGCCTTCTTGATCATGGCCGTCGCCGTGACCAGCGAGGGATGCGCCCTCAGGCCGCTGATCGGGAAGTTTTCGATCGCCCTGACGGTTTCTATGCCGTAGTAGGCCTCCGCCGGGACCCGCTTTTCGCCCAGAAAGTCCTTTTCGACCCGGTACGGGTTCCCTTTTTTGCCCGACACCATGGCGTCCCCCTCAGAGACTTTACCTGGTCTCGACGATCTTGTTCTCGGCATCGAGGAGCAGGATCCTTGGCAGGAAAAACTCCGTCTCCTCCTCGTCGAGGATGGCGTAGCAGACGAGGATGAGCTTGTGCCCGGGGCGGGCCCTGTGAGCCGCCGCGCCGTAGACCCCCACCTTTCCCGAGCCCGCTTCCCCCTTGATGAGATACGTCGAGAACCGCTCGCCGTTCGTGACGTTATAGACGTCGACCTTCTCGAAGGGGAGCATGCCGGCGGCCTCCATCAGGTCCCCCGGCAGGGACAGGCTGCCTTCGTAATCCAGGTTGGTTTCCGTCACGCGCGCATGATGGAGCTTGGCCTTGAGCATGGTTCTATTCATGTGGTCATCCTTTCCTGCCGAGGATAGTGTTGTCGATGAGGCGCGTCTTGCCCACGAACACCGCCAGCGCCACGAGGGCGTCGCGGTCGATGACCTCCAGGCACCCGAGGTCCGGCCAGCCCACAGTCTCGACGTAGTCGACCCGGGCGCGGGGCTCGCCGGACAGGACCTCGCGGACCGAGGCCGTGATCACGGCCGCGCGGCGCTCTCCCCGCTCGAAGGCGCGCCGGGCCTCGGCCAGGCTCCTCGACAGCACCACGGCCGCCCGACGCTCCTCGGGGTTCAGGTAGACGTTCCTGGAGCTCATCGCCAGCCCGTCGGGCTCCCTGACGATCGGCATGATCCTGACCGCCACATCGAGGTTCAGGTCAGCGGCCAGACCCTGAAGCACGGCGGCCTGCTGGGCGTCCTTTTGCCCGAAAAACGCGACGTCGGGCCGGACGATGTTGAAGAGCTTGAGAACGGCCGTCGCGACCCCCCTGAAGTGAGCCGTCCGGGAGGCGCCGCAGAGCCCCCTCTGAAGCCGCGCGACTTCGACGGTCGTCTGGAATCCGGTGGGATACATCTCGGCCGCCGCCGGCAGGAAAAGCGCATCCACTCCCTCCTTCTCCAGCAGCCCAGCGTCCCGCCCGATGTCCCGCGGGTATTTTTGGAAATCTTCGCCGGTGCCGAACTGGAGAGGGTTGACGAAGATGCTGACGACCGTAACGGCCGCGCTCCGGCGGCTCTCCCTGACCAGGCTCAGGTGCCCTTCATGGAGCGCCCCCATGGTCGGGACGAGCCCGATCGTCCGCCCGGCCGCTGCCAAACGGCGGGCTTCGGCTTTCATGCCGGCGATCGTCTGGACGCGGTTCATTTCTTCCTGCCGGGGAGGCGATGGTAGGAATGCGCCTCATCCGGAAAGGCGCCCATCTTGACCTCATCCGCATACTTCTTCACCGACTCCCGGATCAGGCCGCCGAGGTCGGCATATTTCTTGACGAACTTCGGATGGAAACCCGTCTGGTAGCCGACGAGGTCATGGAAGACGAGGATCTGGCCGTCGCAGTCCGGTCCGGCGCCGATGCCGATGGTCGGCACCCTGAGCTTCTTGGTGATGCGCCCGGCCAGGTCCCGGGGCAGGCACTCAAGTATGACCGCGAAGGCGCCGGCTTTTTCCGCGTTGAGGGCGTCCTCCATGATCTTGCCGGCTTCCTGGGCGTCGCTGCCCCGGACCCGGAATTGCCCCAGGTGGCGGATGGACTGGGGCGTCAGCCCGACGTGGCCCATGACCGGGATCTCGGCTTCGACCATGGCCTCGATCAGCCTCAGGCGCCGGGGAGAGGCCCCTTCGATCTTGACGCCGCTGGCGCCGGCCTCCTTGAGAAACCGGGAGGCGTTGGCGATCGTCAGGTCTTCCCCCTGGTGAAACGAGAAGTACGGCATGTCCCCGATCACGAGGGCCCGACCTGCCCCCCGGCTGACGGCCTTGGTGTGGTGGATCATTTCGTCCATCGTCACCGGGATGGTGCTCGAGTAGCCGAGGACGACCATCCCGAGAGAATCGCCCACGAGGAGGATGTCCACGCCCGCTTCGTCGAGCAGCCTGGCGGTCGGGTAATCGTAGGCGGTCAGCGCCACGATCCTCTCGCCCCGGTCCTTCTTTTTCTGAAGGTCCGGCACCGTCACTGGGACTAACTGTTTGTCGGCCATGCTTTATTCCTTTCTCCCCATCCCGCCTGAGCCGCGGGATTGAGGTAAAGTCTTCATCAGGACGCCGGCTATTTTTTTCGTCCTTCCCCGGGAGCGTAGCTCTGGGGAACGTAATACTGCGCCCCCTTCTTCAGCTGACCGAGCTGGGCGACGATGTCCATGATCTCCTCCTCTTTCGTCAGGTCGAGCTCGTCGGCCTTGACCGTGAGAAGAGGCGCGGCCTGATAGTTGAAAAAGAAATAGTCGAAGGCCTCGACGAGGTCGCCGAGGTATTTTTCCGAGATCGCCTTTTCGGCCGCGCTCCCGTCCCGGGCGATCCGCTTGAGAAGGGTGGGCTGGGAGATCTGGAGATAGAGCACCGCGTCCGGCCGGGGCACTCTCTCGGAGAAAATTCCGTAGATCCGGTCGTAGACAACAAGCTCGTCGTCGGTGAGCGTTTGGTAGGCGTAGATCTTGTCTTTCTCGAAGAGGTAATCGCTGATCACCCGCTCCTCGAACAGGTCCCTCTGGGAGAGTCGAAGCTGCTGGTGGTAGCGATTGACGAGAAAAACGAGCTGGGCCAGGAAAGAGGCGCCCTCCTTTTCGTTGTAAAAGTCGTGGAGGTAGGGATTTTCGGTCCGGTCGAGGACGGGCCGGCCGCCGATCAGCTGGCCGAGAACTTGGGCCAGCTTCGTCTTCTGGCACTTGGGCACGCCCTCGATCGCGATCTGTCGAAAAGGTATGTCGGTGTTGCTCATCGGCGATAGTCTTCCAGACCGGCGGCCTCCTTCATAACCGATAACGGCCCGAAGGTCAACTGGCTAGGACTTTTCGGGCTCCTCGACGGGCAGGATGATCCAGGCGATGATATAGAAAATGAGCATCGGGACGACCGCGGTGATCAGGCCGATACCAACGAAGATCAGCCGGACGAGCGAGATGTCGATGTCAAAGTAATCCGCCAGCCCGCCGCAGACGCCGGCGATCATCTTCTTCGCCCTGGACCGGTAAAGTTTCTTGGTCATGTCCGCCCTCCTTCGGGTTTCAGCGACTCAATGGTCCTCGCTTATTATTATACCCAATTCCCCACGATCCGTATGCCGTCAGCCGCCGAACTTGATGCCCTGGGCCAGGGGAAGCTCCAGGGACCAGTTGACGGTGTTCGTTTGCCGGCGCATATATTGCTTCCAGGCGTCCGAGCCGGATTCCCGGCCGCCCCCGGTCTCCTTCTCGCCGCCGAAGGCGCCGCCGATCTCGGCCCCCGACGTGCCGATGTTCACGTTGGCGATGCCGCAATCCGACCCGGCGGCCGACAGGAATCGCTCCGCTTCCCTCAGGTTCAGGGTGAAGATGGCGCTCGAGAGCCCCTGCGGGACTTCGTTATGCAGGCGTATGGCCTCTTCGAGCTCGTGGTATTCTATTATGTAAAGTATCGGGGCGAACGTCTCGCGGTGGACGATATCGGTCTGGGAAGGCATCCTGACGATGGTTGGCTGCACGAAATGCTCTCCCAGGTCGGGCAGGCGCTTCCCGCCGTAGACGACCGTGCCGCCCTGCTCTTTGGCCTGCTCGAGCGCGGCCATCATGTCCTCGACCGCGGTCCGGGTCACGAGCGGCCCCATGACGGTGACCGGTTCGAGCGGGTCGCCGATCTGGACCTGACGGAAGGCCCGGGTCAGCTTGTCCACAAGCCGGGCGGCCACCGAGCTATGGACGATGATCCGGCGCGTGGACGTGCAGCGCTGACCGGCCGTCCCGACCGCCCCGAACAGGATCGCCCGCACCGCCATCTCGAGGTCGGCGTTCGGGCTCACGATGATGGCATTGTTGCCCCCGAGCTCGAGGATCGTCCGGCCGAACCGTCGGGCCGCGGCCTCGGTCACCCGCCGACCCATCTTCGTCGAGCCGGTAAAGGAGATGAGCGGCAGCCTCGCGTCGTTGATCAGCCGCTCCCCCACGGTTGCGCCGGGACCGATGAGCAGGTTGAATATCCCCTTGAGGCCGTGGTCGGCCATCACCCGGTTGGCGATGTGCTGGACGGCGATCGCCGTCAGCGGAGTATCGGAGGACGGCTTCCAGATGACCGGGTCGCCGCAGACGGCCGCCACGGCGGCGTTCCAGGACCAGACAGCCACCGGGAAGTTGAAGGCCGTGATCACGCCGACGGGCCCGAGAGGATGCCACTGCTCGAACATGCGGTGGTCCGGCCGTTCCGAGGCCATCGTCAGCCCGTAGAGCTGGCGGCTGAGGCCAACGGCGAGGTCGCAGACGTCGATCATCTCCTGGACTTCGCCCCGGCCCTCGACCCGGATCTTCCCCATCTCCAGGCTCACCAAGTCGCCCAGGGGCTCCTTCAGCTCGCGGAGGGCTTGGCCCAAGTCGCGCACGACCAATCCCCGGCGGGGGGCGGGCGTCGTTCTCCAGGAGAGGAACGCTTCGGCCGCCTGGCCGACAACCTTCTCGTAGGTTTTCTCGGTGGCCTGGACGACGGAGGCGATCGGTTTTCCGGTGGCGGGGTTATGGGAGACAAGCTCTTTTCCCGCTCCGTCGCGGTGCCAGGCCCCGGGCCCCGAGCAGGCTCCGATATTGATGTCCTTGAGGTTCAGCTTGGCGAGGATCTTTTTCATGGTCATGCTCCGGCTATTATTATTTTTCCGCCAGGAAAGGATAGCGGTAGTTTTTCGGCGGGTTGAAGTTCTCCTTGACCGCCCGGGCGCTGGCCCAGCGCAGCATGTTCAGGAAGGAGCCGGCCTTGTCGTTGGTCCCGGAAGCCCGCGCGCCGCCGAACGGCTGCCGGCCGACGACCGCGCCCGTCGGCTTGTCGTTGATATAGAAATTCCCCGAGGCGTGGCGCAGGGCGCGATCGGCCTGGCTGATGGCTTTCCGGTCCGCAGCGATGATGCTGCCGGTCAGGGCATAAGGCGAGGTCGTGTCGCAGAGTTCGAGCGTCTCCGCAAACCGGGCCTCGGGATAGACATAGACCGTGAGGACGGGTCCGAAGATCTCCTCCTCCATGAGCTTGAACCTGGGGTTGGTCGTCCGGACGACCGTCGGCTCGACGAAATAGCCCCGGCCGTCATCGCACTTCCCGCCGGTGACGATCTCGGCCTCGCTCGAATTCCTGGCCAGGTCGATGTACCCCTTGATCGTCGCGAAGGCGGCGGCGTCGATGACCGCTCCCATAAAGTTCGAGAAATCGGTGATATCGCCCATCTTGACCGTTGCGATTTCGTCGGCCAGCCGGCTCTTGACGGCCGGCCAGAGGTTGTCCGGGACATAGGCCCGGCTGGCCGCCGAGCACTTCTGCCCCTGATATTCGAAGGCCCCGCGCAAGAGGGCCGTGGCCGTCACATCGACATCGGCCGAGGCGTGAACGACCACGAAATCCTTGCCCCCCGTTTCGCCGACGATCCGCGGATAGCACTTATAGTTCGCGATGTTCGCGGCGATCGTCTTCCACATGCCCTGGAAGACCGCCGTGCTGCCGGTGAAATGAACCCCCGCCAGCTCGCGCTTTTCGAGCACTGGGTCCCCCACCTGCCGGCCCGACCCCGGGATGAAGTTGATCACCCCGTCGGGCAGGCCGGCTTCCCGCCAGAGCCGGGTGAGATAGTAGGCCGAAAACACGGCGGACGAGGCCGGCTTCCAGAGAACCGTGTTCCCCATGATCGCCGGCGCGCTGGGCAGATTACCGGCGATCGCGGTGAAGTTGAACGGAGTGGCGGCGAACACGAACCCCTCGAGCGCCCGGTATTCCATGTAGTTCCAGGTCGCGGCCGAGGACTCGGGCTGTTGGGCGAAGATCTGGCTCATGTAGTAGGGATTGAAGCGGAAAAAGTCGATGAGCTCGCAGGCCGAGTCGATTTCCGCCTGGTTGGCCGTCTTCGATTGACCGAGCATGGTCGCCGCATTGAGAAGGAACCGGTAGCTGGTCGAGAGCAGCTCGGCCGCCCGGAGGAAGATGGCGGCCCGGGAGACCCAATCGGTTTCGGACCAGTCGCGCCAGGCCTCTTGAGAGGCGGCGACGGCCGTCTCCACCTCCCGGGGCCCCGCCCTGTGGTAGCGGGCCAGCACATGCCGGTGGTCGTGAGGGCAGCGGCAGTCCCCCAAATCCCCGGTCCGGACGTCCCGGCCGCCGATCACAAGCGGGATCTCGATCTCCCGCCCGAGCATGGCGTTCAGCTCCTCTTTCAGGAGGCGGCGCTCGGGCGCCCCCGGGCCATAGTCCAAGACGGGTTCATTGGCCGGAGCGGGTGTTCTGACCTGGGCATTGAACATGATTTCCTCCTCCCTGCGGGCGGATGCGGGTTCCCCGGCGCTCGGGGCCGCCGGCGGCCCTGGGAGCAGAGGTCATTATACACATCCGGATGGGCGTTCTCAACGTCAACAGAACGCATCCCAGGCGCCGGCGGCGAAGCGGTCCGGCCGCCGCCGCCGGCCTCAGAGCCCGAGGTCGGCGGCGATGCCCTGCATGGCGCCGAGGCAGATGGACATGAATTCGTCCAGCTCGAGTCCGAGGTTCCGGCACTCCTCGATCTCTTCCCGCCGCGCGCCCTTGGCAAAGCTCTTTTCCTTGTAGCGCCTCTTGATGAACTCGAGATCGACCGACTTCAGCTTTTTGTCGGGGTGCATCAGCGTCGCGGCAATGATCAGGCCGGTCAAGGGGTCGATCGAGTAGATGGCCCAGTCCATAGGCGTCTCGCAGGACACTTTGGAGGCGTGGGCCTGGATGGCGTGGATGATCTCAGGAGCGGTGCCCAGGCCCTGGAGGACCTTGACCGTCTCCGTCGTGTGGAGCTCGGGGCTCTTCTCTGTCATCTCGTAATCCAGGTCGTGCAGGACCCCGGCCAGCCCCCAGGGCCCCGGGTCGTGCCCCAGCCGGAGGGCCACGGCCTTCATGCAGGCTTCGACGGCCAGGCAGTGCTTGATGAGATTCCTGTTGGTGAGGTGCTCTTTCAGCAAACCGAAGGCTTCTTCCCTGTCCATGCTGTATCTCCTTTCCCGGCGGCGCCGCCCGGCGCCGCTGTCATTTTGGCTTGGCGGCCTCTTTGGGCTTGGCGATTTCAAAAGACATCTCGAACTCCCTGCTTTCCCTGGCGTCGGCCGCCTTGACGCCGATCGTGACTTTCCCCTCATTTTCCGGGAACCAGGCCCAGGTGCTCTTGCCCGAAGCCGCTTGGCCGACCGTCGTCCCGCTCTCGCGACGGATGAAGAACTCGTACTTCGGCAGATGAAAGCCGACCGCCGAAGCCGTGAATACAACCTCGGCCCCGGCCGGCGCCGGCGACGGCGGCGACGCGGACAGTTCGACCTTGACCAGCTTCTGGAGCCGAACAAGGCTGCCCCCGTCGGCAGCCGAATCATAAAGCGCGAGGAGGATGTCGGGCGGCGACCAGCTGGGGTTCGACCTGACCTCGAGCCCGGCCTCGTAACGACCGGTCTCCCTCCCGGTCGCCCGGTCCAGGCTCACGAGCCAGGGTGATGAAGAAGCGGCCAGGATCTTGTCCCCGGCGATCTCGGGGCTGTAAGGGCTCCGGGACGGCAGGATCTTCCACCAGGCAATATCGCCACCCGTTTTATCGATCGCATAGAGGACGGTATTGGAGGCGGTAAAATAGATTCTTTTCCCATCGGTCCGCGGGACCGAAAGGATTCTGCCCTCGGCCCGCAACCGCCATTTCGGGCGACGCTCCCGGAGGCCCAGGCAGATGAAGCTTGCGTCATCGGCGCCGAAATAGAGGCTGTCGCCTTCGGCCAGGGGCGTGACTCGGATCGCGGCACCGGCTTCCCAGCTGTGCTTGAGCTTCCCGTCGCGTCCGACGAAATAGACCAGCCCGTCGGTCGAGGCCGCGACCACCGATTCATGCCAGGCGACGCAGGCGGCCTCAACGGCTCCGCCGGTCTTAAAGGCCCAGAGCACTTCGCCCTTGGATTGACTGAGGGCGTAGAGATTCCCCTCCCGTGTCCCGACATAGAGCCGGTCGTGCGCCAGGGCGATATCGGACGACGGCGTTTCCGGGAGCTGCGTTTTCCAGGTCAAGGCGCCGTCGGGGCTGAGCCCCAGGACATTGTTGGCCGCATCCCAGACGGCGATCACGGCGGGGCCGACGGCCGGCGCGCAGCCCAGCGTCGAGGAAGCGTCGTATGACCACAGGACCTGGCGGCCGCGCTCGTCGAGGCAGTAGAGGACGCCCTTATCCGTCGAAAAATAGAGCTTCCCGCCGCTTTTCACCAGGGACCTGACGACGCGCCCCCCGAACTCGAGCTTCGACGCCGGCTCGAGAGGGAAGATGACGCCCTCGGGATAGGGGGCCGGTCGCGAGCGGAAAACCGAGCAGGACACTCCCGCGACAACAAGAAAATATGCCAGGGCCCGTTTCATGATTCTCCTCGCCGGGGCATCATATCATTTATGCGCCGGCTCGCCAAAGGGGGCCGGGCGGCCTTTACTGCGTGGGGTCAGACACATTAGTGACACCTAGGGTATGCTAGGTGTTGCCATGTATCTTCAGCCTACAAGTACCTACGGATCGCTTATTCCCGGCTCGGAGTTCATCCGGGACCTTGTCCGCCGAGGGGAGATCACAAAGGAGGCCGCCAAGCGGCTCCAGTGGTTCGATTACTATGGGCGGTGCGGTAATGCCAGGAAGACATGCCGATACTTTGGCATCTCGGCCCAGACGTTTTACCGCTGGAAGGCTCGTTTTGACCCCTACGACCTGACCAAGCTGGAGGAAGAATCGCGGCGGCCGCACGAGGTTCGTCAGCCGCAGACCCCGCTTCCGGTTATCGAGAGGATCGTGGCGCTTCGGGAGGAGCACCCCCGTTGGAGTCGGGATAAGCTGGCGGTATTGCTGGGAAGGGAGAGGATCAAGATCTCGGGGAGTACCGTCGGGCGGGTGATGGCGCGGCTCAAAGCCCGGGGGCTGCTAGTTGAGCCGGTGAGCGTCCGGCAGGCCAAGCTGGCCCGGAAGAGGCGGCGGAAGCCGCGCTACGCCGTCCGTCGGCCCAAGGACTATCGGGTGGAAGATCCCGGGGACCTGGTCCAGCTTGACACTCTTCACGCGCGGCTGCTTCCCGGCGAGCGGCGCATCCAGTTCCGGGCTCATGATGTCATCTCCAAGCGGGCCGCGCTGAGGGTCTATAGGCGGCAGACCAGCGGGGCAGCCGCGGAGTTCCTGTACCACCTGAAGATGAAGTTTCCCTTCTCTATCCGGGCCATCCAGATCGACGGTGGCTCGGAGTTCATGGATGAGTTCGAGAAGGCCTGTAAGAGGAGCAAGATCCGGTTGTTCGTCAATCCGCCTCACCGTCCGGAGATGAACGGGGGCGTCGAGAGAGGCAATCGGACAGACCGGGAGGAGTTCTATGAAGTGCAGGAGCTGTCACTCGATATGGCGGAGCTCAACCTGCAGGTGGAGGAATATGAGCGTGTCTTTAACTACGTCCGGCCTCATAAGGCCCTGGATATGAAGACCCCACATGAATATTATCTCCTGTGGAAGAAAAACCAACCCGCCCATGTGTCACCGATGTCCTGACCCCATGCATTTACTCGCCACGGCTGAACTGGTATCATTCGGCCGATACCCGCCATGGTCAACTATATCCTGCTCTACAGAATCCGCAAGCGCGTCAAGAAGATGCTGAAGGATAAGATCGCCGACGGCGAGCTGGCCACCACCAGGAGTTCGTGCCTCGGCTGCCTGGCCGACGATATCAGCTGGGAAATCTATTACCTGCTGAAGGACAAAGAGGACGGCGGGGTCACTCCGCCTTCGCCGCCCTGAGCTTCTCTTTGACCTTGGTCCACCACTCGACCCGCTTCCTGATCTCTTTCTCGAACCCCATCTCGCCCGGCTCATAGTACCGACGGGCCTTGAGCCGTTCGGGAAGGGTCTCCATGGCGGTCGTGGAAAACTCGAAATCGTGCGCGTAGGCATAGTCTTTTCCGTAGCCGACTTCCTTCATGAGACCCGTGACGGCGTTCCTGATCGGCATCGGCACAGGCTCGTGCGGGCTGACCTCGACATCCTTCATGGCCTTGGCGAAGGCTGTGTAAGCGCGGTTGCTCTTGGGGGCCGCGGCCAGAAAGATGACGGCCTCCGCGAGCGCCAGTTCGCCCTCGGGCGAGCCCAGAAATTCGAAGGCTTCCTTGGCCCTGAGCGCGATGGCGAGGGCCTGGGGCTCGGCCAGCCCGATGTCTTCCGAAGCAAACCGCACGAGCCGGCGCGCGATGTAGAGGGGGTCTTCGCCCGAGAAGACCATCCGGGCCAGCCAGTACAGGGAGGCGTCGACGTCGCTGTTGCGGAGGCTTTTATGCAGGGCGGAGATCAGGTTGAAATGCTCCTCACCCGCTTTGTCATAGAGGAGCGTCCGTTGCTGAATGGCCTCCTGGACTTCCTGCGTCCCGATGGTCCCGGCGTGGGCCAGACTCGCGGCGATCTCCAGTGTGTTTAGCGCCCGGCGGGCATCGCCGTTGGCGGTGTCAATGATCAGCCCGCGGGCGTTTGCGTCCAGCGCCAGGTCCATAGCTCCGAGGCCCCGCTCCTTGTCCTTGAGGGCCTCGTCCAGGATCCGGCTCAGGTCCTGGTCGGAGTGCGGATGAAGGACAAGGACCCGGGTCCTCGACAGCAGCGGCGCGATCACCTCGAACGACGGGTTTTCGGTCGTGGATCCGAACAGGACGACGTCGCCCCGCTCGACATAAGGGAGGAAGGCGCCCTGCTGGGCCTTGTTGAACCGGTGGATCTCGTCAATAAAGATGATCGTCGGTTTTCCGTAGAGCTTTTTGTGGTCCTCGGCCTTGGCCATCACGTCCTTGACCTCTTTGATGCTGGCCAGGACGGCGCTGAAGAAGATGCAGGGCAGGTCGAAGTGCCGGGCGAGCATCATCCCCAGGGTCGTCTTTCCGGACCCCGGCGGGCCCCAGAAGATCACCGAGACGAGCCTCCCCGATTCGATAAGCTCGCTGAGGATCCGGCCCGGCCCGAGCAGGTGCTCCTGCCCGTGGAACTGGTTGAAAGTTTGGGGGCGCAGCCTCTCGGCGAGCGGGGTCAGGGTCGGGGACTTTTCCGGCGGCATGGGGCTGATTATAACAAATCGCGGCGGGAAAATCCCCGGCCCGCCGGCCGCCGCCGCGGTTTTCTTGACGGCCCTCCGGAGTCGTGATATCGTGTGGGCGACGCAGGCATGAAACCCGAAAAAGATCAGACCCGGCTTTTTTACAGGCTCGACGAGGTCAGCCGCCTGGCCAAGCTCGAGCCCAAGGTCATCGAGAACTGGGAAAAGGAATTCCCGTTCATCCATGCCGGGCAGGCCGCGGGCGGCCAGAAGATCTTCCGTCAGAAAGACCTGGATATCATCCTGCGGCTCAAAGAGCTCCTGATTACAGAACGGCTGACACTGGCCGGCGCCAAGCGCCGGATCGAAGCGGAGTTCGAGGGCCGGGCGGCGGAGCCCGTCCATCCCGACCGGCTCAAGAAAACCCTGTTCGAGGTGAAAGAGCAGCTCGAGGAGATCGTGAGCTCGCTCCGGAAAAGAACGCGGAGAGTATAAATCCGCAGGACGTTTCTGCTATAATATCGCTCCCTATGGCGGGACGTGGCGCAGCCTGGTAGCGCACATGCTTGGGGTGCATGGGGTCGGCGGTTCGAATCCGCCCGTCCCGACCATACTTTCTTCTCGCGTCAATCTCCGGACCGTTAAAGGAGACGATAGACGATGAGTTCGATCAAAGAACAGGCTCCCTCGCCGGCCGGCGCGCCCGCCGGACCGCTGGCTCAGATCGTTGAATACCAGGCGGGTGCGGTCGTCAGCCGGGAGATCCTCAGTCAGCCGACCGGAACCGTCACTCTCTTCGCCTTCGACGAAGGCCCAGGGCCTGAGCGAGCACACCGCTCCGTTCGACGCCCTCGTCCAGGTGGTCGACGGACAGGCGGAAATCACGATCTCGGGAGAGCGCCACGTCGTCGCCGCCGGGGAGATCATCCTGATGCCGGCCAACCGGCCGCACGCGCTCAAGGCGCTCGGGCGGTTCAAGATGATGCTCATCATGATCCGTTCCTGAGACGCCGTTGAAACCCCTGATCCTCCTGACGAACGACGACGGCTATTTTTCCGAAGGCATCCGCGCCCTCGCGCGCACTTGAGGCGCTTCGCCGAAGTCGTCATCGTCGCCCCCGACCGGGAAAAGAGCGCCGCCTCGCTGGCCCTGACGCTGCGCCAGCCGCTGCGGGCGGAAGAAGATCGGCCGCCGCACCTTCGCCGTCGACGGCACGCCGGCCGACTGTGTCTATCTGGGAGTAGCCAAGCTCCTTCCCCGCACCCCGGACCTCCTGATTTCCGGCATCAACCACGGGCCCAACCTGGGCCGTCAGGATATTTCCTACTCGGGCACGGTTTCGGGGGCGGTCCAGGGAACGTTTCTGGGCATCCCGTCCGTGGCGGTATCGCTGCTTCACGACGAGAAAAAGCGCTTCGCTTTCGATTTCGCCGCCGATTTTGCCGCCAGGCTCGCCCAGGAGGTCCTGAAGACCTGCCTGCCCCCCGGCCTGACGCTGAACGTGAACATCCCCCCGCCCGCCGGTCCGGGGGATCGAACTCACCGATCTCGGCGAGAAGCGGTATGCTCCCGAAGTGGTGGAAAAGAAAGACCCGCGCGACAGGACCTATTACTGGATCGGGCTGGCCAAGATCAGCCCCTCGGGCGGCCGGCGGAGCGATGTCCGGGCGATCGAACGCGGCGCGATCTCGATCACCCCCATCCACACCGACCGGACCGACCGCCGGGCGCTGGCCTCGCCCGCCCTTAAGAAGGTGCTTCAGGACCTCGCCTGACGGCTTTCCCGCCGGTGCCGGAAGAATTCGATGACCGCCGGGATGGTCGAGATGATGATGATGGCGATGATCACCAGCCCGAAGTTCTTTCGGATCACCGGGATGTTGCCGAAAAGATACCCGCCCATGACCAGCAGCACCACCCAGCCGATCCCCCCGATCACGTTATAGCTGATGAACTTCCAGTAGTTCATCCGGCCGATGCCGGCGACGAACGGCGCGAACGTCCTGATGATCGGGACGAACCGCGCGATGATGATGGTCTCGGGGCCGTACTTCTCGTAAAAACGGTGTGTCCGGTCCAGGTGTTCTTTTTTGAAGAACCTGTTTTTCTCGCCCGCGAAGACCTTGGGACCGACGAAATGGCCGATCCAGTAGTTAGCCGTGTCCCCGAGGACGGCGGCCGCGCTGAGGACAACGAGCAGCCAGACCACGTTCAGCGCTTTGACGGCGGCGAATGTCCCGGCGGCGAACAGGAGGGAATCACCCGGCAGAAAGGGCGTCACGACAAACCCCGTCTCCAGGAAGATGACGAGGAACAGGATCGCGTAAGTCCACAGCCCGTAGGCCTGGATCAGACCGCTCAGGTGCTTGTCGAGGTGAAGGACGAAGTCGATAACACGCTCAATCAGGTCCATGCCTTGCTCCCAAAAAGAACGCCTTTGTATTATACCCGGGCCATTCTGTCAAGTATCCCCAGGACTCGGACCGGGTCATTCGAGGGCACGCCTCGATTTCCCCAGCGCCCTTTTGGAGGAAAAAAGTCGTGACGCCGGCCTTCGCCCTGCGGGTCGTTTGACGCTGGTTTCTGATACAATGGTGCAGGACAGAAGATGCCGACCGTGAATATTGCCAGGAAGCTCGATAGGATCGATCGCGCGCTCGACAGGCTGGCCGGCCACGCCCGGGACTGTCGGCTCTGCCCGAGGGAGTGCGGAGTCGACAGGCAGGCCGGCGAGCTGGGTTTCTGCGAGAGCGGGCCCGCCGCCGTGGTCTCCCATGCCCTGCTCCATTACGGCGAAGAGCCGGTGCTGAGCGGCACGCGCGGTCCGGTGGCGGATAAAGCGGTCCGCTCCGGCTCCGGCACGGTCTTTTTTTCGGGCTGCAACCTCAAGTGCTGCTTCTGCCAGAATTACCAGCTGAGCTGGCTCGGCCGGGGCCGGGCCGTCGATGATGAGGAGCTGGCCGCCATGATGCTCTCGCTTCAGGAGAAAGGCGCCCTCAACATCAACCTCGTCTCCCCCACCCATCAGCTCCTGCCCGTTCTGCGGGCCCTCGCGATCGCCTTCCGCCGCGGCCTGGCGTTGCCGGTCGTGGCCAATTCGGGCGGCTATGAAAAGGCCTCGATCCTCGCCCATCTCGACGGGATCATCGACATCTACCTCCCCGACCTCAAGTACGCTTCAGTGGCGCCGGCCGCCAAGTTTTCCGCAGCGCCGGACTATTTTGAGCACGCCTCGGAGGCGGTCAGGGAGATGTTCTTCCAGAAGCCTCTGCTGTTCCTGGGCGCGAATGAGACCGCCGAGCAGGGACTCATCATCCGCCATCTCGTTCTTCCCGGCGGGCTGCAAAACTCCCTGGCCGTCCTGGACTGGGTCCACCGCGAGCTCGGGGCTTCCGTCGCGCTGAGCTTGATGAGCCAGTATCATCCGTGTTTCCAGGCTCCCGAAGAGCTCAGGCGCCCCCTCGACCCCGGGGAATATGCCCGGGTTTTGGACCGGGCGCAGGAGCTGGGGTTTGAACGCCTTTTTGTCCAGCCTCGGCCCTTCGCCCCCGAAGACCACCTCGTGCCGGATTTCGAGCGGCAGGAACCGTTCGATTGGGGGGGCGGCCGGGAAAGGAAATAGGCTCCACGCCTTACTATCAGGTCGTGTAGCGGCGGGAGGCGGGCAGGCGGGACGCGTTCACGCCAAGAGCGGCCGCCATTTCCCTGAGCTTTCTCTGGATCGCCTCGACGCTTTCCGGGCCCATCCGGAGGAGGTGCTTCTGTGCGTCGCTCAGGTTTTCGAGGTTCGGGTCGAGTATCGTGAAATTGCGGACCTGCTTCTCGAGGATGATGTCGCCCTCGACGATGGGCGTCCCGAGCAGCTCGCCGATGGCCCGGACGAGAGTAGCCTCAAAATCCTGGTTCGGGTAGCCCAGGTCGCGGTAGGCCTCTTGGCAGAGAGGCTTGAGCCCCCGGAGAAGCGAGACGAACTGGGCGGCATCGAGCGAGACGAACACGTCCACAACCGGGTTGTAACGTGCGAACCCGTCCGGGTCGGCGACAAACAGATTACCTGTCTTGACCACCCTGAAATCGCCGTCCGGCAGGAAAAACGTAATGTGCGAGCGCGGGCTGAGCCCGTTGGCGATATTGTCGACGGCACCGACGAAATGGCGGATCAGCTGCTGGCTCTTGAGCCAGCTCGCCAGGCGGGGATGCGAAGAGATCTCCCCCGCCAGCCGCCGGACGAGGTCATCGCTCTGATCCAGGGAGACCTGTGGAACAGCGGGGGCATCGGACGGCTCGGCGGGTGCCAGCGGCTTTGGCTCAGCCGCCGCCGGCGTGGGCGCGGCCGTTTCGACGCTCTTGGCCGGGTTCTTATAGATCGCGAAATAATAGAAGGCAAAGACCGCGAACAGGATGAGCAAGATGCCCGCCGCCGTCAGGACGACACGCCGGTCGCTTTTCCGGCTCCCCTCGGAGATGATGTCTTCGCCGTTCTCGTCGTCGTCGCGCGTCTCGTCCTGCTCGTCGAGCATGTTTTTTCCTCGATCCTGGAGTGGCCCCATTAAATCAAATTTCCCCCGCATTTTCAAATTCGGCGTTCCCCAAACCTCCGGTTGCCAGGGAAAGGATTGGCTCATGAAGAGGGCCGTATGAGAGCCGGAGCGGCCACTCCTTTTGCTGGCAAGGCGAGGGGTGTGGGCGAAGAAGGTCATCCGGAGGCTAGCGGGCACGGTTCCTCGAAGAGGAGAGCGAGCCGAGGACTAAGAGAATTTCCGCGCCGGGGAAATTCTCGGGCCTTCGAGCCCATACCGCGAGCCTATCCGAAACGCCCGGTTACGTAGTCGTCCGTCCTCGAGTCGGCGGGCCTTGTAAATATCTGCTCGGTCGCCCCGAATTCAATGAGCTCCCCCAGGAGGAAATAACCCGTTTTGTCCGAGACACGGGCCGCCTGCTGCATGTTGTGGGTCACGATGACGATGGTATAGCGTTTCTTGAGCTCGAGCATCAGGTCCTCGACCCGGGCCGTGGCGATCATGTCGAGCGCCGAGCAGGGCTCGTCCATGAGCAGGATCTCCGGTTCGAGGGCGATGAGCCGCGCGATGCAGAGCCGCTGCTGCTGCTCTCCCGAGAGGCTGAGCGCGGAGGTCCCCAGGCTGTCCTTGAGCTCGCCCCAGAGATGGACTGACCGCAGGGCCCGCTCCAGGCGCTCGTCCAGGGTGCTGCGCCCGGCCGTTCCGTGGACCCTGAGCCCGTAGACCACGTTCTCATAGACGCTCAGGGGAAAAGGGTTGGGCCGCTGAAAGACCATGCCCACCTGCCGGCGCAGGTTCAGGAGGTCCGTCTTCCTGTCATAGATATCGACGCCGCCGATGCGGACGGTCCCCTGGATCCGGACATCGTCGATCAGGTCGTTCATCCGGTCGAGGGTCCTCAGGAACGTGGACTTGCCGCAGCCCGAGGGTCCGATCAGCGCCGTGATCTGGCGCGCCTCGATATCCATGCTGATGCCCTTCAAGGCCTGGAACCGACCGTAGAAAAGCGAGAGGTCCCGGACCTCAATGATGGCCATGGCCGCGCCTCATCCGAATCTCCCCAGGACATAGTCGTTTGTCCGCTGGTCCGCCGGCGCCGAAAAGATCTTGACCGTGTCATCGACCTCGATGAGCTCACCATCCAGAAAGAAGGCCGTCCGGTCGGCGACCCGGGCCGCCTGTTTGGTGTTGTTGGTCACGAGAACGATGGTGTAATCCGCTTTGAGCCGGCGGAGCATCTCCTCAATGCGCATCGTCGAGACCGGGTCGAGGCCCGAGGTCGGCTCATCGAGGAGGATGACTTCGGGCCGGAGAGCGAGAACCCTGGCCAGGCAGAGCCGCTGCTGCTGACCGCCCGAGAGCTTCAGGGCGCTCTCCGCCAGCCTGTCCTTGACCTCGTCCCAGAGGGCCGTTTTCTCCAGGGAGTCGATAACCAGCGCCTGCAGCCTGTCTTTCGCCCGGATACCGGACAGACGGGCCCCAAAGGCGACGTTCTCGAAGATCGACCTCGGCAGCGGGACGGGAGTGGCGAACACCATGCCCAGCCGGCGGCGGAGCTCGACGACGCTCATGTCCGGTGCGTAGACATCACCGCCCCCCACTTCAAGCCGCCCCTCGACCCTCGACTCCGGCGTGAAGTCGTTCAGCCGGTTGAGGGCCCGCAGGAAGGTCGATTTGCCGCTGCCGGACGGTCCGATGATCCCGAATATTTCGTTACGCCGGATATCCAGGTTGATATTTTTCAGGGTCGCCCGGCTGCCGAAAAAATGGCCGAACCCCATCGCCCTGATGGCCGGGGCCGCCGTTGGCATGCGGGCCGTGCCCTCCCCCTCCCTTGTCATCTGTACCTTCTGATGAACCGGTTCATGAGGGAATAAGTGATGACGTTGATCAGCAGGATCGCCAGCACGAGCACCGCCGCCGTTCCGTAGGCGTTCGGGGCGGAGATTCCCTCCCTGGCCAGGATATAGAAATGCACGGCCATCGTCCGGGACGACGAGAAGAGCGAGGTTGGCAGGCGCAGGGCGCTGCCCGCGGTGAAGATGACCGCCGCCGTCTCGCCAATGCTCCGGCCGATGCTCAGGATGATCCCGGTCACGATCCCGGGCAGGGCCGCCGGCAGAACGACCCGGGTTACCGCCTGCCAGCGCGTGCTGCCCAGCGAGTAGCTGACTTCGCGGAAAGACAGGGGGACGGCCTTGATGGCCTCCTCGCTCGTCCGGATGATCGTCGGCAGCAGCATGAAGGCGAGCGTCAGGCCGCCGCTGAGCAGCGACCAGCCGAACCCGAGCGCCGTCACGAACAGGATGAACCCGAACAGCCCGAAGATGATCGAGGGGATGCCCGCCAGGCACGAGGCCCCGAAGCGGATGACCTTCGTGGCCCAGTTCTCCCGGGTGTATTCGGTGAGATAGATCGCCGTGCCCACGCCCAGCGGCGCGGCGATCAGGACGGCCAGCAGGGTGAGCGCGGCGGTGCCGACGATAGTGGAGAAAATCCCCCCGGACCGTCCCATGTCGGCGGGATTCCTGGTCAGGAAGGCAGGCGAAAGCGCCGGCAGTCCGTTTTTCAGCACAAAATAAACGATGAAGAGGAGGATAAAGACTGTCAGGGCCGTGAACAACCAGAGCAGGGCCTGGACGATGCGCTGCTCCAGCCGCGGATTGAAAGCGGTCCTCACGGCTTTCGCCTCATCGAGGTGAGGTTGGCCGCCGTGTTCAGGATCATGATGATCACGAACAGGATGACGCCCGTGGCGAACAGGGCCTCCCGATGCTCGCCCGCGGCGTAGCCCATTTCCAGGGCGATGTTCGAGGTCAGGGTGCGGACCGGGTCCGTGATCGAGCCCGGGATCGGCGGCCGCGTTGCCCGCGACCATGATCACGGCCATCGTCTCACCCACGGCCCGGCCCATACCCAGGATGATGCTGGCGATGATGCCCGATTTCGCCGCCGGCATCATCACCATCCGGGTCGTCTGCCAGCGCGTGGCTCCCAAGGCGATCGAGCCTTCCCGGTAGGTTTTGGGCACGGCCTCGAGAGAATCAATGGAAATGCTGAGGATGGTCGGCAGGACCATGATGCCGAGGACGATCGAGGCGGCCAGGACGGAGAGTCCGGGTCCGCCCAACGACTGCCGGATAAAGGGGACCAGGATCACCACGCCCATGAAGCCGTAAACGACGGACGGGATGCCCGCCAGGAGCTCAATCATCGGCTTGACGACGCGCCTCACTCCCCTGGGTGCGAACTCGGTCAGGAAAACGGCACAGGCCAGCCCCAGGGGGATGCTGATGCAGAGCGCGCCGGCGGTGACGGCCAGCGAGCCCACGATCATCGGCAGCAGGCCGAAGCTTTTCTCCGACGGGTACCAGTCCATCCCCAGGAGGAATTTGCCCAGTCCGTGCCTCAGCATGACCGGCGTTCCCTCCTTGAAGATGAAGAGCGTGATCACGGCCAGGACCGAGACGGCGGAAAAGGCGATCATCAGGAGGCCGATCCGGATGAGGGTCTCGTTTCGCTCCAGCCTGGTCTTGGCCATGGGAGATCCTTACTTTGCCCGCGCCGACAGCAAGCCCTCCTGGATGATCAGGTCCTGTCCCTTCGGTGACAGGACAAAATCGATAAACTCCCGCGCCGCCGGCGCCGCAGTCCCCTTCGTGACAAACAGGAACGGCCGGACAAGCCGGTACCTCCCGGCGTCGATCTCGTCCCGGGACGGGCGGACCCCGTCGAGCCCTACGGCCCTGACTCGGTCATCCACCAGGCCCAGCGAGATGTAGCCGACGCCGTTCGGGTCGCCGGCCACGATCTCGCGGACGGTGCCGTTGGAATCCTCGACGACAGCGCCCCGGAAGATCCGGTCCTTTTTCATCACCATTTCCTGAAAAGCGCCCCGCGTCCCCGACCCCTCCTCCCTCGTCACGACCGTGATCTCGGCATCCGGGCCGCCCAGGAGCTTCCAGTTTCGGACGCCGCCGTTGAAGATGTTCCGCACCTCGAGAAGGCTGAGTCCGGTAACCGGGTTGGAGGGATGGACGATGATCGCCAGGCCGTCCCGGGCGATGATGGTCTCGGTGAGGTCCTTTTCTTCCGGGGTCAGCTCGCGCGAAGCCATGCCGATTTCGGCGGCTCCGCTCCGGGCGGCCTCGATGCCGGCGCTCGACCCGCCACCCTGGACGTTCACCACCTTCGAGGGGTCCTCCTTCATGTAGACTTCAGCCCATCGGTCGGCGAAAGGCTGAATGCTCGTCGAACCGGCCACGATGACGCCCCGGCCGCTCGAGCCGCGGCGGCAGTCGGAGGCGGTGAAGACGAGCGCCGCGGCGATCATCGCAACGGACAGAAGGCCGAGGCGGGGTAGTGACTTTCGCTTGCCTGTCATGACCCTCTCGCTAGTGTCCCGTCTCGTAAATCTCTTCCAAAGTCATCCGCAGGGACGGGACACTTCCAGGGGGGAGTCAGGCTCCCCCCTCGGCGCTTCGTTGCACTCAGCTGACCCCCTGAGGGGAACGACGCCGTCCCCCTCAAACTCCCCCGCGGTGGCACGTCTTCATTGATCATTTCAACGTCAAGATATTCGCGAGATACACCACGAGAAGTTTATACATTACGGGGGAGCCGCTTTCAAGTGAGACAACCGCCGGTCAGGCGGTCAGCCCGGCGAGCTCCCGGTCGAAATGGGCCTTCTTTTCCTCGATATCCCGGGTCAGGGTGTCGAGTTCGCCGTAGAGGAAGTCGATCTCTTTCTTCAGCTGGTGCATGCGCCGGGAGATGTCGACGATTTCCTGCCCCATCTTTCCCTGCGAGGCCTCGATGATGGCCTGGTTCAGTGATTCAAGCTCCGCCTCCTTGGCTTCGATCTCGGCCTCGGCGTCGTCCGCCCGCTTTTCGAGCGGATTGAGGGCCCGGGCCCTCTCGGAGAGGACGGCGGAACGGAGCCGGCGCAGGTCCCGCTGGTTCGGCTTCTCCTTCTCCCCGTCCTTGACTTTGCCCGGGCGCGGCTTGTCCGTTTCATCCTGCCAGCCGACCTTCTCCAGGAACCGCTCGTAGTCTCCTTCATAGACCGAGATCCGGCCTCCCTGGAAAACGATCAGCCTCTCGGCCAGGGCGTGGAGGAACATCTCGTTGTGGGTGACCATGACCACCGCACCTTCGAAGTTGTCCAGGGCCGCGAGCAGGGCATCATTCGATTCCAGGTCCAGGTGGTTCGACGGCTCGTCGAGGAGCAGGAGGTTGTAGGGCGCGGCGATGAGCTTGCCCAGGACGACCCGGCTCTTCTCCCCGCCCGACAAAATGCTGATCTTCTTCAACGCCTCATCCCCCTCGAACAGCATCCCGCCACAGATGGCCCGGCTCCGGCCGGGGTCGCGGCCCGGGTCGGCCGTCGTGATCTCCTCGAGCACGGTCCGCGATTCGTCGAGGCCCGTGATGAAAGACTGCTCGAAATAACCGGCGGCGACGTTGAGCGGCTTACTCACCTCGCCGGCCAGGGGCTCCAGGACGCCGGCCATGAGCTTGAGAAGCGTCGTCTTGCCCTTGCCGTTCTTGCCGATGACGCAGATGCGGTCGCGCGCGCCCACGGTCACCGACAAATCCCGGATGAGCGGCAGCGCCGGCTCATACGAGAAATGGACCTCGTCCAGGTTCAGGGCATACTTGCCGTGAAACGGCTTGGAGGCGAAGGTGAAATCCAGGGTGTGGAGCTTCTCGAGCTTCTCCCGCTTCTCCATCTTGGACAGGGTCTTGATCCGCGACTGCACGAGCCCGGTAAGCTGCGCGCTGGCCCGGAACTTGTCGATGAAGTTCTGGATCTCCTTGCGCTTGCGCTCGTCGTTGAGCCGGGTTTTTTCGTAGATCTCCTCGTCCTGGGCGATCTGGGTGTAATACTTGCCCGTATCGCCCGGCAGCTTCCGGACCTTCCGCCGGTGGATCCCCACGATGTGGGTGACGACCGAGTCCATGAAGCTCCGGTCATGCGTAATGAGCAGGAATTCGCCCGGCCAGCCCTTCAGGTAGCGCTCCAACCAGCGGATCGAGGTCACATCGAGATAGTTGTTGGGCTCGTCGAGGAGGAGCATATCAAAATCGGCAAGCAGGACTTTCGCCAGGTTGAGCCGGACCTGGAAGCCGCCGGAGAGCGCGCCGGGCGGCCGCTGGAGGTCGCGCGCTTCAAATCCCAGGCCCGCCAGGATCTTCTCGGCCCGCCAGGTCCTGTCCCGCTCGACCGGGGGGAGGCCGAGGACCGCCTCGGCCAGGACCGTTTGGCCCGTGAAGGTGGGTTCCTGCTCGACATAGCCGATCCGGTAGTTCTTGGGGATGGACACCGCGCCGCTGTCGGGAGATTCGAGCCCGGCGATGATCCGGAATAGCGTGGTCTTCCCATGGCCGTTCCGGCCGACCAGGCCGACGCGCTCCCGGCGGTTGACCTTGAAGCTGATGTTGTCGAAGAGGAGCTGGGCCCCAAAGCTCTTCGACAGGTTTTCGACGGATATCATGGGATTAACAATAACGGCGACGACTACAACCCCAGCTCCTTGATGACGTTCTGCGCGCCGGAGAACTTTTCCGTGACAAACAGGACATACCGGATGTCGACGCTGATCGAGCGCTGGAGCTCGGGGATGATGTGGTAGTCCCCGATGACGCTTTCGTAGGTCATGTCGAAGATGATCCCCACCTGTTCGCCCCGGGCGTTCAGGGTCGGGGACCCCGAGTTGCCGCCGGTCACGTTGGTCGTGTTCAGGAAGCAGCAGGCGACGTCGTTAAGCCCCTTATCTGCATACCGGCCGTAATCGCGCGCCTGGTAAAGCGCCTTGAGCTTATCGGGGACATCGAAGGGAAACGCGCCGGTGTCTTTCTCCATGACCCCTTTGAGCGTCGTCTGGGGCAGATAAAAAACCGCATCCTTCGGAGAATAGCCCTTGACGGGTCCGTAGGTGAACCGGATCGTGCCGTTCGCGTCCGGGGCGAGCTGGCCGCCGCTCCGCTCGAGCAGGGCCGCCTCGTAGGTTTTCTTGAGCTCCGACCGTTCCTGACCCATGGCCTTCCCTTCTTCGCGAAGCCCCTTGAGCTCGTTCTCCAGACCCGCGGCCAGCGTGATCAGCGGGTCGCCCAGCTTGACGAGCGCGGCGGGCTTCAAACCGATGAGCTCCAGCCGTTTCTCGGGGCTGGTCAGGAGCGTCGTGTCGTAGAGCCCGTCGACATAGGCGTCAACGGCTGTGTCGGATTTTGTTGCGGCCAGCTCCTTCAGGGCCGAGGGCACTTGGGAGACTGGCATGGCCAGAATCTTCTTCAGGTTCTGCTTCAGAAAAGCCCGGTCGGTGGGCAGGTCGTAGCTTCTTTCGGCGAGCTGAATGCTCTGCTTAATGTATGGAAAATTCCTTTCCTGGAACTGCGGCTCCCGGGCCGCATCGGGCTTCTGCCGCTCGTTGACCGTCCTGGTGATGAGGTAGGCCTGGCCCAGGAGGGATGAACCCGACATGCCCGCCAGGCCGCTCAGATAATTGTTCTTCCCCGTATATTCCGCCAGCCTGGCCATATAGGCGTCGATACGGCCGAGGCTGTCCGCGTACCGTTTTTGCCGCGCCGGATCCTGATTCACCCACCCCAGGAAATCCCGCGCCATCGCTTCTTTCTTGCCGAAGAGGTCGATCTTCTCCATGCCCTCGATCTTCCCCTGCATATTCTTCAGGGAGTTATAGAGTCCCTTGACGAGGCTGGCGTATTTGATCTCCACGTCCCGTTTGCCCTGGCCGGCCTTCTCGAAGAAGGCGATCATCTCCTTGAACTGATCGACCCTCCGGACCAGGGCGTCCCGGTCGAACTTGACCTCGGCGAGAGTCGAGTTGCGGTAGGTGCGGCCCGGGTACCCCATGATGAAGCTGAAGTCGCCGTCCTCGACCCCGTCGAGGGAGAGCTTGATGACGGATCTGGGTTTGTAGGGGACGTTATCAGGGCTGAACTCGGCGCCCAGTCCGTCCTTCGAGACATAGGCCCGCAGGAACGAGAAGTCGCAGGTGTGGCGGGGCCACATCCAGTTGTCCACCTCGCCGCCGAAATTCCCGAGGTCCTGCGGGGGGACGTAAACGATGCGGACGTCCCTCAGGCGCTTGAACGTGAAGAGGTAGTACTGGTTGCCGCTGTACATGCTTGCCACCTGGCAGCGCAGGTCCTTCCCCAACTTTTCTCCCTCGGCCACGATCTCTTTCTGCACCTTTTCCAGAGCGTTGGAGATTTGGAGATAGGTCATCCCGGGCTTGACGGTTTTCTGGACCCGGGCCGTGACATCCTCGTAGCCGATGAGGACGTCGGCGGTCGAACCCGAGGCCTGGATCTCTTCGGCGTGCGTCGCGGCCAGGAAGCCGTTCTGGATATAGTCTTTCTCTTTGGTCGACGCCCGCTGGACGGCCCCGAAGGCGACGTGATGGTTCGTCAGGATCAGGCCGTCGGCCGAGACGAATTCGCCCGTGCCCCCGCCCAGGTTGACGATGGCGCTCATCAGGCCCGTCCCGTCCTTCTTATAAAGGCCACCGGGATCCATCTGCAATCCCTGGGACTTGAGGTTCAGGCCGGTCATCTGGTGGGGCATCCACATGCCCTCGTCGGCGCCGCCATAGCAGGTCAGCCAGAGAAAGGCGCTCAGAATGACAAGTATCCGGACTCTTCTCATGTTGAACTCCCAATGGAAAAACGAGGAATCAGGAGCCTATTTTTACCTGTTGCGGGGGTTTTAGTCAACCGCTGTGGGCGTGGCCCCAGCGGAGCGCCTGCTCGAGGGCCTGGCCGGTTCGCGCCGCCGCAAGCCCCTGAGCGAGCTCGTGCTCGAAGGACAGCCTGACGCTGGGAATTCCGGATCCCCCGACGTCGCCCTCTTCAGCAAATCGTACCCGGTTATCAATTCCCCCTTCTATAGATGAGTGAAATTGGGGAATTGATAACCTGGCACCAATTCAAGGTTGGATTATTTGGGATTTCCCGCTATAATAGCCGCGACCTCGGGGAGTAGCGCAGCCTGGCTAGCGCACAGCGTTCGGGACGCTGGGGTCGTGGGTTCGAATCCCACCTCCCCGATTCTTCTATTTCAGCTCCACCAGCTCATAATCCAGCGAACCCAAGCCGATCTTCGCGCCGTGCTTGAGCTGGAGTGACCAGTCGAGGTCGTAGCCCGCGCGGAGGACGTCTTTTCCCGCCGCCTTCACCAGCATGTCGGCGGACGCCTTGTCGAGCGCCACCGGGTCGAGCGAAGCGGCGATCCCCACATCACCCGAGATCACCGGCTGGTCCTTGGACAGGCAATCGCAGTCCTTGGTCATCTTGATCAGGAAATTCAGGAATCCTATCTTCCCGGTAAACTTGCTCCAGACGGCGTAGGCATATTCGGCCATCTTTTCCTGGAGCCGCGCCGAGTTCTCATCCCAGTGCATCTTGATGGCTCCGGCCTTGCAGACGACGAGGCACTCGCCGCAGCCGATGCATCGGTCATCGATGATGGTGGCGCTGCCGTCCCGCTGTTCGATCGCCCCGGCCGGACAGTAGTCCAGGCAGATGCCGCAATTGGTGCAGGACTTGGACTTGACGCGGGGGTGGACGTCGGAGTGCTGCTCCAGCTTCCCGGCGCGGGCGGCGCAGCCCATGCCCAGGTTTTTGATGGCCGCACCCAGCCCCGTCTGGACGTGGCCGGTGAGGTGGCTGAGACAGAGCAGGAAATCGGCGTGGACGATGCCGGCGCCGATCTTGGCGGCCTTGACTCGCTCGAGGCCGATCTTGACCTCCACGTCGTTCTCGCCGATCAGGCCGTCGGCGATGAACACCGGCAATCCGGTTTTTTCGAGCGAGTAGCCGTGGTCGGCGGCGAGCCCCAGATAGTCGATGGCGTTCGACCTCATCCCCACATAAAGCGTGTTCGTGTCGGTGAAGAACGCCCGCCCGGTCTTCTTCCGCAATTGAGAGGCGAGGCCTTGGAGCCAGGGGGCCTTGATGAACCCCGTGTTGCCTTTTTCGCCGAAATGGATCTTCAGGCCGACGAACGAATCTTTTTCGATCTTCTCGTGGAGCCCCAGCTCGAGATACAGGGTCTCGGCTTTTTTGGAAAGGGACTTCGCTTCTTCTTTCGCGTCCGCCGGCATCCAAAAGACTTGACTCTTCATTTTCTTCAGCCTTTCAACCGCCGATGATGGCTTTGGCCGCGCGCACCCCGGCGCCCGCCTCAAACGGAACGGCCATTGATCCCAAGGTCTTTTCGAGCGCTCCCAGGGCGAACAGGATCTGGGCCTCGGATAGGTTCCCCATGTGGCCCAGCCTGAAAACCCGCCCGGCTGTCTCCGCCAAGCCGCCCGCAACCACGACGCCGTTCTCATAGAGCAGGCTTCGGAACCTCCGGTCATCGAACCCGGGTGCATAATTGACCACCGATAGCGTGTCGGCCAGGAATTCCGCTTTGGTGTAGAAATCGAACCCCAGCTCCCGGAGAGCGGCCCGGATCGCCCGGGCCGAGCGGGTGTGGCGAAGGAATCTCTTCTCCAGCCCCTCTTCCATGACGATCTCCGTGCTCTCGCAGAGGGCCCGGATCTCGTTCACGCAGGGCGTTGAAAAATAGCGGGCCGGGTCCTTCATGACCGGCAGCCACCGGAGCAGGTCGGAATAATAGGCGGGGACGGATTTCAGGGACCGCCGTTTTTCGATCGCCCGCTCGGAGAGGATGAGGATCGCCAGGCCCGGCGGCGCGCCGAAGCACTTCTGGGCGGCTGTCAACACGACGTCGATCCCCCAGTCGTCCATCCGCTCCTCGATCCCCCCCGTCGCGCAGACCCCGTCGACGATGAACAGCGTCCCCCGTCCTTTGAGGGCCCCGCCGTACTCCCGGACGGGCGCGCAGACGCCGGTCTGCGTGTCCACGTGGGTCGAAACGACCACGGCGTAGGCGCCGCCGGCCGCCGCCCGTTCGAGGCGCTCGGGGGGAACCGCCGCCCCCGTCTCGCCGGCGATGAGGTCATGGTCGAACCCGAAAGCGTCGCAGATTTCCGCCATCCGGTTCCCGAAATAGCCTTGAGAGAGGATGAGGACCTTCTCGCCCTGGGCGACGGTGTTGAGGAGCGCCATTTCCATGGCCAGTGTGCCGGCTCCGGCGACGGCGAAGGCCTCCCCCCCGTCGCAATAAACGGTCTTCTTGAGGTTCGCCAGCGCCCGCGGCAGCTCCTCGGCCATTTCCGGACCAACGTGGGAGACGGTCGGCTGGCTCAGGCTCCGGATGATCCGGGGATGGACGGGGCTGGGCCCGGGGATGAGCAGAAGCTTTTCGATCACGAATCGGTCTCCTTGTCTCGCATCTCAACATTGTTATCGAAGAACCGAGAATAAATCAAGCGGCCGCCCGCGCACCCGAAGGTGGGATTTGACATCCACTTCGAGGTCGCGATAATTAGGCGCATAGGAAGGAGACCGACATGCTGCGCTTGAGATCCGGATATCAGCATTCATCACACCGACGGATTGTGATAATCGCCGCGGTCCTTGTCATGGCCCTGTTTTCCGCGGGCGCCGTCCCGATGAAGCGGGCGCGCCGCGATCCATCGATCGTTCCGTTACCCCTGCGGGTCGAATTCAGGCCGGGGGAGTTCAAGCTCGCTCCCGGCTTGAGGATCGAAGTTCAAGGCACAGCCCCCGAGACGGCATCTGTCGGCGAATGGCTCGCGGAGAAACTGAGCAAAACGACCGGACTCCCCGTCCGGCTGGCGAACGGGCCGGGAATCCCGGGAGAAAAACCCGTCCGCCTCGCGCTCAGACAGGACCTGTCCAGGCTCGGGCCGGAAGGTTACTTCCTGTCCGTGTCCGGAAGGGCGGTTCTCATCGAGGCCGTCCAGCCCGCCGGTCTTTTTTATGGAGTTCAAACGCTGTGTCAGCTCCTGCCGGCCGAGATCGAAAGCCCCTCCCCTTCAAGTTCCATCGTCTGGAAAGTCCCCTGCCTAAAGATCGAAGACCGCCCGCGCTTCGGCTGGCGGGGCGTCCACCTGGACGTCTGCCTTCATTTTTATCCCGTGGAGTTCGTCAAGAAGTACATCGACCTCCTGGCCATGTACAAGATGAATGTCTTCCACTGGCACCTCACCGAAGACCAGGGCTGGCGCGTCGAGATCAAGAAATATCCGGCGCTCACCAAGACCGGCGCCTGGCGTCGTGAGACGACGTACGACGGCCGGCCCTACGGCGGATATCTACACGCAGGCGGAGATCCGGGATGTCGTCGCCTACGCCGCCAAGAGGTTCATCACGGTCGTGCCCGAGATCGAGATGCCCGGACACTGCCTTTCCGCCCTGGCCGCTTACCCCGAGCTTTCCTGCTCGGGCGGCCCGTTCGAGGTGGAAACCGACTGGGGGATCTTCCCCGATGTCTTCTGCGCGGGAAAAGAAAAGACCTTCGAGTTCCTGGAGAACGTGCTCGATGAGGTGTTCGAGCTTTTCCCCAGCCGGTACATCCACATCGGCGGCGACGAAGTCCCCAAGACGCGATGGCAGAACTGCGTGAGCTGTCAGGCCAGGATCAAGGCCGAGCGACTCGCCGATGAAAACGAGCTCCAGAGCTATTTCATCAAGCGGATCGAGAAATTCATCAACAGCCGCGGCCGGCGGCTGATCGGCTGGGACGAGATCCTGGAGGGCGGCCTCGCCCCGAACGCCACGGTCATGTCCTGGCGGGGGATCGAGGGGGGCATCGCCGCCGCGCGCCAGGGGCACGACGTGGTCATGACGCCCACGACGCACTGCTATTTCGACTATTACCAGGCCACGGAGGGCGAGCCCGAGGCTTTCCCCGCCTATCTCCCCATCGATACGGTCTATTCCTATGAGCCGCTGCCCGCGGAGCTCACGCCCGACGAAGCGCGGCACATCCTGGGAGCCCAGGCCAACGTCTGGACGGAGTACATGCCCGACGAGGCCCAGGTCGAATACATGCTTCTCCCCAGGCTTCTCGCCCTGAGCGAAGTCGTCTGGACAAAAAAGGAGCTGCGAAACACCGATGATTTTTCGGCGAGGCTGGTCCCCCACTATGATCGCCTGGCGGCCAAAGGCGTTAACTTCCGCCTGCCGCCGCCCGGCGGTCTGGGCGGTCAGAAAGTCGTGGCGGGCCCCATCGCCCTGACGATCACCCCTCCCTACCCCGGCGCCGAGGTCCGGTTCACGGTTGACGGGGTCGAACCCACCCGCGATTCGCCGCTGCTCACGCAGCCGGCGGTCGAGCTGAAGTCGAGCGCCCTCGTTCAGGCCCGGACGTTTCTCGCGGGCGGCCGCGGGAGCCGCACAGCCGCCACCTCAGTGAGCCGGATCGACCCGGAACAAAACGGTCTCGGGTCGGCGCTCTATGAGGGAGATTGGTTCGGCCTGCCGGATTTCGCGGCCCTCCTCCCCTCGAAGAAAGGACGAGCGCGGCTGATCTCCCTCGACCCGGCCGGTGAAAGAAAAGAGAATTTTGGCCTGGAGTTCACGGGGTATATCCAGATCCCCGCCTCCGGGGACTATACGTTCAGCCTGCGGTCCGACGACGGCGGCAGTCTGTCGATCGCCGGCCGCGAGGTCGTGAGAAACGACGGCGTTTTCAGCATCCGTGAAGTCCGTGGACGGGCGCGCCTGAGCCAGGGCAAATGGCCCATAAGAATATCGTATTTTCAGAACAGGGGCGACCGGAAGCTCGAGCTTTACATAGAGGGCCCGGGAATCGTCAGGCAGGAGCTGCCGGCCCACTGGCTTTTTTTCGAGCCATGATCGGGGTGACGAAGAAAGCCGGCTCGAGCAGCAGCCTGGAGAGATCCGCGGAGCGACTGCCGCGGCTTAGGTCTTGCGGGACCGCTTCTGCGGTTGGCGACTGCGCCGGCCGGCGGCGGGCCGCTTCAGCTTGCGGACCAAGTCCCGGACCGTCTTCTCCATCTCTTTTTCCTGCTCTTCCATGGACCTGACCAGGGCGAATTGCGTCCGGGCCCGGTCCAGGTTCTGGCCCTGCCGGTGGATCCTGAAGTAGACGTCCCCCTCGAGGAAATCGGTCAGGAACCTGAGACCGATGGTGAAGGTGATCAGCCTTCCGGAGAAGACGAGCAGCCGCAGCTCCTCGGGCGTCAGGAAGTCGATCGCTTCCTCGAGGTAGCCCCGGGCCAGTGCCTTGAACATGGGCATCTCGAGCCTGACCTTGGCCAGGTCACGCTCGTCTTCGGCGGCGAAGCTCGTGGTCGTCCGGACCATGTCGCCGAAATCGTAGAGCACGGACCCGGGCATCGTCGTGTCCAGGTCGATGACGCACAGGCCCTGGCCCGTCGTGTTGTCAAAAAGCACGTTATTGATCTTGGTATCATTGTGGGTAATCCGGAGCGGCAGGCGGCCCGACTCCAGGGCGTCGGTGATCACGGAGGTCATCGATTCCCGCTCGAGGGCGAAGGCGACGGCGTCCCGCGCCCTGGCGGCCCGCTTCTTGGCGTCCCGTTTGAGGACTTCCTTGAACCTGGCGAACCGGCGGGGCGTATGGTGGAAGTACGGGATGGTCTCGTTGAGCGAAACGGCCGGCAGGTCGGCCAGGTATTTCTGGAAGCGGCCGAACGCCCGGCCGGCCTCGCGCGCCTGCTCGGGCTTCTCCGCGACGTTGACGGTGTAGCAGTCGCCGACGAACCGGTAGGCGCGCCAGAAATGGCCGTCAGGGGTAACGTGGCAGCACCGCCCCGCCTTGGAACGGACCAGGTTGAGCGTTTCACGGTCGGGGTCGCTGCCGGGGGTATTTTCCAGCTTGCCTCTCAAGTGGCGCGTGATTCTTTCGAAATTCGCCATCAGGCGCTCCGGGTCGTGAAAGACGAAATGGTTGATGCGCTGGAAAATGAACCACCGGGGCAACCGGCCGCGGGCCGCTTCGACGAGAAAGGTCTCGTTGATATGGCCGACTTTGACGAACCGATGGCGCTTATATTCGGACTCGGTCCTGAAACACTCGAAGATCTCGCTCAAGTTGTGCTCAGACATGGTCCCGTCCCCCCACGCCCCTCAGACTCGCGGGGTAGGTCCCCTGGCCGACCAGCTCCCGGATCCAAGCCCGGACGCGGACGATGTCCCCGGGATACGTCATCCCAAACCAGGTTTCACCTGTCGGAATGTGCTTCACCCGGGCTTTCCCCGAGACGATCATATCATTGACGGCCGAGGGAAGGTAGAACTCGGCCCCGGGATCGCGGCCGCACCTCTCCAGGAATTCGGCAAAACCCGACTCCAGATGCCGAAAGACGCCGGGGGTAAAGCCCCAGAAGTTCATCGAGGCGACCTCGTCACCGGTCAGCGGCAGCCACCGGCCCGGCCCGAGCTGGGCCCGCGCGCCGGTCCCATCTCTTTCGATCTTCACCCGCTCGACCACCTCCCGGAGATAGCCGTCGCCGTCGAGGGCGCAGACGCCGCGCGAAACGTACCCGTGCTCGGAAAGCGTTTTCTTGAGAGGGTAGCCCACGAACCCGAACTCATCGATCGCGCCGGGGCCCTTTTCGGGGAGAGAACCGAGCCAGCCGCCCAGCGCCCGAAAGGAGTCCCTCCCGTAGAAATCATCGGCGTTGATGGCCGCGAACGGCGTCCCGATAGTCTCCCGGCAGAGGAGGACGGCGTGGGCAGTGCCCCACGGTTTATGGCGGTCGGGCGGAACACTGAATCCCGCCGGCAGGGCGTCGTCCAGCTCCTGGTAGACGTAGCTTACGGGAACACGGGGCTCCCAGAGATTGCCGATCGACGCGCGGAACGCCGGCTCGATCTCTCGCCGGATGACGAACACGACCCGGCTGAAGCCGGAGAGCAGCGCGTCATGGACGGCGTAGTCGAGCATAGCCTCACCCGAGGGGCCGACCGCTTCGACCTGTTTGAGCCCCTGGAAGCGTCTGCCGACGCCCGCCGCCAGGATGAGTAGGGTAAGATCCGGCATGGTTTTTCCCGCTTCAACAGGGGGGAATTTATAGCACACCCCCCGAGGACAAGTCAACGAGCCGCCTCCTGCCCGCCGAAATATTGTGTTGCGTTGACATATCAGTTTTGTTATAATCCGCGGGGAATTAGAAACATAGGAGGTCGTTCATGGGTAAATATGTGGCCATCATCGGTGGATTGGTCGCCATCGTTCTCGGGATCTGGCTTCTCGTCGCCTACTGGTGGCGTCCATTCTACGAGCTCGTCTTCGGCTGCATTCCCCCCCTTCTTGTTTTCGGTGGCCTGATCGCCATCATCGCCGGCATCTCGAGTATCAAAGACGCGGCCCGCACCAAGAAACTCGAGGAAGAAACCAAAGAAGAAGAGAAAAAGCAGACGGCCTGATTCCCGGCGCCCCGGTTTTCCGAATTTCTGTGATATAATCCGGGTGTGCTTTCGACCGCGGTTTATCCGCTCCTGCTGATCCTATCCCTTATATCCCAGACGACCCGGGCCATCGAACGCTCCTTTTTCGAAGACCGCCCCGCTCTCCTTTTCAGCCTCCTTACCGACCCGGGACACGTCAACCTGTCCCTGCCGGAGCCCATCTCGTTCTCTGACCAGGTCTCCCCGGAACAGGCCTTTTTCGTTTTCCGCAGGCTCCACCGGACCTTCTCGACCTTTGAGTTCTATGCCGACTCCGAAACCCCCATCCTGGCCCGCGACAACGGGTTCATCTTCAAGGCCCGGTGGTCGTTCCGAAACACGGCCAACAACGACCAGTACGTCTTCCAGGTGTTTTTCTATCTGGCGATGAGCAGCGGACCGCCCGGAGCCGGGCAGTCACTCTGGAAGATCACCGATATCAGGGCCGAAAGACTATGACCGAACGGCTGGCATTCCTCCGCGGGAGACTGGTGGCCGGGTTCGCCGGGGGCCTGGTCGTTTCCCTCGCTTTTCTCGCTCTGGCCTGGCTCCTGCCGCCCCTTCTGACCTCCGACTATTATCAAAAGAGCCTGCGCTCGCTCCGCGAACAGGCGGAATCGATCAAGCGCCAATTCTCGCTTCTCGAATGGGGCCTTCAGAGGCAGAAAGGCACCCTCCTGGCGTCCCCCTTTCCCCAGGAGAAGGACAGAATTTTCGAGCTGTTTCAGAAGATGAAGCTCCGGTCGAGCGTCGAAGGCGCCGCCTATTACGACGAGGACGGCAAGCTCGCCGTCTGGCTGGGGAATGTCATCGATTTCCGCCCGGTCGGTGCCGGCTCTTCGTTCATCGTCCGGAGCAAGGCTTCGGTTTACCTCGCCTCCGCCCAGACCATCCGCCGGTCTGAGACGATCGTCGTCTTCCGCCTGCTTTCCTTTCAGCCCCGCCCCAAGGCGCCTTATCTCGAGGAATACCAGTTCCTCCCCGAAGGACTCCGCGAAAACTGCCGGCTGGATTACTCGGACTTCCGGGACGACGTCTCCGGGTTCGAGAAATTCTTCGAGCGCCACAAGGATGAATACATCGGCCGGCCCCGGCTCGAAAACGAGATCCAGACGATCTTTTTTCCACTCCGGAACGACCGACGGGAGATCGTCGCCACGGTCAACCTGAGCTTCCCGTCCCGCCTCGCTTCGCAGTTCCGCATCCGGCAGTGGCTCGCGCTGTTCGCCGGGCTGGCCTTCGTCCTGTCCCTCGCGCTGTTTGTCATTCACCTGGCCCGGGCGGGGCTGTTTGTCCGTCCTGTCAGGATCCCGGCCGTCCTTCTCCTCCTCGCGGCGCTGGCCGGGATAAGGTTGATCCTCCTCCCCCTCAGCCGGTTGGAAGCGGTCCAGTCGCTGTCCGTTTTTTCCCCGTCCGCCGCCGCCTTTTTTTCTGTCGGCGACCTCACCCAGTCGCCCGCCGACATTTTCCTGACCTCGCTTTTTGTATTCCTGATCGTCGCTGCCTCGGCCGGGGCGGCCCGCCGGGCATTCAAGGAGAGCGGCATCAGCCTGCCGCGAGCCGGTGCCCTGGCGGCGGTCGTCAGCGCGGGCGCGGCCGCGGTCCTCCTGGTGGCCGGTTATCAGCACGTCCTTTCCCGCCTAATTGCCAACTCCAACGTCAATTTGCTCCACTTTGTGCCCGACCCTTCGTTCCTGCTGCTCCAGCTCGGCCTGGCCTTTCTTTTTTCCACACTGGCGCTCCTCGTCTTTCTGGCCTTCCGGGGAGTCCACCGTCTCCTGCCCCGGCTCGGAGAATCCCTGCCCGTCCTGCTGGCCACGCTGGCCGGCGCTTACTTGTGGCTGAAAGGCTCGCGGACTCTGCCCGTCATCGCCGTCACGATGCTGCTCCTGGCCGCCGTCTTTTTGTTCGCCCGGCGGCCCGGCTGGCTGAAGCGCCCCGAGGCGGCTTTGGCGGCCCTGGCCGTGGCGGCGCTCTTCAACTCGACCCAGATCCACTCCGACTCGCGCGCCCGGCTGATGTCCCTGCTCCAGGATTCCCTCCATAACACCATCACCTCTCAGGAAGGTTGGGCGGACTTCCTGGTCCGGCAATCCGTTCCCGAGGTCGACAAGCGGCAGCAGGCGATCGTGTCGTTCCTCCGGAACCCCGACCAGTCCCCCCTCGCCCGCTCCATCTGGGAGAACACCCTCGTCGCCAGGTTCAACTGGTACTCCACCCTCCAGATCAGCAACCCCGAAGGCGAGGTGCTCTCCCGGTTTTCCCTCAACATTCCCCAACTCTACCAGCCCGAGATCGAATTGCCCGTCAGCCCGGCCTGGAAATTCCTGACGCTCGATGTGCCCTCCCTGGGCAAGGTCAGGGAGTTCGTCATCGGCTACCGGGACTGGTTCGCCGGCGACGACTATCTGGGCCGGGTACTGTTCTCCCTGGCCGTCGACCCGGAGATGCTGCCGTTCCTGTATTCCGCCAACCCCTATTTCGAGCTCCTCAAGGTGAGCACCCTGCCCTCGCTCTACCAGCAGAAGTTCGGGTTCGCTATCTATGACGCTTCGGGGAAGCTGATCTTCAACCCGGACAAAACCTCGTCGGGCATACCGTCCGACCGTCTGGCCATGATCACCGCCGCCGGGGCCGGCCTCTGGCTGACCTTTACGGACAGGGACCGAACCTACGAGGCATTCTATTTCGAGCACAACCGCCGCATTTACTCCCTCTTCATCCCCAAGAAAGGCGTGATGGGGATTTCCGTGGAGGTCCTCAAGCTCCTCGTTTTTTATCTGGCCATCTCGCTGCTCGCCCTTCTCGCGGTGCGCCGGCTCAGCGGCCGCCGGCGGCCCTCGCCGGTGCTCTGGTCGTTCGCCAGCCGCGTCTATGCGGCATTTATCGCCATCACCGTTCTCTCGCTGCTTCTCTTCAGCTTTTTTTCACAGAGCTTCTTCAGCCGGGTGTTCTCCCAACGGTTCATCGAGAACGCGGAGGTCCACGCCAGCTTCGCCCGGAACATCATGCAGGACTTCATCTTCCTGCAGCAGGAGGAAGGGGCGACGCTCATCGCCCCGACGGACGACCTCGTCCTCTGGATCAGCTCGGCCATCGCCAATGACGTCAATCTCTACCGGGAGGGACGTCTGGCCTCCTCCAGCCGGCGCGAGCTCTACGATTGGGGCCTGCTTCCCGAGCTCGTCGACGGCGAGATCTATTTCCGGCTGAGCTACGAGAACAAGCCTTTCTACGCGCTCCGCCAGCGGATCGGCCGCTATTCCTACCAGCTCCTGGCCATTCCGTACTCGGTCCGCCAGACGCCGTTCCTGATCTCCCTCCCCTTTCCCTTTGAAAAGCAGGAGATCTCCCAGGCGGCCGAAGAGCTCATCGAGTTCCTGGTCTTCATCTCCGTATTCTTCGCCGCCCTCGTGCTCATCCTGGCCAGGGCCATGGGCCGGATGATCATCACCCCTGTCAACAAGCTCGTCGCCGGCACCCGGGAGGTGGGCCTGGGCAACCTGGATATCTCCGTCGAACACCGTTCCCGGGACGAGATGAAGACGCTGGTGGACGGGTTCAACGCCATGATCAAGGACCTCAAGAGACACCAGCAGGAGATCGCCGAACTGAGCAAGAAGGTCGTCTGGTCGGAGATCGCCCAGAAAGTCGCCCACGAGATCAAGAACCCCCTCACCCCCATTCAGCTGTCGGCCGAGCACTTGCTGCGCGTCTACGCGGACGGCCGGGGGGACTTCGCCAAGGCCCTCAAGGAATCGACGTCCTACATCATCGGCGAAGTCGACAACCTGCGGCGGATCGCCCAGGAATTCCTGGAGCTGTCCAAGACGACCGCCCTCAAGAAGGAGACGTTCGACCTCAAGGCGGTCGTCCACGAGGTGATCTCGCCCTACCAGAACATGCTCTCCGACAGGATCCGGTTCAGGGAGATCAGCGAAGGAAAGGATTTCCGCCTGGAGGCCGACCCGGCCAAGATCAAGATCGCCTTCCGCAATCTCTTCATCAACGCCGTCGAAGCCGTCCGCGGACGCGGCGAGATCGAAGTCCGGCTGGTCGCTGATGACGGGCTCCTGCGGCTGACGGTCAAGGACACCGGCATCGGAATGGATAAAGACCTTCTGGAAAAGGTCTTCGAGCCCTATTTTTCAACCAAGGATGCGGGGACCGGGCTCGGCCTGCCGATCGCCAGAAAGATCATCGAGGACCACGGCGGCACCATCCAGGCGGAAAGTGTTCCGGGCCAGGGGACGAAGATCGCGATCACGCTCCCCAGGAAAAGCGCCTAGCCGGATTTCGGCGGCTGCCGCAGTTCGAGAAGAACCCCGCCAAGACTCCGGGGATGGACGAAAGCGATCCGGCTTCCCCCCATCCCGGACTGGGGGCTTTCCGAGATGACTTCCAGGCCGCTCCGGCGCAGCTCGGCCAGGGCCGTCTCGATATCGTCCACTTCGAGCGCGAGATGATGGATGCCCTCTCCGCGCCTCTCCAGGAACCTGGCCACGGTCGACCGCTCGTCGAGCGGCGCGACGAGCTCCACCAGGGGTCCCTCATCGAAGCTCAAGACGGCCAGCCTCACCCCCCTCTCACCGTTCACCTCGACCGGCCCGGGCCGGGCGCCGAACAGGGCGGCCCATTTGGCCAGCGATGCTTCCAGGTCCGCGACGGCCACGCCGATGTGGTGGATGCCCCGGTATGTCATTTGCGTCGGCGCTCCGCGAACAGCCCTTTCTTGAGCGCATCCAGCAGGCGGTCGGCCGCGCTGTACGGATCGGTTTCCCGGCTGTAGATCCTGTCGACGAAGCGTTCGAACTCGGTTTCGGGGATGCGCCGCGCGATCAGCTCGAGGAGTCTCTCCTTCAGGATATCCCGCAGCATCCAGGCCAGCAGCCGCTTGCGCCGCGCTTCCCGGAACCCCTCGGGGCGGGAAAGGAGGAGACGCTGCGTCTCGGCCATAAGGACCTCCACACCCCCTCCCCTTGTGGCGATCGTCTTGACGACCGGGGGGGGTTCGCGCCCGGGAAAACCCATCTCGAGCATGGCCTCGAGCTGCTGAGTCATTTTCTCGGCGCCGGGGGAATCCGCCTTATTGACGACGAACACGTCGGCGATCTCCATGATGCCGGCCTTGAAGGCCTGGATGTCGTCGCCCGACCCGGGCGTCAGCACGACAAGGACGAGGTCGGACAGCTTGACGACGTCGACCTCATCCTGGCCGACGCCCACCGTTTCGACGAGGACGAAGTCCTTGCCCGCGGCCTCGAAGACGGCGATGGCCTCGCCCGTGGCCTTGGCCAGCCCGCCCAGATGGCCCCGGGTCGCCATGCTCCTGATGAAAACGCCGGGGTCGACGCTGTGGCGCATCATCCGGATCCGGTCGCCGAGAATGGCGCCGCCCGTGAACGGGCTGGAAGGGTCGATGGCGACCACGCCAATCTTCTTTTCGGCCGCCCTCAGGTGGGCGATGATCTGGTCGACCAGCGTGCTCTTGCCCGTGCCCGGGGCGCCGGTGATCCCCAGGACGAAGGCGTCCTTCCGGGAAATGAACAGGCCCTTGAGAAGCTCGCGCGCCGGCGCCTCTCCGTCCTCCACGATCGAGATCGCCCTGGCGATCGCGCGGGGACGGCCGCGGCGAATGTCCTGAACGAGCTCCTGGAACTCCATGCCTTAGAATTCGGAGAGGACGCGCTGGGCGATGATGCTCCGCTGGATCTCGGAAGTCCCCTCGCCGATCGTGGCCACCTTGCAGTCCCTGTAGAACTTCTCTGCGGGATAGTCCTTGATGAAGCCATAGCCGCCGTGGATCTGGACCGCCCACGAGGACACCTTGACGGCGAGCTCGGAGGCGTAGAGCTTGGCCATGGCCGACTCTTTGGGGATTTTCTTCCCCTGGTCCTCCAGGCAGGCGGCGCGATAGGTCAGGAGGCGGGCCGCCTCAAGCTCGGTGAAGCCGTCGGCCAGCATCCATTGGATGGCCTGGAAATTCGCGATCGGCTGGTCGAACTGGACTCTCTCCTTGGCGTACTTCAGGCTGCACTCGAGCGCCCCGGCCGCGATCCCGAGCGAGAAGGCGGCGATGCTCACCCGGCCGCCGTCGAGGATGGCCATGGCCGCGCGGTAGCCCTTCCCCTCTTCGCCGAGAAGGTTCTCCGCCGGGACCCTGACGTCTTCGAGGATCAGTTCGGAGGTATCCGAAGCCCGGATCCCGAGCTTGTCGAGCTTCTTGCCGGGCTGGAAGCCGGCCATGCCCTTTTCCAGGATAAAGGCCGAGATGCCGTTCCGGCCTTTCGAAGGATCGCTCATCGCCATGATGACGGCGATCTCCGCGTTCGAGCCGTTGGTGATGAATTGTTTGTTGCCGTTCAGGACCCAGTCGCCCCCCTGTTTTTCGGCCCTGGTCGTCATCGCCGCCGCATCCGAGCCCGACCCGGCCTCGGTCAGCGCCCAGGCGCCCAGCGTCTGGCCCGCGGCCAGGCGCTTCAGGTATTTTTCCTTCTGGGCGGGGGTGCCGAACAGGTTGATGTGATTGGCGCAGAGGGAGTTGTGCGCGGCCACGACGAGGCCGACCGAGGGATCGACCTTGGAGATCTCCTCGAGGATGATGACATAATCCAGGTTGGAATAGCCGCAACCGGAATAGTCCGCGGGCATGACGATGCCCAAGAGCCCCAGGGCGGCGAGCTTCCGGGTGAGGTCGGGCGGCCACACGCTCTTCTCGTCAATCTCCTTGACGATCGGCTGTATCTCCTTCTGGCAGAAATTTCTGATGGTGTCCCTGAGCTGCTTCTGTTCGTCGCTCAGCAAGAAATCCATGATGGGCTCCTTTATTTCCTGAGAAGTATGAATACGCCGCCAATCTTACTTTGAGTTCCGGCGGGAATCAAGGGCCGCCGCGGCCGCTGCGTTTGACAGCCCGGGCCGATTCCGGTACATTCGAAACGTGATCTTCGGTTTCTTGCGGCTGATCTTCTATGTCGTCGTCGGCTACCTCATCTACAAGTTTGTCATGCTCTTTTTCGCACCGCGTCCGGGAAATGCGGCGCGCCCCCGCTCCGAGGGGCGCTCGGGGGTCATGGTCAAGGACGAGGTTTGCGCCACGTATCTGCCGCGGGAGGACGCCGTCAAGGAAACGATCGGGGGCGTGGACCACTATTTCTGCTCGCAGGCCTGCCGCGGCAAGTTCTTGGCCCGCGGAAAAGGCTCGGCCAACAGCGCCGGCCCCACTCCCTAACCCCAGGCTACCCGGAAATCGCGGAATTCCCCGGCATATTCTTTCCAGTCGACGTCCACGTTTTCGACCATGGCCAGGGGCGGCCCCTCTTCCAGCCGGCCAACCAGGGATTCGATCTTTTCCCGCTCCCCCTCGGCCATGACCTCCACCCGGCCGTCAGCCAAGTTCCTGACCCAGCCGGTGATGCCGAGCGACGCAGCCCATTTCCTGGCGTGGTCCCGGAAAAAAACGCCCTGAACTCGGCCGCTGACGAGGATATGAGCGCACGCTTTCATGGGTCCGGCGGTTATGTTACCATGGCCGGTGTCCTAGGTAAATGCGCAAATGACGGTGCCAAAAGCGGCGTTGCTCTCGATCGCGGGTTACGACCCGACGGCGGGGGCCGGCGTCCTCCTCGACACGGCCGTTTTCCGGCGGTTCGGTTATCAGGGTATGGGAATCATTACCTCGGTCACCGTCCAGAACACGCTCGGCGTAAGATCATTCACCTGTCTGCGGAATCCTTCGATCCGGGCGCAATACCGGGCGCTGGCTGAAGACATCGCCCTCGCCGGGCTCAAGGTGGGCATGCTCGGCTGCCGGGAGAATATCCCCCCCCTGGCCCGGATCCTGCGTGAGCAGCGGCTCGTGCCCAGGGTGATCGACCCCGTGCTCCGGTCGAGCTCCGGCCGGTGGCTCCTGGAGAAAAAGGCTGTTCCGGATCTTCTTTCAAAGCTCAGGGGACTCCTCACGGTCTGGACTCCGAACATGGACGAGGCCGGCTGGCTGTCGGGCGTCCCTTCGGGGAGCCTGGGAGCCATGAGGGAGGCGGCCGTCCGGATCGCCGGGCAAGCCGGCGCTCCCGTCGTCGTCAAGGGTGGCCATCTGACGAAGTCCGCAGTCAACGTTCTTTACGACGGTGCTTCGTTCCAATATTTCGGCAAGCCCAAGCTGTCCGGAGAAGTCCACGGGACGGGGTGCTTCTTTTCGGCCGCCCTGCTGGCCCAGCTGGCGTCAGGGGCGACGCTCGTCGAGGCCGTGGGCGCGGCGACGGAGATCACGCACTCGGCGATCCGGGAGGCGGTCCGGGTGGGCCGGGGGCGGCGGGTCATTTCCCCGGCGACACTGGTTTCGCCGCCGGGGCGACCTCGACAGCTTCGGTCAGCGGGTCATCGTCGAGGACCTCATCGGCTCTTTTGATCACCGACTGGGGAAATATCAGTCCCTGCCGCCGGCCGGCGGCCAGGTTGATGAACAGCCGCGGCCGGGTCATGGCGACGGGCGGGATCCTGTCCGGCCTCTCGCCGTTCTTGACGCGCAGGGCGATGCCCGCGGTCACCCGTCCCATCTCTTCAAAATCCCAGCCCAAGGCGGCGGCGGCGCCCAGCCTGGCGCCGATTAGCACGCCGCCAAAAAGCGGAACGCCGTTTTCCTCGGCCACCCGCCCCACGGATTCGAAGGCCGCCGTGATGGTGTTGTCCGACATCGGGAAGATGGCGTCGATCTTCTGATTGAGGAGCAGCTGGGCGGAGTGGAGCACCTCGTTACCGTTGACCACGGGCACGGCCAGGACCTCGAACCCGAAATCTGCCGCGAGCTCGCTCGCGACGCGGAGATAGTATTCGGAGTTGAGCTCGGCCGGCGTCCAGAGGGTCCCGATCCTTTTGGCTCCGGGCATCACCTCACGGATCAGGGCCAGCATCTCCCGGATGGGTCCCATCGAGGTCACGCCCGTCGCGTTGAGGCCCCGCTCGCCCGAGCCCCGGGATTCCAGGAGCCCGGGGTTGGCCACCGCGGAGTAGATGACCGGGATCTTCTGGGTGGCCATCAGGGCGGCCTGCAGGCACGGCGTGGACAGGGCGATAATCGCGTCGACCTTGGCGCTGACGAATTCCCGGGCGATCCGCTGGGCCTCGGTGACGTCCCCCATGGCGTTCCTGACCTCGAGGCGGATGTTGACGCCGTCGCGGTAACCTGCCTCGGCCAGGGACTGGATGAAGCTCTTTCTCAAGGCCGCCAGAGTCGGCGAGTCGGTGATCTGGAAGATGCCGAAGGTGTACAGATGCTCCGCGGGCTTATGGCAGCCGGATAGGAGCAGAGCGGCCGCTAAAAGAAGAACGGCTTTGTATTTCATCGGCGGGCCTGATGTGTTTCGTCGCGAATCATAGCAGAAAGAACCGCCGGCGGGCAACCCGGTCGCGGTCAGAGGAAAAACCCGGGGTCGACGTTGCCGCCGCTCACGACGAGGACGGCCGACCGGCCCCGAAACCGCGGCGTCTCCGACAGCACGGCCCCGAGAGCCAGCGCTCCCGCTCCCTCGACCATCTGACCATGGTGCTCGAACAGAAGGGACATGGCCTGGCGGATCCCCGGCTCGCTGACCGTGATAATTCCGTCAAGCAGGCTCCGGCACAGGGGAAAGGTGATCGAGCCCGGCTCCAGGCCGCCCGCCACGGCGTCGGCGATGGTCTCGCCCTCCTCGATCTCGACGATCCGGCCGGCGGCAAGCGAGGCGGCCATGAAAGCCGAGGCTTCGGGCTCGACTCCCAGCACCTCGACGGATCCCGGATGGGATTTGAGCCAGGCGGCGATCCCGCCGACGAGGCCCCCACCCCCCACGGGCACGAGCACGACATCCGCATGCGGCAGTGCGGAAGCGATCTCGACGCCGATCGTCCCCTGGCCGGCGATCACGTCCTCATCATTGTAAGGAGAGATATAGACCCGGCCGGTTTCACCGGCCAGGCTGCGGGCCGACACCTCGGCCTGCTCGCAGGTCTCCCCGATCTCGAGGATCTTGGTGCCGGTCTCGGCCAGGCGGCGCCGCTTCTCCACCGAAACGGTGGCCGGGAGGACCAGGGTCAGGTCCAGCCCCTCGAGGCGCGCGGCCAGGCTCGACGCCAGTCCGTGGTTTCCGGTCGAGGCCGTGACGGCGCCGCTCCTTTTCTCCTCGGGAGTGAGGGTGCGCACCTTGTTCATCGCGCCCCGGAACTTGAAAGAGCCCGTGACCTGCCGGTTCTCCCACTTGAGATAGACCTCGGCCCCCGTCAGCCGGCTGAGCGCGGCCGAGCGCTCGAGCGGCGTCTCGACAGCCTCGGGCCGGATCCGCCGTTCCGCCTGGATGATCTTTTCCGACAGACGGTTGATCATGCCACCAGTTTACCTTGATCGAGGCCGGAATGCATCTCACTGGGACTGGGGCTTCTGTTGGGTTGGGCAAATGCATATAATGGAGGCGATGAGCCGATTTTACGTCGGGACCGCCGGCTGGAGCTACGAGGACTGGGCCGGCATCGTTTACCCTGAGGTCAAAGAGAAGGGCTTCCATCCGCTCCCCTACCTCGCCGGTTTCCTCAATATTGTGGAGATCAACAGCACGTTCTACCGCACGCCGCCCGCGTCGATGTCGCGCCAGTGGCTGCGCCGGGTCGAGCCCTTTCCGGATTTTCTGTTCACGGTCAAGGTCCACCAGATCTTCACCCACGATCGCGAGAGCTGGACCCAAAAGGACGCCGACGAATTCCGGCAGGGCGTCGAGCCGCTCGTAGCGGGCAACCGGCTGGCCTCGCTCCTCTTTCAATTCCCCTGGTCATTCATCGGCACGCCGGCCCACACGGATTATCTCATGCGTCTCTTCAGTCTTTTTTCGGGCTGGCCGATGACCGTCGAGGTCAGGCACTCCTCGTGGGACAACCCGCGCTTCTACGAGATGCTCAGCGCCCACCGCGTTGGCTTCTGCAACATCGACCAGCCCGTCTTCCGGAACTCCATCAAACCGTCCGCCGTGATCACGATCCCGGAATTCTCCTATGTCCGGCTTCACGGCCGAAACGCCAAAGACTGGTTCCGGGAGGGCGCCGGCCGGAACGAGCGCTACAACTATCTCTACACGAAAGACGAGCTCCAGGACTGGATCGGCCGGATCCGGCAGCTCGGCGGCGGCTCCGAAAAAGTCTTCATCATCACCAACAACCACTACCGGGGCCAGGCCATGGCCAACGCCCTGCAGATCAAGAACATGATCACCGAAAAAAGGCTGGACATCCCTCTGGAGCTTCTCAAGACCTACCCGGTGCTCGAGCAGATCGTGAAGAAAATCGCCAAGGGCCAGCTCGACCTCTTCGAGGACGGGAAATAAGGGAGCTCCCGGAAGAACGATGTGGTGGGAGAATGACTTTCTGAAGCGGGACGGCGGCCGGCTCTGTCTCGGGGGGCGGCCGGCGGCGGAGATCGCCCGCCGGTTCGGCACGCCGCTCTTTGTCTACGGCCGGCGGCAGATCCTGGCCAACTACGCGCGCCTGACCGAGGCCTTCCGCGCCCCGACCCCCCGGGCCGGGATATTTTTCGCCATGAAAGCCAACCCCAATCCGGCCATCCTGCGTCTGCTCCGGCGGCGGGGAGGCTCGATCGATGCCGTCTCTCCGGGCGAGGTCGAGGCCGCCCGGCGGGCCGGGTTCCCGGCGGCCCGGATCCTCTTCACCGGCACATCGCTCAGCGCGGAAGACCTGCGCCGGGTCTTGGCGGTCGATGGCGTCACCGTCAACATCGACGCCCTGGAGCAGATCGAGCTGATGAGCGAGGTCAAGAGAAAGGAATTTCCCGGCAAGCGGGTCCGGGTGTCCGTCCGCTGGAACCCGGGGATCGGCCGCGGTTTCAACCCCAAGGTGGTGACGGCCGGGGCGCGTTCGAGCGACGGCACTCCCATCAAGTTCGGGATCGAGGAGAGCCGCGTCCCCTTGGCCTACGAGCGGGCCCTGGCGGCCGGGTTCGAGCCCGTCGGCCTCCACCAGCACCTCGGCTCGGGCTGGACCCGGGAGGATTTCCCGGTCGTCCGCGCCGCCGTCGACCGGATGGTCCGGCTGGCGGCCCGGTTGAAGGATGACGGGGTGCCGCTCCGTTTCCTCGACTTCGGCGGCGGGATCGGACCGCGTTACCACCCGGCCCAATCGTTGTTTCCGGTCAAGAGATACGCAGCCCACATCAGCCGGAGGATCGCCGGCGCGGAGCTCGACCTCGAGTCGATCGTCGTCGAGCCGGGAAAATACCTGGTGGCCGACGCGGGGGTCCTGCTCGTCCGGGTCGAATACCTCAAGACGAGCTACGGCCAGTTGTTCGCCTGCGTCAACGCCGGCACGTTCACCAGCCTGCCCCGGCCGGCCGTCTATGCCGGGGCGCGGCACGAGATCCTGAACTGCGATCGGCTGCGGAGCCGGGCGACCGCTCCGGTCACGGTGGCCGGAAATCTCTGCGAAACGGGCGACGTTTTCGGCCGGAACGTGCCCATGCCCGAGCCCCGGCGGGGCGACATCCTCGCCATCCTCCATGCGGGCGCCTATGCGAGGAGCATGGCCTCGAACTTCAACCTGAGGGAGATCCCCCGCGAGATCCTGATCTAATATCCCGTCTGGCAAATCTCTTGCCGAAGACTTCCGCAAAGACGCGCCGCTAGCGCCTGTCCTTCCGGAAGATTTGCCGAAACGCCGACCCGAGGTCCGGGTAGATAAACCGGAAATCCTCACGCAGCAGGGCCTTGGGCAGGACCCTCTGGCCCGACAAGATGGTCTCTTCGGCCATCGCCCCGTACAGTCCCTTGAGGACGAAAGCCGGGACGGAAAACCAGGACGGCCGCTTCATGGCCCGTCCCAGGGCCCTCACGAATTCGCTCATCCGGACCGGCTCGGGCGCGGCCAGGTTGAAGACCCCGGCCAGGTCCGGCCGCCGGAGGAGAAAACGGATCGCTTCGATCTCGTCATCCCTGTGCACCCAGGAGATCCACTGGTCTCCCGAGCCGAGTTTTCCGCCCACGAAGAAGCTGAAGGGCAGGATGAAGCGCGGCAGGACGCCGCCGCCCCGGTCGAGGACGAGACCCGACCGGACGACGACCCGGCGCACGCCCAGGTTTTCAGCCTCGCGCGTGGATTCTTCCCAGGCCTCGACCGTTCCCGCCAGGAACCCTCCGCCGGCGGGGGACGCTTCATCGAGGTCTTCATCTCCCCGGGGCCCGTAAAAACCGACGGCCGAGGCCTGGATGAGCGTTTTGGGCCTGGGAGAGGACAGCCGGAGGCCCTCGACGATGGCCCGACCGGCCTGGACGCGGCTCTCCAGGATCCGCGCCTTGCGGTCCTCCGTCCACCGGCCGGCGCCGATGTTCTCGCCCGCCAGGTTGACGATGGCTTCCGCCCGCGAGGCCAGCTCCCGCCAGCCGGCGGCCGTCTTCCCGTCCCACTCCACCACGAGCGCCCTGTCGCCGAAGACCGGCTTGGCTCGGCTCCGGTCTCTCGTTAAGACGGCGATTTCGTAGCCGCTTTTTATCAGCCGCCGGCAGAGCGCCCGGCCGATGAAGCCGGTCGCCCCGGCGACGATGATCATTTGTCCGGACATGTTCTCTCTTGCTCCCTCCATCTTATTAATCCGAGAGGCGGCCCGCTGTCAACTTGCGCGCTGGTAATTTCGCGGGCCGGACAGTCCCGGGTCGCTTGACACGACCGCGGCAAAGCCAATATAAACGTTGGCGTTCATCCCATCAAAAGGAGGCCCCATGAATCGAAGATGGCTCAAAATTCTTGTCGCTTTTCTGCTCGTTGCGGCCTTTGCCTACGCGGAAGAAAAGCAGGCTTTCGACGGCCTTTTTCTAAACTTGGGCAACCTGAACCGGTTGTCCCGCGCCAAAACCCGGTCGATCAGCCCGGAGAATTTCACTGGAGAGAAGGGCAAAGCCGGGATGTCCGTTGACGGAGCGGCCCTGAAAGCGGCCCGGGACCTGGGCCAGGGCTGGAAGGTCTCGCCCTACGTCGTCATCAAGCCCAAGCAGACCTTCGTCATGGCCGAGGTTACGGGTTCGGGCTCAATCCAGCAGATCTGGCTGACGCCGTCCGGGACCTGGCGGTTCGCCATCATCCGGTTCTATTGGGACGGCGAGACCGAGCCTTCGGTCGAGTGCCCGGTGGGCGATTTCTTCGCCTGCGGCTGGGGGCAGTACGCCCAGATCTCCTCGCTCGCCGTCTGCGTCAACCCCGGGCGGGCCTTCAACAGCTACTGGCCGATGCCCTTCAGGAAGGGATTCAGGGTCACGCTCGAGAATATCGCCGAGGAGAATTTCACGGTCTACTACCAGATCAACTACACCCTGACGGACGTTCCCGATGACGCGGCTTATTTTCACGCGCAGTTCCGGCGGGTCAATCCCCTGCCGTACAAAGACGTTTACACGATCCTCGACGGGGTCAAAGGCTGGGGGCAGTATGTCGGCACGTACATGGCCTGGGGAGTGAACAACAACGGCTGGTGGGGCGAGGGCGAGATCAAGTTCTTCCTCGACGGCGACAAGGAATTCCCGACCATCTGCGGCACCGGCACGGAAGACTATTTCTGCGGCAGCTACGACTTCGACACGAAGCGGCCCGACGGCACCATCCAGTACACGGAGCACACGACGCCCTACAGCGGACTCGCCCAGGTCATCCGGGGAGACGGTCACTACGACGTCCAGCAGCGTTTCGGGCTCTACCGCTGGCATATCATGGACCCGGTGCGGTTCGAGAAGGACTTAAAGGTGACCATCCAGGCGCTGGGCTGGCGCTCGGGCGGCCGGTACCTGCCGCTTGGAGGACGACATCTCCTCGGTCGCCTACTGGTACCAGCAGGAACCCCACGCCCCGTTCCCGAAGCTCCCGGACAAGGATTCCCTGGAGATAATTTAGGTATAGCGCAGACCCCAACTGTCGTCCGGCCGCCGGCGCCCGATGAATCCTGGGTTCACCTCGCCGGGATCGTGACAAGAAGCTCGAAGAGCTTCGGCTCCCCACCGGTTGCCGGGAACCGGAACCTCCAGACGGGAAGATCGCGGGCGATGCCCGCGGCGTCGATGAGAGCGGCCAGGAGCGTTTCCCAGCCGGCGGGAGCGACGGCGAGCTCACTGTCCCAGAACGGCATCGCACCGAAGAGGATCACTTCACCCTGTCCGACCTTCCGGGAGCACGCCGCCGGGGCCCCGTCATCATAAGTGAACAAGATCTCGGACCCTGGCGGCGGCTCGAGCACCCGGGCGTTCCGATTCTCTTCCACGATCGGGAGCGGCCGCAGCGGCAACGGCTTTTCCAGGTGGAAGCGCGCCTGGCCCGCGGTCGTCGGCCGGATCTCCGCCGCCGTTCTTTTCGTGCCCATGCTCATTCCCAGCAGCTCTTTCCTGAGGTCGTCGAGTGGGCCCGTCTCGATATCGCAGTCGAAAGCATCGGGGTCGAGAACGACCAGCGTCGCCCCGTCCTTCACGCGGCGCAGGATCTCCGCCGCGAACGGGCGCGAAACGTACCCGAGCTCGGGGGCAATGAGGAGCTTCTTGCCCTCGAGCGAGTGGAGCCCCCGGCGAACGTGGTTCTCGCTCACAAAGCTGTACCAGGCGCCCAACCGCTCGCCGACGATCGCGTGCAGGGTGTAGTGGCGCTCGAGCCCTTCATCGCCGGCGCCGGCCCGGGCATCGTCGCCGAACAGAACGCCGATCTCCGACTTCGCCGGGAGGTCGAGCGCCGGCAGCTTCTTCCAGAGGCTCGACAACCGCATCATCTCGCGGTAGAGCTCGGGCCGGTCGAGCCGCGGCGTGCCCCACCAGTCGATCTTGGACACGCCCGTCTTGGCCGCCTGGCTCGCCCACTCACGGACGTTCTCGATCGTGGACAGCCGCTGGATCATATAGCAGCCCTGGACGATCATCTGGGTGGGTTTGCCGGCGGCCAGGTCCGTGACGAGCTTGGAGGTGAACCCGACGTGGTAGCGGGACCGCGCTGCCCCGTAGACATAAATGCAGAATGAGGGGTAGGGGTCGGCGGAGTAATAGTCCGTATAATCCCAGAGCTTCGCCTGGTCCAGAAAATCCAGATCGGCGACGGCGTTCCGGTTGAACGCCTGGTAGGGCTTGCCCGGAGCGAGCCGCCGGACGATCGCGTACTCGCCTTTGGCTACCGCCGAGTAGGTCTTGTTCAGCCAGCGGAACATGGCGATCCGGGAGAGCGCCGTCGGACGGTCGGGAGGGACACGGCTGTTGGCCTGGACCGGCTGGTCCTGGTAAGCGGCATTGGGGATGCCCCGCGGCACGCCGAGCCCGACGCCGTAGGCTTTCTTGAGATCGGCCTCGACGCGCTCATAGGTTCCCGGCTGGAGGATGGTCGAAATCTGATTAAAGGGCTCATCCTGGCCCCAGACGTCCGCCAGCCAGGCCGCCCGTCCATGCTTCTTCAGGAAATCCTCGAGCAACCTGTTCTTGAGCCGGATATAGGCGGGATCGAAGAACGCGGCACCGCCGCCCGGCGTCAGGATCGTCGCCCCCTCCTTGGCGGCCTGCCGGCCGTTGGCATAGCCGTGGAAGCTGAACCTCATCCCGTATTTTTTATAAAGCCCCTCGACCGTGCCCAGCCCCGACTTCTCCAGAAACCCCGGCAGAAAGGGACCGTTCACGCCGGCTTCGCCGTACTCGGCCAGCATGGCGGACTCCTCCTCCGTCCAGGTTTTCGCGACATAGAGTTTCTTGATGCTCTCGGGCAGAAGAAAGCTGCCCAGACCCAAGTAGAAATGCGTCGACCTCGAGGGGTCGGGGCGCGCGGTGAGGAGCGTGTCGAATTCTGTCGCGGCGCGCGGCACCCGCCACGGGTCCTCTGTCTCGACGAACCGGGTGATCCATGCCCGGTCGGCCTCGAACCGGACGGTGGCGGAGATCGTTGGATATTCCTGGATGAAGTTCTCCGACGCCCACGGCTTCACGGGGATGCTCGGGCCGGAGTACCAGTTGAACCAGTCGCCCTCGTTCGCCACGTCAGCCGTCTTTCTTGTCCGGACGAGGTTGACCCGGAACGTATCGCCGCGCCGGGGGAGCCCGCCGATGTCGGACCAGGGGATCGCGGCCTCGATCACGACGGAACCTTTCTTCGCCGAGACGGCCGTCTGCCAGCCGCACGGCCATGCATAATCGATGATATAAGGCGTGTGGGGACCGACCTTGTAGACATTGGCCTGTCGCCTGGCATTCGCCGACGTGACCTCGAACCGGCGCATCGTCCGGACCGCCTCGTTGGCGTTCATGTAGTCCAGGCGCTGGAGATAGGGTGAATAAAAGGGAGTCTCGGGCCGGTTGAAGACCGAAATCTCGCAGGTATCTCCCGGGCCGGCGCCCGGGCCCCGGGGCTCTTCCAGGACGAAGGCGGCGAACAGGGATTCGTCATCATAGGCAAGAAGTACGTTCGTGTCGACAGCCGGGAGGCGCGCCGGGTCGGAATCGATGCGGAAGCCGTCGAGCCGCTCGGCGGTTTTCCAGAAGGCCTCCGACAAGCGTCCGTCGACGGCGATCTTCTGGCCGGCTTTGGGGACAAGGAACGTGTGCTTGACCGCGGCGCCATCCGCCGTCTCGTCCCGGCCGGAAGGTGACGGGCCGCAGGCCGCGAGGACAGCGATCATCCCCGCCGCGATCAGAAACCCGGTGACGATGAGGGACCGCGAGCCGCTGTTCTTCATGCTGTGCACTCCTGGTTGAGATCCGCCGCCGGCGGGGGACGCCTCCACCCGACATCCGGCGATCCGAGGGGAAGTATATTCAGAGCCGTGGCCCTGTCAACGTGGGCTTCCGGTTGACCTGCGGTCGACCCGCGCCCGCGCCCGACCCGGTCTACTTCGGCGGCGGGGGCAGGACCTCGCCGGAGAATTTCTTGAGGTTTTCGAGCGCCTGGCCGTTCTGCTCAACGAGCTCCTCCACCGTCTTGAACCGCGGCCATTCGATGAACCGCTCGATGCCGTAGAAGTTCCTGGCGATATTGTTGAGCCGGGAATAGTTCCAGCCCTTACCGGTCCCCTCGGTGTGCGCGAGGAACGCATCCAGGTCCGCTTTGAGAACACGGAAGTCCCGGAATTGCGCGTTCATCTTTTCCTGAAGGCGGGGCCGCGGACCGGGCCCGGGCCGCTCCACGCTGAGGTCGCCGGGGATCGCGTCGCCGATGATCGTCCCGAGCGCGGTCGGGGGCGGCCCGACATCCATCAGGACGCAGATCGTCGGCCCGATATCGATGAGCTCGGCGTAATCGATCACGGCCTTGGGGGCGATCCCGGCCCCCCACAGCACGGCCGTCGTGATTGCCGGGTCCCAGAGCTCGAGCGGGTGCCAGCCGGTGTCGGCCTGGCCGTGGTCGCCGACGACGACAAAGGCCGTCGTTTCCAGGAGCCCGAGCTTGGCCAGCCCCTGGATGAAGTCCCCAAGCAGGCGGTCGGCGTTCAGGAGGTTCTTGCGGTAGGGGGAATCGGGCTGCCAGATGTCGTTCTTCCAGGGGGCGCCCGGCGCAGCCCGCATCGAGGCGACGCCGCCCTCGCCCGAATCCTGCAGGTGGACGCTCAGGAAGGCGGGCCGGCCCATCTCCATGAACTTCAGCCCGGCCTGCGCCGCCTCGGCGTCCTGGCCCGCCTTCTGATAGACATAGTGGTAGTTCCGGAGCAGGCTCCGGTAGTCGATCGCGTTGACCGCAAACGCCGTGGTCTGCTTGGGGAAGAACTGCTCGTTGATGGTGACCGTCCGCTCGTCAATGAAGATCGTCCCGGCCATCAGGATGGGGTTGGGGATGGAGCAGGTATGGAGCTTGGCGTACGGGCCTTCGTGCGGGTGGGCGGCCGGCGGCAGGAAGACCTGTTTGACGAGAGCCCCCGCCGGGATCATCTCCTCGAGCACGGGAAGGTCCATCTTGTCCCACACCTTGTAGGACAGGCCGTCGATGACGAAGAGCACAATCTGGGTGGGCTTCGGCGGCGAACCGCACCGGGGGCAGTCCGGCCGCCAGCCCGGCCTGCCCGACCAGAGACAGCAGGGCCAGCCCGACGACGGCAATTCTGGAAACATGTCTTTTCAGCATCAAAGCTACCTCACGATCATTATAGCGTGTCTTCCGGGCAACCGCGTCCCCCGGCCTCGCCAACCGGCCGGCGGTCGCCTTCCTCTCCCGCGACCGCCGCCAAGCCGCCAGACTACCGTTTCGGATAAGCCGGTACCGGCGGGAAATTGAACGGGTTCGTCTTGATCTTCTCCAGCATGATCTCGATCGCCTTCTCGAGCTGGAGGTCGCGCCCGGCCATGACCGAACCGGGGTCGTTATCCACCAGGATGTCGGGGTCGGCGCCGTGGTTTTCGACCAGCCACTTGCCGGTCTTGTCATAGAAGGAGTTGTTCGACTGCTCCACGCTGCCGTTGTCGATCGTCGTCTGCCGGTTGAGGATGCCGACGAGGCCGCCCCAGGACGGAACGCCAACCACGGTCCCCAGCTTCCGGGCCTTGAAATCCTCGACGAAGGCCTCCCCGTCCGAGCCGTTGGCCTCGTTGGAGATGACCACATAGTTACCCACCCCGACCGAGCCCGGATAGCGGAAGGGCACCATGCCCCGGAGGGTGTTCATGGCCGTGATCTGACGCTCCAGCTTGTCGATAAGAAAATACTCGGTCCAGCCGCCCGAATTGCGGCGGACGTCGATGATGATCCCTTCCTTGTAGCGGAAGGCGCGCCAGTACTTGTCGAACTCGCCGATGCCGCCCGAGCCCATGGCGTTGATGTGCATGTAGCCGACGCGGCCGTTGGTCGCTTCCGTGATCTTCCGGATGTTGTCCTGGACCCACCGGAAATAGCGGAGCGACTGGTCGTAGCCGATGGGCTCGACATCATAGGTCTTGGCGCCTTCCATGACCGGCCGGGCGTTGACGGTCACCTTGACCTTCTGGCCGCGCGTCACCTGGAGGAGCTTGAAGTAATCGTCGCCGGCGCGGAGCGGCGTGCCGTTGATCGCCAGGAGGTAATCGCCCTCCTTGACGGCGATGTCGGGCCGCGCCAGCGGGCCGGGCAGGCTCCGGTTGATGTCGGTCGGCCCGTAGATCTTGTCCAGCTTGTAGAAGCCTGTCGCATCGGGAACGAGGTCGGCCCCCAACAGCCCCGTGAACACGGACGAATTGGGCGGGCCCGCCGGCCCGTAGTCGCCGCCCCCGATGTACGTGTGGGAAACGCATAGCTCGCCCACCATCTGGGACATCGTCCAGTTCAGCTCGTCGCGGGAGGACAGGTAAGGGATGTAGGCGCGGTACTTCTCGCCCATCGCCTTCCAGTCGTGGCCGTTGAAGATCGGGCTGTAAAAAAAGTCCCGGTACCAGCGCCAGCAGTCGTTGAAGATCTGGTTCCACTCCTGCTGCAGGTCGACGCGGTAGGAGAGAGTCGCCAGGTTGAGCCGCTCGCCGGCAGCCTTCGTCTGGAAGGCTTTGTCGACGGCGCTCACGAAAATGTCGCCGCCGGCGAGGGTGATGAGCTGCTCCCCGTTCGCCGAGAGCGCGAAATCGCTGACCTTGTCGATGAGGACGACGTCTTTTCGGTCGCCGATATCGAAGATGTGGAGGCTCCACTTGGTCTGCCCCCGGGGCTTGAAGATCTCCTCGTATTCGTCTTCCCCGAACCGGTCCACCGAGGCCCAGAGGACCTTGCCCTTGCCGGCCTGGAGATAAGAAATAGTTCCCGGACGGCACGGGCAGCGGGAAAACCCGCTGGGCCAGTCCCTCGGTGTCGATCCGGAACGGCGTCGGCTCGGGCTTCTTGCCGGGTGTTTCCGGAGCGGGCTCGCCGCTGAAGGGCGGCTTCTCGCCGGCCCGGAGCTGAACCGCCATGATCTGCTGGGGCGCGGCGATGACGTGGTTGTCCTCATAAAAGTCCATCTGCAGACCGAAGTTCCGGCTGGAGACAAAATAGAGATACCGGCCGTCGGCGTCGAACCGGGGGTAGAGATTATCGTAAAAATCATCGGTCACGGCATACCGCCGGGCCGTTTCCGTGTTGTAGATGAAGACCTGGCTGTTGCGGTTGTACTGGACGAAGCTGTAGGTGATCCACTTCGAATCGGGAGACCAGGCATAGTCGCTGACCTCCCAGTAGAACTCATCGTTTTTCATCTGGTTCGAGGAATCGACCTTGACCCGCTTCTTGGTGGCGACGTCGATGAAAAAGATCGAAAAGTCCTTGTCGCCGAACAGGATCTTCCGGCCGTCCGGGGACCAGAGCAGATGATAGACCTTCCGGTCGAGGTCCGTTGTCAGGGGCGTCCACTCGCCGCCGGCGGCCGGCTGGAGATAGAGCTGGTAATCGCCCGTCTTGTCCGAGAAGAAGGCGATCCATTTCCCGTCGGGCGAGACCGCCGGGTACATCTCCCGCGTGCCGGGCGTGTTGGAAAGGTTGACGGCCCCCTCCTTGCCGAGCGGGACCGAAAAGACGTCGCCCCGGGCTTCCAGGATCACGGTCTTGCCGTCGTTGGCCGCATCAACATCGTGAATGTATTCGCGCGGGTTGATGACCCGGTCGCGCAGGACCCACCGGTCGGACGGCACGAGCACGCTGATCTTTTTCGGCTGGCCGGATTTGAGGTCGAGCAGGTTGATGTAGCCGTTCTGGATGAAGATGATATTCTGCCCGTCGGTGTTGGGCCACATGACGTCAAAATCGGCGTAGGCCGTGACCGGCCGCGCCTCCCCGGTCCCTATCTTCTGGGCGTAGATGTTGGAGATACCGCTCCCCCGGTCGGAGACAAAATACATCGTATCGCCGACCCACATCGGGTAGGCGTTCTTGCCCACGTAATCCGTGACCGGGGTATACTTCTTGGCGTCGCCGTCGTAAAGCCAGATGTCCGGATACTGGCCCCCCTTGTAGCGCTTCCAATAGTACTCCTCGTTCCCCCGGCGGGTATAGAGGAAGCTCCGGGCGTCGGGCGAGAAGCTGACCAGCGTGCCGCGCTCGAGGGGGAACCGCTCCGGCGCGCCGCCCTTGACGGGAGCATAGTAGAGGTTCGGGTCCCGGCCGACGACGTTCTCGAACATCGACCGGAAGATGACCTTGGTCCCGTCGGGCGACCAGCCGACGACCTGCGCAAATCCTGGCTGGTAGGTCAGGCGGGCGGGAGCTCCGCCGTCGGCGGGCATGACATAAGCGGCCGACGCCCCGTCGTAGCTCGCCGAAAAGGCGATCTGCTTTCCGTCCGGGGAAAACTTGGCGAAGGACTCGGTCCCGGGGTAGCTGGTGATGCGGCAGGCCCGGCCTCCCTGGGCGCTCGCCAGCCAGAGGTCGCCCTCATAGGTGAAAACGATCTTGTCCTGATGGACCGTCGGGTAGCGGAAGAACCGGCCCTCGTCGAGGGCGAGGGCGCGACCGGCGGCGAACGCCAGAATGAGGACAGCGAAGATCAGCTTTTTCATGATTATGACTTCTCCGAAACTAGTTTGAGACTCGATACCGTTATTTTTTCCGATTCGCCGGGACAAGTCAAACACGCGCGACGGACGGCATCTCTATCTCTGTGATCGCTGGCTTTGGCATCAGGGGCCGGTCACGGCGATCCCCCCACTGGGATCATCGCCTCAACAGAAACCGAGATGCCTCTCGGGCAAGCCCCCGGCGTTGGCTCGACGGTGGAAACCCGATAGAATGTGGAGAGGCCACGACCATGAGGATTATCGCGCATCTGGACATGGACGCTTTTTTTGCGGCCATCGAGGAACGCGACAATCCCCGTTTCCGCGGACTGCCGATCGCAGTCGGCGCCGACCCCCGGCAGGGAGCGGGACGGGGCGTCGTAGCCACGGCAAACTACAGGGCCAGGGAATACGGGCTCAGGTCCGCCCTCCCTATTTCGCAGGCCTGGCGGATGTCGGAAGCGGGGCGCCGGCGCGGCCAGCCGCCGGTCGTCTTCTTGCCGCCGAGATTCGACAGGTATGTCGAAGTTTCCGAAAAAATCGTCTCCGTCGTCCGCGCTCATGTGTCCCAGATCGAGCGGGCCGGCCTCGACGAGATGTACTTCGACCTGAGCCACGCCGGCTCCTACGAGAGGGCCGCCGAGATCAGCCGGGAGATGAAAGCGGACATCCGCGTCGGCGAACGCCTGACCGCTTCGGTCGGCATCGGACCGAACAAGCTCATCGCCAAGATCGCCTCGGACATGCAGAAGCCGGACGGGCTGACGATCGTCAGGGAGAAGGACGCCGAAAAATTCCTGGAGCCTCTGTCTGTCCGAAAGATCCCGGGAGTCGGACCGAAAACCGAGGCCATGCTCAACCGCCTGGGCATCCGGACGATCGCCCAGCTCAAGTCCCTGCCCCTCGCCAAGCTCGAGGAGCTCATGGGCAAATGGGGCCAAGGCCTTTACGAGACGGCCCGGGGCCTCGACGATTCCCCCGTCGAGGAATCGGGCGAGGTCAAGTCGATCAGCGAGCAGGAGACGTTCTATGAGGATACGCTCGACGCGGAATTCCTCGTCTCCAAGCTCAAGGAGATGGCCGCCAGCCTCGAGGGGAAGCTCAGGAAGGAAGGGTTCAAGGGGTTCCGGACTGTCGGCCTGGTCGTCCGGTTCGCGGACTTCGAGACGAAATCCAAGGCGTTCACGCTGAAAAGCCCGATCCGGTCGGCCGACGGGATGTTCACGGTCGCCCTGCGCCTGCTCCTCCCCTTTCTCGACAGGCGATTGAACCCCCACCTCAAAAAAATCCGGCTTCTCGGCCTCAGGATGGAAAAGCTTATCAGACCGGACGCCGAAAACTGACCCAGCCCTGTGAGATCTCCAATCTTCGGGTTCAATCGTCTTTTTTTCTCTCGAGCTCGAGCGGACCGGACCCGTCTCCGCCGTCTGCCCAGCTGCCGATGAGCTTATCCCCGGTGACCTTCAGGGCCAGCCAGATTCGGACGTCCTCGTTGCCGTTGAAGATCATGAACTGGGCTGTCAGAGTGTCGTTTTCAAACTCGACATCCTCCAATGGGGAATCTTTGGCCATCGCCATGGAGTCAGTGACCGTTCCCGAATAAGAACTGGCGTCCTTTTTCAGAACGAGTGTCACCAGGTCCTTGTCGAGCGTATTGGGGATGACCGTCTCGCCGACCCACGTGCCGCTCAGATCCTGCGTCTGACAGATGAGCGGAGACGCCGAAGAAACCAGAGTCAAGACCAGCAGGGCCGGAATGAGCGCGTCCTTCATGCCTCACCTCCTCGGGAGAATCGGCGGCTTTTTTCCCGCCTGCCGATGGCGATGGGTTCACTGTCCATAAAAGCCCGCCATCTTAAAAGACGCTTCGGCGGAGCCAAAAGTTCCAACACTCCCGAAGCCAACCCGACCAGGGCTAGAGGCCCATCCGGAGCGTGGTGAAGTCGACTGTTTCCGCCTGCGGGATGTCCTCGTCATCCCCAAGACAATCCTCGATCCTGACTTGGATCGCCTCGCGGATATTCCCCAGGGCGTCTTCATAGGTTTCGCCGTGGGCTTCGCAGTTCACGAATTCCGGGCAGACCGCCACCCAGACGCACCCGTTCCTTCTGAACATCACCGAGAATCGGTAATCATCCATCATCGGTCTCCCTTTCCTCCCACCCTCACCCCGACCCTCTCCAGTCCCGGGAGAGGGCATAGAGGATCAAGCATCGCCATCAATAACGAGTTTTGCGGGCTGGTCATCATGAATCCTAAAAGGTCTTCAGGAAGCTGCAGTTGTGGACCTTGACCTGGCCCGCCCCGTCGCGGCGGACCTCGCCCCTCAGGCAGCAGGCGGGCGGCGACCCGAAGCTCAGGCAGCGCCTCTCCCCCACCCCCTCGAGCAGCCCCGTTTCGTCCTCGAAGAGATAAAAGTACTTGCTGCCGTTCGTCGTGTCCTTGAGCCGGGCGTCGACGACCCGCACCACGAGCTCCACCTGCTGGCCGGTATAATCGACCAGGTCCTTGACCCGGAGGTCCGGCCGCTTCCCCTCGAAAAGCTCCAGGGAATCCGCCGTCGGGCTGAACCCGAGCGAATCGACGAGCATCTTGGCCTTCTCCCGCGGGTTCATGTCCGCAACCTCCTCCATGTCCTCGAGCCCCTGGAAATAGCGCAGGATCTGCCTCGTCCGGCGCGGCTCCAGGGAATCGAACACACCGGCCTTGATGAGCGACAGCAGCTCCGCCCGGCCGAGGTGGACGCGCACCAGGAAATCCTCGACCGAGGCGAACTCGACGTCCCGGCGCTCCTCGATGATCTTCTCGATCGTTTTGGCGGCCAGCCCCTTGATCGAGGCCAGGCCGACGCGGATGTCCGGCCCCTCGACCTCGAACAGGGCGCCGCTCCGGTTGATGTCCGGTCCCAGAATTCTTATGCCGCGGCGCTTGGCCTCCTCGATGTACTCGGAGAGCGGATAGTAGCCGCCCCCGGCGTTGATCACGGCCGCCATGTACGGCACGGTGTGGTGGACCTTGAGGTAGACGGCCTGGTAGGCCATGGCGGCGTACGAGGCGCTGTGGGCCTTGTTGAACGAGTACGAGGAGAATTTCTCCATGGCCGTCCAGAGCTTCCCGGCGTCGGCCGCCGAGTAGCCCCGCTCGCGCGCCTCCTTGAAGAACTTTTTCTTGAGCGCCTCCCGGACGCCGTTCTTTTTCTTGAGCGCCCGCCGCAGCAGGTCTCCCTCCTCGGCCGGCAGGCCCGCCGCCCGCTCGGCCACCTGCATCACCTGCTCCTCGTAGAGAAGGAGCCCGCCCGTCTCGGGGAGGATCTTTTCGAGGAGCGGTTCGTGGAAGGCCTGACGCTTCTCCCGCGCCCGGAGCAGGGCCTCCTTCATGCCGCTTTCGGTCGGCCCGGGCCGGATGAGGGCCAGCGCCTGGGTCAGCTCGTGGATCGTCTCCGGCTTCATCCGGCGGAGGAGGTTCATCATGGCCGGGCTTTCCACCTGGAAGCAGCCGATGGTCTGGGCCGATTGAAGAAGCTTATAGGTTTTGGCATCGTCCGGCGGGAGGCTGCGGAGGCCCAGGCTCTCCCGGGTCTCGGAGATGGCCGCGAGGCCCCGCACCGAGAGGAGGTCGAGCTTGATGAGCTTCAGGTCCTCGACCGCGTCCCGGTCGAAGTGGCTCATGACCAGCCCCTTGGCCGACGTCTCGAGGGGCAGGTACCGGCTGGCCGGGGCGGGCGTCAGGATGACGCCGCCCACGTGGAGCGAGATCTCGGCGTAGACGCCGCCGAGCTCGGCCGCCGTCTTCCAGACCTCGAGGTGGCCGGCCGCCGGCCTGTCCCGCCGCAGGTAATCGGCCTCGGCGAAATACGGGATCCGGTTGCTCAGCGACCGCGCCTCCTCGGGCGGGAGGCCGAAGGCCCGGGCCGTCTCGTAGAGGGCGGAGCGGGCGCGGTAGTTCTTCAGACTGCAGACGAAGGCCCCGCCCGTCTTCTCTCCCTGACCGTATTTCTTCAGGACGTACTCGAGGACGTCGTCGCGCTTGCGCGAATCGAAATCGAGGTCGATGTCCGGCGGGTCGCTCCGGCCGCTGTTGAGGAACCGCTCGAAGTAGAGGTCGAATTCGATCGGGCTGACGTGGGAGATGCCCAGGAGGTAGGCCAGGAAGGAGGAGGCGCCCGAGCCCTTGAGGTTGTGGAGGATGCGGTGGCGGCGGGCGAACTCGATGACGTCGTGGACGATGAGAAAGTAGGGCGCGAACCCGGAGGCCTCGATGACGTCGAGCTCGCAGCGGGCCCGCTGCCGCTCGCGCCAGCTCAGGCCGGCGGCGTTCCGGAGGCGCTCCATGACGAGCTCGCGGAGCGTCTGCGGAAAGATGTCCGGGGGGAGCGGCGGCACGATGTCCTCGAAGATGAACCGGCATTTCTCGGCGGCCTCGAAAGTCTTCTGGAAAGCCTCGCGGGCGGCGGCGCCGAGTTTCTTGAGCGCGAGGGCCTCCTGGTCGGGGCCGAAGAGAGCGATCGTTGGCGCCAGCCTGTCTCTCTCCGGCGGAAAGGGGATCTTCTGGGTGATGGCGCGGACCAGGGCCAGGCGGTCAGGGCTCTGGACAAACTTGAGCGGGTTGGCCCAGACGACTGAAAGATGACGGGTCTGTGCCCACTCTGCCACCCGGCCGAAGTTCGAAAAGTCACAGCCCAGGTAAAAATCGCCGCCCGCGAGATCATCGGCAGCGAGGCCGTTCGGGAAATCGACGTCCTCGGGTTTGGGCACAAAGATCGTGACCAGGCCGTCGGTCGACAGCTGAACCGCGCTTTCCACTGTCCCTTCCTCCGGCCGTCGTCCCTTCCGGTTGAAGATCTCCATCAGGTTCCGGTAGCCTTCCCGGCTTTTGACGAGAAAGACGAACGTCCGGCCGCCGGCCTCGAGTTCGCAGCCGAACAGGGGCCGGAAGCCGCCCGCCTCCGCCGCCCGCTTCCACTTCGCCCAGCCGTAAAGGTTCTCGATGTCGGTGAGGGCGGCCGCCGGCAACCCTTTGCGCGCCACCCAGCCCGCCGCCTCGCCCAAAGTGGCGCTCCCCTGCCCGCGGGAGTAAACGGAATGGATGCGCAGCGGGAGAAACACGATAAATCACCTGGTCAGCGATGCCGTCTTGAGGACGAAGCCGCGCTTCCGCTCGAAGGCGTAGATGGTGTCGAGCATCTTCTCGCGCATCGTCAGGACCGACCCGAACCCGTACTTTTCCCGGACCTCGTCGACGGCGGCGCCCAACCGCTCCCCGCGGTCCGAGTAGGTCTCGAAAAGCGAGAGCGACCGCGCCCGGACAAGGTCCGAGGCCTTGACCCCGACGAGCCGCAGCGACAGCCGGGAGGTGGCGAAGAGCTGGAGGAAGAGGTCCTCGGCGATCCGGTAGATGGCGCCCATCTCCTGGAGCGGCGTCAGGACGAGCCGGCGCCGCACCTCGGTCTTGAAATCGGAGTAGCGGGCCTTGACCTCGATGACGTGGGCGTAGAGGTGCTCCCCGCGCAGGCCCAGCGTCAGGCGGTCGCAGAGATAGGCCAGATGGGCGAGCAGCAGCCGCCGGTCCCAGATGTCCTCGAGGAACGTCGTCTCCCGGGAGACGGACTTGGGCGCGGTGCGGCTGAAGACGGGCCGGCTGTCGATCCCCCGCGACTGGAGGTAGACCTCTTCGCCCTCCAGCCCGAAGAGCGAGCGGAGCGAGGCCCGCGGCAGGCCCCAGAGGTCGCCGATCCGGTGGACGTTGAGCATCCTGAGGATGACCTGGGCCTTGGGGCCGATCCCGGGCAGGCACTCGATGCCCAGGCCGCTCAGGAACTCCTCCTCGCGGCCCTGCTCGACCTCGAAGAACCCGGCGGGCTTGGCCTTCTTGGTGGCGAGCTTGGCCAGGATCTTGTTCGGGGCGACGCCGACCGAAACCTTGAGCCCGGTCTCCTTCTCGACCCGCGCCTTGACCCGGCGGGCGGCCTCGCTGAAGGAGCTGTAGAGATGGCGGCAGCGGGTGAACTCGAGGTAGGCTTCGTCGAGCGAAGCCTCCTCGACGTCCGGCGTGTATTCGTAGAGGAGGCGGAAGAATTTCTCCGAGAAGGCCTGGTAAACCTGGTAGTTGCCGCGGACGAAGAGACCGTCCGGGCAGAGCTTGAGGCACTGGCGCAGGGGCATGCCGGCGTGGATGCCGTAGCGGCGGGCCACGTAGTTGCAGGTCGCCGCCACCCCCCGCTCGTGAGCCAAGCCGCCGACGATGACGGGCTTCCCGATCAGCGCGGGGTTGAGGAGCTCCTCGACGGACGCGAAAAAAGCGTCGATGTCGATGTGAACGATGCACCGCCGTTTCATCTTCATCCTTTCATGGGGACGTTCCCCCCGGCCAGAAGCGTCCCCGTATCTCTTCAATACTTCCGCAACAGACCGACGACCCTCCCGACGACCCGGAGCTCCTTGACCTCGATCGGCGCGAACTCCGGGTTCTCGGGCATGAGGAAGATGGTACCGTTTTCCCGGCGAAGCCTCTTCAGGGTGACCGAGCCGTCGTCCAGCCGGGCCACGACCATCTCGCCCGAGTTGGCCGTGTTCGTCCTCTCGAGGAGCACGCGGTCGCCGTCGTCGATATAGGCATCCACCATGCTCTTCCCGGCGACACGGATGCAGAAGATGTTCCCCCGGCGGCGGCCGACCATCCACTCCGGGACGTCCACGCTCTCCCCGAGAGAATCGAAGGCTTCCTGGGCGCGGCCGGCGGGGGCGACGCCGACGAGCGGCACCTTGACCTGGTTGTCGAGGGGCGACGGGAAGGCGGCCAGGCGCAGCTCCCCCGCCTCGCGCATCAGGTAGCCTTTCTTCTCCAGGCTGAGGATGTGCTTGAAGACGGCCGAGGGGTTGGCGATACCCAGCCGCCGGCCGAGCTCCCTTATGGTGGGTGAAAACCCGCGCTCGAGGACGAAGCTCTCGATGGCCTTGAGGGCCTTCCTCTGCCGCTGCGTGAGGTCTTTTCGTATCCTGTTTACCATTTTGTTCACCATTTACAAAATAGGCCCGGGAACGGCCTTTGTCAAGGAAAATTTTTTAATGGTTGATAAAATGTGACCGATTGAGTAAACATTTAACCTTATGATTTCATCCGAGCGAGCAAGATCCATGACTAAAAAACTCCTCCTGACCATTTTCTTGAGCGCGCTGGCGTGGCTTCCAGCCCTGGCCGGCCCCCCTCTTAAAGCCGGCGAAGAAGCACAGGGACCCTGGTGGATGCAGCAGACGGCCCTGAAGACCGACGGCACCATCGTCCCGTTCTCGAACCGGCCCTGGTGGGCCCGGGCCCAAAGCCTCAAGGTCGGCGAGAGCTTCGTCGTTCCGGCCGAAGGCGAGGCCAAAGACCGGATGCTCGTGCGCCGGGAGAGATTCCGCACCTCCGGCATGGTCAGCAAGCTCCGCGACCTCGAGGCCATCGTCTGGGTCATCGACGATGACGCCGACGGCAGCGCGCTCAAGGGCGGAGATGAAGATTCCGACTGCTACGTCGTGGATTACGACGCCGACGGTTCGGTCGACCGGATGGTCGACAACATCGACAACGACGGAGACGGCCGCCGGGACGAGCTCGACCTCCGCTATTTCGACGACGGGCGCCTCAACTGGTCCTGGTTCGGCGACGACCTCGACCACGACGGCGCGATCCGCAAGATCACGGGCTACGAGCGCGGCGACGAGTTCCAGGCCGACCCCTACGGCGATGGCGTTTTCTACATGAACAAGCTGAATCCCCTGCTCGGCGTCTGGTCCCCCATCTCCGAGTGTCCGTTCGCTTTCTACGACACCGACGGGGACGGGTTCAGCGAGACGGTCGTCCGCGTCAGCGCCGTGCCGATGAGCTATGACGTCAGCCTCGACCCCGACTACGCGAACCAGGCCTACCTCCGCCCGTGGGAACCGCCGATGGGAGATATCGGCATCATCAACGTCCGCTACAGCTTCGACATCGACCGGGGAAGCTCGAAGGCGTCTCCCCTCCACTATGATATCGGATTCAACATGCTCGGCTCCCTCCCCTACCGCTTCCCGGACATGGTCCGGACGAACCCCAAGCGCCGCCCGCCGCAGGAGACGACGGTCGTCCCCTGGAAGGACCTGCGCGCCGTCGCCGACCGCTATCAGGCGCGGGAAACAGGCTTCTCCTGGAACGAGAACGCCGACGACACCGTGGCCAACGGCGCCGACCCGACGAAATTCACGGGCACGGATGATTACCGCTGGGAGGGCGTCTTCTGGATGTGGGAGCGGCGCTTCATCGGCAACACCGGCGGTCCCTGCCAGAAGTGGAACATGCGCCGCGAGTGGCGAAGCCGCCCGGCAGCCAAGCGCGAGCTGTACTACAGCGAGGTCGACCGCAGGATCCACCTGCTGGGCGCCGAAGAGGGCTGGATCGAGATCGGGCATTTCTCCGGCCTCGGCAGCCTGGGCGAGGTCCGGATGTTCGACACCAACCGCAACGGGTTTTTTGACCGCTGGGAGGTCTATCTCAACGGCGACCCGCGGCCGGTCCGGGTGACGACGGTCCAGGACGAGAAGGCCCGGGTCATTGCTGCCGACCCCGAGTCCCTGACCAAGTTCTACACCGGCGAGGTCCTGCCCACGGCCAGGGACGACCGCCGGCGGTTGATGAAAGCGATGGGCGACTGGCACCCGTTCGAGGTCCCGGCCGGGCTGGCGGCGGCGATGGAAGCGGGCTCGGACGGCTACCGCCGCTACGCGCTGGATGTGGCCTGCGAGCTCCAGTACCAGGACTTCCGGCAGGGCCTGATGAAACAGGCGGAGGCCGTGCTCGACCGGCTCCGCGCCGCCTCGACCGAAGAGAGCTTCATGGGAGACCTGCTCGCGATCAAGCGCTCCCCGGATATGCCCAAAGACCTGGAGAAGACGGTGAACTCCCACACGGCCTGGAGGCTTCTCCGGGCGCTCTCCGAGCTGGACGCCGCCTATGGCGCCGGCGACACGGACGGCGCCTGTTCCGCCATCGCCGAGATCACCCGGATCGGCCACTTCCGCTGAGGCCCGTGCCGAGGCGTTAAGAGGAGAACTGGAGGTATCCCATGAAGCATTTTCCATTCCGTGGGTTTTTCGTAACGTTGGCCGCCATTCTGGCCGGCCTCGCCGGCCTGAGCGCCGGCCAGCAGGACCCGTGGCAGGCCTGGAAACACCGGCTGCCGATCGTCCTGACCGAACGCGACGCCGCGGTCGCGGGCATTTTGCCGGTCGACGTCACCTTCTCGATGTTCGCCTCGGACATCGGCGATCCCGCCAAGGACATCCGGCTGGTCCTCAAAACGACCTCGGGCGAAAGAGAGGTGCCGTTCCAGCTCTCGCGGGTCGTCAAGTGGGACCGCGACACGGACGGGGTCAAGAGCCTGCCCACGGTGAGCGGGATGATCACGTTTTTCGACGTCGCCCAAGGACCCGGGCCGGCCGAGTACGCGCTGCTCTACGGCAACCCGGCGGCCACGGCCCCCGTCTACTCCACCGACCTTCGCGTTTCCGGTGAGTCACCGGCCTGGGTGATCGAGAACTCGAAGATGACGGTCCGCCTCCACGGCCGCAACCCCGCCAACGGCGATGTCACCAAGGCCGTGAGGCCGATCACGGCGGGAGGCTGGAAGGTCCAGCCGGCCCACAACACCAACTTCAATTCGGGCCAATTGGCCCGGGTCGACCTGAAGAGCCGGCCCGGCTGGCCCCTCGCCCCCTACAGCGGCGTCATGCACTGGGAGCCGGGCATCTTCATCCCTACCCGCGGCTGGCTGCACGTCTTCGAATGGGACCCGCCGCCGGTCTGCGAGATCGACAAGGGCCCCCTGTTCGTCGAGATCCGCCGGAGCGGGCCGTTCCCCAAGGTCCCCGAGGTCAAGGCGTCCGTCGTTTACCGCATCTTCAGCGGCCGTGCCTACGTCGAGTCCGGTACCCGGATCGACGTCCTCGACCCGGTGGGCGTCGTCTCCATCCGCAACAACGACATGGTCTTCGATAACCTGACCTTCACCAACATGGCCTTCCCGGTCGACGGACAGCCGGTCATCCGGGACCTGAAGGACTATCCCCGGGTCTCGCCCAACGGCGACGTTCTGAGGATAGCCGACGGGATCCCTTATTTTGCCCTGCTCAACCCGGCGGAGAAGATCGGCGTGGGCACGATCAAGGACATGTACGCGAACGTCGGCCCGGACGGAGCGCTTCCCGTCCTGTTCGACAATTCCTTCTATCTGTCCAACGACGGACGGGAGGGGCTGATGTTCTTCTTCCGGCCGCTTGTGTATTTCAACATCGGGTTCGACCGGAAACAGCTCATCCAGGTGCCCAAGGGGACAGTCTACGCCGAGCGGAATCTTTTCCTGTTCTTCGAGGCGAACCCGGGCGGGCCCATCAAGGATGTCCTGACGCTCAACGCCGCCGTCAACGGCCGGCCGAAAGTTTCGGTCGGCACGATCAAGTGGCCGCCGTCCCGGTAAGCAAGGTTCCGGCTTTTTCTCCCTCCTCGCGACCAGGGTCGGATGGGGATGGCGCCCCGAAGACCCCTAAACGCTTGTAGCCTGAGACACTTTCCCAGACTCTCATTATAGATAGATAGTACCCACCCTATCCCCTCCCTGTACAGGGAGGGATAAACGTCAGTGTCCCAGGAAGGGTCGGAAGGGGAACCGTCGGCTTTTGCCGACAGGGGAACCGACGGGACTGGTTCCCGGGGTCCTGGGGCTAGGGGCGCATCGCCGTCCGACCCTGCGACGGTGATTCTCTCCCGTGATGCCTGCAACGCTTTCCGCCTTGCGCGCGTATGATTTATTGACGGAAACCCCCTGAGTTGATATCCTGAAAAGCCGGCGCTTGAGGTCGAGGTCGAGATGAGATGCCCGCGGTGTCAGTTCGATAACCCCTCCGAGACGAACTACTGCGCCAAGTGCGGGCTGCCCCTCTTCCGCAAGGGCGAGGAGGCCTTTGGGCCGACGCTGACCCTCGAGACGCCCGCTGTTTCCCTCGAGCGCGGCGGCACCTTCGCCGACCGTTACGAAATCATCGAGGAGGTCGGCAAGGGCGGGATGGGCCGCGTCTACAAGGTCTTTGACAAGAAGATCAAGGAGAATATCGCGCTCAAGCTCCTCAAGCCCGAGATCGCCTCCGACCAGCGGACGATCGAGCGCTTCCGGAACGAGCTCAAGTTCGCCCGCAAGATCGCCCACCCCCACGTCTGCCGCATGTACGACCTGGGCGAGGTTGGGCAGCTTCATTTCATCACCATGGAGTACGTGTCCGGCGAGGACCTCAAAAGCTTCATCCGGCGGGCGGGACATCTCACCGAACCCAAGGTGCTGGCCATCGCCGAGCAGATCACGGACGGACTGGCCGAGGCCCACCGGCTGGGCGTCCTCCACCGTGACCTCAAGCCCCAGAACGTGATGATCGACCGCGACGGGAACGCCAAGGTCATGGATTTCGGCATCGCCCGGTCCCTCCACGCCCGCGGGTTCACGGGTTCGGGGCTCATGGTCGGCACGCCCGAGTACATGTCGCCCGAGCAGGCCGAGGCGTCCGAGGTCGACCAGCGGTCGGATATCTATTCCCTGGGGATCATCATCTACGAGATGCTCACGGGCAAGGTTCCCTTCTCCGGGGAGACGCCGCTCAGCGTGGCCCTCAAGCAGAAGACCGAGATGCCCCGCAATCCGCGCGAGCTTAACGCCACGATCTCCGAGGACCTGGGCCGGCTGGTCATGAAATGCCTGGAAAAAGAAAAGGAACGCAGATATCAGACCGCGGCCGAGCTCCGGTCCGACCTCGACAGGATCGAAAAAGGGCTGCCCACGGTCGAGAGAGAGGCGATCAGGAGAAAACCGACCATAGCCGAAGCGAAGCCCCGCCGCTCGGGCTTCAGGAAGCTCCTTGTTTACGGACTGGGGCTTTTCGCCATCATCTATGTCGGCGTCAATCTCGGCAACCTGCTGTCACCTCGCTATCCCGGAGCGTCAGGGCAGCATAAGGTGAGGATGACCGCAGAAGGAAGATTCGGCCCGGCCGGCGACCGTTCCGACTTTCAGGCGCCCGAGCCCCCGCCGGCCCCCTCGGCCAGCGCGGAAAAGGCCGTGCCCGATACCGTCGCCAAGTGGCTCGACAAGTTGACTTCGGGAAGCATCGCGGGTGGAGTGGGAACCTCAGGAATTATCAGCCCCATCCTGAGGGGGGCCATCGAGGACATGAATCCCGGGGACCTCGACGAAGCCCAAAAGCAGGTGGAGAGGATCCGCCGGTTCATCCCCCGCGACAGCCAATACCAGATCGATCTGGGGCGACGCCTACTCAAAAATCCTGGAAAGCCAGCGGCACAAAGAGGCCGGCCAGGCCCAGGAATCCGAAAAAAGCCTGGCCGAGGGCCAGAACCGCATGAGGCAGCTCCTGGATATGGTCGACCAGAAGGAGAAGGCCGATACCGCCAAGGCCGAGATGGACCTCGAGCGGCGGAAGGCCGAATCGGCGCGCTCCCCGGAAGAACAGACTCTTCTTTTCCGGGTCGCCGCCGCCAAGGCCGGCGACGCGGCGGAAGCCTATGCCAAGGAAGATTTTGCGGGCGCCGGGACCCTTTACAGGATCCTCGCGGGGGCCTTCAAGCTCAGCCAGGCCGGGGGCGACGATGTTGCCTCGCTCGCCGCGCTCAGGGCCTATCTCCAGGAGCTCAAGATGGCCGCCGCGGCGGTCAACGCCGGAAAGCTGGCCGAATGGCATTTCCAGGAGGCGGCCAAAGAGGAGTCCAACGCCGACGCGCTGACCCGGAAAAAGGATTACCCGGGCGCGGCCGAGGCCTGCCTTCGGGCCGCCTTCCTCTACGAAAAAGCCCGCGAAAAAGCGACCGGAGCGGCGCCCCGGCGCTGATCCGTAAGCCCGCGGTGCACTTTCGATACCCCGGCGGGCCCGACTTGGCATATAATAAGCTCGGAAAGGAAATCCCTCATGAGCGGGCCAACAGGTCCTCGCCGCCTGCCGGTAAGGAGTGTATCGGATGTCGATGCGGATCCTGCCTTCTCTCTGCCTGTCTATCCTCGCGCTCGGCTGGATGTCTCTTTCGATGAGCCCTGAGAACGGCCGGATTTACCTCCGGGAGGGCTGGCGCCTCCAGACAGCGGTTCTCGCCACAGACAGCGGGGACAAGATTTCCGGGCCCGGGTTCGCCGCCGACGGCTGGTATGAGGCGTCGGTGCCGACAACGGTCCTCAGCGCCCTGGTCAGGGATTCGGTCTATCCCGACCCGTACGTCGGGCTGAACAACATGCAGATACCCGACGCGTCGGATGAGTTCAACAGGCAATATGACCTGGCAAAATTCAGTCATCTTCCGGGCGGACGCAATCCCTGGGCCGACCCCTGGTGGTTCCGCTCGGCCTTCAAGCTGCCGGCGGGTTTCCGGGACAAACACCTCTGGCTGACCCTCGAGGGCATCAACTACCGCGCCGAGATCTGGCTGAACGGCCGGAAACTGGCGGGCTCGAACGAGGTCGTCGGCATGTTCGGCCGCTGGAGGTTCGAGATCACCGGGATCGCCACACCCGTTGGGGAAAACGCCCTGGCGGTCAAGATCTTCCCCCTCGATTTCCCCGGCCTGCCCGGCGAGCCCCAGCTCAAGGCGTTCGGACCGTTCGGGCTCAACGGCGGGCCGACGGGCGACATCGGGAAAAACGTTACCATGCAGTGCTCCGTGGGCTGGGACTGGATGCCGGCGGTCCGGGACCGTAACATGGGGATCTGGCGGGATGTGACAATCTCCGCCACGGGCCCGGTCGATCTCCGGGACATCCAGGTGATCACAGACCTGGCGCTGCCCTTGCTCTCGACCGCCGATATCCGCATATCGGCCTACCTGTGCAACTCGACCGATTCGGCTCAAGCGGGCACGCTCACCCTCCGCCTCCGCTCTCCCGCCCCCGCCAAAAAGGAAATTGCCCTGGTCAGCAAGAAAGTCGAGCTCGAAGCGCGTCAGACGCTGCGAGTCGAGTTCACGGCCGATGGTTTTCCGGAGCTCAGGATCAAGGAACCCCTCCTTTGGTGGCCCAACGGCCTGGGCCGTCCGGACCTCTATGAAGCCGAGCTCGACCTCGAGATCGGCGGCAGGCTATCGAAGTCCGACCGACTGGACTTCGGGATCCGGGAGGTCTCGAGCCGGACCGAGAAAGTCGACGACTGGGACCGCCGTGAATTTCTGGTCAATGGCGTCAAGGTCCCGATCCGAGGCGCTGCCTGGGTTCCGGACATGATGCTCAACCAATCGCCCGACAGGCTCCGGAGCGAGCTACTCCTCTGGAAGGAAGCCAACTTGAACCTGGTCCGGATCTGGGGAGGGGGAGCGACGCCCCGCGAAGAGTTCTTCGATCTCTGCGACAGCCTGGGGCTTCTCGTCTGGCACGATTTCTGGATCACCGGCGACTGCCAGGGCACCTGGGACAAAGGAAGCAAGGATTACCCTTATGACGCCCGGGTTTTTTTGGGGAACGCCGCGGATACGGTCCAGAAGATCCGCAATCATCCCTCGCTTCTTGTCTGGACGGCGGGGAACGAGGGTTATCCCCGAGAGGAGATCTATCGGCCGTTGCGCGACGACATCGTCGCCCGCCTGGACGGCACAAGACCGTTCATCCCCTCCTCCGGTTACCGTCCGCCGCCCGAAGGCTGGGGCCTTTCCTGGCCCGATAATGCGGCTGCGGGCACCTACTCCGGCGGTCCCTACGCATGGGTCGACCCGAGGGAGTACTACCGTTTGATCGACCAGGGCAAGGGCTGGCTCTTCAAGAACGAGGTCGGCCTCCCCTCCGTTCCGGTCCTCGAAAGCCTGAAGGAGTTCCTCCCGCAGGAGCCCGGTCCCGCCGTCAAGTTCCCGCTCAACGACGCTTGGGGTTATCACGACGCTTGCGAGGGTCACGCCAAATTCAGCCTGTATGATGATGTGATCCGCAAGCGATTCGGCGAACCGAAGAGCCTCGCCGACTACGTCCTCAAAGCCCAGCTTATCAATGCCGAAAGCTATCGGGCGATCTTTGAAGCCATCAACCAAGCCGCCGGGAAAACGGCCGGGGTCATCCTCTGGAAGGGGAACCCGGCCTGGCCCAGCGTCGTCTGGCAGCTTTACGACTGGTACCTGCGCCCGCACGCCGGCTACTACTTTACCAAAAAGGCCTGCGAACCACTCCACATCCAGCTCAATATCGTCGACGGGAGCGTCTGGGCGGTCAACGCGACGCGGGAAGGCAGGCAAAAGATCGAAGCCCGGGTCCGCATTTACGACAGGACATTCAAGAAGGTCAGGGACCTGTCCGCCGAGGCGGCGGTGCCCGGTCTCTCCGCGGTGAGGCTATTTGCCGCTTCCCTGGATGGACTTCCCCCCGATGGGACCGGGTTCGCTGCCCTCAGCCTCCGCGACCGGGGAAAGCCGGTTTCGGACAATTTCTATTGGCTCTCTCGAGAGAACGATTTCGGGTTCCTGGCTTCTCTCCCCCCGGCTGAGCTCAAAATCGCTGCCCAACGCAAGCTTACTGAGGGGAAGCAAGCCGTCGGGGTCCGCCTGGAAAATGGCGGCCCGAGCCCAGCCGTTTTCGTTGCCCTTCGGATCGAGAATAAAGACGGAAAGGACATCTCCACGGGTTTCTGGAGCGACAATTATGCCAGCGTCCTCCCCGGCGAATCCGCGGATATCATCTGGACACCCGGTCCCGGACTCCCCGCCGCCGACCGCCTCATTCTTCGGATCGAAGGCGTGAACGTGCCCGAACAGAAATTGGGGGTGGAATGAGTCCCCGGCGCTTTCTTTGCGCAGGCCGGCGCGGCGGCCGCGAGGATTTGATTCGGAGCGCCAAAAATAGGATAAAAAAACATGAACAATGAAATTCAACCCAACCCGGCACGCCTGCAAAAACAGCTGGATATCAAGCTGCCGCTCATCGCTTTTTACGATGGTCCCGACCCCTCGTTGTTCGAGCCGCTGGTCGAGCCCGACGCCCGGGAGTGCGTGTTCTGCTTTTTCAAGGCCTGGCTGGCGGGGCGGACTCTCCACCTGACCCGGGAACGCTACGGCTGCGGCGGGGCGGCAAGCTCGCTGTGGGGCATCCAAACACGGCCGAAGCCTGAGTTTATCAAGTTCCTGGCCGATGAAGAGGGCCTCAAGACTTCCCGCGAGCTCATGGAGAAATGGATCGATGCCCGCCGCTCCTATCGCGCCGAGAACGACCATCTTTTTATCGGGCCGCTCAAGGAGAGCGCCTGGGCCTACGTCAGGACGGTGACTTTTCTCGTCAACCCCGACCAGCTCAGCGCGCTGGCCATCGGCGCCCAATACCACAGCGCCCCCGACGACCCGCCGCCTGTCATCGCGCCGTTCGGCTCGGGCTGCTCGCAGCTCGTGCCGTTCAACGACCTGGCACTTCCCCAGGCATCGATCGGCTCGACCGACATTGCCATGCGCCAGCACTTGCCGCCCGATATCATGGATTTTTCGGTGACGCGTTCGATGTTCAGGCAACTCTGTGAGCTTGACGAGCGAAGCTTCCTTTACAAACCGTTCCTGGAGCGCCTCAAGGAGGCCAGGGGCGGCAAGCTTCACTGAGCGGGAGGCCGAGCGCGGAAAAAGACGACTTTAGAGCTTCCAGGTGCCGGCGACGACGAGGTTCGTCCCGGTGATGTGGCCCGCTTTCTCGGCTGCCAGGAACGCCACGGCCTCGGCGACATCGGTCGCTTTCCCGAAGGATTCCGGCCCGATCTTCCCCCCGGCCGGCATCATCCCGCCCTCGATGAGTCCCGGGGAAACCATGTTGACGGTGATCCCGCTTTTGAGCTCGGAGGCGGCCGCCGAGCGCGTCAGGATGAGGAGGGCCGTCTTGGCGACGGCGTAGGCGGCGATCCCGGTGAAGGCGGCGAGCTGCTCGACCCTGTGGTAGCCGATGTTGACGACCCGGCCCCAGCCCCGCTCTCTCATGCCCGGCAGGGCCGCCTGGCCGCAGTGGAAAGCGCTCAGGAAAACGCTCCGGTACATGAACTCCCAATCGGCCGTCGTGAGCTCCTGCCAGGGCTTGACGATGATCGGGCCGAAGTTATTGACCAGGACATCGAGCCGCCCGAAGGCTTCCTCGACCTGGCGGATAAGGTTCCTGGCCTCGCTCTCATTGGTCAGGTCGGCGTGAAAAGCGCGGGCATTCCCGCCCTTTTGCTTTATCTCCGCCAGGACCTCGTCGGCCGCCTGTTCGTTGTCCTTATAGTGGACCGCCACGCTCCCGACATCATCCGCGAACCGGACGGCGATCGCCCGGCCGATCCCCCGACTGCTTCCCGTGACCAACGCGACTTTGCCTTTGTTCATGGTTCTTGCTCCCCGCGCAGAAGAGCGGAAATGTGCGTCTCGGCGTCGAACAGGTCCGCCGCCACATAATCTGCGCAGCCGAAATCCTGCCCCTTCGAATGCTCCGTCGGCACGAGGATCGTATAGCAGCCGGCGCGGGCGGCGGCCAGGGCGCCGTTTTCGCAGTCTTCGAGCACGGCGCACTCTTCCGGCTCGAGCCCCAGCTTGGCGCAGCACGCCAGATAGATCGCCGGGTCCGGCTTCCCCCTCTCGACCTCGTCCGACGACTGAAGCACGGAGAACTTCCGGCGGATGCCCAGGCGATCGACGACGATCTCCATGAATTCCCGCTGCGCCCCCGTGCAGACGGCAAGAGCGAGCCGGCCGTCAAAGGCCCCGAGGATGTGATAGAGTCCCGGCATGGGCTCCGCCTCTTCGCTGTACTTTTTCCGCATCTCCACGTCTCTCATCGCCAGCGCAACCGCCGGCGTGAGCGGCAGGCCCAGCTCTTCGACGAAAACGCGGATCCCCTCCGCCGGCTTGAGCCCCATCATCTTCTGCCAGGCGTCCCGGCTGAATTCCTTGCCGTAGCGGCGCGCCATGTCCCGTTCGACCTCAAGATACAGCTTCTCGCTGTCGACCATCAGGCCGTCCATGTCGAAGATCAGGCCTTGGAGGCGGCGCGGTCGGGACGGGTTGTTCATCGGCTATTACAGGAATCGCAGCGCGGGCAAAAACCGCGTATCTATTTCAGCTCGCCGACGGCCTTCTCCACCGCCTCCAGCACCTCGCCGCTCTGGACCACCTCTTTGAGCTTGTTGATGTCCTTATACAGAGGCCGGTCTTCTTCCAGATGCGCGGCGTGCCTGCGAATCACTTCATAGGCGGCCTGGACGCCCTTTCCCGGCTTGAGGGGCGCGCGGAAATCGAGGGCCTGGGCGCCGGCCATGAGCTCGATGGCGATGACCGCCTGGGCGTTGTCGATGATCTGCTTCGTTTTGAGCGCGGTCGTCCAGCCCATGCTGACGAAATCCTCCTGGTCGGCCGCCGCCGGGATCGAGCCCGTAGCGGCGGGCTGGGACAGGATGCGGCTCTCGCAGATGAGCGCGCCGGCCGTGTATTGCGAAAGCATCATGCCGGAGAACATCCCCGCCCCCTTGGTCAGAAACGCCGGCAGGCCGACGCTCAGATGCGGGTTCATCAGCCGGTTCAGCCTCCGCTCCGACAGCACCATGACCGTCGTGACGGACGTCCCCAGGAGCTCGAGCGCCAATGCCTGGGGCGTCCCCTGGAAGTTCGCGCCCGTCAGGACGAGCTGCTCGTCGGGGTAGAAAACGGGATTGTCGGCGGCGTTGTTGAGCTCGATTTCGATCATGTACCGGGCCCACCTGAGCGCGTCCCGGGCCGCGCCGACGACCTGCGGCGTGCTCCTCAGGCTGTAGGCGTCCTGGACTTTTTTCTGGCCCAGCCCGGCCAGGAGGGCGCTCCCCTCCGTGATCCGCCGGATGTTCTCGGCGGATTCGAGGGCCCCGGGATAGCCGCGGACCTTGTGCAGCCGCTCGTCATAGGCCTTCATGTTGGCGTTGACGACCTCGAGCGTCATGGCCGCCGCTATCTCCGAGTTCTTGAGCCAGCGGTGGACGTCGTCGACTTCCAGCGCACCCTGCCCCGTGATCATGTTTGAGCCGTTGATCATGGCCAGGCCGTCCCGGGCGTGGAGGACAACCGGCTGGAGCCCGGCCCTCTTCAAGGCCTCCGCGGCGGCTAGGCGCTCGCCCCTGTAGAAGGCCTCCCCCTCTCCCATGACCGCGAGCGCGACCTGGGACATGGGCGCGAGGTCGCCGCAGGCGCCGACCGAGCCCTTCTCGCAAACGACCGGCGTCACCCCGCGGTTGAGCATCTCCTTCATCGCTTCCGTCACCGCCAGCCTCAGCCCGGAATGGCCGTGGCAGTGACAGCTGATCCGGCTGAGCATCGCCGCCCGGACGGTGTCGACGGGCAGGGGCTGGCCGTAGCCCGCGGCGTGGCTGTAGACGATATAGCGCTGGTATTGCTCCACCTGCTCCTGAGTGAGAACGACCTCGGAGAGCTCGCCGATCCCAGTATTGACTCCGTACATGATCTCTTTCTTCTGGATCTTGTCCTCGAGCAGCGCACGGCATCGATCTATCCTTTTCTTGGCGTCGGGATGGAGCTCGATCGGCTCATGCCGGCGGGCGACCTTGACGACATCCTCGACTTTGAGATGATGACCGTCCACGGTAATGGGCATGGTGTCCCTCCTCAACTCAGCGGGGGGATAAGGATAGTCGACTTGGTGCGGAAAAGCAAGGCTGACCGCGGCTTGCGAAAAGCGGCGGTCAGGCCTGTCCCGGATGGCACAATCCCCGGCCGACAAGTCAGGCGGGGATGTCTGTACCCGGCTCGGGGCGCCGAGTACTTATCCGACTTGCGTAGTCAGGAAGATCTGGAGCGTCATCTGGCCGATCTGGTCCTGCAGCTCCTCGATCTGGTCGATGTGCCCGTCCTCGTCCTTGAGGATGCCTTCCAGGATCTCCCGCGTGGCGAAGTCGGGGACGTCGCCGGCCAGCTTGATGGCTTTGTTGTAGCTGGCGACAGCGTCGATCTCGAAGGCGTGGTCGCCGGCCAGCATTTTTGGGATGTCGGCCCCGATCTTGAATTTCCGGTAGATGCTGACGACCGGCAGGCCTTCGAGGAACAGGATCCGGGCGATGAGCTTCTCGGCGTGCTTCATCTCATCGATCGCCCGCTTCTCGAAGCCCTTGCCGAGCTTCCCGTAGCCCCAGTTTTCGGCCATCTCGGCGTGCACCATATACTGATTGACAGCGGTCAGCTCATCGGCCAGAAGCGAATTCAGTGTTTCGACCAGTTTAGGATTGCCTTTCATCGTTGCCTCCTCTCTAGAATTGACTCAAGATTATATTATCAGAAAACCCATCCCTTTGAAAGAACACCCCGCTTCCAGAAGATCGCCGAAAAATACCAAGACTCCTGATTCTTCGGCCGTCCCCGAGTATTGAAAGACAAGGCGAAATGGGGCAGAATAACGTCGCGTTTCTCCCATTTGAATGCCCGTGGACATCCATAATCTCGACCGGATCTTCAAGCCCCAGCGGATCGCCCTCGTCGGCGTAACCCAGAATCCGAGGAGCGTCGGCGGCAAGGTCCTGACCAACCTTGTGAGCGGCGGCTTCCGGGGCGTCGTCTATCCGGTCAATCCGTCGCTCGAGGCCGTCATGGGCATCCAATGCTACTCGAACGTCGGCGGGCTACCCCACACGCCGGACCTGGCCATCATCTGCACGCCGGCGGCCCAGGTATCCGATCTCGTGCGGGAGTGCGGCGAGGCCGGGATCCTGGGGATCATCATCGTTTCGGCCGGGTTCAAGGAGATCGGGCCGGAGGGAAAGGCCCTCGAGGATAGGATCCTGGCCGAAGCCTCACGCTGGAGCGGCATGCGCCTGGTCGGCCCGAACTGCCTGGGCATCATCGCCCCGGGCCTCAACCTCAACGCCAGCTTCGCCGCCGCCATGCCTCAGAAGGGACAGATCGCCTTTATCTCCCAATCCGGGGCCCTCTGTACGTCGGTCCTCGACTGGGCCCTCAAGGAAAAGATCGGGTTCTCTTATTTTGTTTCGATCGGCAATACGATCGACGTCGACTTCGCCGACCTGATCGATTATTTCGGCGAGGACGAACAGACCAAGTCCATCATCCTCTACGTGGAATCGATAGGCCAGGCGCGGAAGTTCATGACGGCCGCCCGGGCCTTCGCCCGGACCAAGCCGATCATCGCCTACAAGGCCGGCCGGTTCCCCGAGTCGGCCGAGGTCGCCGCTTCCCACACCGGAGCCATGGCGGCGGAAGACGCGGTCTACGACGCCGCCTTCCAGCGGGCCGGCCTGGCGCGGGTCAACGACATCGGCGAGATCTTCGACGTGGCGGAGCTTGTCGGCCGGCACAAGGTCCCCAAGGGGGCGCGACTGGGGATCGTGACCAATGCCGGCGGTCCGGGCGTCATGGCCACCGACGCACTCATCGCTGAGAGCGGGACGCTCGCCCGGTTGTCGGAGGAGTCGCTCGCCAGGCTCAACGACAACCTTCCGCCTTTCTGGTCTCGCCGGAACCCCGTGGATGTCCTGGGTGACGCCAAGTCCAAGCTCGTCGCCAAGGCCACCCGGATCGTCCTCGATGACCCGGGCGTCGACGCCGTGCTGGTGATCGTCACGCCACAGGCGATGACCAACCCGACGGCCATCGCCAAGGAGCTGAGCCTGCTCGCCCCGGACTCCCCCAAGCCGGTGCTGGCGGCGCTTCTCGGGGCGGGCAGCATGGAGGAGGGCAACGCCATCCTCAACGACGCCGGGATCCCGACCTATGCCACTCCGGAGCGGGCGGTCCGGGCTTTTATGACCCTGGTGGCGTATTCGAAGAACCTTCAGACCCTCTACGAGACGCCGCGGGATATCCCGTTCGATTTCTCCATCCCCCGTGATGCGTTCCGCGACCGTTTCGACTCGCTCGTTTCAGGGGGGGGCGATGTCCTGCCCGAGGACATCTCGAAGGCTCTCGTCGAGGCCTACGGCATTCCGGTCACGACACCCCACCTGGCGAAAACTCCCCTGGAGGCCGTCAAGATCGCCGACATGGTGGGCTTTCCGGTCGTCCTCAAGGTCTATTCGCCGGACATCATCCATAAAACCGATGTCGGCGGCGTCGAGGTCGACCTGTTGAACGCCGAGATGGTCTGGGGCGCCTTCGGGCGGATCATGTCGCGCAGCGCGCAAGCGGTACCCGATGCCAGGATCGAGGGGATCACCGTCCAGGCCATGGTCAAAGCCAAGAACTCCATCGAGATGATTTTGGGCGCCAGAAAGGACCCGACGTTCGGCACCGTCATCCTGGCCGGGCTGGGCGGGATCGAGGCCGAGCTCTTCCGCGACCGGGCCCTCGGCTTCCCGCCGCTCAACGAGCGCCTGGCCCGCCGGATGCTCGAATCACTCAAAGTCTGGCCTCTTCTCCAGGGATACCGGGGACGGCCGGGGGTGAATGTGGACAGCCTGGTCGAAGCGATGATCCGCGTTTCCTATCTCATCGCCGACTACCCCGAGATCAAAGAGCTCGATATCAATCCGCTCCTCGTCAGCGGGATGAACTCCGTGGCCCTGGATGCCCGGGTCGTCATCGACCGGGAGGTCATCGGGCGGCCGGTCAAGCCCTACTCCCACCTGGCCCTTCGACCCTACCCCCAAGAGTACGTTCGCAAGGCGAGGCTCCAGTCCGGGGCCGAGGTCACGCTGCGGCCCATCAAGCCCGAGGACGAGCCGCTGTGGATGGAACTCCTGGCCGGCTGCTCGCCGGAAACCATCTATTCCCGGTTCCGGTACTTCTTCTTCTGGCAGTCGCACGAGGTCGCCACGCGCTACTGTTACATCGATTACGACCGGGAGATGGCCATCGTCGTCGAGATCGTCGAGGGCGATAAAAGGAACCTGCTTGGTGTCGGCCGCCTGGCCGCCGACCCGATGCGGGAATCGGGGGAATACGCCATCCTGATCAAGGACGGCTGGCAGGACCAGGGCCTGGGGAGCATTCTCACGGACTACTGCATCAAGATCGCCAAGGACTGGGGCATCAAAAAGATCACAGCCGTGACGACGTCGGACAACCGCCGGATGCTGGCCGTCTTCCGCAAGCGCCATTTTGAGATCCGTCCCGACCCCGAAAGCTCCATCGTCGACGTTTCGCTCAAGATCTAGGCTTCCGATCCCTCCGACCCCTCCTGAGGCACTGACCTTTCTCCCTCCCTGCGCAGGGCGGGCAGAGGGTGGGTGATATCTAAGGTTAGAGTCTGGGGAAGTGCCTCAGGCGATTTCGGGGTCTTCGGGGCGTCATCCCCATCCGACCCTGCACCCGCGCCAGGATGAGCCGGCATCGTCATCGTACCGGCCGTCGCTTGGTCGGCTCGCCTTGACACTCCCGAGGAACGGCGGGTATATTGGGCGCTCATGGCGAGCGGACGTAAACTCCCACTCCTATGCCTGGCCCTGTGCGTTGCCCTGACTGCGTCAGCGCAGACGGTCGAGGTGAAGGCAGGGCGCATACGGCAAGGCCCCAAGATCGACGGGTCTCTCGCTGACGCGGAATGGCAATCGGCCGCCTCATTCTCCAGTTTCCGCCAGGTCGAGCCCGAGGCCAACGCCCAGCCGTCGGAAAGGACCGACCTGCGGGTCCTCTACGACGAATCCAACCTCTACATCGGTGTGATGTGCTTCGACGGCGAGCCCCGCCGGATCGCCGCCAACACCATGGCCCATGACAGCGCCGGCGGCTCCGAGGGCGGCCGCTACGGCTACCATCATGGCGGCGGCCAGAGCTCGACCGACGACCTCGTCCGCGTCCTCATCGACCCCTTCCAGGACAAGCGGACGGCCTATGTTTTCTACGTCAACCCGCTCGGGGCCAGGAGCGAGGGCCTGGTTTACGGCGGCGAGCCCAGCCTCAACTGGGACGGCATCTGGGAGGCCAAGGCCCGCATCCTCGATAACGGCTGGAGCGCCGAGCTGCGGATCCCGTTCAAGACGATCTCGTTCAAGCCGGGACTTTCAATCTGGGGCATCAACGTCGAGCGCGTCATCCCCCGCAAGCTGGAGACGGACCGCATCTCCGGGACCAGCCGGGATAGCAACTTCAATAACCCGATGGAAGCGGCCGCCCTGTCCGGGATCGCCGGCATCCGCCAGGGAAAGGGCATCACCTTCCGCCCCTACGGGCTGGCGAGCTCCGCAAGTTCGCCAGACGTCGGCGGCGTCAGCGTGGGCCGCGACAACGGCCTCGACGGCGGGTTCGATATCTATAAGAACTTCACGCCCAACCTCGTCGGCGTCGTCAGCTACAACATGGATTTCGCCGAGACGGAGGTCGACGAGCGCCAGATCAACCTGACCCGCTTCCCGCTTTTCTTCCCCGAAAAGCGGATGTTCTTTCTCGAGGGCTCGGAGAACTTCAACTTCAGCTCGAGCATCAGCTTCATCCCTTTCTTCAGCCGGCGGATCGGCCTGTTCGAGGGCGCCCAGGTCCCGGTCCGGTTCGGGGCCAAGCTCTACGGCAAGATCGGCAGCACCAACATCTCGGCGCTCGACGTCCAGACCGGCGATTACCCCGGCCTGCCCGGGACCAACCTGTTCGCCGCCCGGCTGAGCCAGAATATCTTCTCGGAAAGCAAGGTCGGGCTGATCTTCACCAACGGCAGCCCGACCGGCGAGCGGAACACGGTCGCCGGAGTGGACTTCAACTATTCGACCTCGCGGTTCATGGGGAATAAGAACCTGATGCTCGCCGCCTGGTCGGCCTACAACTGGAACAACAAGCCGGGCCGGCACGAGGGGTTCGGGTTCAGGGCGAACTATCCCAACGACCTCTGGAACGTCGAATCGACCTACGCTTATTATGGCGAGGCCCTGGACCCGGGCCTCGGGTTCATGCTGCGCCCCAGCATCCAGACTTTCTACGTGCGCCTGGCCTACCAGCCGCGGCCCAGCCGGGGCTTCCTGGACAACCTTGTCCGGCAGTTCTTCTTCGACACGAGCTTCGATTATTACTGGGACCTCTCCGGACGGCTCGAGACGCGGCGGGTCAGCCTCACGCCCCTCAGCTTCCAGACCGAAAGCGGCGAGCGGCTGCGGTTCCAGGTCGAGCCGAACCGCGACGTCCTCCCCTACGACTTCGAGGTCGCCCCCGGCGTCGTCATTCCCATGGGGCCTTATAACTTCACAAGCTATCAGGCGTCGCTCAACACGGCCTCCCATCGCCCGGTGATCTTCGAGGCCGGCACCAGCTTCGGCCGGTTCTATTCGGGTCACCTGAATGAAACAACGCTGGGCCTGACGGCGAAGCTCGGCGGTCACGCCAACGTATCGGTCAAAACCGACATGGTGAGGGGCGACCTGCCCCAGGGCCGGTTCAACGAGAATATCTACGAGGTCAAGGCCGACATCTTCCTTTCGCCCGACCTGGGGCTGATGAACTACATCCAGTACGACGACATTTCGAGGAAGCTGGGCTGGAACGCCCGGCTCCGCTGGCAGATCTCACCGGGGAACGATATCTATCTCGTTTACAACAAGAACTGGGAAAGGCGGTTCGACCCCAGGGCCCGCTTCTTCTCGCTCGAGGACCGCGGCGTGATCAAGATCACGCTCTCCATCCGGCCGTAGGAACTCGCCAGCCACCCCAATCACGGACTCGCCGCTGTGTCCTATAGCGCACTTCGGCGTGCTCATTTTTTTCCTGCGGGAACGAGACGCTTGAGTTCCTCGAACCAGTTTTGAACGAGGACCATCTCGGTGACAGGAGTGGGCTTCCGTTGGCCGCCCTTGACCATGAGGAATCGCTCCCCGTCGAGCGAGATGTCGTAGTTGCGGATGGGGGCACCGGCGGCGTAACCCGGCTGTTTAATGAGGAGGCGCGGTTTGCTGGTCGCCAAGCGCGCCAGGCCGCTCCCCGTCTCGACATCCACAACCCACACTTGATCTTGCCACCGGTAGAAAAGCCGCTTGCCGTCTTTTGCCCAGAGCGGCTGGTTGCCGCCTTCATTCGATATCTGGTATTTCATCCCCGAACCGGGGACAGGCCGGACATAGACTTCCTCGCGCCTTGATTCATCAGATGTATAGGCGATCCAGCGGCCGTCGGGCGAGAATTCCGGATATGTCTCGTTAGAGGGCGATCTCAAGAATGACGTCGCGAGCCCTGAGGTGGTGTCGAGCAGCTCAATGTCCCAGCCTGAATCCGGGCGCAATTCCACAAAAACGAGCGTCTTCCCGTCAAACGACCATGATCCGGGGTATTGAGCGTTCTCGGTGGTGGTCAGACGCTCCATCGGCGAACTTCCATCAAAAGGCTGACGGAACAGGTTCCCCTCCAGGGATTTTTGCCACTCGAAAACGACCTGTCGGCCTTCGGAGGTCCAGACGGGAAAGACAGCCCTGCCTTCACCGGTCAGGCGGCTGTTCGTGCCCCTGGTCAAGTCGTACACCCAGACTTGCCATTCCCGCCCGGCAGTTCCATAAGCTACTCTCCGGCCATCAGGGGAAAGCCGCGGAGCGAAAAAAGAGGACTGCAGGTCCATGACCGGCTGCTCGACGGCCTTCCGGTCCACCCAAACGAGCGAATTCTCCTGGTCCGGAACGATGCCGCCCGCCGCATATACGAGCGACCCGGTATCGGAGACGCCGTATTGTCCGGCTCCGGTGTTGTAGCTGGAGGCTGTGCCGAAGGCCTGCATGACATTGTCCACGAGCGGAAAGGGCTGGCCCCTGACTCTGAGCTCGCCCGGGTCAAATCGCGCGGCCATGAGCGTCCCCCGCCGCATGAAGACCAGATGTCCCGTGGGAACGTACCTGGCATCCGCGGCGTCCGGCAGCAGGGCATGCCTCTCCATGGTGTCCAGTTTAAGCACTGCCAGCGAGGGCTGATAATCCCAGACGTGTTTCATCACGGTGAACAGCACGGCCTTTTCATTCGGAAGCCAGAAAGGCAGACGATGGCTGGCTTCTTCCCGCTTCAGGTCAGGCTTGGTCAAGATCTCGGGCTTCCCGCCGTCGGCCGAAATTCTGGACAGTCCCAGCGCCGCCCCATAAGCAAATATAATGGTATTATCGCGACCCCAACTTGCACCAAAGAGCGACGCAGCATCGCACAAGGCCGTCGGGATGCCGCCTTCGACGGGGATCTTCATCAACTTTCCGTCCGCCCAGAACCCCACCCAGCGGTTGTCGGGCGACAGGAAGGGGCTCATGGCGCCTTCCGTTCCGGTAATCGGCCTCGCCTCCGATCGATCCATTCGCCGAAGATGCAGCTGCGGCTTGGCCTGAGGTCCGGGATTCTCTTCGATGGCGCTGTATACAAGAAACCCGCCGTCACTCGATATAGCCATGGCCGTCCGGCTCGGGCGCTGCAATAGCAGGGCTCTGCGCATCCCGTCAAGCCAGTGACCCGGCTCGACCTCGATAGTTGCCGTGACCACGGGCGCCCGAGAAGCGGGCCGAAAATGCCTTAGGAGTGCCAATCCGATGACGATGCCTGAGAGAAGCATGACAGTCGTACCGGCAGCCAGCCGCACAAGTGAAGGCCGCCGGCGGGCGGTTTCCGCTTCAGCGGGATAGACGAACGGCGGTTCGATCTCGAGCCGGGCATCGCCGATGTCGCGCAGGCGCCGATGGGGGTCCTTCTCCAGGCACCGGCGCAGAACGGCCCGCACGTTTCCGGGCGTGCCGGCAGGAAGCGAATCCCAGTCCGGCTCGCCTCTGAGAACGGCGGCGATGATCTCCGTCACCGAATCGCCCGGGAAAGCGCGCTTTCCCGCCAGGCACTCATAAAGGGTGCAGCCGAATGCCCAGATGTCCACCCGCTTATCGACCGGCCTCCCCTTGGCCTGCTCAGGGCTCATGTAGGCGGCCGTGCCAAGGACCACCCCCGGTTGCGTCATATCAGCTGTGATCGTCGGAGATTTGCTGATATTGACTTCGGAAGCTTGATCATGGAAAGCTTTCGCCAATCCGAAATCAAGGATCTTGACCTTCCCCTCAAGAGTGATCTTGACGTTCGACGGCTTGAGGTCGCGGTGGATGATGCCCCTCTCATGGGCCCCTTCAAGTCCTTCGGCGACCTGACGGCAGACGTCCAAAGTTTCTTCAAGGGAAAGTCGGCCCCGGCTTAGCCGCTCGGCCAAAGTCTCGCCTTCCGCTAACTCCAGCACGAGAAAGCGCTTCCCGTCAGATTCTTCAACCCCGTAAATCGACGCAATATTCGGGTGATTCAGGGAAGCGAGAACTCTGGCTTCGCGTTCGAATCGCGCCAATCTCTCCGGGTCCGCCCAGAAGATTTCGGGCAGGACTTTGATGGCCACCGCGCGGGCCAGTTTTGTGTCCTCGGCCTTATAGACAACGCCCATGCCCCCGCGGCCGATCTCCGCGAGAACACGGTACTTGCCCGCGACGACGCTCCCCTCAGTAAGAACATAAGCCGGTGACTCGAGCGTTTTGGTCGGCGCCGCGGGAGGCAACCCGGCCGGAATGAGCTGCGTGGCGCAGTTGCCGCAAAACCGGGACGTGTCAGGATTATTCGCAGAACACTTGGGACACTTCATAGCCCGCTGACCCCATCCACAGCATGGCCAGAAGAATATGGCCGTCGAACCGGGAAGTCAAGAGAATGGATGGAAACGCGCGACCTCGTGAGCGACGCTCAGGTCCGGCGAGCGATTACGCCGGCTCGTCAGGGCCGGGCTCGTCGTCGGCCGCCGCCGGAGCGTCCTCGACCAACCCCAGGATCGACTGGGCCTGGGGCCCGGGCAGCTCATCCACGTTCCGGAGCTTGCGTTCGAGGGACCGGCTGCGCCGCTTGGCGTTGTCGATCTCGTTGGTGGCTTCCTGGAGCTTCTTGTGGATCTTGTCGATCACGGCCCCGAACTTTTCGAACTCCGTCTTGACGGCTCCCAACACCGTCCAGACTTCGCTCGACCGCTTCTGGATGGCGAGTGTCCTGAAGCCCATCTGGAGGCTGTTAAGAAGCGCCGCGAAGGACGTCGGCCCCGCGATCATGACCCGATATTCTCTCTGAAGAAGGTCAGCCAGGCCGGGCCGACGAAGGACCTCGGCGTAAAGCCCCTCGGTCGGAAGAAAGAGCACGCCGAAATCCGTAGTATTCGGCGGATCGAGATACTTGTTTTTGATGTCTTTCGCTTCAGCCTTGATCCTGGTCTCGAGGCTCCGGACCGCCTCCTCGACGGCCGCCGGGTCGCCCCTCTCGGCGGCATCCACCAGGCGCTCGTAGTCTTCTTTCGGGAACTTGGCGTCGATCGGGAGCCAGACGCACTTGGCGTCGTCGTCGTCCCCTCCCGGGAGCTTGATCGCGTACTCGACGCGCTCGGCGGAGTTGGCCTTGGTCGTGACATTCTGGGCATACTGGTCAGGCGTCAGGATCTGCTCCAAGAGGTTCCCCAGCTGGACTTCTCCCCACGTGCCGCGGGCTTTGACGTTGGTGAGGACCTTCTTCAAATCGCCAACCCCGGTGGCCAGGTTTTGCATCTCGCCCAGGCCCCTGTGGACCTGTTCCAGGCGCTCGCTGACCATCCGGAAGGATTCGCCCAGACGCTTCTCCAGCGTCCCCTGGAGCTTCTCGTCCACGGTCTTGCGCATCTCCTCCAGCCGGCCCGCGTTGTCCGTCTGGATCTTCTCCAAGCGTTGTTCGACGGCCATCCTGAGCTCGCCGATCTTGTCTTCGTTGCTCTTGGTGAGCGCTCCCAGCTTCTCCGAGAAGTCCTCGAGCTGCTGCTTCTCCAGTCCGATGAGCTGGGTGAGCTGCGTCAAAACCGAATCATTGAAGCCCTTGAAGGTGGAGGATACCTCTTCGCGGAGAGAACGGCTTTGGGAACCCGCTTCTTCGCGGCCCCTGGCCGCCTCCTCCCGGAACTCCCGGCTCGTCCGCTCCTGTCCCCTCTCTATCGATTCCACCCGGCTGTGCAAGGGTGAAAGATCAACGGATGGACGGCGGCGGACAAGCGCCGCGATGAGAACGACGGCCGCCACGATCAGGGCCGCCAGCACAATGAGAAGGAGCTCCGTGGTTTCCATGAATCGGCCTCCCGAGGATTGGGCGCCGGAAGGAAATCGCGCCCCGATAAAATGCTCTATAGGTGTTTGTCAGGCGGGTCCGGCGCACCGGGTACAGTATATCACAGAGGGTTCGGGAAGTAGCAGTAGCGAAGCGCCTGGTCCAGACCGAAATCGCCCTTAAGAGATACGGACCGGGATTGTGACCGTCAAGATCCGCCGGCCGGAGCGCGAGTTCCCTCGCCCATCCGGACTCGCCGGCGATCCGAATAGACAGATCAATCCGGGTTCAGCGTGCTGATCCGGTACCAGGTACCGCCATACCATCCCCAAAGGCCGAGCATCCCGAAATCCGCCATGATCTCTTCCGTACCGTTTCCGTCGGCGTCCCCGGCCAGGATATTCTCGGCATTGACCTGGCTGAGCAGGACCCAACCCGATCCGTCGCAGAGCCACAAACCGATCGAGCCGAAATCGACGACCGCTTCTTTACCGCCGTCGCCGTCCACGTCCGCGCCGATCATCTGCTCGGGGTTGTAGGTGCTCAGGTTGACCCAGCCGTTGTTGATCCATAAGAACAGCCCCCAGGCGCCGAAATCCCCCAGGATCTCCTTCGTCCCGTTGCCGTCGGCATCGGCGAGGACCAGGGCGTCGGCGTCGGCGGGACTCAGCCTGATCCAGGTCCCGCCGTTCAGGACCCAGACTCCGGTCGCACCGAAGTCGACGACGAGCTCTTGACCGCCCCAGCCGTCCATATTGCCGATCACCATGCCATCCGGCTTCACCCCGCTCAGCTGAGACCATGAGCCGGAGTTCCAGAGCCAGAGACCCAGCGTGGAGAACCCGGCCGCCAACTCGTCCGTGCCGTCATTATCGACATCGCCCGTGGCCAGCGTGACGGGATTCATGCCGGAGAGCTGCGCCCAGCCATAGCCGTCCCAGAGCCAAAGGCCGGCTGAGCCGAAATCAACGGCCAGCTCGTCCCCCGACGCTCCCTGAACGTTCCCGGCAACGCAATCCTCGGGGTTCAGAGGGCTGATCTTGTGCCAGGCGTTTCCGACCCTGATCCACAGTCCGGAAGCCCCGAAATCCGCCGCCAGCTCATCGGTGCCATCGCCGTTCGCGTCGGCGGCCAGGAGGTCCTGCGGATTGTCCGGCGAGAGCTGGGTCCAGCCGTTATCGTTCGCCAGCCAGAGGCCGGAGGAGCCGAAGTCGACGGCGACCTCGATCAGCTTGTCGCCGTCGAAATCGCCCACGGCGTGCGAGGAGGCCTCAACCGGCGCCACGTATTGCGTTTTCACCCCGACATAGATATCCCGGGGACTGCCGGTATCCCAGACATAATAGACCTTGTCCTGCGACGGGCTGATGGCCACGTCCGGAAGATCGCACGAGCTGGAGCCCGGCACGGCGGCCTCCCCGCTCCAGACGCCCGCCTTTCGCTCGCTAGTGTAAACACGGCCCATGTCCCACTTCCAAACTGCGTAAGCGTTGCCGCCGCGGATGCCGATCGAAGGATAGTGCACCCCACCGCGGCTGCCGATGGTCACGGGAGCGCTGAACCCGGCGCTCGTCCCGGAGACGTAGCGGACGGCGCGCGTCCCATCGCTGAAGTAAGGAGTGTATACGATATGGGCGACATCAGCGGTGTCGACCTTGATGGCCGGATGCTCTTCCGCCTCGACAGCAGTCGTTACCCTTCGGGGAGCGGACCAAGCCGAGCCCTGGGTCCTGGCTCGAACCGCATAAGCCGCGTAGTAGGCGTAGCCGCTGGAGGAATCCATCCAGACACAGTAGACGAGATTCGTGCCCACCGCGATCTCCGGAAACTTCGACCGGACCGGATTGCTCAGCTGAACCACGCCCTCCCAGACGCCGCCGACGCGCGCCCGCGAATAGACGATCCCGTAATCGTTATCGTACCAGCAGACGAAGATGTTCCCCTGCGCGTCCACGGCCAACCGGGCGCTGTCAACGCCCGAGCCGGGACCGGAGCCGACCTCGAAGGGGGCGCTCCAGGCGCCGCCCGAAAGGATCCTCAGCATGAGCTTCGTGCCACTGACATAGGCGACGTAGACATTGCCCGCCGGGTCGGAATCGATGCCCACCACGTACCATTCCCAGCTGATGCACAGGCCCGTATTGCTCAGGTTGATGGGAGCGCTCCAGGTTTGTGTCGCGGCGCTGAATTTCGAATAGAAAGCATCACCCGAGGTTGGGGAAAAGTTCATCGTATAGAATTCGGCCCACACGGCGTGGACGTTCCCGGACGGGTCGACCGTTATTCTCGGACAGCTCGAAAACCAGTTGGGCGAATTGGAGATATTGGTTTGGGCCGCGGCCAGACCGGCAAGGCCAAGCAGGCAGAGTCCGACGGCAGCGACGAGCCGGAGGTTTTTCGAAAACAGGATCATTATGCTCCTCCCAAGTCATATGCGCAGCGATCGCCCCCGGCGAAAGCTCCCACCTATATAATTGTCGGGGACAAAAAGGGGGGCAATCACCCCTTGAGGTGATTTCACGGGTGAATTCTGGCCTCCCATCATTGCAGGCTGCGTGAGATATGCCCTGCTGATTCGTCACCTGCCCTCCACAACCTGCCGTTTAACAGCCTGACTCTCAAGGGTGAGGCAGGATACCAAAGGAAAAAACATGTGTCAACGGCAAAAAGGGCGATCTTAGCCCTGTTTTCGCAGGAATGGTCTTGTCCGGCAGGACGTCCGGCCGCTGGATAGCTTTCTCGGCCAAGGATAAACAGCCGGGACCGCGCGGATTCAATATTTGGCATAATTCTTGATGTGGACATTAAGGGATCGACGGCCCAGAGCGCTGGAGGAAGGAGGACAGGCATGTTCGGAAAGGCCATCACACTCGTCAAGCTCTTCGGATTCGAGGTCAAGATCGATTTTTCCTGGCTGATCCTGGGCCTCCTCATCTCCTGGACGCTCGCCCAGGGCTTTTTTCCCAATTCCTACAAGGGGCTGGAGCCGGCGGTCTACTGGGCGATGGGGGTCGCCGCGGCCATCGGGCTGCTCATATCCATCATCTTCCATGAGCTGTGGCATTCGCTGATCGCCAGAAAGTTCGGACTGGCGATGAAAGGCATCACGCTTTTCATTTTCGGCGGGGTAGCCGAGATGACCGAAGAGCCCCCGAGCCCCAAGGCGGAATTTTTCATGGCCGTCGCCGGCCCGGTTTCTAGCATTGTCCTCGGAGCGGCCCTCGTCGGCATCTCAATAATCGCGCGGGGCAACGGCTGGCCCCTGCCGTTCATCGGCGTCTCCAACTACCTGGGATTCCTGAACTTGATGCTGGCCGGGTTCAACCTGGTCCCGGCCTTTCCACTCGACGGGGGGCGGGTGCTCAGGGCCGTGCTGTGGGGATGGAAGAACAACCTGCGCTGGGCGACCCGGGTCGCCTCGAGCATCGGCTCGGCCTTTGGGATGATCCTCGTTTTCGTCGGCGCCCTCCAGTTTGTGTTCGGGAACGTGGTGGGAGGGATCTGGCTGTTTCTCATCGGCATGTTCCTGAGGGGGGCTTCACGGTCCGCGCTCACCCAGCTCACCATCCAGCGGGCGCTCCAGGGCGAGAGCGTCCGCAAGTACATGAAGGAAAATCCCGTCACCGTCTCGCCCGACATCACCATCCACGAATTCGTCGAGGACTACATCTTCAAGTACCATTTCAAGATGTTCCCGGTGGTCGATGGCGGGCGCCTCGTGGGCTGCGCCACGCTCAACCAGGTCAAGGAGATCCCCAGGGACGAATGGGCCCGCCGCCGCGTCGCCGAGCTCTCGACTGCCTGCTCGAAGGAGAATACCGTCTCCGCCGATGAGCCGGTCCTGAACACTCTCGCCCAGATGAGCCGGACGAACGCCAGCCGCCTGATCGTCGTGGAAGCGGAAAAGCTGGTGGGTGTCATCACCCTCAAGGACATCATGAAACTGATCTCTCTCAAGGCGGACCTGGAAGAATAGGTTTGTGTCGGATATAGAAATAGCCTAAGCTAACCGGAGAAGCCTGAATCGTCCCGGGGAGGTGAACCATGAGTCCGTTGATGAGATGCCGGGTTTGCGGCTACATCGCCGCCGAAAACAAGATCGGAGACAAGTGCCCGGCCTGCGGCGCGCCCCGGGCCGCCTTCGAACCCTACACCGACCGGATCTCGGAGAGGCGGCGGAAGCTTCTCGATCTCCACCTCCATCTCATGCTCGTCCACTTTCCCCAGGCTTTTTCGGTGGCGGTCATGGCCCTGGCCTTGGCGCCGCTCATCTTCACGGGCCAAGCCGAAGAGCTTTTCTACGCGACGCTGAAGATCCTGGCGCTCGCCCTGCCCGCTTCGGCGGCGGCCTCGCTGGCGGCCGGTGTCTTCGACGGCAAGACGCGGTTCAAGCAGGTCCGGCGCTCACCCATCCTCAAGCGCAAGCTGGTCCTGTCCTCGCTTCTTTTTGTCTCTTCGGCGGCCGGGGCGATCGTGGTCTGGCTCGGGAGCGGCCCGGACTCCGGGACCGTCGCGGTCATCATCCTCGCCCTTATCGCCCTTGTCTGCAGCGTGGGCCTCGGGTCGCTGGGAATCAAAGTCGCCTATTCCGAGATGCCGGGCGACTGACCCCGGCGCTCCCCGCTTCAGGGGATGAGGACGATCTTTCCGTAGGCCCCGCTTTCCATGATCCTGCGGTGGGCGGCGGCCGCCTCGGCGAGCGGAAATTCCTGACCGACGACCGGCTTGAGCGTGCCGTTCCCCAGGCCGGCCGAGAGCGCGGCGCGGAGGCTGGCCTCCTCACGCTCGGTCATCTGGAAAAGGAGCGTGCCGGTGACCGTGGCCTCGCGGGACATGATGTCACGGGGGTCGATCTCGACCCGGCCCCGGCTGCCGACTACGACCAGCCTCCCCCTCGGCGCCAGCGCTTTCAGGTCCTTGTCCAGGTTGACGTTGGCGAGCATCTCGATGATGATGTCGACTCCCCCGGTCCGCGGTGATCGGGCCGAGGCCGTCGAGATGGCCGCGCTTCCCATGGTCGAGCGTGTAGTGCGCGCCCTGCTCCATCACCAGTTCCCTCCCCTTTTCGCTGCCGCCGGTGCCGATGACGACCATCCCCGCGGCCCGGGCCAGCTGCACCGCGGCAACGCCCACCCCCCCGGTCGCCCCGTGGACAAGGACGGTCTCGCCGGGGGTGGCCTTGCCGACCTGGAACAGGGCCCGGTAGGCGGTCGCGTACGGGATGTTGACCGCCGCGCCCTGCCGGAAGGTTACCCCGTCGGGAAGTCGATGCACCTTGTTCTCCTCGCACAGGGCCTTCTCGGCGTATGCACCCGTAGTCGTTCCCGAGATATAGACGCGCTCGCCCACGGCCACCTTGGTGACGCCCGGCCCAAAGTCTCCACCAGGCCGGCGGCATCCGAGCCGGGCGTGTAAGGAAGCGCCGGTTTACGGGCGTACGTCCCGGTCCGCACGTACGCGTCGACGGGATTGACGCCGGCGGCCTTGACCTTGACCAGCACCTGATTCGGCCCCGGAGCGATGTCCGGCACGTCCTCGAGCTTCAGGACCTCCGGCAGGCCGAACTCACGGACTCGAATGGCCTTCATGTCTCCCCCTCTTCCGTAGCTCCAAGGATTTTTCAGATAGCCGGTCCCTCTCCCCTCAGGGCCGAGTGCTGGAGCGTCCCTTCCTCGTCAGCCGGAAGGCCGTGAAGCCGATCACGGCGGCCGCAAAAAGCGCGAGCGTTACAACAAAGAACCAGACGGGACGGAGGCCCGGGTGGGAGACCCGGCCGCGGTCGACCCCGTTCAGGCTCAGGACGTAAGCCTCGAGGTTGGCGATCTGTTCCTGGGTCAGGCCCATGGACTTTCCGAAAGCCGGCATCCTGAGTGCGGGGTGAGGCCCCGGCGGTGTCGAACCGTTCTGGAGGAAGGGGTCGATCTTGGCGACGAAGGCGGAAGGATCCGGGTCGAACAGCTCGCGGTCGATCGGGTTGAGCGGCGGGACGGTCCCGTCCTCGGAACCGGGGTTCGGCATCTTGTCCGTTCCCTCCGGGCCGTGGCATGTCTGGCAGTTTTCGGCGAAGAGCAGCCGGCCGAGCGAGGCGCTGCCGATGTGCTGCCGGGAGAGAGAGGCGCCGGCTTGAGGCTCCGGGGCTTCGGCCGGGGTCTCCGGTTGAGGGGCCGCCGCCGCCGGAGGGGCCGGGGCCGGCGCTCCGGCTGTCGCTTTCAAGCTCAGAAGATACTGAACCAACGCTTGCTCCTGCGCGGGCGTCAGGGTGTCATAGGAGGGCATAACACTTTTCGGGTTGTGAGACTTTGGGTTTCGGACCTGAGCCGCCAGCCATTCGGCCGGGCGTCCGCGCAAGCCTTCCCCTGAGAGGTCGGGGCCAACCTTGCCGCCCTGGCCGTCGATCGCATGACAGGCCAGGCAGCCGAGGCTCTGGACGAGCGCCGCTCCGTCGTCCGAGGGGGAAGCGGCGGACGGCGGCTCGGATGCGGCCGCCCCGGCCGGGACCGCCGGCGGCGCCGTCCGGCTCACTCCGGGATGGCTGGCGCTGCCGATGAGGCTCAGCGCGACGACGACCGCGACGACCGCCGCGAGCGCCCCCATGGCGACCGGACGACGGGCCGGGTTCCGCTCCGGGCGCCGGTCGATGAAAGGAACAAGGAGCAGCAACAGGACACCGACGAGCGGGACGCCCACCGTCCCAACCAGCTCAAGCTTACCCGGGAAAAGCTTCAGGGCCTGATAGAGAAACAGAAAGTTCCACTCCGGCTTGGGCATGAACGTCGCGTCCAGCGGGTCGGCAGGCCCGGAGAAATCGGGGGGCAGGAAAACGCAGAGCGCGATCAGGATCAGGAAAACGCTCCCGGCCATGATGAGGTCCTTGTAGACCTGGTCCGGCCAGAAATCTCCTTTGCGGACCCTTTGCTCCTCGCGCCACGGGCCGACGCTCCCGAAGCGGCGGAAGGACACGAGATGAAGCAGGATCAGAGTCGCCAGCAGGCCGGGCAGGATGGCGATGTGGAGCGCGAAAAACCTGGAAACGCTCAGCTGACCCATGACGTCGCCGCCCAGAAGGACCCTCTTGACCCAGGTGCCGACCACCGGGACGGTCCCGGCGATGCTCGTGCCGACTTCGGTCGCCCAGTAGCCCTTCTCGTCCCACTGCAGGGGCGGGCCGAAGAACATCATGGCCATGACGAGCAGGAAGAGACCGGTCCCCATTAGCCAGGTCAGCTGCCGCGGGTTCTTGTAAGCCCCCCAGATATAGACGCGCATCATGTGGACGAGGACCAGGACGACCATGGCTGTCGCGCCCCAATAGTGGAGGTTGTGAATGAGCCAGCCGAACGGCACCTCGGTCCTCAGGTAGCTGACGCTGTTGTAGGCGTGGTCCGCTGTCGGGACATAGTAGAACAGCTGCCAGACGCCCGTCGCGGCCTGGAGGATGAAGAGGAACAGGGCCGTGGCGCCGAAGCTGTACTTGACGGTGGCCCCTCCCGGTATCTCCTCGGTGAGCACCGATCGGATCACCGTGTCCGCCGGCCACCGCTCATTGATCCATTGCCAGAGGCGTCGCCACATCATGACCTCCTAAATGACGATTTTCTGGGGGGTCCCCGGCTTGAATTGCTCCCAGGCCACGAACAGCCGCCCGTCACGGATCTCGGCCGGGAGCGTGTCCAGCGGACGCGGGGCGGGGCCCCCGACGACCGTTCCCTCCAGTGTGAAGATGCTGCCGTGGCAGGGGCACATGAAGCGCGACGTGCGGGGGTCCCAATCATATGAGCAGCCCAGATGGGGGCAGATGGGAGAAAAGACCGTCACGGCTGAGGCCGACGTCCTGATCACCCAGATATGGTGCATGGACTCCCGCTGTATGAACGCGTCCGTCGAGAGCTGGGCGAACGTCAGGTCGACGGGCTTTCCGACAGTGAGGGTTTCGAGCTCCGCGACGTCCGAGAAAGAGCGCCCGACCGACCGGCGGGACGAGCCGATGATCGCGGCCACGAAGGGGATCCCCAGGACGAGTCCGATCAACCCCGAAAAAACCCCGACGACAGCCTGGAGAAATTTCCGCCGTGATCTCACCTGGGATTCAGGGCCCAGATTCTGTTGGCTTTCCATGGTGTGAAACCCCCTCCGGGTCGGTTCAGAAAGCGCCAGCCGCTTCAAGGAACAGGATATCCGGCGGCTGAAAGCCTGTCAACAACAGCCAGCTGGGGACGTTCCCCACGCTGGGGAACGTCCCCAAGCTTGGCTAATCCTCGGGGACGGGAGACCCGACGAGCCCGCGCTTGGCCATGATCTCCAACACCTCCCGCGCCCGCTGCTCGATATACTCCGTGCCGCTCAGCGGGTTGTATCGTCGCGGGCTGGGGAGGACGACCGCGAGGTGGGCGGCTTCCTCCGGGCTGAGCCCGGCCGCCGGTTTGCCGTAATAGTGCCGGGCCGCCGCCTCGGCGCCGAAAATGCCGTTGCCCCACTCGACGACGTTGAGGTAGAGCTCGAGGATCCGCTTCTTGCTCAGGGTCCGTTCGAGACGCCACGCCAGGACGAACTCCCGAAGCTTGCGAATGGGGTCCCGGGACGGGGAAAGGTAGAGGTTCTTGGCGAGCTGCTGGGTGATGGTGCTGCCGCCATAGCGCGAGGATTTATTCCTGATGTCCTTCTCGAGGGCCGTCCTGATGGCCTCGAAATCGAACCCGCGGTGGGTCCAGAACTTATCGTCCTCGGCGATCACGACGGCCTGGGCGAGGTAGGCTGAGATCGAGCCCAGGGGAACCCAGCGGTAATCGATGGCCGGGCTCTTTCCTTCCGCCTTGGCCGCCGCCTGGCGGTATTTCATAAAGGCGGTGGTAGCGGGAGGCTCTTTCTTAAGCCGGGAGATGTTCGGGCAGACCATGCACGACGTGACGCCCGCGACGCCAACCGCCAGCAGCGCCAGGCCCAGGAATTTAAGGAGCTTTCTCTTTCGACTTCCCGACATCGCCAGCCATCCGATCCGCCTGAGGCCGCGCTTCGATGAACCCGTTACGCGCGGCTCTCCGGGGCGCGGGCAGAAGCCGCGTCCGGATCCCCCCGGGGATCAGGCCCCGTACACCTGGATGATATCCTGTTTCGTCTTTCCCAGGATATTGAACTTCTTCCCGACCTTGACGAAGGACTCCAGCGCCCGGTCGAGATGATGGATCTCGTGGCCGGCGGAGATCTGCGTCCGGATGCGCGCCTGCCCCTGCGGGACGACCGGGAAGAAGAAACCGATCGCGTAGATGCCATCTTCGTACAGGGCCTGCGACACGTCCTGCGAAAGCTTGGCGTTGAACAGCATCACGGGAACGATGGGCGTGTCCCCTTCCCTGAGGACGAACCCGGCCTCGGCCAGTCCCTTCCGCCAGTAGGCGGCGTTTTTCTCGAGCTTGTCCCGCCGCTCGGTGCTCGCGCTCAGGATCTCCATGACCTTGAGGACGCCGGCGACGACGACCGGGGCGATCGTGTTGGAGAAGAGATAGGGGCGCGCCCTCTGCCGGCACATCTCGACGAGCTCCCTCCGTCCGGACACGCAGCCGCCGGACGCCCCGCCCAGAGCCTTGCCGAAGGTCGTGGTGATGACGTCGATCTTGCCCATCACGCCGCACTTCTCGTGGGTCCCGCGCCCGGTCTTGCCGATAAATCCCGAGGCGTGCGAATCGTCGACGAGCAGCATGGCGTCGTATTTCTCGCAGAGGGCGGCCATCTCGTCGAGCTTGGCCGTATCGCCGTCCATCGAGAAGACCCCGTCGGTGATGACGAGCTTCAAGCGCCGGTCGGCGTGGAGCTGGAGCTTTTCCTCGAGGTGCGCCATGTCGGAGTGCTTGAAGGTGTCGTGCATGGCGCTGCACAGCCGGATGCCGTCGATGAGCGAGGCGTGGACCAGCCGGTCGGAGATCATGACATCATCCTTGGTCAGGATGGCCTCGAAGACGCCGGCGTTGGCATCCATGCAGGACGGGAAAAGCAGGGTGTCTTCGGTGCCCAGGAATTCCGTCACCCGCCGCTCGAGTTCCCGGTGAATGTCCTGGGTCCCGCAGATGAACCGGACCGAGGACATGCCGTATCCCCGGACGTCCAGGCCCTCATGGGCGGCCTTCACGACGTCGGGATGGCTGGACAGCCCGAGGTAGTTGTTGGAGCACATGTTGATGACCTTCTTCAGCGGCGCCCCCTCAGGGAACTCGACCTCGATGTCGGCGGCCTGGGGCGAATGGATGAAGCGCTCCTTCTTGAAGAGCCCGGCCTCCTGGATGCCTTTGAGCTGCTGCTCGTAAATTCCGCGGATCTTTTCGCTGTAAGCCATCGTTCAACTCCTTGATCTTAGCGGGGACACGTCCCGAATTCGGGAGAATTCGCGCCCTGTCCCCGGCTTTCCCTCAGGACTTCTTGGCGACGAATCGCTCGACGAGCGTCGCGATCTTGTTGACCGAATCGAACGCCTCGGGCGTCGCCTTGTCGTCGGGGATCTGGATCTGGTACCTGTTCTCCAGGAACCGTCTTCAGCGAGACCATCGAGAACGAATCGACGATGCCGCCGGAGATGAGCGGCGTGTCGTTATCGATCGGCTCGCTGTCGTCTTCGAGGTACTCCTTGGTCACATAGTCCCGAACGACGTCCTTCATGTCTTCCATGGGTTGTCTCCTATGGCAATTGATGCTTCGTTACCTGACTCGATTAATCGTTTTCCAGGGTCGAGGTGTCCCCGATCTCTTCGCCCCACTCCTTGGCATGGAGGATCCGCCGCATGATCTTGCCGCTCCTCGTCTTGGGCAGGGACTCGACGTATTCGATCTCCTGGGGCATGGCCAGGGGTGAAAGCTTCTTGCGGATGAAATTCATGATGTCGAGGTCGAGGTCCTTGCTCGGCGAGAACCCGGGCTTCAGGGTCACGAAGGCCTTGACGACTTCCAGGTTGAGCGGATCGGGCTTGGCGACGACGGCCGATTCGGCGACCGCCGGGTGCTCAAGCAGGGCCGACTCCACCTCGAACGGGCTGACCAGGTGGCCGCCGGTGTTGATGACGTCGTCGTCGCGGCCGACGAACCAGAAATATCCGTCCTTGTCGATGCGGGCGCGGTCGCCCGTCAGGTACCAGCCGTTCCTGTGCTTGTTCTTGAAGGCCTCCTCGTTGTTCCAGTAGGTCCGCATCATCGAGGGCCAGCCGGGCTCGGAGGGCGACGAGGCCGATCTTGCCGGGAGCGGGATGCGGCTCGTAGGTCGTCGGGATCGAGGATGGTGGCGGTGATGCCGGGAAAGGGCTTGCCCATGGAGCCGGGCCTGATCTTCCATGCCCGGATAGTTGCTGATGACGATGCAGCCGGTCTCGGTCTGCCAGTAGGTATCCAGGAAGGGCTTGCCGAAGACCCGCTCCGACCAGAGGACCGCTTCGGAGTTCAGCGGCTCGCCCACGGACGCCAGGTGCCGCAGCGAGGACAGGTCGAACTTCTTGATGATCTCATCGCCGGCCTTCATCAGGGAGCGGATGGCCGTCGGGCGCCGAATACCACATCGTGACCTTCGTGTTTTTCGATGAACCGGTACCAGGCCTCGGCCGAGAAACCGGCTATCGAGGACGCACTGGGTGACTCCCAGGCTGAAGGGGGCGATGATGCCGTAGGAGGTCCCGGTGACCCAGCCCGGGTCGGCCGTGCACCAGTAGATATCGTCGTCCCTGAGGTCGAGGACCCACTTCGCCGTCAGATACTGCGAGATCAGCGAATAGTGAACGTGCTGGACGCCCTTGGGCTGTCCGGTCGTGCCCGACGTGTAGTGGAGGACGGACGGCGATTCGGCCTTGGTCGGGAAGACCTCGAAGCTCTCGACGGCCGGGGCGGCGATCGAGCGAGAAGGCCATCTCGCGGTCCTTGAGCGGAGCCTTGCCGTCGTGATCGACGATGATGATGTGCTTCAGCTGCGGCAGCCTGTCCAGGATCTTCCGGACCTTGGAGACGTGCTTTCTCTGGGTGACGATCGCCGACGTCCCGGCGTTGCTCAGCCGGACGAAGAGCGACTCGTCGCCGAAGGCCGAGAAAGAGCGGCTGGGCGATGGCCCCGATCTTGAGGACGCCCAGAAAGCCCAGGTACAGCTCGGGGATCCGGTCCATGAAGAGACAGACTCGGTCGTCGTTCTCCGAGGCCCAGGCCCCGCAGGAAGGCGCCGATGGTGTTGGTGGCCAGGCGGATATCGTTATAGGTGTAAGCCTCTTCGGCGCCGGTGAAGCCCTCGTGGATGAGGGCCGGTTTCGCGCCCTTGCCCATGCCGGCAGATCCTGTCCGTGGCGTACCAGCCGATGTTGATGACGTCGCCCGGCGCGTAGCCGAGCTCGCGCTCGGCGATCGACCAGGAAAAATCCTTGATGCGCTCTTCGTAGGAACCGATGTGCGACATGGCGAAGCCTCTCGATTTCAGTCCATTTCCAGGACGACCACCGCCTTGGCCAGCTCTTTGCTGTGCGACAGCGTCACGTGGCAGCGCCGGATGCCGTGGGCCTCGCAGAATTCTTTGACCTTGCCGTGGACCGAAACCTCGGGTTTGCCCAGCTCATCGTTGACGATCTCGATATCGCTGAAGCGGTAGCCGCTCCGCCAACCGGTCCCCATGGCCTTGAGAAACGCCTCCTTGGCGGCAAACCGGGCGGCGAAATGCTGCCCGCTCTTTCCCCTCGATTCGCTGTACTCGATCTCCCGGGGGGTGAAAACCTTTTCCCTCAGGCCCCGGGTCCGCGTGAGCTTGTCCTCGACCCGGCCGATCTCGATGATATCCGTGCCGATCCCGAAAATCAACGCCTGTCACCTCTTCATGGCCATTTTAGAACGGAATCCTATTATCGGCAAACGACATCAAAAGTCAAAACCGGCGCCCCGGCGGAACCGGGCGGCCGGAATTATCGTATTCAGTGTCGGCTGCCGAAGGCGACCGCCCGTTGACGCCCCCGGCGCAATGGAGATATATTTTGTTGCCGTCAAATGAAAGTCCAGCCTCGCAGAGGGAAACGCCCATGAAAAAGACCATCGTCATCGCCGGCCTCGCCGTCCTGACGGCCGGAGCGCCGCTCGCCGCCCAGCTCGCGGAGCGCGTCGTGAGCTACCAGCTCCAGGTCCGGCTCGACCCCGCCAAGAAGACCGTGGCCGGCTCAGAGGTCCTGACCTGGCTGAATGCCTCGAGCCTGCCGGTTTCCGAGCTCCAATTTCACCTCTACCTGAACGCCTTCAAGAACAACCGGACGACGATGATGAAGGAGAGCGGCGCCGCCTACCGAAGGCTGAGCCGGAAGGACGAAGACTGGGGCTACGTGGCGGTCCATAAGATCGAGGTCGTGGACGGGCCCGACCTGCTGCGCTCTCTGGCCTACATCCAGCCTGACGACGGGAACCCGGACGACCAGACGGTGATGAAAGTCAGCCTCCCCTCCCCCGTCAACCCCGGAGAGAGGATCGCTCTGCGGATCGAGTTCACCTCCAAACTCCCCAAGGTGACGCGGCGGAGCGGTTTCTCGGGCGATTTTTTCATGGTGGCGCAATGGTTTCCGAAGATCGGCGTCCTCCAAAACGGAGAATGGAACTGCCATCAGTATCATGCCTCATCGGAATTCTTCGCGGACTACGGCGAGTTCAAGGCCGAGATCACGGTGCCCGATAAATATATCGTCGGCGCCACGGGCCGGCGCATCACCGAGCGCGCCAACGGCGACGGCACCAGGACCTATGTCCAAGAGCAGGCCGATGTCCACGATTTTGCCTGGACGGCCTGCCCGGATTTCCGGGAGTTCCGGGAAAGATACGTTCTGGCTGAGCCCCGCGTCGAGACGGAGATGATCCTGCTCATCCACAAGGCCCACCTCAACCTCAAGGAGCGTCATGCCCGGGCCCTGCGCAACGCGCTCGAATTCTACAGCCGGAGCTACGGTCCCTACCCCTACGAGACGATCACGCTCGTCGACCCGGCGCCCGGGGGCGAAGGGGCCGGCGGCATGGAATACCCGACGATTTTCACCACCATGGGAATGGGCTGGATGCCGGCGGGGTTTCGTTTGCCCGAGATGGTCACCATCCACGAGTTCGGCCACGGCTACTGGTACGGGATCGTCGGCTCAAACGAGTTCGAGGAGGCCTGGCTGGACGAGGGCATCAACACCTACTCCGAAATCAAGGCCATGGCGAAGTATTATGGCGGGAACGCTTCGATGGTCGACATCGGCGGCCTGGAGATCAGCGACCTGACATTTGCCCGAATGCCTTTCATCGGGTCGGGGCGCTTCGACCCCATCGTTAAGAAGTCGTGGGAGTATATCAGCGGCGGAAGCTACGGAGTGAATGTCTATCAGAAGGCGGGGATGATGCTCCTGACCCTGGAAAAGACCCTGGGGGAGGACCTTATGGGGCGGGTCATGCGGACGTATTTCGAGCGATGGAAGTTCCGGCACCCGACGTCCCGCGATTTCATCGCCGTCGCCGAGGAGGTGAGCGGCCGGGACCTCCACTGGTTTTTCGACCAGGTGCTCTACAGTCCCGACAAGCTCGACTATGCGATCAGTGAGCTCCAAGCCCGAGAGATCAGCGAGCCCAAGGGAATCTTCGGCGAGCCGATCCAGGCTGGAGCCAAAACGGAAAACAAGGCCAAGAAAGATGTCGCCGTCGCCAAAACCTACCGTAACGAAATCGTCGCCGTCCGGCGCGGCGAGTGGATCATCCCTCAAGACATCCTGATCACTTTCGAGAACGGTGAGCAGGTCCGGGAGTCCTGGGACGGAAAGGCCCGCTGGCAGCGGTTCGTCTACCTCAAGGAGACGAAGGTGCTGTCCGCGGTCATCGACCCCGACCGGAAGATGGCCCTCGATGTCAGCTATACCGACAATTCCATGACCCTGAAGCCAAAGAAGGCCGGGATCCTCAAGCTGGCCCTCGGGTTCATGTCTTGGCTCCAGACGTTCCTCACGCTGGCCGCGATCTGAGGGAGGCGAGAATGAATATCATCAAAAGCTACGTCCACGGCATCGCCGGCGCCAGCCGCCGGCCCAGGCTTGTCGCCCTGCTCTGGCTCATGAACTTCGTCTTCGCCCTGCCGGCGTTTTTTGCGGTGAGGTCGGCCCTGGGCGGAGCACTGGGCAAGAGCGACGCCGCGGGCGTCCTTCTCAAGGCCACCGACATGAACACGATCTTCGAATTCTTGACATCGTCGGGTGTCGTAGTCGGACAGGTGATCTCCCTGATCCTGGTCCTCATCGTCCTCCACGTCCTGGCCTATATCTTCGCTTTCGGCGGAATCCTTAACGCCTTGGCGCCCCAAGCGCGTGGGCAAAACCTCGGTCAGGTCTTTTTCGGAGGCGGCGGCCGCTTCTACGGCCGATTTTTCCGGCTGGTCATCTATTCCGTCGTGCTCTGGGTCCCCGTCCTCATCGTTTTCCTGGCTATGAACGGCCTGTTGAGGGCGGCCACCGCCGACCCCGCCCAGGAGCAATTGGGCATGGCGGCTATGGTGGTCCGGGTCGTGGTCTTTCTCTTTCTCGCTTTTTTTGTGGAAATGATCCTCGACTATGCCCGCATCAAGATCGCCCTCACGGACTCGCGCCAGGTGTTCCGGTCGCTTATCGGAGCGGCGCGATTCGTCTTCTCCAGGCCGCTGAAGACCGTTGTCCTTTACTATTTGCTGGGGCTCACGGGCTGGGCGGCCATGGCCGTGTATCTTGGGCTTCAGTCCACCTTCTCCAAGACCACCGCCGCCGCCGTCATCCTGGGATTCCTGATCACTCAGGTCTTTGTCGCCGGCCGGGCTTGGCTGAGGGTCGCTTTTCAGGCCGCCCAGAAGGATTTCCTGGAATCGTCGCTGCCGGCGATGGAGACCTCGGCGAATCTTCCGGTATAGAAAGAGAGATGGAGGTCTCGTGACCGCGTCTCAAGGACGAAGGCCTCTGTAGCTCCTGTCGCTGGCCGAGCTTCTCTCGATGTCGGTCTGGTCCGGCCGCCGCTAGCCCTCCGCTCCCCGCCGCTCCTGACTCGAAATCGATCTTTTTGTCTTGCGATCAGGCTTTGCGGTGAACGAGAAATGTGGCGGCCTGGGCGGTCGGCACGACGATCATCTCGCTGATATTGACGTGGGGCGGCCGGGTGACGCAGTAGACGACGGCGTCGGCGATGTCGTCGCCCGTGAGGGGCGTCATTCCCTGGTAGGCCTTGCCCGCCTTCTCCGCGTCCCCGCGGTACCGGACAAGGCTGAACTCCGTCTCGACCAGCCCGGGGGCGACTTCGCTGACCCGGATGGGGGTCCCGTTGAGGTCGAGCCGCAGCCCCTTGGACAGCGCGTTAACGGCGAACTTGGTGGCGCAGTAAACGTTCCCTCCGGGATAAACTTCATGACCGGCGATCGAGCCGATGTTGACGATGTGGCCGCTGTTCCGCTTCACCATGCCCGGGATGACGGCCCGGCTGACATAGAGCAGGCCCTTGATGTTGGTGTCGATCATCTCTTCCCAATCCTGGAGCTTGCCCTCGTGAAGCTTGTCCAGGCCTCGGCTCAGGCCCGCGTTGTTGACGAGGACCTCGATCGCCGACCACTCGGCCGGCAGGCCGGCGACCGTCCGCTCGACCGCCGGCTGGTCCCGGACATCGAGCTCGAAAACATGGACCTTGACGGAGAATCTTTCCCGGAGCTCAGCCGCCAGCGTATCGAGACGCTCCCGCCGGCGCGCGGCCAGCAACAGATTCGCGCCCAGGGGTGCCAGGGCAGCGGCGCAGGAACGGCCGATCCCGGAGCTCGCCCCCGTGATGAAAACGACTTTATCTTTCAGCGAGGACATGCGGTATCTCCTTGATCGGACTGGAAAATGAGCATAATCGAGCGCCTCTGCCCTGTCAAATGAAGCCGCCGTCGCCGGGAGAAGGGCGAACATCTCCCCCTTTCCCGGCGGTTGCTATTAGGCTGCGAGATTTGATATCATTCCTGACTCAAACCGGCCGAGGGCGAACCCGTCGGTTTCCCGGCAGATGCTGAAAGAAACACGAAGAATCCTCGTCACGGGCGCGGCAGGACAGATAGGGTCCGAGCTCACGCTCGCGCTCCGCGCCCAATGCGGTCCGGAAAACGTCGTCGCCTCCGACATCCGGACCGATGTCGGCGCCGGCCTCCGGAGCTCGGGTCCCGTCGAGCGCCTGGATGTCCTCGATTCGTCCGCCATCACGGCGGTCATCAAAAAGCAGGCGATCGATACGATCTACCACATGGCCGCTTTGCTCTCGGCCGTGGGCGAGAAAAAACCCCAGCTGGCCTGGGATATCAACCTCAACGGCACCTTCAGGATCCTCGAGGCGGCGCGCGAGAACGGACTCGCCCGGGTCTTCTGTCCGAGCTCGATCGCCGTCTTCGGGCCGGAGACGCCCCGCCGGAACACGCCCAACGACACCGTCCTCAGGCCCAAAACGATGTATGGGCTCACCAAAGTCGCCGGCGAGCTTCTCTGCGATTACTACGTCCGGCGCTTCGGGCTCGACGTCCGGGGCTGCCGGTATCCCGGCATCATCAGCTACGAGACCCAGCCGGGAGGCGGGACGACCGACTACGCCGTCGCCATTTTCTTCGAGGCCGTCGCCAACAGGCGTTACGCCTGCTTCCTTCGCGAGGGGACGCGCCTGCCGATGATGTACATGCCGGACTGTCTCAAGGCCACCATGGACCTGATGGAGGCCGATTTCGGCAGGCTTCGGCATCACGCCGACTTCAACGTGACCGCCATGAGCTTCAGCGTGGGCGAGCTGGTCGCCGAGATCCGGAAGCACATCCCGGAATTCGAAGTGAGCTACGCGCCCGATGACCGGCAGGCCATAGCCGACTCCTGGCCGGAATCGATCGACGATTCCGCGGCGCGCGCGGAGTGGGGCTGGCGGCCGGACTACGACCTCGCCCGGATGACCGGAGATATGATCACGGTCCTGCGCCGCCGGCTCGGATCCAGCGCTTCGAAGCCCTAGCCGCGGGGCTCGGACCGGGTCACTCCAAGGCCCGTTTCGAAGGAGGACCGCCATGAAAAAACGTCTGATATTCGCCCTGTTGGTCTCTGCCCTTGTGCCCTGCTTCGCCGCGGCCGATAACTTACGGCCCGCCCACACCTACTCCATAGTCGCCATTGATAGGGCCACGGGGGAGCTCGGGGCAGCGGTGCAATCCCACTGGTTTTCGGTGGGCTCGAGCGTCATCTGGGCGGAGTCGGGTGTCGGGGCCGTCTGCACGCAGTCTTTTATCGACCCCTCCTACGGCCCGCTCGGCCTCGACCTCATGCGCGCCGGGAGGAACGCCCCCGAGGCGCTGGCGGGCCTTCTCCGGGCCGACAAGAACGAAGCCGTGCGCCAGGTGGCGATGATCGACGCCCAGGGCCGGGTGGCCGCCCATACCGGCAAGCTGTGCGTCCCGGAGGCGGGGAATATCGCGGGCGAAGGGTTCTCCTGCCAGGCCAACCTGATGCTCAAAAACACGGTCTGGAACGCCATGGCCCGGGCTTTCGAAGGCACCAAGGGCGAACTCGTCGACCGGCTGATGGCGGCCCTCGAAGCCGCCGAAGCCGAGGGCGGCGACATCCGCGGCCGGCAATCGGCCGCGATCATCGTGGTCAAGGGCAAGAGCTCGGGCGTCTGGTGGAAGGACCGGCTCTATGACCTCCGGGTCGAGGACAACCCGGCGCCGCTCGTCGAGCTCAAGCGCCTCATCCGGCTCAACAAGGCCTACAATTTCATGAACGCCGGGGACGAGCTCCTCACGGACGGCAAGGTCGAGGAGGCGATGAGGTCCTACAGCCTGGCCATGGAGATGTACCCCGACAACGCCGAGATGGTTTTCTGGCCGGCCGTGACGCTGGCCTCGACCGGCAAGGTCGCCGAGAGCCTGCCGCTTTTCAAGAAGGTTTTCGCCATGGACCAGAACTGGGTCAGCCTGGCGCAGCGGCTCCCCGCCGTCGGCCAGCTGCCCAAGGACAGGGCGCTCCTCAGGAAGATCCTCGCCCAGGCACCGGGGAAACGATAGCCAGGGGCGCGCCTGCTGCTGCCTCCGCCGCGTCTTTGAATTCCGGCGGCTATGTGCTTTAATAGCGAACGAAAAAAGTGCAAAGACTCAAGACCATCATTCAGAAAAAGAACACGGTCGTCATCAAGATCGGCACGAACCTGCTGGCCGACAAGGTGCTCGGCATCCACGGAGGGAGGCTCGAGGATGTCGCCCGGAGCGTCGGCAAGCTGCGATCTCTCGGAAAGAACGTGGCCATCGTCAGCTCGGGCGCCATCGGGGCCGGCGTGGCGGCGATGGGCCTGCAGGAACCGCCGCGGACGGTCCCGGAAAAGCAGGCGACGGCGGCCATCGGCCAGCCCCTGCTCATGGAGGCCTACGAGAGGGCGTTCCGCCGGGAGCGGCTGGCTATCGCCCAGATCCTCCTGACAAGGGACGATTTCATCAACCGGAGCAGGTTTCTCAACACCAAGAACACCTTCGGGGCGCTTTTCGAGCGGGGCATCGTCCCGATCATCAACGAAAATGACACGGTGGCGGTCGAGGAGATCAAGCTCGGGGACAACGACAACCTCTCGGCGCTCGTCGCCACCCTGATCGAGGCCGGCGTCCTGATCGTGCTCAGCGATATCGACGGGCTGTTCTCGAACGACCCCTCCGCCGACCCGGACGCCGAACTCATCAGGATCGTCGAGAAGATCACTCCCGAGGTCCAGCGGTGTGCCCGGCAGACCAGGGGCGACCTGAGCACCGGCGGGATGGTGACCAAGCTCCAGGCCGCCAGGAGGTGCGCGGCCGCCGGCATCGCCATGGTGATCACCAACGGCCGAAACCCCGACGCCATCGGCCGCGTCATGTCCGGCGACTTTCGTGGGACGCTTTTCCTTCCCGCCGAGAAGAAACTGTCCATGCGGAAGCAGTGGATCGGCCTCATCTCCCGCCCCACCGGCCAGATCGTCGTCGATGAGGGGGCCAGGATCGCCCTGCTGAAGGGGCACAAGAGCCTCCTCCCCTCCGGCATCGTCGAGGTCAGGGAGAGGTTCGGGGCCCACGATGTCGTCGTCATCCTGGGCCCGGACGGACAGCGGCTCGGCAAGGGGATAACGGGGTTTTCCTCGGACGAGATCCAACTGATCAAGGGAAAGAAGACCTCGGAGGTCGGGGGCTATCTCAGCCGCCGGGTGCGGGCCGGCGTGATCCACCGGGACAATATCGCCTTGACCGGAGAGCCGTCATGATCCCTGTCGAAAGGAAGGCCGCCTCCGTGAAGCGCGCCAGCGGCTTTCTTTACACCGCAAGTTCGGCCCGCAAGAACGCCGTGCTGAGGGCGATCGCCACCGGGCTCAGGCACGGGGAAGCCGATATCCTGAAAGCGAACCGCCGAGACCTGGCCGCCGCCCGGCAGGCGGGAGCCCCGGCCGTGCTCATCGACCGGCTGACCCTTGACCCGAAGAGGATCCGGCAGATGATCGCGGGCATCGGCGATATCGTCGGCCTCCCCGATTGCGTCGGCGAGGTGTTCGGCCGGACCCGGCGCCCCAACGGGCTCATCATCGAGAAAATGCGCGTCCCCCTGGGCGCCGTCGGCATCGTCTATGAGGCCCGTCCTAACGTCACCATCGACGCCTCGGCGCTCTGCCTCAAGGCGGGGAACGCCGTGCTGCTCCGCGGCGGCTCGGAGTCGCTCCGCACGAACAAGAGGCTCGTGGCGATCGTCAAGAAGGCCCTGCGCCAGGCTGGGTTTCCCCAGGGATGCGTCGAGTTCATCGATACGACCGACCGCGCGGCCGTGGTCGAGATGCTGAAGCAGGAGAGATATCTCGACGTGATCATCCCCCGCGGCAGCCAGAGCCTGATCCGGTTCATCCAGGCCGGCTCCGCCGTGCCGGTCATCGCCCACGGCGAGGGCAACTGTCATGTCTACGTGGACCGGACGGCCGACCTCCGCATGGCCCAGGAGGTCGTCTTCAACGCCAAGGTGCAGAGGCCGTCGGTCTGCAACGCGGCCGAGAAGCTCCTGGTGCACCGGGACATCGCCCGCTCCTTTCTGCCCCGGGTCGCGGATCGGCTCCGAGGGGCCGGGGTTGAGATTCGCGGCGACGCCCGCACCCGCGCCCTCCTGCCCGACATCTTGCCCGCGGACGAAGCCGACTGGTACCGCGAGTACCTCGACCTGATACTGGCGGTGAAGGTCGTTTCGAGCTTGGAGGAGGCGGTCGAGCACATCAACCGCTACGGCTCCCACCACTCGGACGCCATCGTGACCGGGCGCAGCGCCGCGGGGCGAAAATTCCAGCGCGAGGTGGATTCCGCGGCCGTTTACGTCAACGCCTCGACGCGCTTCACGGACGGATTCGAGTTCGGGCTGGGCGCCGAGATCGGGATCAGCACCCAGAAGCTCCACGCCCGGGGCCCGATGGGGCTCGTCGAGCTGACCTGCGCCAAGTTCGTCGTCCGCGGCCAGGGAAACATCCGAAAATAGGCAGCTGTCGGCCCCGGGTTCAGGACGGGTCGGTTTGTTTTGCCCCGACAGATTGTGGTATATACGGGATTCCCCGCTCCTAACTTAATCGGTGTCCAAGGAGGCGAAATGAAGAACCCGCATGCCGACAGACTCAACCGCAGGGATTTCCTCAAGATCGGAGCCGCCGCCGGCGTCGGCGCCGCCCTCTCCAAATCGGGCTTGGCGGGCCCGGCCGGCGGGTTTCCCGCCGGGTTTCAGGCCTCCGGCCCCGCCACGCTGATCGATTTCAAGGTGGCGCCGATCGACCCCGTCCGGATAGCGTTTGTCGGTGTGGGCGGCATGGGTTCCGCCCACGTCCGGAACTTCCTCAAGATCGACGGCGTCGAGATCCAGGCGGTCTGCGACATCGTCGAGGAAAAAACGTCGCGCATCCAGAAGTGGTGCGAGGAGGCCGGCCGCCCCAAGCCGGATGCCTATTTCAAGGGCGATCTGGATTTTAAGCGTCTCTGTGAACGCCCCGACATCGACATCGTCTACACCGCGACGCCCTGGGAATGGCACGTGCCGGTCTGCGTCGCCGCCATGGAGGCGGGCAAGCACGCGGCCACGGAGGTGCCGGCCGCCTACACGATCGAGGACTGCTGGAAGCTCGTCGAGACCGCCGAGAAGACGCAGCGCCACTGCATCATGATGGAGAACTGCTGCTACGACCGGCCCGAGATGCTCTTCCTGAACATGGTGAAAGAAAGGCCTGCTCGGCGAGATCTTCCACGCCGAGGCCGGCTACCTCCACGACCTCCGGGAAGTCAAGTTCAACGGGAAGGGGGAATCGCTCTGGCGGCCGGCCCACTCGGTCAAGAGGAACGGCAACCTCTACCCCACCCACGGCCTCGGCCCCGTCAGCCAGTGCATGGACATCAACCGCGGCGACCGGTTCGATTATCTTGTTTCGATGAGCACCAAGTCCCTCGGCCTCCACCTCTACGCCGAGAAGAAGCTCGGCCCCGACAGCATCTGGGGAAAACAGAAGTTCGCGCTCGGCGACGTCAACGTCTGCCTGATCCACACCGTCGGCGAAAAGGTCATCACCCTCTACCACGACACCTCCTCTCCCCGGCCTTACAGCCGGATTGATATCGTCCAGGGGACCAAGGGTCTCGTCGAAAAGTATCCCGACCGGGTGTATATCGAAGGTCGGAGCAAGTTCGACGAATGGGAGCCCATTGAGAGCTACATCGTCGAATACGACCACCCTGTCTGGAAAGACCTCGAGGCACGGTCCAAGGGCGCCGGTCACGGCGGCATGGACTTTATCGAGGACTACCGGCTCATCCAAGCGCTCCGCCAGGGCCGGCCGCTCGACATGGACGTCTATGACGGCGTGTCCTGGAGCGTGGTCACGCCCCTGAGCGAATGGTCCGTGGCGAACAAGAGCAAGCCCATCGACTTTCCGGATTTCACGCGCGGCCGGTGGAAGAACCCGCGGACGCTCGAGGTCATGAAGGCCTGAACCGGGACAGGATCCGTCGCGACTCTATCGGATGACGATCTTCCGGCCTTCCCAGTCGAGGATCCGGATCTTCATTCCGTAGACGCTTTCGAGAAGCGGCTCTTTGAAGATCTCGCCCGCCGGGCCGCTCGCCGCCACTTCTCCTCCCTTCATGAAAACCATCGCGTCGGAATACTGGACGGCCATTTCCAGCCCGTGCAAGGTGACGATGATCGTCTTCCGCTTTTCGACCGCCAGCTTTCTCACCAGGTTGAGGAGCTCGGTCTCGTGCTTGGGATCGAGAAACGTCGTCGGCTCATCCATGAGCAGGATCGCGGATTCCTGGGCCAGCGATCGGGCGATCAGGACGAGCCGGCGCTCGCCGCTCGACAGCTCGCTCAGGCCGCGCGCCGCGTAGCGGCCGAGCCCGACATAATCGAGGGCCTCCTCGGCCGCCCGGGCATCCTCTCTGGAAGGCAGGGCGAAGGGGGAGATGTAGGAGGCCCGGCCCATCAGGACGAAGTCCATCACCTGATAGTTGAACGCCGAATCATGCTCCTGGGGGACATAGCCCAGCAGCCGGGCCTTCTCGCGGCTCTTCAGCGAGGCGAAATCCCGGCCGTCGACCAACACGCAGTCTCTCGGCACGGGCAGGATCCCGCAGAGGCACTTGAGGAGCGTCGTCTTGCCCGCGCCGTTCGGGCCGACGATGGAGGTCACCCTGGCGGAGTCGAATTCCAGCCGGTCGACGCGCAGCGAGAAATCCTTGTAGGCGAAGACGAGGTTCCTGACCCGGATGTTCACAGCCAGACCTGCCTGGCCTTCTTGAGGAGAAGGATGAAAACGGGGATGCCGATGACGCTCGTGAAGATGCCGAGCGGGATCTCGAACGACGAAAACCCCCGGATAAGGTCATCGGCGACGATCACGACCGTAGCCCCCAGGGCGGCCGACAAGGGCACGACCCGGCGGTTGTCCGCCCCGAACATGAGGCGCACGAGGTGCGGGACGATGAAACCCAGCCAGCCGATGATCCCGACGACGGCGGTGGCGGCCGAGGTCACGAGCGTCGCGGCGGCGATCACCAGGATCTTTTCCCGGCGGACGTTGACACCCAGCGATCTCGCCTCTTCCTCGCTCATCGACAGGACGTTGAACCGCCAGCGGAGCAAGACGAGGAAGACGACCCCGGCGGCGATGAGCGGGACGGAGATATAGAGGTCTTGCCAGGAGGCCAGCGAGAGGCTGCCCATCAGCCAGAAAAAGAGCGCCTGGAGGACATACGGGCTGGCAAAGAATTCGACGAGGGAGAGAAGCGCCGAGAAAAAGGCCGTCACGATGATGCCCGTCAGGAGAAGCGAGATGGAATGCGTCTCCGCCTTGCCGGATATCAGGAGCACCGTCGCCACGGCGGCCACGGCGAAGACGAACGCCGCCAGCTGGGGGGGGAAAGCCCTTCCCAGAAAGACGAGAGAGAGCGCCGCGCCCAGGGCCGAGCCGGACGAGATCCCCAGGATGTACTCGTTGACCAGGGGGTTCTTGAAAAGCGCCTGGAGCGACGCCCCCGAGATCGAGAGGGCGGCCCCGACGGCCAGCCCCAGGATCAGCCGGGGCAGCCGGATCCTGAAGATGACATCCCGGACGGCGGGCGAAATCCCCTCGGGCGGCGCGCTCGACCCCCCGTGCGTGAGCGCCCAGACGAGGGCCCGCGGCGAAACCGGATAGGTGCCGATGCCCAGCGAGACGACAAAGGCCAGGACCGGCAGGACCAGAAGCGCGAGCGCGAGCGCCCGCCTTTTCTTAGCGGGCCTTCCACTCATCGAAATCCAGCGCCCGCGTCAGCGCGGCAAACGTGTTCTTGGTCCCGTAGAATTTCTGAAAAATGGCGTCGCCCTCCGCCTGGATGTCGACAGCCGAGAACCGGTCCTGATGGAAAAGCTTCGCCAGGTACAAGGTCTCCACCAGGACGCAGGCCGGGTCCCACCAGTACCAGAACCCGAAAGTATAATAAACCCGGCGGTTGCGCACCGCCTTGACCGACCGCAGCCGCTCATCCTCGAGAATTCCCCGGACGGTCACCAGCCGGTCCTCCGGGAGATAGCTCCCCTGGACGAGGATGATATCCGGGTCCCAGCGAAGGATCTGCTCCAAATTGATGACCGCGCCGATGGTCCCGAGGTAGGAAGGCAGCAGTCCGGCGGCGACGTTCGTCCCACCGGCCCGGTCCACGGGCTCGTAGGAAACCGGCGTGCGAATGAGCGACGACCAGAAGGCGAGATAAGCACGGGGACGGGCGGCCGGCGCCAGTGGGAAGACGGCATCGGCCACGCCTGCGAGCTTCTGCCTGAATAAGGCGATGAGATCCGCCGCCCGTTCGGCCCGGCCGGTGACCTTGCCGGCAATCTCGATCTCCTCGAGGAGGCCGTCGAACCGTCCCATCGAGGCCATCGCCAGGACCGGGATCCCCAGGCTGCGCTGGATGGAGTCCGGGACCTGCTGTTCCGTGGGTGAGGTGAAGATGAGGCCCGGCCTCAGCCGGACCACGAGCTCTCTGTTGACGCTTTCATCGGGCATCGAGACGACGGGCAGGCCTTCTCCCGCGGGGAAAACGATCTTGAAAAGGTGATCGCTGCCGCGGATAAAGTAGTCGAGTCCGACCAGGCTCTCCCCCGCCCCGAGCGCTACGATGATCCTTGTCATCTCGGGCTGAAGGGACAGGATCCTCGACGCCGGGACGGGGACCTTGACCTCGCGCCGGAGGTTGTCCCTGACGGTCAGGGTCCGCGCGGTTTCCGCCGCCGGCCAGACCGCCGCTCCCGGCGAAAAAAGGACGACCGCTATGAGGAAAACCGTAACGTGCGAATGGCCCCCCCTCGGGCCTTTGGGAGACATCGGCTGGGTCAGAAGAGGATCCGGCCGAAATACTCGGGAAGGTGAAAGTTGGGCTGGGGGGCCTCGACCGGGTTCCAGGCGCCGTAGTGGGGGATCTCCGTCATGTCTCCGCACTTATAGAAATTACCCCGGGCGACTTGACCCTGGCTGATTCGCGCGTCGTAGTACTTTTCAAACAGGCTGAGCGGCAGCCGGTAGGCCAGGGTCCAGAAAGCGGCCCCGTAGGCGCCGTCCACCGGGCCCTTGATCGAGGGCTTGACCTCGGACCCGGCCAGCGCTTCCCGCGGGACGCGGACACGTGTTCCCGGTCCCAGGCCGTAGTTGATAAGCATCGTTCCCAGCGCGTTCGTTTCGATGTTGATATAGCCGAGCTTCTTCTCGGGAAAGGGGTCGATAAAGAACTCGACGCAGCTGTCCTTGTAGACCGGGTCCTGGAAGTTCGTATACGTCACGCGGATCCTGGGTTCCCAGGCTTTGAAGAAAACATACAGGTAGCTGGGGCTGTAACAGGCCCGGGCCTCGACCCGGGGTTCGTAGCCGTTCTTCAGCCAGAGATAATGATCGACCTTGGCCGCCGGGACCGCCTCCCAAAAAGAGGAGTCTCCGGGGAGGGCGAAATCCTCGTGGATGCTCCGGACTCGGTACTCAGCCATCGGACTCATGGGGGCTCACTCCTTTCCCCGCGACCCGAACGGCCGGGGAGCTTTCACTCCTGCCTTCAGGAGCTCGGGCGACGCGAACGCCGCCCGATGGACTTCTCCATTGTAGTACTTGAGGCCGCGCGGCGGGTCCTTCCGAAGCGGCTCCAGGGGAGCGATCGCGTCCGAGAGGAAGGCATAGCACCAGAGGCCGCCCGGATACGTCGGCACGGGTCCAAGATAGTAAGCCGAGTGCCGGAACAGCTTTTCGAGAAAGGCGGCCTTCCGCTTCAGGTGGTCGAGATGGAAGACGACCGACCCCGCCTGGGCGGCGATCACGCCCCCCGGCTTGAGCCGCGCCTTGAGGCTGGCGAAGAACTTGCGCTGGTGCAGGATGGCTGAGGGGCCGACCGGATCCGAAGAATCGACGAGAATGACGTCGAACCCGTCCGCCGACTCCCGGATGAAGTCGTTGCCGTCGGCGATCCTGAGGGACGCGCGCGGGTCGTCGAATGATGCCGCCAGACCCGGAAAATAGCGGCGGCAAGCCGTGACGACCGCCTCGTCGATCTCGACGAGCGTGGCCCTCTTTACCCGGTGACGCAGGACTTCGCGAAGGGCCCCCCCGTCCCCGCCCCCGATGATGAGGACGTCGTCGGGCCGGGGATGGGCGGTCATCGCCGGGTGGACGAGCATCTCGTGGTAAAAGATCTCGTCCCGCTCGGTCGTCTGGACGAGACCGTCGAGAAGCAGAACCCGTCCGAACGAATCGGTCTCATGGATCTCCATCCGCTGGAACGGCGTTTTGGCGATCAGCAGCCGCCGCCGGGGCACGAAGAAGATGCCGCTTGTCGGCGTGTGATATTCCCGGATGTCGCGCTTGGGCATGCCCTTTCCTCGCGGAGATTATAGTGGCGGGTTTGGCGAATTGTCAATCGGCCGGGGAGCGGCGGCGGCGCGCGCGGGAAATCAGTAGTACCGGGAGACCCGGACATCCCTGTAATATTTCTTCAGGATGTCCCTGTAATCGGCGCCGGCCTGGGCCATCCGGTAGGCGCCCACCTGGCACAGCCCGACGCCGTGCCCCCAGCCCTTGCCCGAGAAGACGAAATGGGTGACCTCCCCGGCGCTCCCGAACTCCCTGTCGATGACAAACAGGGTATCGCGCAGGCCAAGGACCCAGCGGACCTTGAGGCCCCGGACGGCCACCTGGCTCTCCGTGCCGGTGATCGAGAGCCCTATGGCCCGGCGGGATTTGCCCCGGGACGTGACTTCGAGGTCGACGAGCTGGCCGATGGGATAGTACTCGAGGATCCGCTTTTCGACCTCCTCGCGGGTCTGGCGGACCTGCCAGCTGTGAAACGGCGAACCCCGGTCGAGGACGTTTCCCTGGTCGGTATCCGAGACTTCGAGCAACCCCACGGATCCCTGATACTCGGACCAGGTGACCTTCTCCCCTCCGAGGAGCGAGAGCCTGGAGGCGCGGGCGACCTCGCCGTCCTGGCCGCGGAAGAGCGTGCAGTCCGGTGACCGTGGAAGAACGCGAACGATCCCTTCTTCCTCGAGCTCCAGGCCGTCCGCCACCTGCCCCCGGAAGACGCCTTTATGCCCGGGGTCGAAATAGCTCCTGACCGACCGCCACAGCGCCAGGGCCAGCTCGCCGCGGGAGACCGACCGCGATTCGTCGGCCATGTCCGGCGAGGCGGTCAGGATGCCCGTATGGATGAGGTAGGCGAGATTGTCCCGGGCCTCTCCCCGGAAAGGGGGAAGGTCCCGCATCACGAAATCCACTTCGCTCTTGAGCATCAAGTTCCGGACCCGGTCTTCCCATTGAAAGGCGCGGACAAGAAGCGCCGCCATGCCCGGGGCGTTCATCCGGGCATCCTGGGGACCCAGCCGGTCGACCGGCTTCCCCAGGAAGGCGGCGGCGTTTCGGACCCAGCCCACCGCCTCGTCGGCAGGCGCCGGTTCCTGGTAGTATTCGGGAAGTGATTGGGCGGGCACGATTCCCAGGCTGGTCAACCAGGCGACCTCCCTGTCGATGATCCGGTTCCGGGCCATGATCGGCAGCGCCGGCGGGCATTCCAGGATCCACTCCGGCTGTTTTTCATAAACGCACTCCGTGCTCTTCAGGTAGGGCTCGGGGCTGCCCTCGAAGACGTTCGCAGCGTCTTCGGTCAGGCCGCCGCAGGTGCTGGTGTAGAGGGCATTGATCAGCTTCCCGCGGTAAACAGCCACCTCTCCCCTGGTCTCTTCCACCGCCCTGCTGCTCAGGGGGTGCTCGGCGGTCAGCCCCCCGTAGACCTGGCTCTGGGCCGTATCGTAGACGTCGAACCCGAGGTCGCCGTGCGCCCCGAGGTGCTTGATCGCGTATGTCCGGGCGGCCACGGCCTGGGCTTTAAGCGCGTCATAGGCATTGAAGACCTCGGGGGAGAGCTCCTTGGGCACGACACCCTTAAGGTATTCTTCCAGGTTGAGAATGTTGACGAGGGCGATCCCTTTTTTTGTCGCCCTGAGGACGAAAATACCCCGGTACTGGTTCCCGTTATAGCTGAGATAGCTCTGCGGGCTCGAGGGTATGAAATAGACAACCGTATTTGGGTCGAGAATTTCCCGCTTGTCGCCCACCATCACCGACAGCGCATCGGCCCGCTCGTTGGTAACCTCATCCCGGACGATCCAGGCTTCTCGGATGCCGGCCGCATTCAAGGTCTTGATATACCTGAGGGCTTCCCCACGCGTCAGAAAATCCCCGGCTCTCACCTGAAAGCCCGGGCCGTCCTCCCCGCCGGGGACGACCGCCACCCGGGCGGAAGGGCCGATTCTTGCCCCCAGGTCCCGGGCCAGCCGTTCGGCCGCCGCCTTGCTCTCGGACTGGGCGATCTGGAGGGAAAACCGTTCGGTGAGCGCTTCCTTCTGGCCCTTGATCGCGATCTTGTCCACGTCGCCGGCCAGGAACCGGTAGCTCCGGCCCGCCTCGTAGACCTCAGCGCCTGAAGATGAGCTCAGGGTCACCTGGTCGAGGTTGACGCAGAGAGCCACGCGGATGACGGGGTTCTTGATCAAGTAGCCGTGAAAAAACGAGTTTTCCTGGCCGAATTCGGGAGGCTTGCCCCCCAGAAAAGAAACGACAAGGAAGGCCCCGAAAAAGTACTTGCTCCGACGAGGTCTCGTTTTGATCATCGGCTCACTAAAACCGTCGGTTTCTCCTGGCAAAGCTTGTCCGGGCGCATCTCTAGGGACCCTATATATGCTACCATTTATTGCTATTTATGCTAGATGCTGAGCTATTTCAGCTAGTGTGATTTAAGGATAGCCGAATCCGCCGGCCTTGTCAACCCAAAACCTGACAGGGGTTTGCATCTCCATCCACGTGATCAGTTAATTGGGAATTGGGGTCCTGGCACGGCGATCCCCCGGCGCCCGAACGGTCAGTCACGCTCATCCGGTTCAGCCAAGCCCTTGGCCTCAAACGTTCGGTCGGCGGGGGGCCCCCACGCCGCGCCACCCCACACTTTGATTATTGCCATCACACGTTTGGAGATACTTCCCTTGACAGGTCGCCGGCGGCCTGGCTCCCGCCTGGCTACGGAACACGGTCCCGATCCGCGGAGCTACTCGAGGCGGCGGAGCTCGGGGACAAGGACCATGACCAGCCCCGACAGCGCGAGCAGCGCGAGGGCGTTGATGATGATGGCCGTGGGCTCACCGAGCTTTTCGGCGGCCAGACCGATCCAGAGAGCGCCGATGGGCAGGAAGCCGAAGAAAGTGAAGCTGTAGATGCCCATCACCCTGCCCCGGAGCTCATCCCGGACGAGGGTCTGGACCAGGGCGTTGGCGATGTTGAAGGTGAAGACAAGGGCCGCGCCCGAGGCAAGAAGCGCCAGGAGGGACAGCGGCAGCCAGTGCACCAGCGCGAAAACGAGAAGGACCGAGGGGAAAGCCAGGGTTCCGACGGCGAGCAACCGGCCGCGGAAGTTGAACCGGCCGAGAGAGGCGATCAAGAGCGCGCCGAAAAGCGCGCCGACGCCCCGGGCGGACTGCAGCCAACCGTTGGTCGCCGCGTTCCCGTGCAGGATATCGACCGCCCAGGCCGGGATCAGGACGACGAATGAGCTCCCGAACAGGCCTGTCACCATGACGATGAAGATCAACGTCCGGATCACCTGATGTCCGAGGACATAGCGGACCCCCTCCTTGAGCTCCTGCCAGGCCGAGTCCTCCGAAACCGCTCTCGGGGTCGGCTTGACCTTCATCATCAGCAGGGCCCCGATGACGGCCAGGAAGGACAGGCCGTTGATCATGAAGCACCAGGCCGGGCCGACCAGAGCGTACGTGACGCCGGCGACGGCGGGGCCGATGGCGATCGCCGAGTTGAAGATCGTTGAGTTCAGGGCGATGGCGTTGGTCAAATCCTCCCGAGGCACCATGTCGGGGACGAAGGCGTGCCGGGCCGGTGCGTCAAAGGCGTTGGCCACGCCCAGGAAGAACGCCAGGAGCACGATCTGCCAGGGCTGGATGAGCCGCAGGAAGGTCAGGGCCGCCAGGGCAAAAGCGAGGAACATCATGGCGGACTGGGTGGCGATCAGCAGCCGCCGTCGGCTGGCCCGGTCGGCGAAGACGCCGCCGTAGGCCATGAAGATCCAGCTCGGGATGCCGGCGGCGAACCCAACGTAGCCGAGGTAGGCCGGCGACCGGGTCAGCTCGTAAACCAGGAATCCGAGCGCGGTGGTCTGCATCCAGGTTCCGAAGAGAGAGACGAGCTGGCCGTAAAACCAGAGGCGATAGTTGGGGTGGCGCAGCGAGGTGAATGTCTGCCTGAAATTGATGTGCCGGCGCAGCCGGTCGACATATACGCCAATCATGGGTCACGCTGAAAGACCTGCATTCTAGCCCAATCGCCCCCTTCTGACAAACGGATCCCGGACATTTCGACCTGATCTGTGAATTCGATTTGTGTTGCCGGCCGGAAAGCATTACAATAAGCGACTCAGCGGCCGGTCATCGGTCCGGCCCGGTCCAAAGGAGGAACCCATGAGAAAATTAACAGCTATTACGGCCTGCGGGCTGGCGGCGCTGGCCCTGGTCGCCGGCGCTGCCAATGCTCAAACGACCCAAGACGTCGTCGCCAAGATGATCGAGGCCCAGGGCGGCGCCAAGGCGCTGGCCGCCGTCAAAGACACGACGATCAACGCCACGATCGAGCTCGTGGCGCAAGGCATGAACGGGACCCTGACCATGTACCAGAAGGAGCCCAACATGATGCGGATGGACATCGAGATCATGGGCATGGTCATCACCCAGGCCTACGACGGAAGCGTCGCCTGGATGGTCAACCCCCAGACGGGCGCGACGGAACAGCTCCCGGAGCCGGCGTCCCAGGCCATGAAGCGCCAGGCGATGGGCAACGACGCCCTCCTCAACCCCGACAAGTACGGGATCAAGTACGAGTACAAGGGCAAAGAAAAGATCGAGGCCAAAGAATACCTTCTCCTCGAGCAGACCACGGCCGACGGCCACAAGACGACAATGTACCTCGACCCCGCCACCCACCTCGCCTACAAGGCCAAGGGGATGGAGTTCAACGCCCAGACGAATGCCGAGGTCATGACGGAATCGGTCTTCGGCGACTACCGCAAGGAAGGCGACGTCATGATCGCCCATTCCATGACCACGCTCCAGGACGGCCAGGAATTCATGAAAATGGCGATCACCAAGGTGACCTTCAACTCGAACCTGGAAGACGCCTTCTTCAAGATGACAAAGTGAGGGGACGGGCGGCCGGCGGCGTCAGGCCGCGGCTTCCCGGAGAACGCTATACGCCAGCCGTAGCGCCCGGAGGCCTTCCTCGCCGCTGACCTTGGTATTCTTGCCCAGCCGGACGCAGTCCAGGAAATTCTCCAGCTCTTTTTTGAGGGGCTCCTCTTTCTGGATCTTCAGCGTCTTGATGTCCGTCTGGCTCCGGTCGAGCGGGAAGACCTTGACCTCCTGGTCGATGTAGTCGATCGAATAATAAACGGTGGGCTCGAAAATCCGGAGCTTCCGGACCTTGCCCTGGTGGACCCGGCTGGCCGTCAGGGTGGCGATGCAGCCCGATTTGAACTCCAGGCGGGCGTTGGCGATATCGATCTTGTCCGAGAGCACATGGATGCCTGAGGACTTGATCGAGCTGACCTCGTCGTGGATCAGGGAGGCGATGATGTCCAGGTCGTGGATCATGAGGTCGAGGACGACATCGATGTCCATCGACCGGGCGGAAAACGACCCCAGCCTCTGCACCTCGATGAACCTTCGGGTCCTTGATCTTGTTCTCCACGGCCTCGACGGCCGGGTTGAACCGCTCCAGGTGACCGACCTGCAGGATGAGCCCGTTGGTCTTGGCTTCCGCGACCAGCTGCTCCGCCTGCTCGACGGTCTCCGTGATCGGCTTCTCGACCAGGATCGACTTGCCGTGCCGGAGGAGGTCCAGGGCTATGGAGAAATGCTCCGAAGTGGGCGTGGCTACAATGGCCGCGTCGATCTCGTCGAGCATGTCCGGGTAGTTTTGGAAATAGTTGACGCCGTGCCGGTTGCCGATCTGGACCGCCTTTTTGAAGTCGATGTCGGCGACCGCCTTGAGGTCCGCGCCCTCGAGGTAGGACAGGATGCGGGCGTGCTGCATCCCCAGATAGCCGACGCCGATGAGGCCCACCCGGACGTTAGCCAATCGACGCCTCCCGGGCCCCGGCCCCCAGGGCGACGATGGCCAGGCCGTGGGCGTCCGCCAGGGCCGTTGCTTCGCGCCTCTGGAAGAACGCCACCTTCGCGGCGTCCAGTCCGAGAGCGGCACCGCCCGCCCGGATGATCGCCCGGACGGTATCCAGGCCGACCGCCGGGACATCGAGTCTCATGTCCTGGACCGAGCGCCCGGCCTTGACCACGCTGAAGCCGGCGCCGGCCAGCTTCGCCCCGCGGCGGATGGCGGCGTCCGTTCCTTCAGGCCCCTCCACGGCAACAACGGTGCGGCGCCGGACGACCAGCGTCTGGCCGATGTCAAGGTCCGCCAACCGACGCGCCAGCGGCAGCCCGAAATCGATGTCCCCTTCGGCAGCCGGGGTCGGCCGGGTCTGCGTCAGCGGTCCGGGCGCGCAGAGGTACGGCTCCAGAAAGGGAGCCGGGTCGAGCACCTGGATCCCCTGGGACTCCAGAAAAGCCACCGCCGTCCCCAGGACGGCCGTCGCCGACCGGTCTTGGAGGCTGTCGAGGAGGCCGCCCGAACCACCGCCGAGGCTTTCTGACCGGTAGACGGCCGACGGGCGGACTTTGCCGAGCATCATGACGCTGTCGGCGGCGTTCTGCTTGAAAAAAGCGACCGCCTTGAGCGGCTCGCCGACGTTGACCCACTGGAAGACGGAGGCGGTCCGGGCGAGCTGGCGGGAAGCCTCCCACTCGATCCCCGCCACGACACAGGTCAGCCCGCTCTTCTGGAATTCGCGGATGGCCGAGGGGACGAACCGGCCCCCCCCCGCTATGATTCCGATTCGCTGTCCCATGTCGGGGCCGCCTTCTTGACGATGCCGCGCGAGGAGGACTCGATGAAGCCGATGATCTCCTCGCGGTCCTGGTTGGCGGGAAAGAGGGACCTGATGCGGTCGAGGGCCTGGGTGGTGTTGAGGTTGGAGTAAAAGAGGATCTTCATTATCTCTTTGAGGGTGCTCAATCTCTCCCGGCTGAACCCCCTCCGCCGGAGTCCGACGGAGTTGAGCCCGTACAGAAGGACCGGTCTCATCCCGGCGACCCTGATGAAGGGCAGCACATCCTGGAGGATGACGGAGAACCCGCCGATGAAAGCATACTTCCCCACCCGGCAAAACTGGTGGACGGCGCTAAAGGCGCCGATCGAAGCGAAATCGTCGACGACGACGTGCCCCCCCAGAGTCGCCGCGTTGGTGAAGATCGTCTGACTACCGACGCGGCAGTCGTGGGCGATATGGGAGTAGGCCATGAAATAGTTGTCGGAGCCGATCGTGGTCGTCCCGCCCACCTTGACCGTTCCCCTATGGATGGTGATGAACTCGCGGAAGATGTTGCGGTCGCCGATCACCACCCCGGTGTCTTCGCCCTTGTAGCCGGTGTCCTGGGGCTCGCCGCCGACGGCCGAGAAGGGCGAGAACAGGCAGTCCTCGCCGATCTGCGTGCGGCCGGCGATATGGACGTTCGCTTCGAGGCGCGTGTTCCGGCCGATGGAAACCAGCCCGCCGATCACGCAGCCCGGGCCGATAGACACGCCGGGTCCGAGCTCCGCCCCCGGGTCGACGCAGGCGGAGGCATGGATGACGACCTCAGCGCTGCTCATCGGTCTCGGCGATGTCGATGACCGCCGCCGAGAGCTCGCCCTCGGCAGCCACTTCTCCGTCGACCAGCGCCCTCCCCCGGATCGTGGCGAACTTCGACCGGATCTTGATGACCTCGGTCTCGAGCCTCAGCTGGTCGCCGGGCACCACCGCCCGGCGGAATTTCATGTTCTGGACCTTGCTGAGGACGACCAGCTTCTTTCGGGGCTCGGAAAAGGAGTGATAGAGGAGGATCCCCCCCGCCTGGGCGAGGGCTTCAACGATCAGGACCCCGGGCATGACCTTGATCTCCGGGAAATGCCCCTGGAAGAACGACTCGTTGCAGCTGACGTTCTTGATGCCGATGACCGACTTGCCGGGCACCAGGCTGAGCACCCGGTCCACCATCAGAAAAGGAAACCGATGCGGCAGGATCTTCAGGATCTCCTCGATCCTGATCGGTTGTTCGGTCGGTCCAGACGTCATTTTGCCGGCGGCGTGGCCGCCTTGGAGGCGTCGTACCTTTTGATGACCTCCGCGGTCACATCGATCGTGGGGTTGAAATAAACGGCGCCGCTCTTGGCCAGGTCGAAGATGACCTCAAGGCCCTTTTCCTTGCCCATTCCATCGATGATCGGAATGAGCTCGCTCTGGACCTTGTTGAACAGCTTCACTTGGAGGTCCTGGAAATCGCGGGAGGCGTCTTCGGCGATCCGCTTCCGGTCCGTCTGCTTCTTGTTCAGGTCCGCGTTCATGTTATAGAGCTGCTCCTCGGTCAAGGTCAGCCGGCCCGTATTCAGCTTGGTCTGGAGCGAGTTGATTTCCTGGTCGAGCTTGTCCACAGCGGCCTGGTTGGACTTGTCTTTTTCCTGGAGCCGGGCGATGACCCGCTTGCCCTCCGCCGACTTCTCCAGGACTTCCTGGGAGTTGATCACGCCGACCTTGGAGGCGGTCTGAGCGAAGCTCAGGGGCGCCGCGGCGGCCAGCAAGAGCAGGAGCATGGCGGCATACACAGGTAACTTTTTCATCTTCATTTCCTCCTCGTACTAAAACGTTGTCCCGATGGCAAACCGGAAGTTGACATGGGTGTCGCCGGGATAAATCAGCCGGTTATTATACGCGAAAATGAGCCGGAAGGGAACACGCAGCGCGGGCACGAAAATGCGGGCCTCGATTCCGGACGAAGTGTACAGGTTGCCGAGGGTCGGGTTCTCGCCCTTGAGATAGGTGTTGCCCATATCGTGATACAGGATCAGGTTGAGCGGCCCCGCCACCTGGAACTGGTATTCGAAATTCACGACCAGGGACTTGATGCCGCCGATCAGGTAACCGTCGTCGGTCCGCGGGCCGATGGAGTAGATCTCATAGCCCCGGATGTCGCGCTCTCCCCCGAGATAGAACCTCTCCCAGAAGGGGATCTGCGAACTGTAGGAGGACCGGATGAACTCGTAGGACAGGTGGAACCCGAAGACCTGCTTGGAGAGGGTGGGCCGGAAGATCGTGAATTCGACCTTGGGCTTGATGAAGTCCACTTCGCCGCCCAGCGGCCCGCCGGCGAGCTTGGCGCTCAGCAGGAACATCGTGCCGCTGCTCGGGGTGATGGGGCTATCGATCGTCGACCGGTAGATGGTCGGGATGATAGCGCTGACGTTATACTTGCCGAAACCGTAGGCGGCTCCGTAATAATACGAGTAATATGAGCTCGTGTACGGGAGCAGCCCCTCCTGGCCGGTGTACGTGCTCTGCGAGAGGCTGATGTTGGAATAGCTGTATGTCAGGTTGCCCCGGAGGTACCCTTTGATGCGTGCGCCCAGGATGAGGTCGGCGCCGACGTCTTTCCGGGCGTAGAGATACGGCAGGTCGATGTACCGGCTGTAGATATTGGTGCCCAGGCTGATCGGCAGGTCCAGGAAATAGGGTTCCGAGAGGCCCAGGACGTAGTTCTTGACCCGCCCTCCGTACTGCGCCGTGACCTCGACGTTCTCGCCGCCTCCCAGGAAATTCACGGTCGAGTAGCTGGCGGCGACAAAATAGCCTTCGTAGCCGCTGTAGCCCGCCGTGAACTGGACGTTGTTCCGCTGCAGCTCCTTGACGTTGACCGTCGCGTTGATCTTGGTGACGTCCTCGCCGTCGGGCCTGACGTCCGGGTCCTTGTCGACATCCACGAGCCCGAGCTGCTTGATCCGGAGGAGGCTGTCCTTGAACATGGCCAGGCTGAAACGGTCGCCCTCCCGGATGATCATCTCCCGGCGGATGACCTTATCCTTGGTGAAGGTGTTGCCTTTGAACTCCAGCCTGTTGAGATAGGCGATCTCGTTCTCGCTCAGGTTGTAGGCCAGGCTGACGCGCTTGTTCTTGGGGTCGAGGCTCTCCACGGGGATGACCTGGATGTAGAGGTAGCCGGCGTTCCGGTAGGCCTCGGTGATCGATTCGACGCTTTTTTCACGGCGCTTGATATTATAAATATCGCCCTTTTTGAACTTGATCAGGTTGCGCAGGTAGTCCGGTTTGATGGCCTTGTTGCCTTCGACTGTGATATCCGCGACCGTGTAGCGGTCGCCCGCGCTGACGGGGATCGCGATCCTGAGCATCGTCTGTTTCTTGCGAAGGATCGTCCGCTTCGTGAGCTGTTCGATCTCGGGCTTGCCGACGACGGCCTCCATGTAGCCGTACTCCTGGAACTTCGCCTTGATCTTGTCCAGGTCCTCGGTCAGCTTGTTTTCCTTGTAGACGTCGGCCCCGGCCACCCAGCTGACCAGCCCGTGGGGCCGGTTGGATTTCATGGCGGCCAGCAAAATGCTCTGGGGGAGCTTGGGGGTCCCGGTCAGAACCACCTCGGCCACGCGGACCCGGGGTCCCTCGTCGATCTTGAAGGTGAGCTCGACCTCGTTTTTCCCCTTGCGGTCGGTCTGGGCCTCGACCTGGGCGGCGTACATCCCCTTTTCCAGGAGAAGCGCCATGATCGTCTCCCGGACTTTTTGGACCTTGGAGGCGCTGTAATAAGAATACGGGAGGATGTACTCGTCTTTCTCCTTCAGCTTATTGGAGATATCGTCCTCTTTGATCTTCTTCCCGGTCTTGAAGCTGATGCTCTTGACAACCGGATTTTCCTCAACGATGATCTTGACGATGCGGCCCGTCGTGCCGGGCTCTTCCTCGATCTTGACGTTGCTGAAGAAACCCGTCGACCAGAGGACACGGAGGTCTTTCCTCAGCAGTTCCTCGCTGTAGAAATCGCCCTCGCGGCTGGAGAGGTAATAGACGATGGTCTCCCGGGTGACCCTGTCGTTCCCGGTGATCTCGATCTTCTCGATGCGTTCCTGGGCGGCCGCCACGACGGGCAGGGCCAGGAAGACCAGAATCAGCCACAAAAACTTCTTCATGAAGTCCTCTTTATACCATATCGAGGCAGCTTTTTCAAAGTGGGGTCCGAACCTCCCGGCCGCCCTCCCGCAGCGTCTCCCGGAGACGGGAGGGCAATCCAGATAACTCCGAAAGGGTCAGATAAGTTTCAACCGGCCGCCCTCCATGATATAGAGCTTATCGCAGTACCGGGCAACTTTCTCATTGTGCGTGACGATGACCGAGGAGAGCCCCCGGCGCTCGTGGAGGTCCTTGATGAGCTGGATGACGGCCTCGCCCGTCTTCCAGTCGAGGTTTCCGGTCGGCTCGTCGGCGAGCAGGAGCTTTGGCTCGTTGACCAGCGCCCGGGCGATGGCCACCCTTTGCTGCTCACCGCCCGAGAGGAGGCCGGGCTTCTGACCGGCCCGTTCCGCCAGGAACACTTCGGCCAGCAGGGTCGAGGCGCGCCGGACCGCCTGCGCCCTGTCGGCGCCGGCGATGAGGAGCGGCAGGAAGACATTTTCCAGGGCGCTGAACTCGGGCAGCAGATGGAAGGACTGAAAAACGAACCCGACCTTCCGGTTCCTGAGCCGGGACTTCTCCCGCTCGGTCTTGACGTTGACGTCCTCGCCCTCGAGCAGGATCGACCCCGCGCTCGGCCGGTCCAGCGCGCCCAACAGGTTCAGGAACGTCGTCTTGCCCACGCCGGACGCGCCCATGACCGCGACGAGCTCGCCCTGCTCGAGCTCAAAATCGAGGTCCTGGAAGACGTGCAACTCGCCCTCGGGCAAGGGATAAACCTTGCCGACACCCCGGGCGCTGACGATTCTACTCATATTTCAGGGCGACGACCGGGTCCACTTTGGCCGCCCGGCGCGAGGGAAACAGGGTCGAGAGCAGGCTGATGGCCAGGCTCACGCCGATGATCATGAGCAGGTCGGTCCATTGGATATGAAAGGGCACAAAGGAGATCTGGTAGATGTCCACGGGCACCTTGATCAGCTGGAACGTGTTGGCCAGCCAGGAGAAGACCAGGCCGAGGACGACCCCCGCCGCGGTCCCCAGGACCCCGATCATGGCGCCCTGGAGGAAGAAGATCTTCTGGATGCTCGAGGCCGACGCGCCGATCGCCATCAGGATCCCGATGTCGCGGGTCTTTTCCATGACCATCAGGATCAGGCTGGCGATGATGTTGAGCGCGGCCACGAAGACGATCAGCGTAATGGTCAGGAACATGATGTTCTTTTCGAGCTTCAGGGCCGAGAAGAGGGTCCGGTTGAGGTCCATCCAGGTGGTCACGTAGAGCGTGGGCGGCAGGCTGCCCCGGAGCGTATCGGCCAGTTTCCCGGCCTGGAAGATATCGTCGATCATGATCTGGAGATGGGTAACGCGGCCGTCGAGGCGGAAGAGGCGCTGGGCGACCCCGAGCGAAGTCATGGCGGTCGTGGAATCGAACTCGTAGAGCCCGGCCGAGAAGACGCCGGTCACCTGGAATTCCCTGAGCTTGGGGACCGGCCCCAGCGGAGAGAGCCGCATGGACGAAGCGGTCAGCACGCTGACCGTGTCGCCCGGCCCGACTCCCAGGGAATAAGCCAGGTCCTTGCCCAGGATGAGGCCGTCCCGGGCCGACGGGGCGGGCAACTCGCCCTCTTCCAGGTTTCGGAGCCAGGCGTAATGGGGCTTATCGAGGTCGAAATCGATCCCCTTGAGGGTGGCGCCGTGGCTGCGGAGCGGACCCGAGAGAAGGACGATATCGTAGACCACGGGGGAGACGACCTTGATCCCCGGCAACGCCTGGATGCGCGTCCTTATGTCCCCGTAATCGGGGATGCCGCCCGAACCCAGGTCGGAAACCATGATGTGCGAGGTCGCGCCCAGAATCTTGTCCTGGACGTCCCGCTGGAAACCCGTGATCAGGGCCAGGGCGATGACCAGGGCCATGACGCCGATGGCGATCCCCAGGATCGAGATGAACGTGATCACGGAAATGAAGGCCTGCTTGCGGCGGGCCCTGAGATATCGGCCCGCGATGAAGAGCTCGTAGGTCATGCGGCTCGGCTCAGCGGGGCCTCAGCAGCGGGAAAAGGATGACTTCCCGAATGGACTGCCTGTTGGCCAAGATCATGATCAGACGGTCGATGCCGATGCCCTCCCCTCCCGTGGGCGGCAGGCCGTATTCGAGGGCCTGGACATAATCGAGGTCGATCGGATGGGACTCCTCGTCCCCCTTTTTCCTTTCCTCGGCCTGCTGCTCGAACCTGAGCCGCTGCTCGCACGGGTCGGTGAGCTCGCTGAAGGCGTTGGCGATCTCCATGCCCGCCATCATGAGCTCGAACCGCTCGGCCTCGTCGGGATTGTCGCGGGCGGCTTTGGCGAGCGGCGAGATCTCCTTGGGGGGGTGCGTGATAAAGGTCGGCTGGACGATCGAGGGTTTGACCAGCTTGTCGAAGATCACGTCCAGGGCCTTGCCGTAGGACACCGGCTGCTCGCCCGCCAATGTCTTGGCCAGGGCGATGATGTCGTCCGGGTTGTCGAACCGGGCCGGGGCCAGGCCGCTGAGGGTGAGCAGGGCCTCGCGGTATTTCAGCCTGGCGAACGGCCGCTTGAACGAGATCGTCCTTTCACCGTAGGGGACCTCATCCTTGCCCAGGAGGGTCAGGCAGAGGCCTTGGAGGAGCTCCTCGGTGAGGTCCATCATGTCGGTGAAATCGCTGTAGGCCTCGTAAAACTCGAGCATGGTGAATTCCGGGTTGTGCTCGGAGGAGATGCCCTCGTTCCTGAAGTTCCGGTTGATCTCGTAGACCCGCTCGAGCCCCCCCACCACCAGCCGCTTGAGATAAAGCTCGGGCGCGATCCGGAGATAGAGGTCGATGCCCAGGGCGTTGTGGAACGTCTTGAACGGCCGGGCGATGGCCCCCCCGGGCATGGGCTGCATCATGGGTGTTTCGACCTCCATGTACCCCCGCCCGTCGAAAAACTTGCGGATCTCCGCGATCAGCCGGCTGCGCAGCCGGAAGACCTCCCCGACCTCCGGGTTCATAATCAGGTCGAGGTAGCGCCGCCGGTACCTGAGCTCGACGTCCTGGAGCCCGTGCCATTTTTCGGGAAGCGGGTGGAGGCACTTGGCCAGGAGCGTCACCGACTCCGCCAGGATGGTCAGCTCGCCGGTCCGCGTCTTGAAGAGCGTCCCCCGCGCATCGATGATGTCGCCGATGTCCATCAGCCCGAACAGGTCGTAATCCCTCTTCCCGAGACGGTCCTCGCGGAGATAGACCTGGAGCCGGGCACGGCCGTCCGATATGGTGCTGAAGGTCGCCCGGCCCATTTTCCGGATGGAGACGATGCGGCCCGGCACGGTGACCGCGGCTTTCTTCGCCTCCAGGTCGGCGGCCGACAGGCCCGCGAAATCCCGGACCGCTTCGAAAACCGAGTGGGTCTTTTCCGCTTTGTAGGGGAAGAGGTTCACCCCCGCCTGCCGCAGCTGCTCGATCTTCTCCAGCCGGAAGGCTTCCTGGTCAGTCTTCTTTGGCTCGTCGTCGGGGTTTTGTTTTTCCTGGGGGGATTTGGGGTCCGGCATGTTCTACCTCTCGTTCGGCGGGGTTCGCGGCCTGGATCCCCCTTTTCAGGGCGTCCAGGATCCCGTTGACAAAGACGGCCGCCTCGGGGCTGCTGTACTTTTTGGTGATTTCGATGGCTTCGTTGATGACGATGGCCGGGGCCGTCGGCCGGGCGTAGGTGAGCTCGAAGGCGGCCAGCCGCAGGATGTTGCGGTCGATGAGGCTCATGCGCTCGATCCGCCAATTTTTGGAAATCCCCTGGATGGCCTCGTCCAGGCCGTCCCGGTGTTCGAGGATGCCCCGGACAAGCCAACGGCTGTATTCCCGGGTCGCTTCCGGGGTGCGCTTCGACTTCCAGAACGAACGGACGGCCGCCTCGGGCTCCTCGGCCCCGAACTCGAGCTGGTAAAGGATCTGGAGCGCGGCTTCCCGGGCTCTCCTGCGCTCACCCATGAGGATCGCCCGGCTCAGCCCAGCTTGGCGGCTTTGAAGAGATTCAGCATCTCGATGACCGAGAAGGCCGCATCCCAGCCCTTGTTGCCGGATTTCGTCCCGGCCCGCTCGATCCCTTGCTCGATCGTGTCCACGGTCAGGATGCCGAAAGCGCAGGGGACGCCATGATCGATGGCGATCTGGGCGATGCCCTTCGTTACCTCGGCGCTCAGGTAATCAAAGTGCGGCGTGTCGCCCCGGATCAAGGCCCCCAGGCAGACGATGCCGTCCACCTTCTCGGAGCCGGCGAGCTTCTTCACCACGACGGGGATCTCGAACGACCCCGGCACTTTGTAGACGGAGATGTCCGTGTCCGCGGCCCCGAGCCTCGAGAGGGCGTCCAGGGCCCCCTCGAGCAGCCTGTCGGAGATGAAGCTGTTGAAACGGCTGACGACGATGCCAATCCTGAATCCCTTCGCCTGAAGCTTTCCCTGGTAAGTTTCCATATCTGACCTCTCTCAGCGCCCGCGAAAATTCGGCTTCCTCTTTTCCAGGAAAGCCTGCGATCCCTCGCGCGCGTCCTCTGTCCCGCATGACCGGCCGAAGACCTCGGCTTCGATCTCGAGCCCATCGTCCAGGCCCTTGTCGAGGCCCCTGTTAATAGCCTGCACGGCATAAGCGATCGCTAGCGGCGCGTTCTTGATGATCTCGCGGGCCATCGCCTCCGCTGCCGCCGGCAGGTCGGCCAGGGGGACGACCTTGTTGACCAGCCCGATCTCCAGGGCCTCGCGGGCGTCCACCATCCGGCCCGAGAAGATGAGCTCCATCGCCTTGCCTTTGCCGACGAGCCGGGGCAGACGCTGCGTTCCGCCATAGCCCGGGATGATCCCCAGCTTGACTTCCGGCTGGCCCATCTTGGCGTTTTCCGAAGCGATCCGGATGTGGCAGGCCATGGCGATCTCCGTGCCGCCTCCCAGGGCAAAACCGTTGACCGCGGCGATCACGGGCTTGCCGCAGTTCTCGATCGTCCGGGTCATATCCTGGCCGCGGCGGGCGAAATGCCTCCCGGCCTCGGCGTTCAGGCCGCTGAATTCGCCGATATCGGCGCCCGCGATGAAGGCCTTCTCCCCCGTCCCCGTGAGGATGACTGCCTTCACCTCGGGGTCGGCTTCGAATTCCTCGAAGGCCGCCTGAAGCTCCCCGACCGTGGCGATGTTCATGGCGTTGAGCTTTTCCGGGCGGTTCACGGCGATCCAGCCGATCCCCTCGCTTTTGCGCAAGATCAGGTTCTGATAGATCATGGCGTTCCCTCCTATCGTTTGTCCCCTGCCGTCAGGCGATCTTTTTCTCGAAGATGCGGTATTTCTTGTACAGATGCGTGCCGACAGAGAGGGCGAACCGGTTGACGAGATCGTTGTCCTCGAGCTGCCACGACGTTTCGCCCCACTCGTAGCCCAAGGAGAACACTCTCTTCTCGAACTCAGAATAGAGAAGGTAGCTGAGGCCGGTCTGGCGGTATTCCTTGAGCACGCCGAAGACGAGCGCCCGCACCCCCTTGATCTTTTTCCTGTAATAGAGGTACTTGACGATGCCCAGGGGGGTCAGCCGGCCGTTCATCTTCTTGATGACCTCGTTCAGGTTGGGCAGGCCGAAGGCGAAACCCGCGGGGCGGCCCTCGTCCTCGGCAAGCAGGATGATGCGGAGGTCCGCCACCTGCTTCAGCTTGGCCACCAGGTGCTCGATCTCCTCGGGCGTCATCGGAACGAAACCCCAGTTCCTCTCCCAAGCGCCGTTGTAGATCTGCATCATCTTTCGGGTGTCTTCGGGGAGCGTCTTCTTGGTCACCGGTCTTACGATGATGCGGGTATCGCTGCGGAGCCTGTCAACGATCTCCCGGATCTTCGGGGATGCCTGGTGATCCTTGCTTCCGTAGAAAGCATAAAGGTCCTTGGCCTTGGCCAGCCCGCAGCCCGCCATCAAGTCGAGGTAATAGCGGGGATTGTAGGGCATCATGACCGTGGGCGGAGAGTCGAACCCCTCGAGCAGGAAGGCGCATTCGTCGTTGAGCGAAAGGTTCACGGGGCCGCGGAGAGTGTCCATGCCCCTGGCCGTCCCCCAGGCCGCGACGGTATCCAGGAGCGCCGCGGCGGTCTCCGGGTCGTTCAGGCTCTCGTACAACCCGAAGAAAACGATCTTCTCGTCGTGGACAGCGTTGTGGTTGCGGTCCATGATGGCGGCGATCCGGCCGCTCAGCCGGCCGTCCCGGCGGGCCAGGAAGAGGTCCATCTCGGCATGCGCGAAGAATGGGTTCTTCTTCCTGTTGAGCTTTTCCTTCAGGTCGATGACCAGCGGCGGCACCCAGTTGGGGTCGTCGGCATAAACCCTCCAAGGAAAGCCGATAAACTCTTTCAGGCCCCGGCGGCCCTCGAGTTTCTCTATGGTAGGGGTACTCACATGCAGGTCCTTACAAAATTTCCCTCATTTTAACAGATGGGGGCTATTTTTTCACCAATTTTTATGCTATTTTTCCTCCGATAGGAGTTAAGGCATGAGAACCAAAACCCAGTTCGAAGAGCTCTCTCCCGACAAGTTGCGCCTGAAGATCGATCCCGATAGCATCCCCTTTACCACGACCGAAGAGTGCGAACCCTGCGTCGAGATCATCGGCCAGGAGCGGGCCATCAAGGCCATCCAGACCGGGCTCGAGATTAAGAGCCTGGGCTATAACATTTTCATCACCGGCATGGTCGGAACCGGCCGGACGACGACGATCAAGCAGCTGCTCGAGCGGCTCGAGAAGAAGGAAAAAACGCCCGACGACATCCTCTTCGTCAACAATTTCAAGAGCCCGGATGAGCCGACCCTCATCATGCTCCCCGGCGGCCGGGGCCGCCTCTTCCGGGATGCCATGGACAACCTGATAGAGATGCTCAAGGTGCATATCCCGGAGCTGCTTAAGAGCAAATACTACACGGACCGAAGGGAAGCCATCATCGAGGCCCAGCAGGGGAAGCAAAAGGTCATCCTCGAGAGGTTCGAGCAGTCGGCCGCCGCGCAAGGATTCTCCGTCATCCAGGTCCAGATGGGACTGTTCGTCAAACCCGATCTCATCCCCGTCATCGAAGACACGCCGACACCCTTCGCCAAGCTCGAGTCGATGATCAAGGAGAAGAAGTTCGACCAGAAGAGCCTGGACAACCTGAAGAAGAAGTACGACGAGCTGAGCGGCGAGATGGAGGCCGTCTTCGAAAATCTCCGCGAGATCGACGAAGAGACCCGCAGCCTGCTCAAGAACTGGGACATCGAGGCCATCACGCCGATCATCAAGGGCGACATCTCGGGCGTCCGCGACAAGCTCGCGGAACCCTCGATCGCGGAATACCTGGGCCACGTCGAAGAGAACCTGAACAACAACATCGACCTCTTCAAGGCCCAAAAAAAAGAGGACAGGGAAGAAAAAAACAGAGAGAACGCCGACGCCTTCCTCGAGTACCGCGTCAACTTGCTCGTCGACAACTCCGAGGTCAAGGGGGAGCCGGTCATCATCGAGACCAACCCCACCTACATCAACCTCTTCGGGACGATCGAGTCCATGGTCTCCCGGTGGGGCGCGCTGCAAACCGATTTCACCAAGATCAAGGCCGGCTCGTTCCTCAAGGCCAACGGCGGCTACCTCGTGCTCAACGCCCTGGACGCCTTGATCGAGCCGGGCGTCTGGACGACCATGAAGCGGACCCTGCGTAACCAGATCTTTGAAATCCAGAACTACATGGCGATGTACTTGATCTCGTCGCCCCGCCTCAAGCCCCAGGCGATCAAGACGAGCGTCAAGGTCGTGCTGGTCGGCGACGCCTACATCTACAACCTCATGTTCTTCCAGGACGATGATTTCAAGAAGGTCTTCAAGATCAAGGCCGAGTTCGACTCGGAAATGGTCAGGAACGACAAGGCCCTGGGCGACCTGGCCCGGTTCGCCAAGAAGATCGTCGACGAGGACGGCCTGCTCCCGATGGACAAAACCGGCCTGGCCGCCCTGATCGAATACGCCACCCGGATCGCCGGCCGCCAGAGAAAGGTTTCCACCAGGTTCCACATCCTGGCCGACGTCGTGCGCGAGGCCAGCTACTGGGCCAAGCAGAGCGGCCGGACAGTAATCGGCCGGGACGATGTCGACAAGGCCATCCTGGAACGGTTCGAGCGGGTCAGCCTGATCGAGGACAAGATCCAGGAGATGATTGAGGAGGGAACGATCCTGATCGACACCCGGGGCGCGGTGGTCGGCCAGGTCAACGGGCTCTCGGTCTATGACATGGGCCAGTTCGCCTTCGGCAAGCCGACCCGGATCACCGCCCGGACCTCGGTCGGCCGCGCCGGCGTCATCAATATCGAGCGTGAGGCCGACATGAGCGGGCCCACCCACAACAAAGGAGTGCTCATCCTGGGGGGCTTTCTCAGGGGAAAATACGCCCAGAAAAAGCCGTTCGCCCTCTCGGCCAGCCTCGCCTTCGAGCAGTCTTATTCCGGGGTCGAGGGCGACAGCGCCTCCTCCACAGAGGTTTACGCCATCCTGTCGAGCCTCTCCAAGCTGCCGATCCGCCAGGATATCGCCGTTACGGGTTCGGTCAACCAGAAGGGGGAGATCCAGCCGATCGGGGGGGTCAACGAAAAGATCGAGGGCTTTTTCGATGTCTGCCGGGCCCAGGGGTTCACCGGCAGCCAGGGCGTCATCATGCCCCACCAGAACGTTCAGAACCTGATGCTCCGGCCGGACGTCGTCGAGGCCGTGGCCAAAGGCCAGTTCCACATCTACCCCGTGAAATCGGTCGACGAAGGGATCGAGATCCTCATGGGCATCGAGGCGGGCGCGGCCCGCGAGGACGGCTCTTTCGAAGAGGGCACGGTCCACGACCTGGTGGATAAGGAGCTCCAGAGGCTGGCCGTCAGCTGGAAGGACTTCGCCCCGGACAAAGAGGCTTAGGGACGGCGCGGACGGCGGGGCGGGCATGAGGCGGCGGGGCCGCCGAGGGCCTGCAGCCGCCGGACTTCCCCCGGCCGGAGCTCGCGCCACTCGCCGGGCTTCAGCTTCCCAAGCTCCAGGCCGGCGAACTCCACCCGCTTGAGCTCGATGACCTCGTGGCCGACGACCCGGCACATCTCGCGCACCTCCCGTTTCCGGCCCTCGCAGAGCTCGAGCCGGAGCCAGCTCGACCTGGTCGAATGAGAGAGGAGTGCCACCCTGGCCGGCGCCGTCTTCCTGCCGCCGACCATGACCCCCCTGGCCAGCTTCTGGAGGGCCTCCCTGTCCGGCCGCCCCTCGACCTTGGCGACATAACTTTTCCTCACTCCGAACTTGGGATGCATCAGCCGGTAAGCCAGGTCGCCGTCGTTGGTCAGGAGGAGCGCCCCCTCGCTGTCGAGGTCGAGGCGGCCGACGGGGAAAATCCGGCCCATCGCGGCGGGCAGGAGACTGCGGACCGCGGGCCGGCCGAACGGGTCCTTGAGCGTGACAAGATAGCCCTTGGGCTTGTTCAGGAGCACATAGGCGGGGGCAGCGGCGTTCCGGACGCGCCGCCCGTCCAGCTGGACGAGGTCGCGCTCGTCGTCCACCTTGCCGCCCAGCTCGTCCGCCACCCGGCCGTTGACCCGCACCCGTCCCTCGAGGATCAGCCGGTCCGCCTCGCGGCGCGAGGCCACCCCCGCTTCGCTCAGGAACTTATTGATCCGGATGATCATGGGCCCCGTTGATCAAAAATGGACGTTCAGTCCGAAGTGGAGCTCCACCCCCCCGAAATCCCAGTCCACGTTGTCGAGCTCGAACGAGAAATCCGTGTAGCGGACCTCGCCGAACAGGCCGACCTTGCCGACCGTCAGCTCCGCGCCCGCACCCAGGTTGAAGGCGGTGTCGGAATCCTTGCCGATCCCCGTGAGCTTGGCCGAATACGTCCCATAACCGGCCGTGACATAGGGATAGATGACCGGGAGCGGCAGGCCCAGCTTGCCATTGACGCCAAGATAGTAATAATCCATCCCGATCCCTCCCGTCGGGACCGAGCTGTCGCCGCTCAGCAGGTCGTGGTCGGCCCTGTAGAATTCCCCCTCGACGGCCAGGGCCGAGAGCTTGAACCCGATCTGGCCCCCATAAAGGAACGCCGAGTCCTTGTCGAACTTGATGTCGGTCAGACCGCCTCCCTGGCGTGACACTTCCTGGTTGGACAGCCCCCCCCTGACGCCGATGTAGAACTGCGCGCGCGCCGGGGCCGCCGACACGGCGAGGATGACCGCCGCCCAGATCACGAGAACCCACGCTTTTCTTTTCATCAACTTTCTCCTTCTCGAGAATTGACGCGTAACGTCACCGCTTGCTCCCACCCTCGCACCGGCGGCCTCATTTTTTATTCTTGGCGGCGCGGAGGATTTTGTCAAGGCCCCGAAGCCGCTCCTTTTATGTGAGGGCATGGGATCATGGGAGGGGTGGCACGGCGCGGGGGCCCCCCGCCGACCTTTCCTGAGACACTGACATTTGTCCCTCCCAGTATAGGGAGGGGAAAGGGTGGGTAATACGTAAGATCAGAGTCTGGGAAAGTGTCTCAGGCGATTCGCCGGCGGAGCAGAGTGACAGGACCCCATTATCGAAATAACGATCACATAAAAGGAGAGGCTCACTCAAGGCCCGGAATTTAGGCGGGCGTCCCCGAATTCAGTGTATAATGTACTCCGATAACAGGATAAAAGAAAATTGGCGCGCATCAACATCGGCGAATCGGTGGCTATGTCCTTGGGCTCGCTCTGGGGCAGCAAACTCCGGACGTTCCTGACCCTCCTCGGGATCATCATCGGCGTCCTGACGATCATTGCCGTCGTCTCCATCATCCAGGGGCTCAACAATTACGTCTACACCAAGATGTCCTTTTTCGGCGCCAACGACTTCACCGTCTCCAAGTTCTCGATGATCGGGACATCGCTGAAGGAGTTCAGGGAGCAGCTGAAGAGGAAGGACCTGACCCTGGACGAGATGGCCCTCCTCCGCCGCGAGTGCCGGACCTGCGACCTGGTCGGCGCCTCCACCTCGACCAGCCGGACGGTCAAGGCCGGCAGCCAGTCGCTCAAGGACGTCGAGATCCGGGGCGTCACGTATCTTGACCACCTGATCGGCGCGGTGGTCGAGCTCGAGGCCGGCCGGCACCTCCAGAAAGAGGACGAGGGCCACTCACGCTATGTCTGCGTCATCGGCAACGACATCAAGGATAAGCTCTTCCCCTTCACCGACCCCGTCGGCAAATGGCTGAGGGTGGGCTCGGACAACTTTCTCGTCGTCGGCCTGGGCCGGAAGAAGGGCAAGCTCCTGGGCATGAGCCAGGACACCTTCGTGCGCATCCCCATCACGACCTTCATGAAGGCCTACGGTTCTCGCCGGAGCATCGAGCTCAACATTCACACCTCCTCCCAGGAGCAGATGACGGCGGCCCAGGACGAGGTCCGGACGGTCCTGCGGTCCTCCCGGCACCGTTCCTACAAGGACACCGACGATTTTTCCTTCCGGACCTCGGAGACGTTCATCAGCTTCTACAAGAACGCGACCTCGAGCATCTACTTCGCCATGATCGCGGTCTCCTCGATCGCCCTTCTCGTCGGCGGGATCGTCGTCATGAACATCATGCTGGTCACGGTCAGCGAGAGGACGAAGGAGATCGGCATCCGGATGGCCGTGGGGGCGCGGCGCCGGGACATCCTCTTCCAGTTCCTGATCGAATCGGCGTTCATCTCGGCGACGGGCGGCGCCATCGGCATCTTCCTGGGCGCCGTCGCGGCCAAGATCGTCACCGCGGTGACCGCCATGCCCTCGCGCGTCGAGCCGGCCTCGGTCGTCATCGCCATCATCATGTCGGCCTCCATCGGGCTGTTCTTCGGCATCTATCCCGCCAACAAGGCCGCCAAGCTCAATCCGGTCGACGCGCTGAGGGCCGAGCAGTGATCCGGACCGGAATCCTGGGCGAGATCGTGCGGATGGCCTACGACTCGCTCCACAACCACAAGCTCCGGTCCTTCCTCACCATCCTGGGCATCGTCATCGGCGTCATGACGGTCATCGGCATGGTGTCCGTCGTCCAGGGGCTCAACCGCTCCTTCATGAGTGAGCTCGAGTCCGTCGGGTCGGAGCTTATCATCGTGACCAAGAACGAACCCGGCATCCGGATGGGGCACGGGTCCGAAGAGGAGCGCATCCGTAAGCACCTGACCTATGACGACGCCCAGGCCATCCAGCGCGACAGCGCCTTGGCCGGCGCGGTGGCCGTCAACCTGTCCGTGAATTTCTGGACGTCCGTCCCGATCAAGTACCAGAACCTCAGGAGCGACGAATCCATGATCCTGGGCATGAACGACAAGTTCCCCCAGGTGCTGTCCGTCTACATGCCCAAGACGGGCCGGGCGCTGACGTCCTCGGATATCGAGCACAGCGCCAAAGTCTGCGTCCTGGGCAGCGAGCTCGCGGACATCCTGTTCCCCCACACCGACGCGCTGGGCAAGGAGATCCGGATCGGGCCCGAGGCCTTCATCGTGGTGGGCATCCTCGGGAAACGCGGCCGGATGTTCGGGCAGAGCCGGGACAATATCGTGGGCATCCCGATCACAACGCTGATGAAGTACTACCCCTACGACCTGGATAACCTGGAGATCATGATCACGCCCGCCCAGCACGGGTATCTCCAGGAGACGATGGACGATATTACGAGCATCCTGCGCCAGCGGCGCAAGGTCCCCTTCGGCAAGCCGAACGATTTCGCCGTCTTCACCCAGGACACGCTCGTCGACCTCTACAACCAGATCACCGGCGCGGCCTACCTGGTGATGATCGCCATCTCCTCGATCGGGCTGCTCGTCGGCGGCATCGGCGTCATGAACATCATGCTCGTTTCCGTCAAGGAGCGCACCCGGGAGATCGGCATCCGCAAGGCCCTGGGCGCCCGCGGCCGGGATATCCTGCAGCAGTTCCTGTTCGAGGCGGTGTTCCTGACCGGCACGGGGGGAATCCTGGGGATCCTGCTGGGGTTCGGGATCGCCGAAGCGGTCAAGGCGGCGACGCCCCTCCCCGCTTCGGTGACGCTGTGGTCGGTCGCCCTGGGCTTCTTCGTCTCGGTCTCGGTCGGGCTTTTCTTCGGGATCTTCCCGGCCCGCCGGGCGGCCCGGCTCGACCCGATCATCTCGCTCCGCTACGAATAAGATTCTATATAGAATAACGTAGCGGGGGGATGATCAGCGGCCAGTGGCCGCAGCGACCATGGGAGGGTTTAGCCTTCCCGAAATGCTCTTCGAGGGTGACCCCGGATTGACAGGTGAGGATCGGCGTCATGAAGAGGGCCGTATGAGAGCCGGAGCGGGCACGGTTCCCCGAGCGAAGCGAAGGGGAGAGCGGAGGCTCGAATCGAGCGAGATTTCGTCGCTGGCGAAATCGTGGCGTGCCCTCGAGTGACCCGGTCCGAGCCCCGCGAGTTACGGAGCCGCCGAGAAGAGCGTTTCGGGAACGGCGTTAAAAACCCGAACGGGAGCCAGGCCACTGGCGTTGATCACCCCCGCGGCTAACCTATAGGGACAGCTTCTGCTTTAGGTGTTCAGCGGCGGCGGCGAGGATCGCCTCGATGTCGGCGCCCTTGTCGACGACGAGCTCGACGAGCGACGGGCTCCCCCCTCCCCTGGCGGGGGCGATCGCCTGGGCCACCGGCACGAGCTCCTTCATGTTGAGCGACAGCTTTTCCGAGGCGGCGAAGATGAGATGGCCCCTGTCGCCGCCCGAGACCCCGAACAGCGCGGCGAGCTCGCCGGCCCTGATGAGGTTGAGCGCCAGGAGCTTGGCCTCCTCGGCCGGCTTGTCCGGCCAGACCCTGATGATGATCGGGCCGTCGGCCCCGGCGGCCATCTCCCGCGCCTCGTAGACGGCCATCTCTTCCCGCAGGCGCCGGAGCCTCTTCCCCATGTCCTTGGCTTCCGCCGCCAGCTTCTCCAGGGCCGCCGCCGCGTCGCGCTCGCTCACGGACAGCCTGGCGGCGATGTCCGCCAGAAGGCGATTTTTTCGGGCGTAATCGCGGAGGGCCCGCCAGCCGCACAGGAACTCGAACCTGACGTTGTTCCGGATCTTGTCGGCGCGGATGATCTTGATCAAGCCCACTTCGCCCGTCCTCCGGCAATGGGTGCCTCCGCAGGCTGAGTGATCGAACCCGCTCACCTCGACGACCCGGATGACGCCCGATTTTTTGGGCGGCCGCCGGAGCGGCACGGCAGCGATCCGGTCTTCCGGGACAAAGTAGGTTTTGATCTCGCGGTTTTCGAGGATGACTTCGTTCGCCCGGTCCTCGACGCCGGCCAGGTCCGGTTCGGAGGCCGTCCTCAGGCCGATTTCCAGGGTCGAGACCTCCGCCCCGAGGTGGAAGGACATCGTCTCCCCGCCGAGACGCTCGATGAAGCACTGAGACAGGATGTGCTGGCCGGTGTGTTGCTGCATGTGGTCGAACCGCCGCTCCCAGTCGACCGCGCCGCGGACTTCGGGCCCGGCGAGCTCCCTGTCCAGGATATGGACGATCTGTGGCCCCGCCTCCTGGACGTCGACCACCTTCGCGCCGTCGAGCGTCCCGGTGTCCGCCGGCTGTCCGCCGGACTCGGGATAGAAACAGGTTTTGTCGAGGATGACGGCCGGCTGGCCCTCGTGGACAAGCGTCCCCATCACTGCAGCCTCGAACTCCCGCCTGTAGGCGTCGTCAAAATAGAGCCTCTTTGTCTCCGGAGGAATTGTTGTTTCGGGTCGATCGATCATCAGGAATCCTACCCCGCCGCGGCGAGCACGCGGCCGGTGATCTTGAAATGGGTCTTGGCGGCCTTGTCCAGGATCGCCGCCCCATGGAGTTTGATCAAGCGGACAGCCGCCTCCTCGACCATCGAGGACGCCCCCTTCGGCAGCTCGACGCCCATCTCCTTGGACAGGAAATGGAGGCGCTTCAGGAACTCCGCCCGGGCCAGGATCGAGGCGGCCGCCACGGCCAGGTCCTCCTCCGCCCGGTGTTTCTGGAGGAGCTCGATCGTCCGGCCCTTCTGCATCAGCGCCTCGAGCACCAGGCTCTTGTCCCCGAACTGGTCGGTAATGGCCAGCCGGCACGGGACCTCGGCCAGGATGTTCTCGATCGCCCGGGCGTGCGCCCAGGCCAGGATCCGGTTCAGGTTCTGGAGCCTTCCGTAGAGCTCATTGTAGCGCTCGGGGCCGATGGCGACCACCGAGTGCTTGTAACCCCGCTTGATGACCTCGGCCAGCTCCCGGTTGCGGTTGTCCGTCGTCCGCTTGCTGTCCTTGACGCCCAGCTCGCGGAGGACCGTTTCCTGCCCGTTCGGGACATAGACCGCCCCGATCACCAGCGGGCCGAAGTAGTCTCCCTTGCCGGACTCGTCGGTGCCGATGTGCCCCTCGGCCGCGGAGAAGAGGTCCGACTGATGCATCCCGCCGCGCCCCCCTACCGGAGGAGGTTCCTGTCCTTGGCCTCCCGAACGAGCTCCGCCCGGAACTTTGGGTGGGCGATGTTGATGAGCGCCTTGGTCCGCTCCTGGAGGTTCTTGCCGTAGAGATAGGCGACCCCGAACTCGGTGACCACATAGCGCACATCGCCCCGCGTGGTGACGACCCCTGCGCCCTTCTTGAGGAAGGGCACGATCCGGGACATCTCCCCGTCCTTGGCCGTCGACGGCAGGGCGATGATCGGTTTGCCTCCCTTGGAATGCGCCGCTCCGCGGATGAAGTCGACCTGGCCGCCGAACCCGCTGAAGATCCTGGTCCCGATCGAATCCGAGCACACCTGTCCCGTGATGTCGACCTCGATGGCCGAGTTGATGGCTATCATATTATCATTGCGGGCCACGTTGAAGGGATGATTGACGTAGTCCGTGGGATGGGCCTCGAAGGTCGGGTTGTTGTCGATGAACTCGTAGAGCTTCGTGCTCCCCAGGGCAAAGGTGATGACGACTTTGTACGGGTGGAAGGTCTTCTTGGCGCCGGTCACGACGCCGGCCTCGATCGCCTCCATGACGCCATCCGAGACCATCTCGGTGTGGACGCCCAGGTCCCGCTGGGTGGTGAGCGCGGCCAGGACGGCATCGGGGATGCCGCCGATCCCGAGCTGGAGGGTGGCCCCGCCGTCGATCAGACCGGCGATGTGCCTCCCGATCTCCCGTTCGACATCGCTCATCGGGCTCTTCTCGAGCTGGGGCAGCGGCTCGGACATCTCGACGATCTTATGGAACCTGGAGACGTGGAGGAACGAATCGCCCAGCACCCGCGGCATCTTCTCGTTGACCTGGGCGATCACGATCTTGGCTTTCTCGGCCGCCGCCTTGGACCCCAGGACCTCGACCCCCAGACTCATGAACCCGTGCTCGTCAGGGGGCGAGACGTGGAGCAGCGCCACGTCCAGGGGCATGATCCCCGAGTAGAAGAGGTCGGGAATACTGTGGAGGAAGATGGGCACGTAGTCCGCCCGTCCCTCGTTGATCGCCTTGCGGTCGGCCGGTCCCACGAACAGCGAGTTGTGCCGGAAGTGGCCTTCCATCTCCGGCTTGGCCAGGGGGTCTTCGCCCAGGAGCAGGACATGGACAAGTTCAACGTCGCGCAGCTCATCTTTCCGCGCCGCCAGCCCCCTCATCAGGAAATAGGGTGTGGCCGCGTTGCCGCTGAGGTAAACGCGGTCGCCGCTCTTGATGACCGAAAGGGCATCCTCAACGCTCGTCAGCTTCTTTTTGTAATCATCGACCCAACTCATCTCTGTATCCTCCGTTCATATTCAAGCCGGAGAACCTAGCCCCGGCCATTTTTCAGGTATTGATCGAGGTGCGCCGCCGCCAGCCGACCGTCGCCCATGGCCAGGATGACGGTCGCGCCCCCCCGGACAATATCTCCTCCGGCGTACACGCCCTGGAGGGCGGTCCCCATGGTCAGCCAGTCCACCTCCAGGTTGCCCCACTTCCCCACCCGGAGCTCGGGCGTTGTCTGGGCCATGAGCGGGTTCGGGCTCTGGCCGATGGCCACGACCGCCATGTCGATCTCCGTGGTGAACTCCGAGCCCTCGACCGGCACGGGCCGGCGGCGGCCCGAGGCGTCGGGTTCGCCAAGCTCCATCCTCAGGCATTCCATCGCCTTGACCCGGCCCCTGTCGTCGCCGATGTACCGGACAGGCGTCGTCAGGAAGTGGAACTCGATCCCCTCTTCCTGGGCGTGTTTGACTTCCTCCTCGCGGGCCGGGAGCTCCTGCCTCGACCGCCGGTAGATGATGGCGGCCAGCTCCGCCCCCAGCCGCTTGGCCGTGCGGACCGAGTCCATGGCCACGTTGCCGCCGCCGATCACGGCCACCCGGCGGCCGCGGATGACGGGCGTATCGTAAACGGGAAAGTCATAGGCCCGCATCAGGTTGCAGCGGGTCAGGTATTCGTTCGCGGAGTAGACGCCGACCAGGTTCTCGCCGGGGATCCTCATGAAATTGGGCAGCCCGGCGCCCGTCCCGACGAAAAAGGCGTCATAGCCCTCGTTCTTCAGGTCCTGGAGCGTGGCTGTCTTGCCCACCACAAAACTCGTCCTCAGCCGGACGCCCAGCTTTTGGAGGTAATCCACCTCGGCCTTGAGAATGTCCTTGGGGAGACGGAATTCGGGAATGCCGTAGACGAGCACGCCCCCGGCGATGTGGAGCGCCTCGAAGATGGTCACCTCGTGGCCTTTCTTGGCCAGCTCGCCCGCCGCGGTGAGCCCCGCCGGACCGCCGCCGATGACCGCAACCCTCTTGCCCGTCGGCGGAGGGATGGGGGGAATGAACACCTCCCCGGCCTGCCGCTCGTAGTCGGAGACAAACCTCTCCAGGTTGCCGATGGCCACGGGCTGCCCGGTGGCCTTCTTCAGGTTGCAGACGATCTCGCACTGGGTCTCCTGCGGGCAGACGCGGCCGCAGATGGCCGGCAGGCTGTTCGTCTCCTTGATCTTGCGGATGCTGGCGACGATATCGCCCCTGTCGATGAGCTTGATGAAGCTCGGGATGTCGATGGCCACGGGGCAGCCGGAGACGCAGCCCGGATTGGCGCAGTCCCAGCAGCGCTGGGCCTCGCGCCGGGCGGTCTCGAGATCGATCCCCCTGTTGACCTCACGGAAATCGCGGTTCCTGACCCCGGGCTCGCGCTCGGGCATCTTCTGGCGGGGGATCTTCATCCGCTCCTTGAGGGGAACGGACTTCCGGAGCCCTTTCCGCCAGTCCTTCTCGTACTCGGCCTTGAGCCTGGCCTTGAGCTCGGGCGAGAGTTCCTGCTTTTCGCTCATGAAAACTCGTTCTTCTCCCATTCGCAGAAGGAACGGACCTCGTCGTCGAAATAGGATTTCCGCCGGGAAAAAAGCTCCTGCCAGTCGATCGTGTGCCCGTCGAAATCGGGACCGTCGACGCAGGCGAACTTGGTCTTGCCGTCGGCGGACACCCGGCAGGCCCCGCACATCCCGGTGCCATCGACCATGATCGGGTTCAGGCTGACCATCGTCCGGATCCCCGCCGTCCGGGTCGCCTCGGAGCAGGAATACATGAGATAGGTGCAACCGATGGCGACGACCCTGTCGATCTTTTTTTCCTCGTCGATCAGGGCCTTGAGCTTGTACGGAATGTACTCTTTCGAATTGTAGAAGCTGTCGCGCGCCGATACGCTGAGCCTGTCGCTCACCCGCTTGAGCTTGTTCTCCCAGTAAAAAAGATAGCTGGCCTTGACGTCGATCAGCGTGATGACCCGGTTGCCGGCCTCTTTCAAGGCCCGGGCGATGGGATAGATGGCGCCGATCCCGAAACAGCCGCCGGCGCAGACAACGGTCCCGTAGTTCCGGATGTCGGAGGGCTTGCCCAGCGGGCCGACGACGACCGGCAACTCGTCGCCCGCCTTGAGGAGCGACAGCTTGTGCGTTGAGGTGCCCACGAGCATGAACACCGCCGTCACCGACCCCCGCTTCTCGCTCCAGTCGGAGATCGTCAGGGGTATCCTCTCGCCGAAGAGGTCGGGCATGACGATCATGAACTGACCGGGCCGGCACTTCGCGGCGATCTCGGGGGCCCGGACCTCGAGGAGATGGATGTTCGGGACCAGCCGTTCGCGTTTCAGGACTTCAGCCATGCCGACCCTCCGTCCGCTCCCGGAGCTTCTTCAGCCCCTTGATTTCCCTCGCCAGGTCCAGTCCGCGGTAACGATCCCTGGCGAGTGGAGCCGCGGCCGCCGTCCCTGCGGGCTCTGCGCCCCCCGAGGCCGCCGGCAACAGCCGCCGGACAGGAGTCGGGTTCTCCGCTACAAAAGTCGATCTTCCCGCTTTTTGGGGACGGGCCGCCCCGGCCAGCGCGGGAACGGCCGCGGCCAGCTCCCGTGCGATATCGTCCGGGCCCGCATAATCGAAATCCCGGCTTCCCAGCCGCCGGGCGAGCTCCGCGGTGATCCACCAATCCGGCCGCGACTCGCCCGCGGGCGGCATGGCCTCGAAGGAAGGCTGAATCCTGCCCTCGAGGTTGACATAGGTGCCCCCGGTCTCGGCGAACACGGCCGCCGGCAGGACGACATCGGCCGCCCGGGCGCAGTCATTGAGGTAGCAACCCTGGAAGACGACAAAGCCGGCCGGTTTTTCCCCGGAAAGCGGCAGGTCGCCGGCGACGTAGAGCGCCTTCTTGCCCTTCCACCCGGGCGCCCCGGCGTCCCTTTCTTCGCCCAGCCCGCGGCGGAGCTCGAAGCTCCCCCGCTCGTTGTTTTCGTCGGCCAGCGGGATGATGCGGGCACCGATCAACGCCGAGAGGTTCCAGAGCATCCGCAAAACTCCGCGGGACTCCGGAACGCCCAGGAGGCCGCTGCCCAAGAGAATGACGCCCGGACGGCACTCCGCGAAGATGCGCGCCGCCGACCTCAGGTGGGCGGCCGCCGGCTGGCCATCGGCGATCACCCTGGAAATGTCGAGCCCCGGGAGGGACGCCAGGAAGGCGCTGCGTCCCAGGGCATCCGTCTCTTCGTCTTCGGCCGTCCTCTCCGCGACCAGGCGCGCGATGACGCTCAAGAGCGGGAGCGTGCGCTCCGGGCCGGGCCGGAAAACATAAGCGGCTTGGCGCACGATCGCCTGTTCGCCGGTGTCGATCCCGAGCAGAGCGGCCCCCCCGCGGACCGCTTTCAGCACTTCGAGCCAGAGGATCGGCTGTGAGACCGCCAGGCTCGTTCCCACGACGAGGATCGCCTTCGCCCGGGCGACCGCGCGCAGCTCAAAATTGAGCTCCGGATCGAGTCCTTCGGACCGGAGCTCTTTCCAAAAGGCGGCGACCGCCGAGGCGGGCGGAATGTCGTTGAGGGGGGTTGTCCGCCAGAAGACGCGGGCGAATTTATGGAAAAGGTACTGGTCTTCGAGCGAGACCTGGGCCGAGGATACGAGGGCGGCCTCCCCCGGCACCAGTTCTCTGAGGCCGGCGGCGGCCGCAGCCAGGGCCTCGTCCCAGCCCGCCCCGACCAGTTCGCCGCCCCGCCGGACCATCGGACGGAGCAGGCGCTTCCCGCTGTGGACGGCCTCGCGGACGGTGAAACGTCCCTTGACGCAGGCCTGACCTTGGTTTACGACCCCTCCCTCGGAGGGGATCGAGCTCAGGATCCGGCCCTGCCTGAGCCCGACGTCGAGCGTGCAGCCGATACCGCACAGGGAACACATGACCTCGCGTTTCTCTTCGGCCGGCCCCTGTCCTTTGACCGCGCGTTCCGTCAGCGCCCCCGTCGGGCAGGAGTCCACGCAGGCGCCGCAGAACTGGCAGCCGGAATCGAGGAGCGGGCGGTCGAAAGCTGTCTGGACGACGGCCTGCGGCCCGCGGTAATTGATCGCGACGACGGAGGCGCCGCGGACCTCGCCGCAGACGCGCACGCACCGGCCGCACAGTATGCATAAATTGTAGTTCCGATCGAAGAAAGGGTCCTCGCGGTGGACCTCGAGCTGCCGATAGAGGGCGGGAAAGCCCACCCGCTCCGGCCGGATGTGCTCGACCGCGTCCTGGAGCCGGCAATCGCCGTTTTCCGGGCAGAGAACGCAGCCCGTGACCTCGCCGACCTTGCGGATTGTCGATTTATACTCGTCGCAGTTCTTTTTTTCGGAGCAGATCAGGCAGGCGTGCGGATGCTCGGACAGGATGAGCTCGAGTGTCCGGCGGCGCACGGCCTGGATCTCGGGCGTCTCCGTTCGGATGTCCAGGCCGTCTTCGACGTAGGTGCAGCAGGCGGGAAGGTAGCCCTTCTTGCCCTTGATCTCGACCAGGCAGAGACGACAGCCCCCGTAAGGAGCGAGAGCCTTCGAGGAGCAGAGGTTGGGGATGGCGATCCCGTGCGCCAGGGCCGTCTCGAGAACGGTCGCGCCCGGGTCCGCTTCGACGTCCCGGCCGTTGATCGTGAGCCTAATCATCGTCTTCCCTGAGAGCCGCGATGCCTTCCTTCGTGCGCAGCTCGCACCGCAGGCACCGCCGGGCTTCCCCCACGGCAAGGTCGGCGGGGAGCCCCCTTTCGACCTCATGGTGGTTCTTCTTTCTTTTCGCTTCCGGAAGCGAGGGCATTTTCGGGCGATCGGCCAGCGCCCGAGGCCGGCTCGACCGGTCGAACTCCGGAACGTAGAAAGACGGCCGGACCGGTTGGGCTTCGGGTTCCCCGGCCTCGCCATCAATGTAGCGCGCGATGGCTTCAGCCGCCCGCTTGCCCCAAGCCATGGCCTGGACGACCGGGAGCGGTCCCGCGACCGCCTCGCCGCCGGCGAAGACACCGGCCCGGCTGGTGGCCAAGGTCCGGAGATCGACAGCCAGAGATCCTGATTCCGCCGTCTTCAAACCCGATTCCTTGAGCCCGGGCAGAAGATCGCCCGTTCCGCTGCCGGCCAGGATCAGCGCGTCGAGCTCCACACGATGGGCCGACCGGACGACGGGCTTCAGCGGCCGGCGGCCGTTCTCGTCCGCGGGCCCAAGTTCAAGCCTTCGGCACTCGAGTCCGGCGACCTTGTCCATATCTTTTAAGACCGACACTGGCGCGCACAGGAAACGAAAGTCGACGCCCTCCGCCGTGGCGCTCTGGATGTCCGCGGGATCGCCGCCCAGGTGCTGCTCCTGGCCGCTGAAAAACAGCGTGACTTCCTCGGTGCCGGGTATCCGGACGGCGGTCCGGGCCGCGTCGAGGGCCAGCCAACCGCCGCCCACGACGCCGACGCGTTTTCCCAGGCTGACGCTCTTTCCCGCTTTCGAGGCCTTGAGAAACTCACGGGCCCGGAATACTCCGCGGGCGTTTTCCCCGGGGATTCGGGATTTCCGAACCTCTTGGGCCCCGGCGGCGATGAACACGGCCTTGAACCCTCGCCGGAAAAGATCGTCGAGCGAGAAATCCCGGCCGAGGGCCGCCCGGGTCTCGATCGACACCCCCGCCTTCCGGATATTCTCGATATCGAGCTCGAGAACTTCGCTCGGGAGGCGGAAATCCGGCACCATCGTCCCCAGCGTGCCCCCCGGAGCTTCCCCCGCTTCGAAGACGGTAACCGAGAACCCCCGCCTGCCGAGATGATAGGCGGCGGTCAGCCCGGCGGGCCCGGCGCCCACCACGGCGACGGATTCGTCCCGCCTCACGATCTCCGGCAGCGCCGGCCGGCGTCCCTCCCGGCTGGCCCAGTCGAGAACGAACCGCTTGAGCGCCCGGATGGCGATCGGCCGGGCGGTTTTGCCGGCCTCGCAGACTGCCTCGCAAGGATGGTCGCAGACCCGGCCGCAGACAAAGGGAAGAGGATTGTCTTTGTAGATAATGTCCAGGGCCTCCTGGAGCTTGTTCTGGGCGACCAGGGCGATATATACCGAAGCTTCCTGGCCGATCGGACAGGCGTACTGGCAGGGTGAGGAGACGATCTCCTTGCAGACGAGGCTCGGGCACCGCTTGTTCCTGACGTGCTCCAGGTATTCGTCACGGAAATGGCGGAGCGTGGAGAGCACCGGGTTCGGCGCCGCCTGTCCCAGTCCGCAGAGCGAGGCGGCGGCGATGGCGCCGCCCAGCGACTCGAGCTCGTCGAGGTCCCGCTCCTCCCCTCGCCCCTCCGTGATCCGGACGAGAATGTCGTGCATCTGGCGCGTCCCGACCCGGCACGGCACGCACTTGCCGCACGATTCCTCCTGCGTGAAGTGGAGGAAGTGGCGGGCCAGGTCAACCATGCAGGTGGTCTCATCCATGACGATCATGCCGCCCGAGCCCATGGTCGAGCCCGCCTTGACCAGGTTGTCATAATCGATCGTCAGGTCGAGCATTCCGGCCGGCAGGCAGCCTCCGGACGGTCCGCCCGTCAGGATGGCCTTGAATTTCTTACCGTCCTGGATCCCGCCGCCGATATCGTAGACGATCTCCCGGAGCGTGATGCCCATCGGCACTTCGATGTTGCCGCCCTGGCGGATCTTGCCCACCAGCGAGAAGATCTTCGTTCCTTTGCTCCTCTCGGTGCCGATCTGACTGTACCAGGCCGCGCCCCGGCTGATGATGAGCGGCACGTTCGCCCAGGTCTCGACGTTATTGATGTTCGTCGGCTTTCCCCAAAGCCCGGACTGCGCCGGGAACGGCGGCCGCTGCCGGGGCGAGGCGCGCAAGCCCTCGATCGAGGCGATGAGAGAGGTCTCCTCGCCGCAGACGAAGGCGCCCGCGCCCTCGACGATCTGAATATCGAAATGGAACTCCGAGCCCAGGATGGATTTCCCGAGCAGCCCATATTTCCTGGCGGCGTCCCGGGCGAGGGTGACCCGCTCGAGGGCCAGCGGGGCTTCCATCCGGACATAGATATAGCCCTCCTCGGCGCCGATGGCATAGGCGCCGATGATCATGCCCTCGATGACGCTGTGGGGGTTGGCGCCCAGGATACTGCGGTCCATGAAAGTTCCGGGGTTGCCCTCGTCCGCGTTGCAGATAATGTAGCGGCGGTCGGCGGGCGCCTCGCGGCAGAACTGCCACTTCCGGCCCGTGGGAAAACCGGCGCCGCCGCGCCCCCTGAGGCCGGAGGCGGTGACTTCGCGGATCACTTCCCCGGAGGTCATGTCGAAGAGCACCTTGGCCAGGGCCTGGTAGCCGTCGAGCCGTATGTAGTCTTCGATCCGGGTCGGGTCGAGATGGAGGTTGTTCTCCGTCAGCAGGCGAAGCTGTTTGCCGTAGAACGGGATATCCTGTTGGAGTTCGGTCCGGCCGCCGGTCGCCGGGTCCTCGAAGACGAGCGATGGAACGACCCGGTCATGGACGAGGGTCTCTTCGACGATGGCCGGGACATCCGCCGGCTCCAGGTTCTTGTAGAAAATCCCCCGCGGGTAGACGATGACGTTCGGCTCGAGCTCGCAAAAGCCGTGGCAACCGGTCGTTTCCAGGCGCACCTCGTCGCCCAGGCCGCGCCGCTCGAGTTCGCGGCGGAAGGCGTCGATGATCCGGAGCGATCCGCTGGCCCGGCCGCAGGTTCCCGAAGCCACGACGACGGTCTTCCGGCCGGCAGGGCGCTCCTCCAGGAGATGGGCCTTCCAGTCCGCGAGCTGCGAAGGATTGGTGAGCCTTTTCATGATCGCCTAGCCAGACTTCCTGGCTTCCTCGAGGAGCGCGGCCACGTCCCTTATGGAGACGCGCGCGTGGTACTGTCCGTCGATGACGACCGTCGGGCCGATCGCGCAGCAACCCAGGCAGTTGACCGTTTCCAGGGTGAACATCCCGTCGGCCGTCGTCCCGCCGGGCTGGACCGCGAGCCGCCGTTCAACCTCCCTCAGCACCTCGTGGCCTTCGCGGACATGACAGGAGGTGCCCGCGCAGACCGTCACCAGGTGGCGGCCGAGGGGTTCCAACCGGAAGGCCCGGTAGAAAGTCAGGACGCCGACGACCTCGCTCTCCGTCAGCTTGAGCCGTTCCGCGATCCGGGAGACTTCCGCCTCCGGGATGTAGCCGGACTCCGCCTGGACCCGGTGGAGGAGATGGACGAGCTCCTTTTGCCGTATCCCGGACGCCGCGGAGAGGTCTTCCATAAGCTTGGGCCGCGACCTTCAGGCCGGTAGGACCTCGCGATAGCTCAGCCCGAACCTTTCGGCGATGTTCTTCTTGGCGATCTGGCCCTGGTGCATGTAGAGGCCGCTGCGGAGGGTGATGTTCCGCCCCAGCGCCTGCTCGAGGCCGCAGGCCCCGATCTCGTGGAGGTAATGCACGACCTGGTTGGTCAGGACCTTGGTCGAGGTCCGGCTGACCGCCGAGGTGATGTTGGGCACGCAGTAGTGGATCACGCCCTCGTCCACGAACGTCGGCCGCTCCAGGGTCGTCAGCCGGCTCGTCTCGATGCAGCCGCCATGGTCGATGGCCAGGTCGATGACCACGGAGCCGGGCTTCATCGTCTTGATCATGTCGCGGGTGATCATGACCGGTGCCAGCTCGCCGGGGCGCAGCACGGCGCCGATCAGGATGTCGGCGACCTTGATCATCCGGACCATGTTGTACTTGCTGCCCATCAGCGTGATGACCCGGCCGCCCGTCATCTCCTCGATGCGGCGCAGCCTGTCCATGTTGTGCCCGACGACGATCGTGTGCGCCCCGGCCCCCAGCATGGCCCGGGTGGCGCTGCGGGCGAGGACGCCGCTGCCGATGATCACGGCGGTGGCGGGAGGCACGCTGACCACGCCGCCGATGATCGCGCCCCGGCCTCCCTGGTTCGTCTGGAGATAGTGGCCGGCGATGACCAGGCACATCTGCCCCGCCACCTCGCTCAGGCTTTCATAAAAAACCAGGGAATCGTGTTCATCGCGCATGATCTCGTAGCCGACCATGGTGATATTCTTATGGAGGAGCTGCTCGACCAGCGGCTTCTTGGCCGTTGCCAGGTGGTGAAAGCCGAACAGGACCTGGTCGGTCTTGACCATCTGGCACTCGTCCTCGGTCAGGGGCGAGATGTTCAGCACGATATCCGACCGGCCGAAGACCTCCTCCTTGGTGAACACGATGTTCGCGCCCTGGGCCGTATACTCCTCGTTCGTGTACCCCGCCTTGAGCCCCGCGCCCGCCTGGACATAGACCTTGTGGCCCTTGTCGATCAGGAAGGACACGCCGCTCGGGTTCAACCCCGCCCTGTTTTCTATCTTCGCGCTCTCGTTGATAACCCCGATGTTCATTTTGTCCACCTCCCAAAAATAGTGTCCTATACTATCAAAATACCAGGACAATCGCCACCATCGCAGGCTCAGACCGGGTCACTCGAGGGCACGCCACGATTTCCCACAACGACTTTTTGGAGGGAGAAGCTCGCTTTCCCCTTCCAACGCTCGTTCGCTCACTGCCTCCCCTTCTCGGACTTCGTCCTCCGGCCAAAGGGGCTTTCCCCTTTGGAATCCCCCTGCTTTGCTCCGCAAAGCAGGAAATCTCGCTCGATTCAAGCCTTCGCTCTCCCCTCGCTTCGCTCGGCGAACCGTGCCCGCTCCGGCTCTCATACGGCCCTCTTCATGACGCCGGTCCTCGCCAATCAACTCCCAACGAAGTCTGAAGCGTTCCCGATGAAGGCTGCCTATCTAACTCTTGTAGACAATGTCACCGTTCACGATCGTCATCGTCACGCGGGCGTCGGCGATTTTCTCAGCAGGAAGCTCGAAGATATTGCGGTCGAGGACGACGAGGTCGGCCAGCTTCCCCGGGGCGAGCGTGCCCTTGACGCTCTCGGCGAACTCGGCGTAGGCACCGCCGCGGGTGTAGCCGGTCAGGGCCTGCTCGAGCGTGAGCCGCTGCTCGGGAAACCAGCCCCCCGGGTTCCTGCCGTCGGTCGTCCGGCGGGTGACGGCGGCGGCGACCCCGGTCAGCGGGTTCAGGGGCGCGACGGTCCAGTCCGAGCCCAGCGCCAGGACGGCGCCCGCGTCGAGGAGCGAGCGGAAGGCGTAGGTTGTGAGGCAGCGCTCCCGGCCGATCTTGGACTCCGCCCAGCGGCCGTCGTCGACCGCATGGAAGGGCTGGACCGAGGGGATGACGCCCAGGCCGGCAAAGCGCGGGATATCGGCGGGCCGCAGATGCTGGGCGTGCTCGATGCGCCAACGCCGGTCCCGCGGGCCGTTCTGCCGCGCCGCCTTTTCGAAGATATCCAGGACGATGGCGTTCGCCCGGTCGCCGATGGCGTGGACGGCCACCTGCAGCCCGGCGCGGTCGGCCTCGAGGATGCGCTTTTCCATGACGCCTTCGGGGAACATCTGCTGGTTCAGCAGACCGGTGGAGCGGGGGTCGTCGGCATAAGGCTCGAAAAAGAGCGCCGTGCCGCTCCCCAGCGAGCCGTCGACGAATGCCTTGAGCCCGCCGATCTTCAGCCGGTCGTTGCCGAAGGGCGTTCTGAGCCGCAGCCGCTCGGTGATGTCGAGCTCGTCGATCGGAATATAAAGGTAGATCCTGGCCGTCAGCTTCCCGGCACGCTGGAGCTCCTGGTAGACCTCGAAGTTCGAGCTCCCGGCCATGTCGTGGACAGAGGTCAGTCCGTTCGCGGCCGCTTCCCTGAGGGCGGCTTGGGCGGCACGGACCTTGTCCGCGAGCGTCGACGCCGGGAGTGCCGGCTGACGAGCCCGATGGCGGCGTCCTTCAGGATGCCGGTCGGCTGGCCGCTCCCGGGGTCCTTCACGATCTCGCCGCCCGCCGGGGACGGCGTGTCGGCGGTGACGCCGGCGATCTTGAGGGCCAGGCTGTTGACGAGCACCATATGGCCGTCGTGCCGGTTGACGCAGACCGGGTTCTCCGAAGTGACGGCGTCGATCCAGTCGCGCCGCGGCAGCTCGGGAGGAGAGAATTGCTGGTGGTCCCAATCGCCGTTGAGGACCCACCCGCCCTTGCCGAGCTCGCCGGCCCGCCGGGCTATCCGGGCAACGAAATCCTCCCGGCTCGAGGCGTCGCGAAGCCGGAGGCTGAGGAGGGCGAACCCGCCGTCGAGAAAATGGGTATGGCTGTCGATGAGCCCGGGAAGAACGAGCCGCCCGCCGAGGTCGAGGACGCGGGCTGCGCCGCCGGCCAGCCGCCGGATCTCCCGGTTCGAGCCGACCGCCGCGATCTTGCCGGCGCGGACGGCGACGGCCTCGGCCCGGGGAGCGCCGCTCTCGCCCGTCCAAACGGTCCCGTTGAGCAGGACGAGATCCGCCACTCTCCCCTCCTCCGCCCTATGACACCCGGATTGGGCCGTCCAGCCGAACACCGCGGCCGCCCCGAGGAGCATCAGCATTTTTTTCATGGTCGCCCACCGCCAAGCTAAAATTATCGGTCATCGTCCTTGCGAGATCCCACTCTACAAATTCAACCGGCCGAAATCAAGCCGATGGGCCGGGCGATTTGACAGAATCCTGCCTTTCCGCTAAAAATATCAGGCTCGGCGCACGAAATTGGAGGAGGCCTCATGATCAACGCAACGCAGATCCGGAGAGGCAATATCATCCTGCTCGAAGGCAACCTCTACCGGGTCCTGGAGGCCGTCCACATCACCCCCGGACGCTGGAAAGCGATGATCCAAACCAAGCTCCGCAGCCTCAAGGATGGCAACCTGCTCAATTACCGGTTCCGGTCCATGGACCGCGTCGAGCAGGCCTACCTCCAAGTCGTCGAAATGCAGTTCCTTTATAAAAGCGGCGAAGACGCGATCTTCATGAACCTGGAAAACTACGAGCAGATCCGGCTGGAGCCGGAGATCATCGGGGATGGGGTCAACTATCTCGTTCCCGACATCGTCTTCAAGATCGAGCTTTATGAGAACAAGCCCGTGGGCGTCGAGCCGCCGATCACCATCGACATGAAGGTCGTCAAGACCGACCCGTTTCTCAAGGGGGCCACGCAGTCGGCGAGCAATAAGCCCGCCGTGCTCGAGACGGGCCTGACCGTCATGGTCCCCCAGTTCATCAACGAGGGGGACGTCATCAGGATCGACACCCGCGAGGATAAGTACCTCGAGCGCGCGAAAAGCTAGAACGACTGCCGGAAGACGCCGACGTTGCCGTGCTGGTCGGTCGCCCGGACGGTCAGCATGTTCTCAGCCCCGGCCGGCAGGGGGGCCCCGAACTTGAAGCTCTCGAGCTTCGAATCGCAGAGGCCGTCGGCGGGGAAAACGACGCGCCACTCGCCCGGACGTATCAAGTACTCGACCTGCTGGATCGCCGAGAAGGCATCCTCCGCCTGGAAGGCCAGCTCGATGGCGTTCCTGTCCCGGACGGCGGTGAGGTTCTTGATCGCCGGCAGCGAGTTGTCGATCAGCATCGGCACACTCGTCTTCTCGGCCCGGAGCTCCGTCCCGGTCGGGTTCGAGGGGCTGTCGGACGCCTCGAGCTTGACGACGTATACCCCGTCGGGATACGAAACCGTGTCGAAGACGAAGAGCGATTCCTTCCACTCCTCCCGGACGACGCGCCAGGCGGTTTCGCCGTCTTTCCTGATCGAGATCTTGTAGACCAGCGAATCGCCGTTGTCATCGCTGGCGTCCCAGACGACGGTCTGGTAGCCCTTCCGCTCCGCTTTCTTGGCCATTTGAATCGACCTCTCGCTCTGCTTCTTGGCCGCATCACCGGCGATGATCTCTTCCGCGCCCCAGATGACATCGTCCTGTTCGGGCGGCTTGATGAAGACCTGGTTCGGCGGCAGCACTTCGAGCCGGCCCACGTCGGGGGCGAGGTTCGACTGAACATAGAAAACGGCTGCCTTGCTCAGCGTGGGCGAGGCATTCCCCGCCGGCGCTTTGAACAGGGCCTTGAGCTGCAGATATCGCGCCTTGGGGCTCAGCACCTGCTCCTCGAGCTTTTGGATCGGCGGCGACCAATCGCTCCAAAGACCGTTGGGTTCGAAAGAATTGCCGGAGCGCGTCTGGATCTGGAGGGTCGTTCCGGTGGGCGTCTGGCCCTCGAAGACCAGCTTCCCCCATGTCGAAATGGTCCGCGTATCGAGCACGTCGCTTGTATATTCGCCGGCCGGCCGCTGCTCCTGCGAAAAGACCGCCAAGCGGGTGGGATTGTTCGCCAGCATGTAAACCTTGGGCCCCGCGGGGATCAGGGCATAGACCTGCTCCGAGTTTTCCTGCGTGAGCAGGGTGACCTCGTCGTCATGGTCCACCGCGTAGAGCCGGCCGCGGGTCCCCGTCCCGAAAAGCAGCCGCTTTTCCGCCTCTTTCCAGACCACCGCGTAGGCGATCTCGTCGGTCGATTCCCAAATCTTCCTGGCGATGCCGCCCGGGGTGATCCTGTAGACGGCGCCGGGTTCCTTGGGAGAGGCAGCCCCCGGAAAAACGGGGGCCTGGGCGGTCCCGGCCGCGGGCAGCCGCGGCGGTGATTGGGCTGCCGGCGCACCGGCCGTCACCACCACCTCGGTCGAGACCCGGACCTCGGGCTCGGGCGTTTCATCTTTCCGGGTCCGCGAGGGCGAGCCGCCGGCGGCGGCGTAGACCCGGCCCTCGCCGTCCAGGGCGAGGCTGCGGATCTCCTCATAGGGCGATTCGAAGAGCGCCGACGCCCGCCCTTCCGCGCTGATCCTGTAGACGACACCGACTCCGCCGGTGCCGGCGAAGATCTCGCCCTGACTCCCCTTACGCAGGCAGAGGATGTGGTTTTCCTCGGCCTTGAGCATCAGCTGGCCGTCCCCCTGGGGACTGATCCGGTAGATGCCGCCCGTCTCGCCCACGGCGGCCAGCAGGACGCCGCCGTCGACGAAAAGCATATCCCAGATGTACTTCTCGCCGGGGTTGAAGAACGCCTCGGCCTGGCCCTTGCCGGCGACCTTGTAGATCTTTCCGTTCGGCGATGTCCCGGCGAACAGCACTCCCTTTCCGTCCATGGCCAGACAGGTGACATCCATCTCCGGCGTCTGCGCGTAGAGCTCGGGCTTGCCGTCCTTGCCGACCCGATAGATCTTGCCGCCGTGCCCCGTGCCGAGATAAAACGTTCCGTCGGGGGCGACTTGGAGCGACAGGTAGAAATCTTCGGTCGGGCCCTCGATCTTGTCTTCCCGGGGTGCGAGCGACAGCACGCCTTCGAACGACAGGGAGACGCCGTCCAGCTTGCCCTTGAGGAAATCATCCCGCGTCGCGAGCTGCCACTTCCGCGGGACGACCGCGCCCAGGGGCAGGCTCAATCCGATGATTCCGATAAGCGCTACGATCACGGCTCTTTTCACGCTGGGTCTCCTATTTCTTGATTCGAACGGGAATCGCGGCCATGCCCCGGAAAACGTAGGGGATGGGCATCTGGTATTCCCTGAGCGTCGAGCGGGTGAGCTCGGTGGGCGACGTCGCCGCCCGGGGAGAAGAGAACATCGATTTCATCGACGGCGGCAGGTTGGGCATCTCCTCGCCCTTGAGGAACAGGCCGGGCTTCGCGGCCATCATTTTGAAATAGATGCGATTGTTCTTCCGCAGGTTGTTCAGGAGGCGGACGAGCTGGCTGAAGCTCCGGGGCACGAAATCCTGGCTGCGGTAGAGACTCGATTCGAGCTGGTGCATGGACGCCGCATCGGCGATGACCAGGCTGAATTCCGAGCCCGCGGGCAGGGGCGGGGCATCGATTTCGACGGCCTCCTGGAAGATCTCGCCGCCGAAGGTGCGGTAATAGATCCGGACCTGGATCCGCTCCCCCGGCACCGCCTCGTACTTGTCGAGCCAGACCCGCTCGAGGGTCGCGAACTTGACCTCTTCGAAGGCCCGCACCCTGAGCTCGATCTGGTGAATGCCGGCGTCCTCGAACTCATTGTTGGCGAGATAGAAGACGACGGCGGTGAGGAGCCCCGACACGCTCGAGGGCGCGGTGTCCAGGTTCCCCGAAAACATGTCCTCCAGATGGACGCTCGACCCGTTCTCGAGATAGACGTCGCCGTCGAGCGCGTAGGTCATGTTGCCGTAGGACCGCTCCTCGCTCGACAGGAGCGAAGCCACGCTCATGTTGACGAGCAGCGGCCCCAGGATCCTGTCCCGGATGATCTCGATCTTGAACTCGCGGGCGGCGCCCGTCGAGGAGGTCAGCTTGATGCTCAGGGGGATCAGGCTGGGTTGGCGGCCGACCTCGCCCAGCGCGCCGACGGACCTGTCCTGCGTGATCCGGCCGGCCGGCGCTCCGACCTCGGCCAGCTTGAACGAGCTCTCCAGGCTTGGCACGACCCCCAGCACGTTCGCCCGCGACATGACATAGTCGACCGAGCCGAGGTTATAGAGGGGATGGCCGAAGGCCAGGATCTTATTCCCCTCCGCGTACGTGATCGTGCCAACCGCGGCGACGCTCAGGTCCCCGCGGACGAGCTCCGCCGCCACAGGGTCGCCCTCGCGAAAAGCCGCTGCCGGGGCCCGGTTGGGGGTCTGCGCCTGCCCGCCCGCGCCCCCGGCCATGGGAAAGAACCCCAGCTGCGAAAAAACGGAGCGGGCCCGGTCGAGGACCGGCGCGCTGAAACCGCCGAAAACCAGGGGGACCCCGATCGGCATCAGCGTCCGCCCATTGGCGGGGACCGGGTCACGGCCGGCGAAAAAGCCGCCCCCCACGGCCAGGAGATCGTCGAGCCCCAGGCTGCTCCGGACGGCACCCGCCGGGACGGCGGACTTGCCGCCCGCAGGCTGCCCGGCTCCGGAGATCGCCATCATCTCGCCGATCGGAGTTATCCCGGCGATCGGTTCCTTGGCAAAAGCGAAAGAGTACGCCACGGCGCCGATCAGCTTGCCATCGATGTAGACAGGGCTGCCGCTCATGCCCTGGATGATGCCGGTGTTCTCCAGGCCCACCCCTGAGAGGCGGGCCAGGATGACGCTTCTCTTGGGCCGGGAGTTCTCGATGACGCCCAGGATCTCGGCCTCGAACTCCTGGATGTCGGCGCCCTTGAAGACGCTTTTCCCCTTGCCTTTCATCCCCGCTTTGATCTGGTTGACGGGCATGGTGAGGGTGGTCGCTCCGGCCGCGCCCCAACCGACGAGGGTGATGACGACGAGCGCTGCGATATGCTTGATCTTCATGCTCCTCTGCTCATTCCCGGATCTCCCTTTCCGACCCGGCGCGGGGCGGGTTTGACCCGGACGGGCGATTGCCCTAAAATCCCGACTGTGAAGGCTATCGTGACCGGCGGAACGGGGTTCATCGGCAGCCACCTTATCGACCGGCTTGTCGCTCAGGGCGCCGAAGTCTGGGCCCTGGTGCGGGACCCGGCCAAAGCGGCCGCGCTTAAAAGCCGTAACGTCCGGCTGCTGCGGGGGGATCTTTTGTCCATTCCGCCCCTGCCGGCCGAATTCGACCTCGTCTTTCACCTCGCCGGCTGCACGCGATCACTCGATTCGGGCACTTATTATAATGTAAACCAGGAAGGGACGGCAAGCCTCTGCCGCGCGCTCCTCGCCGCCCGGACGCGCTTCAGGCTGATCCTCCTCAGCAGCCTGGCGGCCGGCGGCCCGGCCCTGGAGAACCAGCCGATCCGGGAATCCGATCCTCCGCACCCGGTGTCCGACTACGGCCGGAGCAAGCGGCTGGGCGAGCAGGAGGCTTTGAATTTCCGCGACCGTTTCCGCGTGGTCATCATCCGCCCGAGCGCCATTTACGGACCGGGGGACAGAGACTTTCTGGAATATTTCCGGATGATCAAGAGATGTTTCTTTCCAGTCCTCCGGCGGCAAAAAAAGACGAGCATTTGCTATATCAAGGATCTGGTCGAAGCCCTCTGGCTCTGCGCCGTAAACGACCTGCCGAACGGAGAGATCTTCAACATCGCCGCGCCTACCCCCTGCAACTGGGAGCAGGTGGGAGACGCCGCGGTCAGGGCCATGAAGATCCGGCCCAGGAAGGTCAACATTTCGTTGGGCTCTCTCTACGCGGCCTCCGTCCTGTCGGAGCTGCGCAGCCGCTTCACGGGCAGGGTTTCCCTGTTCAGTCGCGACAAGTATCGGGACCTGATCCAGCCCGGCTGGGTGGCCGATACAACAAAGGCCAGGGACACGCTGTCCTTCGTGGCCCGCACCTCCCTCGACGCCGGGATGGAGGAGACGGTCGCCTGGTACAGGGAGCGCGGCTGGCTCTGACGGCTCAGGATTTCTTTACGGCGGCCGGCGCCCGGGTCGAATACGCCACGTAGAACTTGGCGGTGTTCTTGACGCACCAGCCCTCGGCCGCCGACAGCGCGCAATACTTGATCCGTCCCTCCAGGATGTAGCTTCCCTTCCTCGTCTTGGGGCTGACCGTGAGCGGGACCTTGAGCGGCTTGTCGAAGCTGAGGCAGGCCTGCCCGTCCTTCTCCATCGTTGCCACGCCCAGGTCGGAGGCCGTGAAAAAGTTCTTCGGGAAGATGATCTCCTCGGAAGGTTTGAACTCGACAATGAACTCGGGGTGCGGGCTGACGGCGATGCCCGGTTCGACGCCGAGCTTCAGGACGATGCTTCCCGCTTCGCCCGGCGACAGGCGCCGGGGAACGACCGAAGCCTCGACCCGCAGAAGATCATCCTGAGCTTCGACTGCCGGCGGGCCGAGCAGGAGAAAGGCCGCGGCCAGGAGCAAGAGCCAATACGCTTTCATGGTGGAATCCATGTTACCGCCTCGGCTGCCGGGCGTCAACCCGGGTGGCTCGGCCAGGGTCAGCCGACGGCCCGCCGCGGTTTCTCCGGTCAGCCGCCATTTCGGGGCCATCATTCCCGGGAAAATGCTAAAACAATACTGTATTTTTGGGGGGCTGTTGGCTATAATAGCCGCAAGCCAGATGAGCGTTCGAACAGCCATCGCCGGGATCGGCCACTACGTTCCGCCGGGGGTCGTCACTAATTTCGACCTCGAAAAGCTGATGAACACCTCGGACGAGTGGATCCGCCAGCGGTCGGGGATCGTCGAGAGGCACCACGTCGAGCCCGGCATCACATCTTCCGACCTGGGTTATGAGGCCGCCCTGCGGGCCATCGCCAGCGCCGGCATCGACAAGAGCGAGATCGACTTCATCATCGCCGCCACGCTATCGCCGGATAACTACTTCCCCGGCATCGGGGTCAGGATCCAGGCCCGCCTCGGACTCGTCCCGGTCGGGGCGCTGGACGTCAGGAACCAGTGCTCCGGGTTCATCTACGCGCTGTCGGTCGCGGACCAGTATATCCGGGCTGGCACCTGCAAGAAGATCCTCCTCGTCGCGGCCGAGGTCCAATCCACCAACCTCGATTATTCGGACGAAGGCCGGGACATGGCCGTCCTGTTCGGCGACGGCGCGGGGGCCCTCATCCTCGAGCCGTCCTCGGCGGACGACGGACGGGGCGTCCTCTCCACGCACCTTTTCGCCGACGGCAACCACGTCTCCGACCTGTGGATGGAAAAGCCGAGCTGCCGGGACAAGCCCACCGTCAGCGAGGAGAACGTCCGCGCCAAGAAGTTCTTCCCCAAGATGGAGGGCCGGAACGTCTTCAAGAGCGCCTCGGTGCGCATGCCCGAAGCTGTCCAGGCCGCGCTGGCGCACAACGGGCTTAAGGTCGACGACATCGACTGGCTCATCCCCCACCAGGCCAACGACCGGATCAGCCAGATGGTCGGGCACATCCTCCGGATCCCCCCGGAAAAGGTCATTCGCAACATCGAACGCTATGGCAATACGACGGCCGCTTCGATCCCGATCGCTCTCGACGAGATCGTCCAGGCCGGACAGGTCAAGCGGGGCGACATCATCGTCCTCACCGCCTTCGGCTCGGGCTACACCTGGGCCTCGGCGGTCATCCGGTGGTGATGTCAAAAACCGCTTTTCTTGAAATCCGCGTTTGTGTTAGCATGGCCGTCGCGGAATTTTTCGGCGGCCGGCGGGTATCTCGGTTGACGCCGCCCGCCGACCTGGATTCGGAGGAATTTTAAAGGAGGCACGGATGAAAAAGACGCTGATTCCCTTGGCACTCGCTGCGTTCGTCCTTTTCGGCTTCGGGCTCCTCTTCGCCCAACAAAACGCGGAGGAGGGCAAGTTCCAGAAGACGATGGACACCTATCTCGACTCTTACTGGAAATTCTACCCGACGGCGGCCACCCTCGCCGGGTATCACAAATACGATGACCGGATCGAGAACCTGAGCGGTGGCGCCGTGGACAAGCACCACGATGAGCTGGACGCGTTCAACCAGGAGCTGGTCGCCAAGATCGACCGGACCAAGCTCGGCCCCGACGCGCAGATCGACTACGACATCATGAGGAATGCGATCGAGATCGAGCTCATCCGGCACGAGGCGCTGCTGCCGTGGGAGTATAACCCGGTCTTTTACAACGAGATCATCTATCAGAGCATCCGCAGCCTGCTGACGAAAGAGTTCGCGCCGCTCGATGCCCGGCTGAAGAACGCCGCCGCCAGGGCGGCCGGCCTGGCCGGCCTGGTCAAGCAGGCCAAGGAAAATCTCAAGACGCCCCCTCAGATCTACACCGAGACGGCCATCGCGCAGTTCGCCGGCGTCCTGGATTTCTTTAACACCGAGGCGCCCAAGCTCGCCGAGCCCGGCGCGGCGGACGCCAAGGCCAAGTTCCAGGCCGAGCTCGCCAAGGCGGTGGCGGCGCTCCAGGAATACAAGGTTTTCCTCGAGGCCGAGCTCCTCCCCCGCTCCACGGGCAATTTCCGGCTGGGCGAGCAGACCCACGTCCGGCTCTTGAGCCTGACGAGCGAATTCAGCATCCCGCCGACCGAGCTCGTGGCCCGGGCCAAGGCCGACTACAACAACATCCGCCGGGAGATGGCCATCGTGGCCATGCCGTTCTACCGGATCATGTATCCCAACATCAACATGGAGCAGATCTCCACCCAGTACTCCGAGGAGCAGCTCCGGAACCTCTTCATCAAAGGGGTGTTGGACAAGATCAAGGTCGAGCACGCGGCCGAGCCGGATTTCGTCGCCCAGGTCCAGACCGACGTCGAGGCCATCAAGGCCTTCCTCAGCCAGCACCAGGTGGTCCCGCTGCCCGAGGCCGCGCCGGCTGTCGTGCCCATGCCCGTGGCCGAGAGCGGCGTCACTCTCTCCAACCTGGTCGGACCGGGGGCCTATGAAACCGCGGGAACGTTCACCGCCCAGGTCGCGCCGATCCCGGCCGCCTGGACCGACGAGCAGGTCGCCGCTTTCCTCGAAGGCTACAATAACTACTATCTGAACTTCTTCGTCGCCCGGAACATCTATCCCGGCCCCTTCGTTCCCCTCTTCTTCACCCAGAAGAATCCCTCGGTGATCAGGAGGGTCCATCCCAACATGCCGCTCGTCAAGGGCTGGCCCGCTTATGTCGCTGACCTCTTCATCGCCAACGGGTTCGGCAACTACGACCTCAGGCTTCGGCTCAACCAGCTCAAGTACCAGCTCAAGACGGTCATCGACTTCAACCTCGAGCTCAACATCCATGAGGGCAGCCAGACCAAAGAGGACGCGATCAAGTACATGGTGGCGGGCGGTTTCATGACCCCGGCCGAAGCCGAGCAGAACTGGAACCGCATCCTGCTCAAGCCCTGCGACGCGGCCTACGCCTACATCGGCCTCCAGGAAATCATCGACATGGAGAAGGATTATAAGAAGCTGAAGGGCGACGCCTTTACCGAAAAGGACTTCCTCCAGAAGGTCCTGAGCTTCGGCGCGATGCCCATCCGGTTTCTGAAGACATCCATGGCCCAGTGAGCGGTCCCGGACCGGAGCCGGGCGGGGCGGGTCCGTCGCTCCTGCCGACGGGCGGCGCGGCGGACCTTGAGTCCTTTCGATCATTGAGGGCCGTGTCACCCGTGCTCGTTGCATGATCGCACTCGCCGACTCCCACGCCCACCTGGACATGCCGGAGTTCGAGCCGGACCGGGCCGCGGTGCTGGCCAGGGCTTGGCAGGCCGGCGTCCGGTCGATCCTCTGCCCGGCCGATCTTACCAACCCCGTAAGCCTCAGCCGCGTCCTGGAAATGACCGGGAGCTACTCCTGGATTAAAGCGGCGGCGGGCGTTCACCCCCACCAGGCGAAGGATTTTGGGCCCGACCACCTCGAGACCATCCGGAGCCTGGCCGCCAACGGGCAGATCGCGGCCGTGGGCGAGATCGGGCTCGATTATCATTACGACTTCTCCCCGCCCGAGGCGCAGCGGGAGGCCTTCCGCGCGCAGCTCCGGCTGGCCGGCGAGCTGGGCCTGCCCGTGATCATTCACAGCCGCCAGGCCGCGCCCGACATCATCGCCGCCGTCGCCGCCGGGAGCGGCACCCGGCGGGGCATCCTGCACTGCTTCACCGAGGACGGGGAAACGGCCCGGGAGATGCTCGGCAGGGGGTTTTACGTCTCATTTTCGGGCATCCTGACCTACCCGAGCGCGGGGGACATCCGGACGGTCGCGGCCGACATCCCGGCCGACCGGCTGCTGGTCGAGACGGACTCGCCCTACCTTACGCCCTCGTCCCTCCGGCGCAAGGCCGTCCGTAACGAGCCGGCCTTTGTCGTCGAGACCGCCCGCCGGCTGGCCGAGATCCGAAAGCTGCCCTTCGACGAGCTGGCCGCCCTGACCCTCCGCAACTTTCAAACGCTTTTCGGCACGGCCGTATAAGGCGCGGTGGGTGGCCCGGTTCGGCGGCCCCCCGGCGGCGCGAACGTTTGATGCCACGGACTCTTCAATATGAGAACAACATGAAGGGCCGTTCGGCCACGGGGGTGAACAGGGACAGGACCCGTCGAGCCGGGAGCATCCCTCGAAAAGCGTTTGAAAAACCACCCCTTCAATGCTAAGATAATCGGGCATGGCGCAAGATCATTCGTTCGACATCGTCTCCAAGATCGACTGGCAGGAAGTCTCGAACGCCGTCCAGTCCGCTCTCAAGGAGATCACCAACCGGTTTGATTTCAAGCACAGCCGGGCCGAGATCATCCAGGAAAAGGACAAGCTGATCCTGATCGCCGACGACGACACCAAGCTCCGCAGCCTGGTCGATGTCCTCGAGCAGAAGATGGTCAAGAGGCGCGTCCCCCTCAAAGCGGTGCTCTACCAGAAGATCGAGGACGGCCCCAACCGCACCGTCAAGCGGGAGGTCCATTTTCAGGCCGGGATCCCCATCGAGAAGGCCCGGGAGATCGTCAAGCTCATCAAGCAGCGAAAGTTCAAGGCCCAGGCGGCGATCCAGGCGGACCAGGTGCGCGTCTCCTCCCAGAAGATCGATGTCCTGCAGGAGATCATCGCCTACCTGAAAACCACCGACCTGAACATCCACATGGAGTTCGCCAACTACCGATGAAAGAGCCCAACATCCCGGCGGCGGGCGAGCTCCTGTCCGGGCGGCGCGACCTCCTGGATGTCTATACGCACATCCAGTCCGAGCTCGATCGCGTCGAAGAAAAGCTCCAGGTCTTCACCTCATCGGACAATCGGCTGGTCTCGGAGATCAGCGGCTACCTCTTCAAGAAACGGGGCAAGCGCATCCGGCCGGCCCTTCTCATCCTCGCCTCGAAGCTCCTGGGCTACCGCGGCGAGGAGCATATCCAGGCCGCCTCGCTCGTCGAATTCGTCCACACGGCCAGCCTGATCCACGACGACATCATCGACAAGGCGGACCTCCGGCGGGGCGTCGACTCCGTCCACGCCCGCTGGGGAGCCAACGTCTCCGTGCTCCTGGGTGATTTTCTCTACATCAAGACCATCGGGCTGGCGCTGGCGAGCACCTATCCGCAGATCGTCCGGATCCTGACCGACGTCTCCACCCGGATGATCGAGGGGGAACTCGACGAGTTCCGAAGAAGCGGCGACCTCGGCCTGTCCGAGCGCGATTACCTGACGATCATCCACGACAAGACCGCCGTCCTGTTCGCCGCCGCCTGCCGGATGGGAGCGGTCCTGGCCGGGGCGCCCTCGGAGCAGCAGGACGCGCTCGGGGACTACGGCCTCAGCCTGGGGATGGCCTTCCAGATCGTCGACGACCTGCTCGATTTCCGGGGCGACCAGGACTACCTGGGCAAGCCCGTCCTCTCGGATATCCGCGAGGGCCGGATCACGCTGCCGCTCATCTACACCATCAACAGCGACGGCCGGGACAACGCCCTCCGGCTCCGGGCGCTTCTCGAAGACAAGGCCCTGCGCCAGGAAACGCAGCGGGAGATCCTGGACATGGTCAAGGGCAACGGCGCCCTGGAGTACACGATGAGCAGGGCCCGGGAGTACTCGCTCAAAGCCCGGGAAACCATGACCGGCTTCCCCCCCTCGGCCTATCGCGACGCCCTGGGCGTGCTCGCGGATTTCGTCCTCACCCGGGACCACTGAAGCCCGCCGCCCGATGGTCGAAATCGAAGTCAAGCTCCCGGTCACCGACCCGAAAGCCTTCCGGGAAACCCTGCTTCGCGCCGGTGCCCGCCTCGAAAAGGAACGCCACGCCGAAGAGAACACGCTTTACGACTTCCGCTCGGGCGAGCTCCGGCAGAAGGGCCGGGCCCTGCGCCTCCGGGAAGCCGGACGCAAGGCCTTTCTCACGTTCAAGGGAGCGCCCCGGAAATCGCGGCGCTTCAAGGTCCGGGATGAGTTCGAGACCGAGGTCCGGAACGCCAAGGAGATGCGGCGGATCCTGCGCTCGCTCGGGCTCGTCGCCAGGTTTCGCTATGGCAAGTTCCGGACGGTCTTCCGCAAGGGCGTGGTCAAGGTCTGCCTCGATGAGACGGCCGTCGGGAACTTCGCCGAGCTCGAGGGCGAGCGCAGCGATATCGTCAGGCTCGTGAAATCCCTGGGATATGCTCCCGCCCAGATGATCAAGCGGGATTACGTGGAGATGATCCAAAAAACCGAGAAGGCGGTCTAGCTCTCTTCGTCCTCGCCCGTCACCACTTCGTCTTCGCCGCCCTCTTTGTCCGCTTCCTCGGACTCCTCCGGAGCTTCGAAGTCATCGGTGAAATCGACGCCCACCTCCTCCCCTTCCTCGGCCGCGACGGGTCCCGTTTTTTCGGCCACTTCGGCTTCGGGTTCGTGGTCTTCCTCGAAGATGGCGCCCACGTGTTCACCCAGGAAGACGCGCTCATCCGGCTCGGGGATCTCTTCCTTTTTGGTCGGGATGATCTCGAAGTCGACGAGGCCCAGCTTGACCTCGCTCTGGGCAATGCGGATCGGGTTCTTGGACTTGGTCTTGATCCGCGGTTTGGCGCCCTTCAGGATCTCCTTGGCGCGTTTCGAGGCGATGATGACGAATCGGTATTTGCTATCGATGCTGCCGAAATCCTTCAATGATCATGGTCTCCTATAGATTTAGGGAAAGGATGATAGTTTAGGATACCAAAAACCCTTACAAATTTCAACCCGGTGTGCTAGAATGAGGCGTCGGTTGGCCTGCAGCGAAAGCTCCTCCTGATGACCGAAGACCTCAAGCCACAAAAGATAATCTGGGCCGTCGGCGGCGGCAAAGGCGGCACGGGCAAAAGCTTTATCGCCGCCGGCCTGGCGGTCGAGCTGGGAGCGCGCACCGGCGATGCCGTCGCCATCGACGCCGACCTGGGCGGCCCCAACCTCCACACGCTGCTCGGAAACCGGAACGGTTCCCGCGACCTGGGCGACTTCGTCAAGAACAACTTCCCCCGCCTGGAAGACGTGGCCGGGCCGACGGACCATCCCGGGCTGAGGCTCGTCCGGGGCAGCGACAGCGACCTCTTCCTGTCGAACCTGGGCCACGCCAAGAAGCTCAAGCTCATCCGCCAGGTCAGGAGCCTGCGGGCCGCCGGCGTCGTCATCGACCTGGGGACGGGCAGCGCTTACAACACCCTGGACCTCTTCCTGATCGCCCGGCCCGGCATCATGGTCGTGACGCCCGAACCCACGGCCGTCGAAAACGCCTATTTTTTCCTGAGGTCGTGCGCCGGCCGTATCCTGAAAATGTACGCCCAGTACTTCAAGATGAACGCTCTCGCCGAACGGCTGGCCAGGGAGCTCGACGGGGGCGCGCGGACGCTCAGGGCGTTCCTCGAGGATCTCCGGGCCGCCGGCGGGCCGGAGTCCCAGGTGCTGCTGACCGCCCTCAGCAATTTCCGTCCCGCCCTGATCGTCAACAAGGCGCGGACCGACCAAGATCGGCTCCTCGGCCCGTCGATGGCCGACGTGGCCGCCAAGTATTTCTTCATCCATATCGAGCTGCTGGAAACGATCCCGTTCGATGAGCGGGTCCATTGGAGCCTGCTCAAGCGCATCCCGTTCACCCGGGAATTTCCGGGCAGCCCGGCGGCCCGGGCCATCGCCATGTCGGCGGACAAGCTGCTGGCGGCCGGGGTCGAGAGCCGCGAGCCCCTCCCGGCCCCGGGGGTCGTGTGAACGCATGGTCAAGAAGATCGAGGAAATGGATTTTTACGAGATCCTGAACCTGAGCGTGGACGCGAGCGGCCAGGACATCCGGAACGCTTATGTCCTGGCCGTCACCACCTACCACCCGGACGCCCTGGCTTCCTACGGTGTTCTGAGCGCGGAGGAGCGCCGCTCGGTCCTCGACCGGATCGAAAAGGCCTTCGCGACGCTGGGTGACGCCGAGGCCCGGAAGGCCTACGACGCCCAGATCACGGCCACGCGCCCCGAGCTCCAGCAGCGGGCGTTCTTCCGGAAATCCACCGAGAAGCTCGATATCGAGGACGCCGCCGAGGAAGAAAAGCTCTGGGACCGGCTGAAATCCCGGCTGCTCCCGGGCAAGTTGAAAAGAAAGAAACCTCAGCCGGAAAACGGCCATGACCGGAAGGACGGGAAGGCGCTCCAGCGGAGCCGCCATCTTTACGGCGGATACCTCAAGCGGGTCCGGGAGGAGCGCGGCCTGACGATCGAGAACGTGGCCCAGATCACCGGCATCGAGCCGGGGGTCCTGCGGCTGCTGGAAGATGAGGAGACGGGATCCCTGCTCAACCCGAAGGAAATCTATACGCTGATCCGAAGCTACGCGCGCTGCTTGGGGATCGAAGCCGATAACGGCGAGTGACCGGCTGCCGGGCCCGTCAAAGAAACCGAACGATCATCTGCAGACTGACCGCCAGCAGCACCAGGCCGAAAACCAGGCGGAGCGTGTTCCCCGAAACGCGCCGGGAGAAACCCGCCCCCAGCTGAGCGCCGAGGACGGTCCCCAACCCGAGGAGCACGGCGTGGAGGACATGCACGTGGTGGGCCAGGGCGTGCCGGGTGACGCCGGAGATCGACGTCCAGATCATGGTGAACATCGAGGTCGCGGTGGCGAAATGGATGGGGATGCCCATCCCGAGCGTCATGATCGGGACGCCCAACACGCCGCCGCCGATCCCCAGGAACCCCGAGGCCAGGCCCCCGATGAAGCTGAGGGACAGGCCCAGCACGATCTTCTTCGAGGACCTGACGATCCGGGAGTCCGAAACGTCCGGTTCGGGGATCATACCGCCTGCCGCCGGAACCGCCGACGCTTTGCTCCCCGCTCCCTGGAGGATCATCTGCAGGGAGATGACAACCAGGAACAGGCCGAAGATCAGCCCCAGGAGCGAGGGCGAGGTTACGGTCGTCAGGTAAGCGCCCGCGTAGGCGCCCGGGACCGAGGTCACCGCGAGCAGCAGTCCCGTTCGATAGAAAATGCGTTTCTGCTTACCGTAGGAATAGGCCGCCGCCGTGGCCGTGAAGATGATGGTCATCAGGCTCGTGCCCACCGCGTGCTGGGGGATGAAACCGAAAAGCCCCGTGAGGAGCGGGACGATGAAGATCCCGCCGCCCACACCGGTGAGGGAAGCCACGATGCCGATGAAGAAACCGGCGACGGGGAGGAGGAGATGGGGCGACATGCGCGTGCTGCGGGCCAGGCCTCAGCGGTCGAGGACGATATCGTCGGCCGTGCCGAAGCTCCTGTCTTTGCCGGCCGCGATCAGGCGGAATCCCGATTCGGGCTTGCGCTCGTACTTGATGGGCGTGCCCCAGCCGTCGCTCGGGTCCCCGGAAAAAAGGCGGGCGGCGAAGACCTCGTTGAGGTCAACCGGCAGTTCGCCGTTCGTACCGGCGGCGAACTGGATCGCCCGCTCCAGCGTCGACATGTTCACCTTGGTAAGCTCGACGCGGATCTTGTCGTTGGCGTCGAGCGTCGTCCGGATGTAGCTTTTTTGGCCGAGCTTGGCGAAGTACAGAAGATAGACGACGACCATGGCCAGCACGAGAACGACCAGCGCGCCCCGCATTTTCATGACCGCCTCCTTGGGGATGGCGGGATCGGCCCGTCGGGCAAAGGGCGCCTGACCCGCGCGGGGCCGGAACCCAGGTTGACCGAGGCGTTTTGGACATCATCATAGGTGGCGATGATGGTCAGCGGGGCTCGATCCGGGGAATGCCCGGTGGCCCTGAAGATCAATGTCACCAGGACCCCGGCTGACGAATCCCGGCGGGAATCGGTTTTATAACCCCCGACCCGAAGGACCCGGGCGCCTCCCCTCATGACGGAGCCTGGCTCACGGTGCGACGGCTCCTGAGGTATCACCGCGGCCTCGAGCTGATCGAAATCCTCGGTCAGCTCGGTCCTCTCCACCCCCACGAACGTCAGGCAATCCGCGGGAAAGGCCAGGTCAAATCCGAAGGCGCGGATATTCGACGGAGAATCGATGATGACGGGCACCGGCACGTCCTGGCCGGCGGCAAAAGCCGCCTCATTGATCGTCAGGCTGACACCGGCAAGATCCGAGCTGTGCGCCGACTGAGCTTCAGGCCGGGAAGTGCCCGAGCAGTCCGCGCCGATAGTTCCCCCGCCGAGATAGTGGAGGAAGATGGACTGGGCGTCAGCCGGCGTGACTTTTGGAGACAGTCGGGTGCCGTCGCCGTTAACGTCGGCATTTTCCAGCTGACACCATGTCGGATCGGCGATCTTCCCAAGGTAGATGTCAAATACGGACTGAGCGTCGCCGGGAGTGATTTGAAGGTCGCCGTTGATATCGGCGCACTTCACGCAGAACGTGGCTGACAGAGACTTGCCTGTGTCCATGATCAAGGTGTTGGCGGGATCGAACACGGCGGCCGTCATGACATCCCCGGTCCACCTGGAAAACCTGTAGTCCGCGTAGGGAACCGACCTCACCGAAACGGAGCTGCCGACGGAGTAGGAGTATTCTCCCGGGGCCGGGTCGGTCGTCCCCCCCAAGCCGGGAGAGGGAGCCCCTGTTTGGGCGCTCAGGGAAAGGCCGACCGGTGATGATCCCACACCGACGAATTCGTGGGCGCCGATATCCGGTGCGCTCCCCCGGGGAGCCCCGAAAAAATCTTCCTTCACCGCGCTGAGCGCTGTGGCTTTATCCTTTGCGGGAGAATCCGCCAGGATCCTGAACCAGCCGGGCGAGAGCGAACCCGCTCCCGTTGAGCCGCTTTTGGAGAGCATCGGATTCCCGGTGACATCACCGGTTCCCCGGCAGCCGCTCGGAGGAGCTTTCGACCAGTTGTTGTACCCGAACGTGATTCCGGTCGGATTATCGAACTGGGCGATGTTCACGCCGTCTTCCTGGAGAATGATGTTGTTCTGAAACACGGCATTTGTTTGAGCGCCGGAAAAAAAATAAACGCAGGCGGATTCCGGCCCGGCCGTGGCCGAGGCATTGACAAACGTATTGTTCGCGACCAGGCAATCCGGAAGCGCTCCGCTGTTGAAGTTTCTTTCCCCGCCCATCGACAGATTGTTGATGAAGGTGTTATGGGATAAGGCGGGAGTATGCCCCTCGTTCCCCGAGGCGATATTGTTCTGTGTGGAATAGCCCTGAATCGTGTTCCCCGGAGTGCAGTAGGCGAGATTTCTCTGGAACAGACAATATTGAGTATCCGAGATATAGAAGTTGGTCACATTATTAAAAGACGTGCAGCCTTCGATCGTGATGTGGTAGGATTCAAAGGTCGAGATCCCCTCTCCCCAGTTGTCCCAGGCGGTACAGTTGCGGATCGTCGTGTATTGCGGATGCCGGCAGGCGCTGATCCCGGCTCCCCAGCTCCCCGACAGAGCGCTGTATTCGTTGATCAGCGTATTGTGATAGGCCCGGCAGCTTTCCACCAAGCCATACCAGCCTTTCATGGTGATGCCCGAACCCCTGTTATCGTGGACGTAAATATTGGTCAGCGTGCAGTGCTCCGCCCCGCCGTCGACCATGATGCCCACTCCCCCGGAATTGCGGGCCTCGAGATTGCTGATCCTGCACCAATCCCCATATATCTGTATCAGCGGACTATTGGGGTCCGAGGGGACCGTCCGGTTGCTCCCGTCGATTATGGGAACCTCACCGGGATAGCTCGTTATGGTGATGGGATTGGCCTGCGTCCCGTCGGTCGACCAGGAGGATGTGGCCTGGTAGATGCCGGCCCTAATCTCGACCCTGTCCCCCGGCTGGACAGCTCCGGCGGCCCGGCTCAGCGTGCGCCAAGGCCCATTGGTCTCGCCCAGATATGCCGGAAAGAGGCCGTTGTGGGCGTCATTGCCGTTGGCGGCCACGTAATAAACCGTCGCGGCCAGGAACCGAGGTGCCAGGGCAATCCACATAAGGAACACGTACCGGCTGATCTTGAACATATAACTTCCGCGGCCCGAGCCTCCTCTCTGAACCATTTGATAATAATCCAATTACGGCCGGCCTGTCAACCGGCTTCGCCCGCTGGCGCCCCAGGCCTGCCGGTCCGAGGCCGCGCCATGGGCTGTTCCGTCTTCCGCGGCACTTTTACGGCGACCAACAAGAGCCCGGGTTATTATTTCGAGATCGGATTATCGTTCTCGTCGAACAAGACAAGCTCCGGACCCTCAGCGTGAACGACCATCCAGGCCCGCACCTTGCCGTTCTTGTCGACAAGGGCCAGCATGGGTTCGTCCTCGTGCACGACCAGCCAGGCCCGTCGATTGCCCTGACCGTCCTCCAAGCTCATAAACGGACTGTCATCGGTCACGTGCAGCCCGGCACGCTCTTGGCCTTTCTCGTCATGAAGGCTCAGCGCCCCCCCCTCTCGGCTCGCGGAGAGTCCGGCGCGCACCTCGCCGTTTTCACCCGCGAGTTTCAGCGCCGGTCCATTCTTGTTCAGGGCCAGCACGGCACGCTCCTTCCCTTTCTCATCGTACAGGCAGAGTCTCGGCCCGTCATTGTGCATGACCAGCCAAGCGCGCACATGATGATCATTGTCCTCGAGGACGAACGCTTTGGCGTGGACCTCCGAGAAATGGCCTTTACAGGCTGCCTCTACCCTTGCTGTCAGCTCCCCCAGTTCGCGTTCCATCCTAAATAATCGTTCTTGAATCGAGAAATCGCCTATCGTGGCCCGATCCAACCCCGCCGCCAATTCACTCAGCTCTTGTTGCAGCTTATCCAATCGTTGTTCAGTTTTCATCACCATCTCCCTTAAGCGCTTGATTCGTTCCCCTGCGGCGATATCACCCTCGAGAATTCTTCGTCCTCATCATCAGCAAAATCAACAACCTTGTCAATCGATATTCCCTGCTGACGGGCCAGGATTCCTCAGCCCGGTGTGCCCAAAATACGCCCAAGGAGAATTGAGAATGACTGAATAGCGCTTATCCGGGAGCTATCAAGGAGGCGAGGCCCTATCCATAGAAAAGTTCGGTTCCGCCGGGAGTATGGGGGGGAAAGCAAAAATGACCCGTGTAGGACTCGAACCTACAACCCGCGGATTAAGAGTCCGCTGCTCTACCGATTGAGCTAACGGGCCATAAAATCGGTCATAGTTTAGTCGAGGCGAACGCTCTTGTCAAACGCCCGGAAGGACGCGTTTGCATCTCCATCGGTGTGATCAGTTAATTGGGAATTGGGGTCCTGGCACGGCGATCCCCCGGCGCCCGAACGCTAACTCGCCTGAGACACTTACTCAGACTCTAATTTTGTATAGTACCCACCCTCTCCCCTCCCTACAGAGGGAGGGAGAAAGGTCAGTGTCTCAGGAGAGGTCGGCGGGGGGCCCCCACGCCGCGCCACCCCTCACTTTGATTATTGCATCACACGTTTGGAGATGCTTCCGGAGGACGTCAGCGCGGCTCGTCCCGGGCGATCTTCTCGACGCCGTCCACCATCTCCGGGCTGCCGATAAAGATCAGGATGTCCCCTTCGTCGATGGCCCGGCCGGCCGGCGGGTTGAATTCGTACTCGGCGATCGCCCCGCGCTTCACGGCCACGAGCAGGGCGCCCGTTTTCTCGCCCAGGGCGGCCTGGGCGATCGTCCGCCCGGCCAGGGGCGAACCGGGGCCGACGGTCACCTCCTCCACCCGCAGGCTCCGGGCCTTGTCATAGAGCATTTTGTCGAGGAAGGTGACGACGGCCGGCCTTACCATGTCCGAGACCATGCGCATCCCGCCGATGAACGACGGGGAAACGACGCTGTCGGCCCCCGCCCGTTTCATCTTGTCGTGGGACTTGAGGTCGAGACCCTTGGCGATGATCCGAACGGCCGGATTGAGGCTCCGGGCGGTGATCGTCACGAAGACATTGGCCGCGTCCGTGGGCAGGGACAGGAGGATGCCTTTGGCCCGGCCCAGGCCCGCCTTGAGCAGGACCTCGTCCTCGGCCGGGTCTCCCTGGATATAGAGGAGGCCGGGCTCGGCCGCGAGCTTCTCCAACTTCTCGCGGGAGGGTTCGATCACCACGAAATCCCTCTCGGTGCTCTTCAATTCCCGGATGACGACCTGGGCGGTCTCGTCGCTGCCGCAGACGATATAATGGTCTTTGAGCTTGGCGATGTCTTTTTCCATGCGTTTTCTCCCCAGCAGATTCTTCAGCTCCCCCTCGACGATAAAAGCCGTGATCGAGGAAACCGCGAAGGCGATCGTCCCCAAGCTCAGGATGATGAAGAGGATGTTGAACACCCGGCCGGCCGGATGGCCGCTCAGGTCCACGACCTCGCCATAGCCGATGGTCGAGATGGTGATGGCCGTCATGTAGGCGCTGTCGAGGAGGCTGGCCTGGCTGCCGCCGATGATCTTGAACCCGATGACGCCGATAACGAAGATCGCCAGGAAGCCGACGATCGAGATGGTGATCTTTCTCCGGTTGTGCATCGGCCCCTCACCGCGCGGGTTTCGTCATGACGGGATTATACAGGAACCGTGCCTATTTTCCAGCGGAGAATGCGGAGATAGCGCGCCTGACTGGGTTCGAACCAGCGACCTACGGCTCCGGAGGCCGTCGCTCTATCCGCTGAGCTACAGGCGCGCAACCGCGTCAATTCTATATTGTCGCGCCGGTAAATTCAACCACCTGCCTTGCTCTCACATTTTCCTGCTTCCGCAATAATCCAACGCGGGTAGAGAACGGGTGGCCTGGCGTTAGTCCCCGCAACGCCCGAGCGGAAGGGGTTCCCCACGGGGGGATGGGTGGAGCGAGGACGGACGGGGACGCGCCGTGACAGGACCCGTTCTCACCCCCACCATTGTATTGCGGAAGCTTTCCGTTACTCCTCGAGAGTGGACAGGTCGCCTTCGGGGAGGCCCAGGGCGCGGGCCCTGAGGACGCGCCGCATGATTTTCCCCGACCTCGTCTTGGGCAGGGACTGGACAAAACCGATATCCTCGGGCCTGGCGATCGGCCCCATCTCCGTGCCGACGTACTGACGGAGCTCCTCTTCCAACTCCTTCGACGGCTGAAACCCCTGGCGAAGCACGACGTAGGAGTGGATCGCCTGGCCCTTGATCTCGTGCGGCAGCCCGATGGCCGCCGCCTCGGCCACGGCCGGATGGCTGACCAGGGCGGACTCGATCTCGGCCGTTCCCAGCCGGTAGCCCGATACCTTGATCACCTCGTCGACCCGGCCGATGATCCAGTAGTAACCGTCCTTATCTCTCCTGGCCGAATCGCCGGTCAGATAAACCCCTGGAAACCGGCTCCAGTATTGCTTGATGTACTGGTCGGGGTCGCCGTAGATCGTCCGCATCATCGCCGGCCACGGCCTCTTCAGGACGAGATAGCCTTCCTCGTCGACGCCCACGGACTGGCCCTGTTCATCGACGACATCGGCCTGTTGGCCGAAGAAGGGAAGCGTCCCGGACCCGGGCTTGAGCGGCAGGCTGGGCCCGGGCGTGATCATGAACATGCCCGTTTCGGTCTGCCACCAGGTGTCCATGATCGGGCATTTTTCCTTGCCGATGACCCGGTGATACCAGCGCCAGGCTTCCGGGTTGATCGGCTCGCCCACCGACCCGAGAAGCCGGAGCGAGGACAGGTCGCGGCGGTTCGGCCAGGCCTCGCCGAAGCGCATCAGCCCGCGGATGGCCGTGGGCGCTGTATAGAAGACGTTGATGCCGTACCTCTCGACCATCTGCCACCATCGATCCGGGTACGGATAAGTCGGCGCGCCTTCATAGAGGAAGCCCGTGGCGCCGAGGAGAAGCGGGCCGTAGACGATGTAGGAATGGCCGGTGACCCAGCCCGGGTCGGCGGCGCACCACCAGCGGTCCTCGTCCTTGAGATCGAAGACGTACTTCAGGCTGGCCGCGACGCCCACCTGGTAGCCGCCGTGGGTGTGGACGATGGCCTTGGGCTTGCCCGTCGTCCCGGACGTATAGAGCATGTAGAGGATGTCCTCGGAATCCAGGATCTCGGTCGGGCACCGCGGGTCGGCGATGGGGAGGGACATCAGGTCATGCCACCACATATCGCGCCCCTCCTCCATCGGCACCTCGTGGCCGGTCCGGCGGAAGACAACCACGTGCTCGACGATCGGCGCCCGGCTGATGGCCTCGTCGGCGATCCTCTTGAGCTCGACGATCTTGCCGTTGTGGAAGGCGCCGTCGCAAGTGACGACGACGCGCGATTGGGAGTCCTCGATCCGGCCGTGGAGGGACTCGGTCGAGAAGCCGCCGAAGACGACCGAATGGACCGCTCCGATCTTGGCGCAGGCCAGCATGGCGATCGGCAGCTCGGGCACCCGGCCCATGTAGATAGTAACGCGGTCGCCCTTCTTCACGCCGAGCGCCTTGAGGACGCTCGCGAACTTGCTGACCTCACGGTTCAGGGCGTAATAGGAGAATGCCCGCTGCTCCCCCTTCTCCCCTTCCCAGATCAGGGCCAGCTTGTTCCGGCGATAGGTCTTGAGATGACGGTCGAGCGCGTTGTGGACGATATTCGTCCTGGCGTCCACGAACCAGCGGTAAAACGGGGCCCGCGAGTCATCCAGCACCCGCGTCCAGGGCCGCTGCCACTCGATGAACTCCTTGGCGCAATTCTCCCAGAACCCAAGGTAATCCTTGTCGGCCTTCCGGGCCACCTCGCTCCAGTCCGGGACGATGGCCTGGGCAACGACTTCCGGCGAGGGCCGGTACCATTCCGGCGCAGAATTCTCTAGCTTCGTCTCCGACATGTTGTCCTCCCAGATAAGATATATAAAGACTGGTTCGAGCCGAGATCAGTGCCGGATAAAAAGAGAACTCGGGGAGGCAATCATCTGTGTCGGGACAAAGTTCATCGCGTTTCGGCTTTCTCCGCTCTCTATTATGTATTTATTTTAGCATCGAGGATTTCAGGCGGTCAAGCCATAGCACCGTCAGGACGGGTTCCTGCCGGCCGGGACTGTGGCGGCGGGTTCACGGGCAGACGCGCCGCGGGACTGACGACAGGATTCTCTTGACCGCGAACGGCTTTCTCCGGCCGGCGTCGCGGCTCGCAACTTTGGCATGATTCTTGTATCTTAAAGGGAGATTGCCCGTCGATACGGGTCCGAACGACGTCAAGGAGGTGAAAAGGATAATGAGCAGGACGACAGTCGGCTACATCCGGCTTCCGAAACTCAAGAGCTTCCTGACCAGCTGCCGCACGGCCAAGGCCCGCTGCAAGACCCTTCTCTTCAAGACCAAGCCGAGACGCAGGGATGAGGAGAAAAGGTTCGCCAAGGGGCAGGGTCTCGCTTCTCAGAAGGAGACTCCGGCACCTGCCGCCGGACCGGAACCGGCGACTCCGCGAACCAAATAGGCTTTATTCTCTGGATACGGCTGACGCCTAGCGCTTGAAGGCGGACCAGCCGGCATAGACGGCGGACGGCCCGAGCTCCTCCTCGATCCGCATGAGCTCGTTGTACTTCTCGACGCGTTCGCCGCGGCAGGGCGCGCCCGTCTTGAGCTGGCCCGTGCCCATGGCCACCGTGAGGTCGGCGATGAAGCTGTCGACGGTCTCGCCGCTCCGGTGGGACACCATCGCCCGCCAGCCGGCCTTCTTGGCCATCTCGATGGCCGCGATCGTCTCGGTGAGCGTACCGATCTGGTTGAGCTTGATTAGGACGGCGTTGGCCGCGCCTTCCTCGATGCCGCGGGCGATCCGCTCGATGTTCGTCACGAACAGGTCGTCGCCGACAAGCTGGGTCGTGCCGCCGATCGTCTTGGTGAGCAGCCGCCAGCCGTCCCAGTCGTCCTCGGCCAGCCCGTCCTCGATGCTCACGATCGGATACTTCTTCGTCCATTCCGCGTAGAGGCTGACCATCTCGACCGAGCTGATCTTGCGGTTTTCCGTGCGCAGGAGGTAGCCGCCGTCCTCGTAGAAGCTGCTCGAGGCGGGGTCGAGGGCGATCGAGACATCCTGGCCGGGCTTGAAACCGGCCTTGTCGATGGCCTTGAGGATGTTCTCGACGGCATCGGCATTGGCCTTGAGCGCCGGCGCGAACCCGCCCTCGTCGCCCACCCCCGTCGAATAGCCGCCGGACTTGAGGACGGACTTGAGGGCGTGGTAGACCTCGGTCCCCCAGCGGAGGGCTTCGCGAAAGGTCGGCGCGCCGGCGGGGGCGATCATGAACTCCTGGAAGTCCGTGGCCTGCCAGTTGGCATGGGCGCCGCCGTTCATGATGTTGAACATCGGCACGGGGAGGAGGCGCGCGCTCAGACCGCCGAGGTAGCGGTAGAGCGGCTGGCCGACCGAGCCGGCCGCCGCCCGGGCCGCGGCCAGGCTGATCCCTAGGATGGCGTTGGCGCCGTACTTTTCCTTGTGGTCCGTGCCGTCGAGTTCGATCATGGCCCGGTCGAGCCCGGCCTGGTCGAGCGCGTCGCGGCCGAGAAGCTCCTTGGCCAGCTCGTCATTGACGTTCTGGACGGCCTTGAGGACGCCCTTGCCGCCGTAGCGTTTCTTGTCCTGGTCGCGGAGCTCCAGGGCCTCGTGGGTGCCCGTCGAGGCTCCCGAGGGGACGGCGGCGCGGCCCCAGGCTCCGTCTTCGAGGCCGACCTCGACCTCGACCGTCGGATTGCCGCGGGAATCGAGGATCTCCCGGCCCAGGATATGGACGATGGCAGTGTTCATATGATGTCTCCTTGAGATCGATAAAGTTTTACCTATTATGCCCGAAAAACTCGTCAAAGCAAGCGGGCGCCGCCATACTGCTGCAGCAGCTTTTTCTTTTCGCGGATCGCCCGGAGGATCATGGGCGCCAGGCGGGCGGTCTCCTTGTCGCTGTAATCCGAGCGCAGGACCCTCAGGGCCCCTTTCGCCGAGATCGAACAGCTGATCGTCCAGGTTTTGCCCGCCAGCTGAATCCGGGGATTATCGGGCCGGGTTTTCATCTCGGTGACCTGGATCTTCATGCGCTCGGCGCCGTCGACGGCATTGATCAGGACGACGATGTGCTCCTTTTTATAGCTGTCGTCGTCGGCCGGTCCCAGGAAAAAATCGTGCCGGATGACCGTCTCGCCCGGGTAGGGACCGAGCTCTTTGACTTCCCCATAGATCTGCTTCAGGACCTCCGCGGTGGAGGGTTCGCCGGGGTCTGTTTGGCGATCGCGCGTCGACGGGCCGACGCCGGCGCGCGGGACACAATACGCGAATGAGCGGACCGCGCCGGCAAAAACGATGAATGCGAGCCAAGCCGCGACGCGGGTTTTCTGCACAGCGTTCACTCTCCCGACGCCTCTTATTATATACATTCGGCATGTCGCGGAAAGTGGAAAAAGGGGACGGTCCTATTTATAGAGTATTCAAGAAGTCCGGTCCGTCCGGAAGCAAAAATAGGACCGTCCCCTTTTTTGACTGACTTGGAATCGGGGCGGGTTGATTTTTCGGGCCGAACACGTATAGATTGATAATATGGACGTGGAAAAGCCGTCGCCCGGAGCGACCGAAGTCCTGGCGACCATCGACAGGCGCCGGAGCGTCCGGCGGTTTGAGGAACGGGACGTCGACGACGCCCTGATCCAGCGGCTGCTCGAGGCGGCGAACAGTGCTCCGTCGGCCCATAATCAGCAGTCGTGGCGGTTCATCATCGTCCGGGGCGAAAGGAAAGCCAGGCTGGTGGAGCTCATCGCCGCCCGCTCCGGGCAATTCCCCCGGCCCGCCTCCGTCCTCCTCCGGATGGCCTCCCGGACGATCGCCACGGCGCCGGTCGTCATCGCCGTCGCCAACTCGGGGGAGCTCATCCGCCACGGAGAGGAGCTGTTCAACCTCCACACGGGCGGCATTCACGATTTTTTCAGGATCATGGAGATCCAGAGCTCGGCGGCGGCCGTCGAGAACCTGCTGCTCGCGGCCACCTCGCTCGGGCTGGCCACGGTCTGGCTGGGGATCCTTTTCCTGATCAAGGACGAGGTGCTGACGCTCCTCGAAGAGCCCCGGGGGGAGTTCATGGCGGTCGTCCCGGTCGGCTACCCGTCGGGGCCCACGCCGGCGCCCCGCAAGCGCTCCCTGGCGAACGTCGCCAGGAGAATCGACTGACCGGCCCTACTGATTCTCCGTGCCGGCCTTCTTGATGTTCGCCCAGGCGTCGCGGAGCGTCACCGTGCGGTTGAAGACGGGCCGGACCGGGTCGGCGTCCCGGGAATCGACGCAGAAGTAACCGAGCCTCTCAAACTGAAACCGAAAACCGGGGGGAGCCTCCCTGAGCCCGGCCTCGACCTGGCAGCCAGCCAGGACTTCGATCGACTTGGGGTTGAGGTTCGATTTCCAGTCGGCCCCCTCTTCGACCTCGCCGGCATCGCGGCGGGTGAAGAGCGCGTCGTAGAGCCGGACCTCGGAGTCGACCGCGTGGGCGGCCGAGACCCAGTGGAGGGTGGCTTTCACCTTGCGCCCGTCCGGAGAATCGCCGCCGCGGGTGGCCGGGTCGTAGGTGCAGCGGAGCTCCACGATTTCGCCCGTCGCCGGGTCCTTGACGGCTTCCCGGCAGGTGATGAAATAGGCATAGCGCAGCCGGACCTCGCGCCCGGGCGCCAGCCTGAAGAACTTTTTCGGGGGATCTTCCATGAAATCGTCCCGCTCGATATAGATCACGCGCGAGAACGGCACGGGCCGCGTGCCCATGCCGGCGTCCTCCGGGTTGTTGACGGCCTCGAGGTTCTCGGTCCGGCCTTCGGGGTAGTTCTCGATGACGACCTTGAGAGGCCGCAGCACGCCCATGAACCGCGGCACGACCGCGTTCAGGTCCTCGCGAACACAGTCATCGAGCAAGGCCATGTCGACGATGCTGTTGGCCTTGGCCACGCCGATGAGGTCGCAGAACTTCCGGATGGAGGCGGGCGTGTAGCCGCGCCGCCGGAGGCCCGAGATGGTGGGCATGCGGGGGTCGTCCCAGCCGCTGACGCGGCCCTCGCGGACGAGCTCCAGGAGCTTCCGCTTGCTCAGGACGGTGTGACTGAGGCTGAGCCGGGCGAACTCGATCTGCCGGGGGTGGTGGATGCCCAGCTGGTCGAGGAGCCAGTCGTAGAGGGGCCGGTGGACCTCGAACTCGAGCGTGCAGATCGAGTGGGTGATGCCCTCGATCGAGTCGGACTGGCCGTGGGCCCAGTCATAAGTCGGGTAGATGATCCATTTGTCGCCGGTGCGGTAATGGCTCTCCCGCCGGATGCGGTAGAGGACCGGGTCGCGAAGGAGGAGGTTCGGGTCGGCCATGTCGATCTTGGCCCGGAGCGTCTTCGCGCCGTCGGGGAACTCGCCGTCGCGCATCCGGCGCAGCAGGTCGAGGTTCTCCTCGACCGCGCGGTTCCGGTAGGGGCTTTCCCGGCCGGGCTCGGTCAGGGTGCCGCGCTGGGCGCTCACCTCCCCGGCCGAGAGGTCGCAGACGAAGGCCTTCCCTTTCTTGATCAGCTCGACGGCGAATTCGTAGAACCTGTCGAAGTAATCGGAGGCGTAATATTCCCTGTCGTCCCAGTCGAATCCGAGCCAGCGGACGTCTTCGCGGATCGAATCCACGTAGGCGGTCTCCTCGGTCTCGGGGTTGGTGTCGTCGAACCGGAGGTTGCAGAGCCCGCCGTATTGCGCGGCCAGGCCGAAATTCAGGCAGATGGATTTCGCGTGGCCGATGTGGAGGAACCCGTTCGGCTCGGGCGGGAACCGGGTGTGGACGCGTCCCTGGTTTTTCCCCCTCTTGAGGTCCTCGTCGATGATATCGCGGATGAAGTGCCGTTTGGGCTCGGGCGTGCTCATGGGGTTGCACCTCGCAGGCGTTTCAGGACCCGGTCTTTGCCGAGAAGCTCCATCATCTCGAACAGCCCGGCGCCGCTCGTCTTGCCGCTGACGGCCATGCGGGCGGGGTGGATCAGGGCGGCCGGCTTGAGCCGGCGCTCCTCGGCGAGGGCCCGGAAGACCTCCTCGATGCCCTGGTGGGTGAGCTCGGGCAGGCTCTCCAGCCGGTCGGCCAGCAGCCGGAGGTTGTCCAGGTTCGCCGGGCTGTCGAGATGCTTCTTACGGCCCTCGGACTCGAAGGAATAATCTTCGCGAAAAAAGCAGTCGGTCTTTTCCGGGAATTCGGCGAGCGTTTTCAGCCGGACCTTGTAGAGGTCGGTGACCTTGATGATATAGGCGTCGTCGAAGCCGGAGGTATCGATCTTGGCGGCGTCGAGCTGGGCCTTGATCATGGGGAGAAGCTCGGCGGCGGTTTTTTTCATGATGTGCTCGGCGTTCAGCCAGCGGAGCTTCTGGATGTCGAACTTGGCCTGGACGTCCCCCATCTGGGCGATGTCGAACATCCTCACGGCTTCGGAGAGCGTCAGCACCTCGTGCTCCTCGCCCGGATACCAGCCGAGAAGGATCAAATGGTTGACCAGGGCCTCGGGAAGATAGCCCTGGTTCCTGTACTCCTCGACCGAGACGCCGCCGTGGCGCTTGGACAGCTTGGCGCCGTCGGGGCCGAGGATGAGCGGCATGTGGCCGAACCGGGGCGGCGTCAGCCCGAACGCCTCGTAGAACAGGATCTGCTTGGGCGTGTTCGAGATGTGGTCGTCGCCGCGGAGGATGTGCGTTATCCTGAGCTCGGCGTCGTCGACGACGCAGGCGAAGTTGTAGGATGGCGACCCGTCCGACTTGATCATCACCTGGTCCTTGATGTCATCGGTCTGGACGGAGATACGGCCGTGGATGATGTCGTCATACTCGATCGTCCGGCCCTTCGCGATGCGGAAGAGGTAGGCCTCCCCCTCCCGGTAGGCCCGGCCGGCGGCCGCGAGCTCCTCGGCCTTGGCGCGGTAGAGGTCGAACCGCCGGCTCTGATACGTCAGGTCCCCGTCCCAATCGAGGCCCAGCCAGCGGAGGTCGTGCAGGATCTCTTCGAGGAAGCGGACGTCCGAGCGCACTTTGTCGGTGTCCTCGACCCGGAGCAGGAACCGGCCGCCCTCGTGGCGCGCGTAGAGCCAGTTGAAAAGGGCGGTGCGGGCGCTTCCCAGGTGGAGGAAGCCGGTGGGGCTCGGAGCGAAACGGACTGTGACCATTTTGGGGGACTCTTAAACGGGGGACTGCGCGGCGGGGCGCCTCCATCCCCGGCCTAAAATAGCACAGCACCGGGGACGGGTCAATTGGCTCGGACCGGGTCACTCGAGGGCACGCCACGATTTCCCGCGACGACTTCTTGGGGGAGTGCCCCCCCTCCAACGCTCCTCCGCCACGCCTCGTTTCGCGACGTCGTCCTCGACCAAAGGGATTTTTTGTATTGCGCCTAATGTTCCCTGCTAGGAGGTGAAGAAAAAGTAGAGGGACTCGAGGGTAGGGGGCTCGGTGCGGATCCGTTCGGAGCCGCCGGCGGCCTCGGACAGGCTTTGGGCCTTGGCCCTGTCGGCAAGGACTGTAATAACGCCCGAGGAGATCCGGCTCCAGAGGTAAGAGCCCGCCGTATCGTGGCGGTTCGTGATCAGCGGGGCCGGCAGTCCCTTCGGCAGCCGGACAAAGGTGTGGTTTTCGCAAAGAGAAGCCAGGCCCTCCTGGATGACGACCCGGCCGTTCTTGAGGATGATGAAGGAATCGCAGATCTTTTCCATCTCGGAGATCAGGTGGGAGCTCAGAAGGAGGGTCGCCCCCCCGCGTTTGAGATCAAGGAGGAGGTTTCGAACGCTCCGGATGGCCGCCGGGTCGAGAGAGGAGAAAGGCTCATCGGCGATCAGCAGGCCCGGCGAGATCAGCAGGCTCTGGAGATAGGAGAGCTTTTTCTGGTTGCCCAGGGAATAGCCCGAGACGCGGCGGCTGAGGAGTCCCGGATCAAACCCGATCCTGTCGCTCAGGGCGGCAACTCGAAAGTCGAGGCCGGCGGGGTGAAAGTCCCACCCCTTTGCCGTCAGCGCGATGACATCCCGGCCGCGAAGCCAGGGGAAAAATACGGGCCGGTCGGGCACATAGCCGACCGGCGACGCCTTGGACTCGAGCCAGCCCGAGTCCGGGCGCAGGAATCCCAGAATGAGCTTGATGGCCGTCGTCTTCCCGGCGCCGTTTTCACCCAGGAGGACCGTTATGGCATTGGCCGGCGCGAAGAAGGAGGCGTCGATCAGGGCGGCGACGCGGCCGTACCTCTTGGACAGGTTCAAGGCTTCGACGGCGGGGGCTCTCATCTTCGGAAAAGCTCGAGCTTCCTGATTTTCCTGAATTCAAGGTAAAACACGACCAGGGCGGCGGCGGCCAATCCCCCGATCAAGAGAGGATTCCTCTTGACGATGACGGCATTCGGGAAGACGAGGGAGAGGCCGAGGAACCTGAGCAGCGAAGCCGGGTCGGCGAAGGTCGCCGGAAAAGACGGCTTCCACCCAGCTCTGCCGCGAGGTCATTGAGAGGAAAAACACGATCGCCAGAAAAACCTGGCCGATGATGACGATGAGGACGTTTGAACCCGCCCTGAAGAAGAAGCTCAGGTACCCGCCGATCGCCGAATAGTAGAGTCCGGCCAGGCTGCCGGCGAGGAACTGGGCGAGGTGCGCGGATGTTATCCGGGCCTGCCCGAGCGCAAGCCCGCAGGCGGCCAAAACGCCGAACAGCGCCGCGCCGGCGGCCAAGCCGATTAGCGCCATTATCAGCATCTTCGAGAGGAGATAGTCTCGGAAACCCCCATTGACGAAAGCCGCGTTTTCGAGGGCGCCGGAATCGATCTCATCGCGGAACATGTCCTGGGAAAGGAAAAGAAACAGGTAAGGAAAAAGGAACAGGCATGTTCTGAGTCCGAGCCGCGAAGGAGTCCCTGATCCAAAGATAACCGGCGAGCGCCCCCAACCCGGCGAAAAACACGGGCAGGGTCCGGGAGGCCGCCGCCTTCCGGCGGACGATCAGGAAGGCCGCTTCTCGGAGATCTCGAGGAGGCATCGTTTGAGCTTCTCCCTTCGTCGGTCGAATGATTCCGCCGTGCTGTCGCGGTGGATGACTTTGCCGGCGTCAATGACCACGACCAACGGCTCGAGCTTCACTTTGAACCGCCGGAAGAGCGCGTGCCCTTGGTCCGATACCGTGGGGTAGAAGAAGGCGTGCTTGGCCAGGAATGGCTCGAGGTCCTCACGGGAGTCGGCGCTGATCCCTATCAAGGCGATCGGGACACTATTCTTTTCGACGATATAACGCACTTCGAAGAGCTCCTCCCAGCAGACCGGGCAATCAAGCGAAAAGAAGACGAGGACGGCCAGTCCTGGAGGGCCGCCGGCGGCCTCCTCGAGCGAGCCGACTATCCTGACCTCGCCGGTCGGAGACGAGTCCGGGCAAGACGCGGCGGCCCATGAGAAATTCATCATCACACTTAGGATGACGAGGAGACGGGAGATCTTTCTCAACGGAGGCGGCCTTCGATGACGAATATCCGCAATGTCGCCTCGGTATCGATGGCGTAGATCGTGTCGCCCGCGACGGCAAATTTGGTCACTTTGTCGGGAAGCTCGATCAACGACTCGAGCTCGAGCGTCTCGCCCAGAACGACGATTTGGTTTCCCGGGCCCAGATCGTGATCATCCGTATACTCCGGAGATAATAGATAGAGCCGCCCGGAGTCGGCGGCGCAGCTCCAGCAAAACCCGTTGATCGGTCTTTTTTTCCCGCCGGCCGTGGGAACCGTGATCTTCTTGAACGACAGGTCGGCCGCGGGGACCTCGGCTTCGGCGGTCTTGAATCCGTCACGACTCATCGTGCTCACGGCGCGGTCATCGAAGCCCCGGATAACGCTGAACCCGCCGCCGGCCGCCTTTTTAAGGAATAGCTGGTTCCTCAGGGCGTCATAGACGGGGTCTCCCGATTGCCTGGGGGCGACGGCCTTCCAGAGAGCGGTACCGTTCCGGCGGAGGCAGCTGATAAGCTTTTCGTTCGGAGCCCGCCCGGAAGGCAGACCGGCAACGAGGATCATGTCTTCGTCGAGGACGAGAATGCGCCAGGGGGTCAGGCCCAGCCCGAAGCCGCCGAGAAGCCTGCCGCCGGCATCCATGATCTGGACGCGCCGGTTGGCGCTGTCCGCGACGTAGATCCGGCCGCCCAAAACATCCATGTCGTTCGGCAGCCGGAACTCGGCCGGGCCCTGCCCTTTCCGGCCGATCGTGCGCAGGAAGGCACCGTCCTTCGAGTAGATCTTGATGTCGGCATCGGCCGAATCCAGGACATAGACGGATTCATCGTCGCAGACGATCGCGGCCGGGCGGGAAAGGAAGGGCGCTCCGGCGCTCGATCGGGACTGGATTTCGCGCACGGCAAGGCGAGCCGGTGCCGTCTCTGCACCAAAGTCAAACGGGCTTGCGCAAAACAGGACTGCGATCAGCATATTTCCCGTTATTCCCTTCACACTGAACATCGGGTTCCCTCCTAACCGCTTGTTCGAGGACTTACCCTGGCCACTTCCTCCCAGCCTCCTCCCACCAAGGGGGAGGAGGTGAGCCCGGCCTGCCGGGAGAAGCAGCCTGACTGGAAAAATCGGGGCCCCGGGCTCTGTTCGCCCGGGGCCCCCTCGCCTTCCCTTGCCCCAGTCAGACGCCCAGCAGGCACTTGCCCAGGCCGACGTCACAGACCGTGAGCATGACGGTCGTCCGGATGATCCCCTCATCCGCCTGGAAGGACCGCACGCGGCAGACATCCCAGTTGTCCCAGCAGGCGTAGGCGGGCAGGGCCGCCGCCGACGCGCGCGGGAAGAAGAGGATCGCGGAAACCACGATGACCACGGCCAGCGTCAAGGCGATGGCTTTCTTCATGTTGACCTCCTTTCGCCCCCTGCTTAGGCAAATTCCATGCCAGGGAGCCCTCGAGGTCCGGCTGGATTTCGGAAAAGGAACGACCTGAGAATCGCGGGGGATAAAGGGCGGCCGGCCCGATCGTCGGCGCGGCCCCGGCTCAAATCGCGTGGGCGGCGGGGCCAACGCGCGTGGTCAAATCAGCGGCCGCGGCGTGAACATCCGTTGGGCCCGGCCCGCCCCCGCTCAGAGCATCGGCATCTTGATTTTCTCTTCGCGGGCGAAGGCGACCGCGGCATCGTAGCCGGCGTCGGCATGGCGGACGACGCCCAGGCCGGGGTCGACCGTCAGCACCCTCTCTAAGCGCCTCGCCGTCGAGTCGCGCCCGTCGGCGACGATCACCATCCCGGCATGGAGGGAAAGACCGATGCCCACTCCCCCGCCGTGGTGGACCGACACCCAGGACGCGCCGCTTATGGCGTTGAGCAGGGCATTAAGGATCGGCCAGTCGGCGATCGCGTCCGAGCCGTCGCGCATGCCCTCGGTCTCGCGATTGGGGGAGGCGACCGAGCCGGCGTCCAGGTGGTCCCGGCCGATGACGACCGGCGCGCTGATCTTGCCGCTCTTCACCAGGTCGTTGATGACGGCGCCGAATTGGGCCCGCTCGCCGTAGCCGAGCCAGCAGATGCGCGCCGGCAGGCCCTGGAACTTGACTTGCTTCCGGGCCTTCCGGATCCAGCGCTCGAGCGCCTTATTCTCGGGGAATTCGCGGAGGATGGCTTCGTCGGTCGCATAGATGTCCTCGGGCCTGCCCGAGAGGGCCGCCCAGCGGAAAGGCCCCTTCCCGTAGCAGAAAAGCGGCCGGATGTACTCAGGGACAAACCCAGGGATATCGAAGGCATTGTCCACGCCCGCCTTCTGGGCCTGGCCGCGGATGTTGTTGCCGTAATCGAAGGACCTGGCGCCAAGCTTCTGGAGGTCGAGCATCGCCCGGACATGGACCGCCATGGAGTCATACGATCTCTTAATGTAATCGGCGGGCGCCTCGCGCCTCAGCCGCAGGGCCTCTTCATAGGGCAGCCCCGCGGGCACGTAGCCGTTGAGCTCATCATGCGCTGATGTCTGGTCCGTCAGGACGTCGGGCGTGATGCCCCGGCGCACGAGCTCGGGCAGGATGTCGGCGGCGTTGCCGAGGAGCGCGATGGACAGCGGCTGCTCCTTCTTTTGGGCCTCGGCCGCCAGCCGGAGCGCTTCGTCGAGCGACTTCACCATGAGGTCGACGTACCGCGTCTCCAGGCGCCGTGCGATCCGGGCGGGGTCGACCTCGACGATGATGGCCACGCCCTCGTTCATGGTGACGGCCAGCGGCTGGGCGCCGCCCATGCCGCCGAGGCCGGCCGACACGACCAGCCGTCCCTTGAGCGAGCCGCCGAAATGCCGGTTGGCGACCTCGGCCAGGGTTTCGTAGGTCCCCTGGAGGATTCCCTGGGTGCCGATGTAGATCCAGCTTCCGGCCGTCATCTGGCCGTACATCGTCAGGCCCAGCGCTTCGAGACGCCGGAATTCGTCCCAGGTCGCCCACTTGGGGACGATCAGGGCGTTGGCGATCAGGACCCGGGGCGCCTCCTCATGGGTCCTGAACACGGCCACCGGCTTTCCGGACTGGACGATGAGCGTCTCATCGTTCTCAAGCTTCTTGAGCGAGTCGACGATCGCCCGGAAGCACTCCCAGTTGCGGGCGGCCTTGCCGGTGCCCCCGTAGACGATGAGCTCCTGCGGCTTTTCGCCCACGTCGGGGTCGAGGTTGTTCATGAGCATGCGCAGGGCGCCCTCCTGGGACCAGCCCTTCGTCAGGAGCTCCGACCCGCGAGGCGCTCTGATCGTCGGATTTGGTCGGGCGGCGTCGCTCATCTCATCCTCCATCGGGGACGTTCCCCACCACCAGGAACGTCCCCATTATCTTTATCATAACAAGGGCGCTTCGCCAACACTGGGAAAAGGGGACGGTCCTGCTTATTTTCGAAACATCCTGGAAACCGCCTGTCAACCTACAATAAATAGGACCGTCCCCTTTTCCGCCTTTTTTTTAAAATAATTGTTGACGAACGGCCCAAAACTATTATAGATTTAAAGCGCTTTCCAGACTGTAAGGGATTAGCGCTTTATCTTCAATTGGACTTTTGGATCAGCCAAGGTTTGAAAGTCGAGGGAAGGAAGGGCGATTAGCGTAGTTTCGGGGCCCGAATTCTAGCCATGGGAGAAGAAAAGGTCACCCTGCTTTTCCGCACTTCAGCGGGCACCTCCCTCCTCAAGACCCTGAGCCTGAGCGTCTCCCCTTCCCTCGCCTGTTTATCCATCGAAGACCCGGCGGCGCTCGCCGGCCAACCGGCGCCCGACGTCCTGATTGTCGACCAGCTTCTTGCCGCCTATCCCCCCCTGGCGCCCTTCCTGACTCCCCGGACAGCGGTCCTCGTCACCGGCCGCGACGAAGTCGCCGCCCGCCGCGTGATGGATGAGTGGCCCGCCGGCTTCTACGTTGATTATGCGCCCCTGCCGACCGACCAGACGACGCGCGAGCGCTACCTCCGCGAGCTCCAGCTGGCGCTCGAGCACGCCCGGCTCAAGACGGAGGTCGAGAAGCTCACCGCCCAGAAAGCCTCCCAGGACCGCGTCCGCGAGGTCTACTCGGAGATCCGCGAGATCAAGAGCTTCATCAGCGACAACGTCGTCAAGGAGCTCCAGAAGCGGGTCGCCCTCCAGGTGCGCTACCTCTGGTTCCAGCGCCGTAAGCAGAAGATCGAAGGCCTCCTCAGAAAGATCTACATGGCCAACGACGTCAGCAGCTTGCTCGATACGGTCCCCGAGATCAGGGACCTGATGCAGGCGAGCGGCATCTCCTTTTACATCCTGGACCAGAACGAGACCCTGGGCAAGTTCCTCAAGCCCCTCGTCTGGAACGACGAGTTCCTCTCCCACCACGAATTCTCACGGTACGTCGCGCTGCTCGACTCGCCCGACTTCGCCGCCCAGGCCGTGCGCCACCGCGAGGACATCAACCTCACCAACCTCTCGAGCGACACGCGCCTCTCCAAAAGATACGTCGAGTACCTGAAGGTCCCGCTCCGGAGCCTCCTTTGCGTGCCGATCATGCACGAGAAGGAGGTCATCGGCGTCCTCGAGGTCTACAACAAGCTCCACGACGGCGAGATCAGCCCGCAGGGCTTCAGCCGGGAGGACGAGCAGGTGCTCCACGGCCTGTCCGAGCACATCTCGCTCGCCATGACCAAGCTCAACCTGATCCAATACGACGCCCTGACCGGCCTCCTCCGGCCCGACCCCTACTTTCAGAAGGTCGTCCTGAAGATCCAGCAGCGCAGCAAGCGCCGCCAGGAGGTCAACTCCTACTCGATGGTCATGGGGGACGTCGACTGGTTCAAGCAATACAACGACCGGAACGGCCACGAGGCCGGTAACCGCCTTCTCCGGCAGCTGGCCGCCGTTCTCAAATCCTCGATCCGCGACGACGACCTCCTCTGCCGCTACGGCGGCGAGGAATTCCTGTTCTTCCTCACCGGCGTCTACAGCCTTGAGGAGGCCTGCGTTCTGACCGAGCGCATCCGCAAGAACGTCGAGGAGCACTACTTCGAGAACGAGGAATTCCAGCCGGGGAACAACCTGACCATGAGCTTCGGCCTGACGCTCCTTCCCCGGGACGAGGAATTCTTCGCCTCGGTCAGCAGGTACGAGCTCAAGAAGGTCGCCAACGAGGCGGACATGGCGCTCGCCGAGGCCAAGGGCAAGCGCTTTTACGGACAGAAGGGCGGCATCGAAATCGAGCCGTCCCAGGTCAAGAACAGGGTCTGCGCCTACCAGAAAGGGGCGCCGGAAAAAGACAAACTCGGCCTGATCAGGCCTTTCCGCCAGGAGTTTTTCGAGGAGAAGAGGCGCGCCGAGCGCCACTACATCTCGACGCTTCTCCTCTACCAGGATAACGGCCACTTCCGGGTGACGAAGACGATCAACATGAGCCAGGGCGGCGTGCGGATCTCCTCGAACAGCCGGCTCCCCCTGGCCAAGCCCCTCGACCTTTTCATCATCATGGAAAGCCGGGCCACGCCCTTCAAGGGCGAGGTCATCTATTCGCAGACCGCCCCCCGGGAGCCCGGCGAATTTCACACGGGGATCAGGATACGGGATATGGCGGCCTTGGAGAAGAAGGCCCTGGAGATCTTCCTGACGTCCGTGTCGAAGCGCAAGACCGCGGGCTAGCGCACCGCTGGCCCGATCGCAGGCTCCCGGTTATCGAGAGAGCGACTCTAGGCGCCCAGCTCCCTGATCAAGGATTTGAGATAGAACGCGGGGGGCGTGATCTTGGCGTAATAGGCGTCCTTCAGCCCATCGACCATCGTCCGGAACCCGTTGAATTCGGCGGGGTTGCTCCAGTTTTCCATGCTGAGCTTTTCCAGGATGTCCTTCAGCCGGTCGAGGTTCAGGATGTCGGCCGTGAACTGGGGAAGCACCGCGCCTTCCTTCTCGCAGAGCTTGACGTTCCGCAGGATATATTTCCTCAGGACTTCCTGGAAGTTGATGATCTCCTGCTTGATGAAGAACTGCTCTTTGGGCGACTCTGTCTGGGAAAGCTTGGCGTAGAGGCGCTTGGCCTCATCGATCGCTTCATCGATCGAGGCGATCATATGCTCGCCGTCGAGGACGACCTTATCGTCCTTGGTGAAATAGCTGATCTCGCCGTTGCCGTTCCGGGGCTCGACCTTGCGGTAGCGCTCCAGGACCTCGAACAACGCCTGGAAGTTCTCCTTCTCATCGGTCCAGGCCGTCTCTTCGGGGGCCGGCGCGGATTCGACGGCCGCTTCGGCCGACTCGCCCGCCTCATCGCCCTCCCGAGCGAGCGTGTGTTCCATGACCTGGTTGATCTCGGGAACGTTGAGGGGGGCGCCCGTTTCGTTGAGCTCGGCCGCGGCGGCCGGCGCGGAGGGCGTTTCGGGCGCGGACGCCGGCTCGGGCTCGTCGAGTTCGGCGACCGGGACCGCGGCCTGGCCCGAGGTCAGATCGGCGGGCAGCTCGCCGGGCTCGCTTTCGAGGAGCTCCTTGATCTTGCGGAGCTTGGCCAGCTCCTGCTCGAGGTCGACCTTGAGCTCCTGTTCCTCCGGGCTCTCGGGGAGCTGGGCGACGATCCCGAACCGGTCCTCGATGTCCTTGCGGAAGCCATTGACCTTTTCCTCGGCCGCCTGGTGGAGGTTGTCGAGCTTGGCGCTGAGATCGCTCACGTGCCGGAGCTCCTCGAGGGTCAGGCCGGCCATTTTCTCGATCTGGGTCTGGAACTCGACGGCCTTGTCAAAGTGGTCCTTGATCTGGACCTGGAGGGCGTTCCGCTCGGTCTCGTACTCGTTGACCACGACCCGGTAATCGTCGAGGATCCCCCGGCCCTTATCGATCTCCCGCTGGATGGCCTGGATCTTCTTGTCGGCCTCGGCCGTTTCGGCCCGGATCTTCTCCTCGAGGTCGCGCTCGATCTCCACTTTGCGCTTGGTGAGCATCTGCTCGAGCTTCGATTCGATCTCCTCGATCACGGTCACGGAATCCTTAATCGTTACGGGCTTCTCTTCCATCCTGGTTCTCCTTAATCTCGAACCCGCAGAAATTCTCCCCGCACAATGCCTGGGGCGGGTGGTCTCGAACGTGGTTTTCATACTATAATCCACCCCGGTTTGAAGTCAAGGCGGGCTCAAACACGTCGGGTTCGATCATCGGCGTCAAGTTTCGCAGAGGCGGCAAGGGCGCGCAATCACCTTTGCCGACGATTCTCTGGGGTAATTTCGCCGCCGGGGGTTCACCCTTAGGGGTGAGGGAGTGCGGTCGGCGCGGCTAGCGCCTCAAGACTTGGCGGCAACTCGCGAGGCCGCGGCGCGGCCATCCCGCGTCCGCTTGCGCGCCGCCCGCCAATTAATGTATAAGAGGTCAAGAGGAGCGAGGGATGTCCGAGATCAGAGTCCTCATCGTCAACATCGATGCCGCGAAGACAAGCGCCGTGGCCGCGGCTCTCGACGAGCTCAAGTACGAGGTGATTTCCTACGACGCCGTCACCGGCCTCCTCTACCAGACAAAGCCCGGGGACATGGCCGTGGCGGTCATCCGCCTGCCCTCGCCTCCCGAAGAAGCGCTGAGCCAGCTCTGGCGCGTCCGCAAGCTCAACCCGTGGCTGTCCATCGTGGCGCTGCTCAAGCCGGACGCCGCGGCGGAGGGCATCTCCCTGCTGCGGGACGACATCGTCGACCTCGTCGCCAGCCCCGACAATTCCGCGGCCATCTACTCGGCCATCCAGAACGCCCTCGTCGTGAGGAAGCTCCTGACGAACGGGTCCAAGTCTACGCGCCAGCTCAAGGAGCTCAAGACCGAGCAGCTCCGGAACCGGCGCCGGGCGGCCGAGCTCGAGGAGAGCTACAACGCCACCCTGGAGAACCTGATGACCGCCCTCGACATCCGGGACGTCGAGACCTTCGGGCACTCGCTGACCGTGGCCAAGTACTCGTGCGCCCTGGCCGAGATCCTGGAGATCCGGGACGAGAAGTCTATGGACAGCATACGGAAGGGGGCCCTGCTTCACGATATCGGGAAGATCGCCATCCCCGACTCCATCCTGAAAAAACCCGGGCGGCTGTCGCCGACGGAATGGGAAAAGATCAAGCTCCATCCGGCCCTGGGCTACGGACTGATCAAGGAGATCAAGCTCCTGAGGGAGGTCGGCAACATCATCCTCTGCCACCACGAAAGATACGACGGCACGGGCTACCCCAAGGGGCTGAAGGGCGAGGCCATCCCGCGCGAGGCGCGGATCTTCGCGCTGGCCGATGCGCTCGACGCCATCACCTCGCACCGGCCCTACCGGAAGGAGCGCGATTTCCGGGCCGCCCGGAAAGACATCCTGACCAACCGGGGACGGCAGTTCGACCCCGCCATCGTGGATGCTTTCTGCACGATGAAGCCCGAGGAATGGGAAAGGATCCGGTACGAGACGACAAGATTCCTGCCGGCCATGGAAACTTTCAGCCAGCTCTACAATCACCCCGCCACGCCGTTAAAGTAGCGGCGGCCTGTCCCCGCATTCCATTTTCTTAGACTCTTCCGACTAAATATCAAATTATGAAAACGCCGAACTTTGCGCTAAAATGGGCGCCGAAATGAAGCCGCGCGCGCCTATCCTGCTCATGATGCTTGCGCTCTGCTTCTTTCCCCTTGCCGGCTGCAAGAAGACCCCCATCTCTCCCGACGCCGCCCTCCTCGAGCGGCCGATCATCTGGTTGAATGCTTCGGAGATCTCTTTTGTAGCGTCGGAATCCGGGCCCATCCCCGCCCCCCAGGAGCTCAGGGTAAAGAACTCGGGGAAAAACTCGCTCAAGTATACCGTCTCGGACGACGCCCCCTGGCTGAGCATCTCCCCCGCCGACGGGAGCTCGACGGGGCAGGTCAACGGCCACTCCATTGCCGTCGACGCCAGTGGCATGACGGGCCAGGACTCAGCCTACACCGCGACGATCACGATCACCTGCGCGGACGCCTATAACAATCCCCAGAAGATCGCCGTCACGCTCAACCTCAGCAAGGAGCCGCCCCCCGAGATCTCTGTCTCCCCCACTTCCCTGAGCTTCGCGGCTCAGGTCGGAGGCTCCAGTCCCTCGGCTCAAACCACTCACGGTCAGGAACAGCGGCAAGAGCGTGCTCAACTACACCGTTTCCGACGACGCGGGCTGGCTCGACGTCAACCCGCCGAACGGCAGCTCATCGGGAGAAAGCAAGAGTCACACCGTGACGGTGAACTCGAGCGGGCTGGCCGAAGGCAGCTACACCGCGGCGATCACCGTCGCCGACTCCAAGGCCACGAACACCCCCCAGCGGGTAACCGTCACTCTCCAGATCTCATCGCAGCCTCCCCCGACGATCGTTGTCAGCCGCTCGAGCCTGAGCTTCAGCGCCCAGGCAGGCAGCGGCAACCCTTCGGCGCAGACGATCGGCATCCGGAACGGAGGCAGCGGCACGCTGGCCTACACGGTAGCCTGGGATGCCCCTTGGCTGTCCGTGGCTCCCGCGGGCGGCAGCTCCGCGGGTCAGGAGAACCCGCACACGGTCGCCGTTGACAATGGCGGCCTCGCCCAAGGGAGCTATGCGGGCACGATCACAGTCACGAGCCCGGGTGCCGCCAACAGCCCGCAGGCCGTCGGCGTCTCGCTCCAGGTGACGGCCCCGGGCGGGAGCAACCAGATCGGCGTCTCCTGCAGCCCGTCTCAAGGCGGGACCGGCACGACCGTCAGCTTCCCCATCAGCATCAGCGGGAACACCAAGGCCATTTCGTCCTTCGGGTTGCAGCTGACGTTCGATACCGCCATGTTCCAGTACGTGGGGACGGCCAAGGGCGGCCTCACGGGCGACTGGACCTACATCGACGGGAACGAATCCGGCGGGTCGGTCACCCTCGGAGGGTTTTCCGGGTCCGGGAGCACCGTTGCCGCGGGCAGCTCGGGGACGATCGCCGTCGTGACCCTGCGCGTCACGGGGGGCGCTTACGGCGACGGCCAGTCGAGCGTCGTGACCATCCGGAGCTACGCGGACGACATCGCCGGGATGACGCCCGAACCCGCCACGACGACGTTTACCTTTCGAAAATAGCGGAAAATAGCGGGGATGTTCCCCGACCGGGGGACGTTCCCCACCCCCAGAAGCGTCCCCATTTCATTAAAACCCCACTTTTGAGGGATTGTCAGGCCCCTCCTCATGCCGCAAAATGGTTTCAGCGAAACCTGCGAAACAGCGTGGGCCGGGCCGCGGCGGTTTGCCGAGGAAAAATCAGGCTTTGACGGCCTTGATGACCCGGGGTATACCCTGAAGGTCGGGAAGCGCCTGGGCACCGGTCCAGCGCCCGTCAAAAAGCGCCAGCGCGCTGTCCGACTGCCCTTGGCCGATCTCAAAAAGAAGCGTTCCACCCGGCCTCAGGTAAGTTAGCGCGCCGCGCACCAGCTTCCCGATAAATTCCAGGCCGGATTCCCCTCCGAGAAGCGCCCGTTTCGGCTCGTGGTCCTTGACCTCGGAGGGAAGAGTCGCCCAATCTCGCGCCGAAATATACGGCGGGTTGGAAACGATGATCCCGCACCGGACTTCGAGCCCGAGCTCCGCAAGCGGTGAAAACAGGCTCCCCCGCTTGAAGGTTATGTTCTTGACCCCGTTTTGCCGCGCGTTATACTTCGCCAGCTCGAGCGCTTTGCCCGATACGTCCGTGGCGACGACCCGCGCCCCGGGCAGCTCCTTGCCTAAGGCGACGGCGATGGCCCCGCTCCCCGTGCCGATATCGACGATCGTTTCCCGCGGCTTCGGCGACATCCCGAGGACGGTTTCCACGACAAGCTCGGTCTCGGGCCTCGGAATGAGTACGCCCGGAACGATCTTAAACGGCAGCGACCAGAATTCCCGTTTCCCTGTGATATAGGCGAGCGGTGTGCCGGCCAGCCGCTTGGAGACCAGCCGGTAGAACCTTCTTTCCTTCGCCGCGCTGATCGCCCGCTCGGGCGAGGCCAGGACTTCCACTTCGCCCAGCCCCGCGGCCATCATCAGCAGGATCTTAGCTTCAACGACGGGATTCGCCAGGCCGTGAAGGAGCGTAAACCCCTTGTGGAAGGTTTCCCCGATGGTGCTCATCGGTCGGCGCCCCCCTCAGGCGCCCGCCGAAGACGACAGCTCCTCGAGCTCCAGTTTCTGGAAATGAAGCAGTACGTCCTGGATGAACTCGTCAAGGTCGCCGTCGAGCATCCCCTGGAGGTTGTGCGAACTGACGTTGATCCGGTGGTCGGTCACCCTGGACTGGGGGAAGTTATAGGTCCGGATCTTCTCGCTCCTCTCCCCCGTCCCGACCTGGGAACGCCGGTGCTTGGCGATCGCCTCGTCCTGGGCGGTTTGGGCGATATCCATCAGCCGCGACCTCAAGATCCGCAGCGCCTTTTCCTTGTTCCGGTGCTGGGATTTCTCGTCCTGGCACGACGCCACCATCCCCGAGGGCATATGCGTGATCCTGATCGCCGTGTAGTTCCGGTTGACGTTCTGGCCGCCCGGCCCCGATGCCCCGAACGCCTCGATCCTCAGGTCCTTGGGGTCGAGCTTGATGTCGACCTCGTCGGCCTCGGGCAGAACGGCGACGGTGACGGTCGAGGTGTGGATCCGGCCCGCCGCCTCGGTTTTGGGGACGCGCTGGACCCGGTGGACGCCGCTTTCGTACTTGAGCGAGGAATAGACGTTCTTGCCCCGGATGTTGACGACCACTTCCTTGAACCCGCCGATGGGCGAGATGCTCGTCGACATGATCTCGAACTGCCAGGACCGCTTTTCGGCGAACCGGCTGTACATGCGGAAAAGGTCTTGGGCGAACAGCGACGACTCGTCGCCGCCGGCCCCGGCCCGGATCTCGAGGATGACGTTTTTCTCGTCGAAGGGGTCTTTCGGGAGCATCAGGATCTTGAGCTCAGCCGTCAGCTTCTCCTCTTTCAGCCTGAGCTCCTGGAGCTCGGTCTCGGCCATGGCGTGGAGCTCGGCGTCGGCGCCGCTTTCGGCCAGGATCACCTCGGAATCGCGGATCTGCTGTTCGATCTTCTTAAAGTCGGCGTATTTCCGGACGAGGGGCTCCATATCGGAGCGCTCCTTGGAGATCTCCCTGAGCTTCTGGGGGTTTTGGAGGACGGCCGGGTCGGAGAGAGACAGCGTCAGACGGCGATACTTCTCCTCGACATTTTCCAGCTCGCGGAACATATACGGCTACTTGGTCTTTGTCTTTGTTTCGCCATACTTTTTCCGGAATTTCTCCACGCGGCCGGCGCTGTCGATGAGCTTCTGCTTTCCCGTGAAGAACGGGTGGCACTGGGAGCAAATCTCGACCCGGATCTCTTTCTTGGTGGACCGGGTGAGGAAGGTGTTGCCGCAGGCGCAAATCACCCGCGTCTCAGCGTATTCGGGATGGACGCCTTTTTTCATCGCTTCAGTCTCCTCGCACGGTCGTTATTATAGCAAAACGACCGGAAATCGCAAAATCCGGCGCTGCAATTCGGTACGTGTCCCCTATTTTGCCGGCCCGCGCCTTATTTCTTATCCGCCAGCCTTATCTTGATCAGCTCGTCGAGCTTCCTCTCGTACCCCGGCCAGTCGATCGTAAAGCTCAGCTCCTTGAGGCGCTCCTTGAACCGGGTCTTGTAGGCCTTGCCGCTGAGGTAGGCGGCGATCACCTTATTGAGCGGGTAGACTTGCTCCTGGGCCCGCCACTCGTAGGCCTTGCCGTCCGCGCACTTCAGGCAGTTGAGATAGACGATCCAGGCCATGTGCTTGAACGGGATCTTGGGGAAAGCGGCCTTGATCGCCTGGACCTCGGCAGCCTTTTCGGGGCTGAGGAAGGTGAAGTAACGCCCGAACAAGAGCGCATTGTGGTAATAGGCCGGAAACGCCAGGAGACCGTCCTTCCGCGTCAGCCGCGCCACGTATGAGAACAGGTCAACGAGCTTCTTGCCCATGCCCAACCCGGGATGGTCCTGGCCGGGCAGCGCGGGCCGCTTGTCGGAAAAATCATGGAGCGGGTCCTGGATGGTCAACCATTCGAAGATCAGGAAAGTGCAGCCGAAGAACGAGGGGTCGAGGTCGAGGTAGTCCTTGGGCGTCAGGTGCCCCTCGCGAATCTTGAGGTCGACGATCACTTTATCGGCCCGCTTCTCGCCGTGGAAGATGCGGAGGCGCTGGACCGGATAGTTCAAGGAATCGAGGTCGAAAACGAGCGGCCAGAGGCCCCGTCTTCTCGGCGTCCTTGAAGAAATTTCGCTTGCCCAGGACGGCCATGACCTCGGTCATCGAGTAGCGGCCCAGAAAGAGCGAGCTCGATTTGTCGGCGCTCAAGCAGGAGAAGATATCCCCTTCGATGACGAGCGGGGAGCCTGAGTCAAACGAGGGCGAAGGGCGTTGACCTTTCTTAGGATCGGGCGGGGGGACCATTTTGCGTGCCTCGTTACGCACTGATTCTAGTCGATTTTGGGTTGGGAAACAAGGGAGAAAGGAGGGCGGGAAGAGGGCGAAGAGATGGCGCCCTGTTATTGGAAAAAGGACAGCGTGTCGTCGCCGATGGTGACGGCCCGCTTGCGCTCGAAAAATCTCAGGTCGGGCTCGATCTTCTTGAAGTGGCGCAGGATGATCATCCCTTTGGGATTGAGGATGCCGCGCTTCTTGATGACCTTCAGGGGGTTTCGCTCCTCGAGGAGCATATACGGCGGGTCGAGAAAGATCAGGTCGAAGCGCGCCTCTTCTTTCGCCAGCCGGATGACCGCGCGGTTGAACTCCTGGTGGATGATCCGTCCTCTATCCTCGGCCTCGCACTTGGCCAGGTTGTCCTTGATCGTCTTGACGGCGGGATAGTATTCGTCCACGAAGACGGCGGCCCGGGCGCCCCGGCTCAGGGCCTCGATGCCGATCGCGCCCGTGCCCGCGAACCCGTCCAGGACGGCCGCGCCCCTGGGCTTGTCGCCCAGGATGTTGAACAGGGCTTCCCTGAGCTTGGCGGACATCGGGCGCACAAGCGGGGTCTTGATCATCCGGAGCTTCCGGCCTCTGAGCGCGCCGCCGATGACTCGAATCATGATATTCTACGCTAAAAGCGCGCTCCTTATTATGCCACTCACCTTCATCCTCCTCCTCATTATTAAAAAACTTTCGCCATAAAAAGTCTGCGCTATTTAGGAGCGCCCTACCATCAATAATAGAAAACGACCTTCCCCTTGATAACTTTCACGTCTTTGATCCCGTGGGGAAGCTCATACCAGTCGTTGAGACTCGTGGCTTCGGTTTTCTGGAGAGCCGCCGAGATGGCGATGATCATATCGAGGATGGCCGGCTGAATGGGCTCGTTCCCCACGAAGAGCTTCTTCATGTCGACCTTGATGGCCCGGTTCGCGACGAGCAGGTCGGCCGCAAAGAAGATATCCATCTCGGGACGGATGTAAGGAGGGGGCCTTCTGGCCCGCGGAGGTCGACGTGGATCATGCCCTCGACCTTGTTATCAGGGAAGAGCTTCAGCCGGAGCGCCTTCATGATCTCTTCGTGCTCGTTCTCGATCCGGTAGGCGATGTAGGAGTTGAGCTCGCTCTCGCTGATCACGACCTCGCGGAGCGGCCCGCTCCACGGCTGCTTTGATTCGGCGTCGATCTTGTCGATCGCGCGGAGGACTTTTTGCGCCTCTTCGACGTTGTAAGCCGGTGCCCCTGAGACCTTTTCTTGGAGCATCCACGGTTGCAGGGAAAGAGGTACGGCCAGTAACAATAAAAACGCCAGCTTCTGATACATTTGCCGTTCGAGAGTTATCATTTTATCATGAACGCAATGCCCAAGACAGGTCCTCGTTCGCGTGCGTTTAATCAGCCTGATCTTGTCAGGCCGGGGGTCTTCCGGGCGCGCGGGTTTATCGACATGTACCTTCTTTTGTAAGTCCTTATTGCATCTGCTACCTGAGAGGTCATAGACCCCTCCTTATCTTGCGATACACTGCCAGCAGTATTTCAAAAAGAAAGGGGATTGGATCTATAACAGAAAAGACGGCATCAACTTTCTTACCTTTCATCGACGCCAAGTAGTCATTCATCGTGAGATTTCCCCTTATCATTTCGGAAAAGGCTGTAGGCAGGTCGGTAATGAATCGAACCCACTTCACCTGTCTAAGAGCAGGCGTAATTTCAATTTTCTCACGGCACATATCTTGATAAAGCATATAGGGAAGATCGACGCCTGCGGCGGTGGCGAGGGTATGCCATGCCCAGACTCTTGGGTTCACTTCCAGCAATTTATATTGTTTATCCCGGGGATCGCGCATAAACTCAACCTCTGCGATGCCATAATAATTTATCAATCCTAAGAATTTTTCAGAAATAGCCCTGAGCTCAGGTATATCGACAAGCTCGACGTAGGTCGAAGCTCGGCCAAAATCCATCGGCCGTTGGCGAGCTCTCCTGGCCGTCACTCCCGCAATGACTCTCCCGTTTTTAAAAAAGGGGCAGAACGAATACAGATTCTTTGGCCCACCTGGAATAAAGTCCTGGATAATGATTTCAGAAGGGTCGATGATCCGGCTCACCTGTTTGTATCGTTTAAAGAGCTCTCCAATATTATCAACTTTAAAAGCCTTGATCCGTGTCCTGCGAAGGAACCGGTGAGTGATGGACGGCTTAATGACGACCGGATAGCGTAGGTCTGTTTCCGCAAGTTGGTCCAGACCGCTGACGTGATATGTTTTGGGAATTGTGATTCCATATTTTTCGGCAATTTCATACGTCCTTTTCTTCATATATACATTTCGAATAATGTCCCACTGAGGTAACGGAATTCTATAATATTTCTCCAATATGTCTTTGTATCGAGCTAATACGTATACCGCCTCATCACTAGTTGGGAAGATGATCCATCCCCGAATTCCTTCCTTTTTGGCTAGTTGAATAAGAAAACTTACATACTTTTCTACTCCGGAGGGATTTGGAGACCTAAAATATCTTTTTTTAAATATTGAATATCTACTAATGCAATTTTCATGATCCAACAAGACTATGGGGACGCCTTTCCGAGCAAATGCCCTTAATATTCCGAGTCCGATGAAATCGCCCCCAGTGATTACTGCTCCGACCTTATTCTGTGATTCGGCTGTCATATCAATTAGTATCTACACGGATCGCAGAGCCCCGCAGTTATCACACACGAAATGTGATAATTCGGCTCCCCCGCTGCTTTTGCTGCTTTGCTGCGGGCCGTCCTGCAGAAACCGCACTCGCTGGACTAATTAAAAAGATTTTATTAAACATCATTTACCTGACTGATCTAGACAAATCCTGGCAACAACAGAAGATCCTGCCTTTACTTTGTCTCCGGGGTTAACTTCAATATTAATATATGGCAAGCTTGGCAGTATCAAATCCACTTGGGATCCGAATCGAATCATTCCTAGCCTTTCTCCTCTTCGGACTTTTTGACCTTCTCCAAGATAAATAACGATTTTCCGAACTAGACGTGAAGCGATTTGGACAACTCCGACTTTAAAATTCTCAGTATCGATGACTGTTAAAGCCCTTTCATTTAAAACCGGGGCATCTTCCTTCTTCAAAGAAAGAAAACCGCCCTTAATATGACGGATGAAAGTAACACGGCCATCTATCGGAGATCGATTTATGTGGACGTCAAGAAAGGTCATGGAAATGCCAATTAGATGTCCCTCCGTTGGAAGAACATCGGATTGGATAAAGTCGAGCAAAAGGTATTTATTTTCTTTTTTTTCGGAATAAGGGATAGATCCATTTTTAAAAGTTTTTATATAAATGATCTTTCCATCTGAAGGGGATAAGATAGTATTTATGTCTTCGGGGGGAATCCTCTCGGGATTTCTATAAAACTTCCAGGCCAGAAAAGCTGCAAATATTCCTAATATAAAAAAGAGCTGCAGAATCAAAGAATGGAAATATTTCAAATGGTAAATTTTATCAATTCCGCTGACAACGAACCCGCTAAACATTCCTATAAAAAGAGAGGAACGAACTGATATTCCTAGAGGAAACTGCCATTTTATGCTTAAGGGGAGGAGGATGACTAAACTCAGCCCTACGCTTGATATGAGTATTTTCCCTATCATTCCTAGAAACCTTTTTTGGCCCATAGATATGGCAGAAGCGCTATCTCGGCAATAAAAGGAAAAGGATCCTTATGAGAAAAAACCGCTTCTATTTTCTTACCTTTCATGGACGCAATATAATCTCCCATTCCCAAGTTTCCTTTTATGATTTCATAGAACGACGTTGGGATATCTGTAATCAGACGAACCCACTTAACGTGATTTAGGGAAAAAGGCACGTCTAAATCCTTTCCGAGCAAGTCTTGGTAAAGGAAATAGGGCAAATCAATACCTGCGGCGATGGCAAGAGTGTGCCATCCCCATATTCTCGGATTCACTTCAAGTAACTTATATTGACTATCTCGGGGATCCCGCATAAATTCGACTTCTGCGATCCCGTAAAAGTTTATCAACTTCAAGAATTTTTCAGCTGTACTCCGGAGTTCAGGAATGTCTACAAGTTCTGCGTACGTTGAAGCGTGCCCAAATTCCATCGGATGCTGACGTCCTCTCCTGGCTGCCAAACCTGCGATCACCTTTCCATTTTTAAAAAAAGGACAGTAAGAATACAGATTCTTTGGACCTCCCGGAATAAAATCCTGAACGATAATTTCGTCGGATGTAATGATCTGGTTGACTCGCTTATATATTTTTATAAGCTCTTCTTTGTTATTGACTCGAAAAGCTTTTAGCTTGAACACCGGGAAAAAATGATCTCTGATGGATGGCTTTATAACTACCGGATATCTGAGATCTTCCTCTAGCAATTGTTCTAGGCTATATCTATTATAAATTTTAGGGACGGGAATCCCATTTTGCTCAGCGATTTCATAAGTATTTCTTTTTATATAAACATTTCGAATCACCTCCCAACAAGGCGTTGGTATTCTAAAATAGTTTTCCAGCCTTTCCTTATAGCGCGATAATATACAGACTATTAGATCACTATTAGGATATATGACCCATCCCTCAATTCTCTCTTTTTTCGATATGCGAATAAGAAAATCAACATAAGTATCAGAATTCGAAGGATTCGGAGATTTATAAAATTTCTTCTGGTACTTTGAAAATCGACTAATGCCTAGTTCATGATCTAAAAGGAGGATCGGAATACTCTTCATGGCTAATGTTCTCAATAACCCGAGTGCTTGAAAATCTCCTCCCGCGATTACCGCTCCTATGCCATTTGACAATTTTGGATCTTTTATTGAATAAGATTCATTCATTGATAGCCGACTCTCTTACGGGTCTTGGCGGCACACCCGCAATAGCGATGAAAGGAGGGACACTTTTATTCACTGCAGAGACCGCACCAACTGCGGCGCCTTTGCCAATCGTTACGTTTGGGAGGACAATAACGCCCGTTCCCAGCCAAGCACCGATCCCCGAGGCTGGTACCAGTCGTTAAGGCTCGTGGCTTCAGTCTTCCGGAGCGCCGCCGAGATGGCGATGATCGTGTCAAGGATGTACGGTTGCATGGGCTCGTTCCCCACGAAGAGCTTCTTCATGTCGACCTTAATTGCCCGGTTCGCGACGAGGAGGTCGGCCGCAAAAAAGATATCCATCTCGGGGCGGATAAAGGAGGGGGCCTTCTGCCCGCGGAGATCGACGTGGATCATGCCCTCGACCTTGTTGTCAGGGAAGAGCTTCAGCCGGAGCGTCTTCATGATCTCTTCGTGATCGTTCTCGATGCGGTAAGCGATGTAGGCGTGGAGCTCGCTCTCGGTGATCCCGACGTCGCGAAGGGGACCGCTCCGCGGCTGCTTTGATTCGGCGTCGATCTTGTCGATCGCGCGGAGGACTTTTTGGGCTTCTCCGACATTGTAGGCCTGCGATGGCGCGGACTTTTCCTGGGACTGGCACGTCAGAGAAAAAAGGGGCACCCCCGCAAAGGCGATGATCGCAAGGATTAAGGCGACCCGCAAAACCAAGCGAGAGATTGCTTCGTTGCTTTGTTTTCTGCAATCACTCATGGATGCGTGCTTTTATAATAGCATAGCGAAATACCACGCGCCTCGGCAACTGTGCGGCCCTCCTGCGGATACCAAGGAAAGCTACTCGGCGAGACCCTGCAGAGTGTCAAGAAGGGCAAAGACCCTGGCGGGCGATATAGGAAGGGGGCGTATATCTCCAACAAGGCCGAGCGCGGGTTCGACGGTCATAGATTTACGGCCAGCTTCCCCGCGAGTTCCTCACCCGCTTTACACAATTCCCGATTTTCCCGGTTTTTCTTGACAAACTTTCGAGACGTGACTTAGACTACATGACGATAGTTGAAGGGGTAAAAGGAAACTCTTTCTATGATCTACCAAAGTTCCCATCGGTCCGGCCCTGAGCGCGTCCTTCCGCGGTTCGAATTATTGGGGTTTTATTGTTTTATAAAGGGGGTTGGATTATATGGTTGATATGAAATTGGACCACATTAGTTATGCTGTAAAATCCACCCAGGAAGCTATTAACATTTTTAGCTTATTCTACAGCAAGGTGGATGTCTTTATGCATTTAGAAAAAGACCAAAACGTATTCATAACTTATTTATCGGACAATAAAGCAGACCACCGGATAGAATTGGTAGAACCAGCAGGGAAGCCGAATCCCGTTGAAAACATGCTAAAAACAATGCCGAGTGTTTTATATCATGTATGTTATAGGGTTGAGAATTTATCAGAAGCCGCCGAGCGTCTTAAAGGAAAAGGCTTTTACATGGTGACCGAGCCTTTTGAGACATCCTTTGAAAAGGGCGTTTATGCCAGTCATTTTTTTAATCAATATTGGGGGTTAATAGAGATCATCGGCAGAAAATAGCGGTCGCGTAAACTTGTGTTCGCAAAAGGGGGCTTCGTAAGGCGGGGCCAAAGGGGGGAAAAGCCAGAACTATTGTTGGAGTTGGGGCTTAAGCCCGCCCGTGCTGAGGATCTCTTTCAGTTTGTCGGTATTCCCTACATTGCGCTTCCATACATCTCTTATTCGTGGGATGAAGTTCGCATTATTTCTCGACACATCGCCCAGCCGGCTGGTCAGGAACTCTCGCTCCTCAGGCCTAAGCAAATCCCAATCCGCCAGATAAATATAGATGACGTTCACATTCAAGAATTCATCGCTCGGATCAAGTTCGATCGCCCTCCTAAAATATCGCCGTCCTCTTTCGGCGTAAGTTCGAAGGGGAGAGTGATAAAGCATATAGGCGCGGCCAAGGTCATAAAAGGCCAGCGAATCGATAGGATTTCTCTTGAGGAGGTCTGAATAGCCGGCCACGGCCAAGTCCAGATAGTGATCCCGCTGCTCGACATTCCCCGCAGCGTTTGCGACTAGCGATTTGTCCAGATAGAGGCGTCCCAGATGGCTATAGAATTCCGGATTATGATAAAAGCGGATCGCGCTTTTCAGGTCTTTTTCCATCTCCCCGAAATTATCCTGGAGGCTCGTTTCCTTAGCCCGGGTGCTTTTATACATGGCGACACAGTGATAACCAAGGTATTCTGTAGCGGCGCAGGAGACCAGGGCCAGCAGCAGCGCACCCATGACGACCGTCCCGGTCATCTTTGTTGGGATTGTCCGCCTTGCGGGTTTATCCTCAAGAACTGTACTAGTATCCAGGGAAGATTTCCAAGGGCTATTTGCCTTATGGGACAGTCCCCATAAACTGTCGCGGCCCTCGCCCACAGTCCGCAGCGCCAATGCATAAAGCGTCAGAAAAAGGACGGCGTTGGCCGGAATATGGAGGTTGAAATCCGTCAGGCTATGAATTAGGAGCGCCGTGATTCCCATCATGCAGCCGAGAACAACGCCCTTCACGAGATGGTCCTTTCTCCTGGTCCAATTTACGTATATAAATCCCAGGAGCCCAAACGCCGCTGCAATTAGCGCCCCCGCTGCAACTAGGCCGCCTTCCGCCGCAAGCTCCAGGTAATCGTTATGAGCATGTTCCAATAGCTTGTAACGATAGACCCTCTGGTACATCGGGTAGGAGTGGACGTACGTTCCAAACCCTGTTCCGACCAAGGGGTAGTCCCCAATCATCGAAATGGTGTTTTTATAGAAAACCGGCCGCTCCTCTTTCGACAAAGCGGCCCAAGAGAACCTCCCAACAATCGGCTTGATCCCGATCAGGACTACCGCAAATATGATGGCCAAGAAGACGGTTCTGACCATTCTGGAGCGCCTTTTATCTTTTCCCCCCGAGGCCGACAGGATGATAGCCATCAAGGAAATAGTTAACAAAGAGATAAAGATCCCCGACCTCGAGCGCGAGAAGAAGATCCCCAGCCCAATAATTACGGAAAATAGGCCCATAACTAGCGCCCTCTGCAATCCTTCCTGGCTGAACCAGATGATCTTTTCCCTTAGGGTTAGGCCCTTTTTGATAGAGAAGAACTTCGCTCTGGCAAGTAGGAATCCAAGGCATAACGGGAAAATCATCTCCAGAAGTCCGGAAAAATGGTCCCGGTTGATGTACGTCCCCGTCGCCGAACCCAGATGATAGGTCTTCTGGAACCCGAAGATCTTCTCCGTGCCGCCAAAGAGCTCGATGAGCCCATAGAACGCCTGGAAAACAGCACTCGCGAGGAGCACGAGAACCACGATCTGGATTTCCTTCCTCGTCCTGACATATCTGAAAACGAGATAGGCAAAGAGCATATAAAAAGAATATCTTACCAGCTCTGCGAGGGACAGGGCTGGAGCCAGCGAAAGAGTAAGCCAGCCTGCCTTCTCAAGCCCTTGACTTCCCGCAACCTGAACGCTTCCATAAATCGTCGCCGCTTGAGGCGATATTATCCTAACGAGAGGGTATGGCAAAGGAATGAGTTGCAGGATTGCGATTCCCAGGAAGCTTATGAGCAGTACTCTTAAGCTCAGCGGCAGCTTTAAATTCTGAGGAATCTCTTCGTCGTTTTGACCTGGCGGCGATATCAACCGGTTTAATAGATGGAGTGCGAACAAGAGGAACGTAGCGCACTGAAGATGAAGACCGCCCATTCCACGTCAGAGCCGAACGGGAGCGGCAGTAATAGGAGCGTGAGGCACACCCCGAAAAAGATAATTTTCGGAAATATGTTCATGAACGTTTTGCTAGATTACCATCGCTATGAAAGGTAACAGTCTCCCTTCCGTTGCAGGGAAAGGTCGAGAGGAAAGGAGGAGAGCCTTATTCCTAATCCGGAGAAGTCAGTTTCCTCAGAAGAGGAAACCTCATTTCAGGTGAAAGCGCCGTTTCTTTTTTTCTTCAGGGTTAATTGGCTCGCCATAATCGGGAACCACGCGATTATCCAGGATGGCCTGGGGAATTTCCGTAACCATGGCCAGTGCTTTTTCCTCGCCGACGATCTTCGCCGCCCGCTCCACCGCTCTTCTCAACCGAGGCGGCCTGTTCTCGGGGTCGTGGGCGTCCGACGCGATGATGTGGACGAGGTTATGCTTAAGGAGAACCTCGGCAACCTCTCTAGCCTCGTGCCCGAACTCCCCCAAGATGCTTTTGGCCGTCACCTGAGCCACCGCCCCCATGTTGACCAGGTCGCAGAGCAGCCCCGGCTGTCTCCCGAAGACGATGTTTCTTTCCGGATGGCTGACGATGGGGACATAGCCTCCGAGCATGATCTGGTAGAAAAGGTCCTTCACTCCTGCGGTCACGCTGTCGGCTGGGAACTCGACAAAGACATAGCAAGAATTGTTGACGGTCAGATTATTCTTCTTGATGTTCTCGACGATCTTGTCAGTGATATAAACCTCCGCCCCTCGGTAAAACTTACCGGGATTTGCGTCGCCCTCGCCCGAGTTCGTAATTTTCTGCTCGAGCAACTCAAGGTTATCGCCGTACTTCGTCAGCCTGAAGACGTGGGGCGTTAGGCCGATCATCGCTATCCCGTCCTGCTCGGCTACCCTGGCCATGCTGGCGGCTTCTTCCCAGTCCTTCGCCCCGTCGTCCCAATCCGGTAGCAGGTGTGTGTGTAAATCGATCATTCCGCACCTATTTGGTGGCTCTTTCTTTTAGCGCCCTTTGAATACAGATCTTTAGTTTTTCCGCCGTCAATTTTACAAATGGCTCTATCAGCATTCCGGTAGGAAAAACTGGTAACACGTGGATTTCAACTTCTCCGGCCGTAAGATTATCCCATCCCTTCTCTGGACCAACATAACGCAAATATTCTTGGCGTGGCTTGAATTGGACAATTCGTCCATGGTAGGCTTTCGGCACATAGTTTTCGGCAGCCAGATTATGAACCTTCCAGATATTATATAGAAGAGAATAATGTTTGCGCTTAAAAGCGACCTCACTGCTAAGTTTCATTGTTATCATGCCTAACCAGACCTTCCTTCTTCTCTTGGCCACTTTCGCCTTTTCTTTAATGAATGTTAATTTTTCTATGGATTTAAGCAGCAAAAAGTTGCGCAAGTGAAACTCGATTCTTTGTATATTATAGTAGGTAGAATCCATAAATGAGGGAGATTTGGTTTTCGAAAAGTTATAAGTTTCCAGCAATATTACCAAGCCGACTTCCTGGCCTTTTGCCTTAAGTTGCTGAGCCATTTCATAGGCGACCGATCCTCCAAGGCAGTACCCTGCCAAAAAGTAAGGCCCCTGAGGCTGGAGAGCCACTATTTCATTGATATAGCGAGACGCCATGTCCTCGACTCTGATAGCGGATGGCTGTTCCGTGTCAGTATATTGTGCTTGTAAGCCATAAACAGGTTGATCTGGACCCAGACGACGTGCCAAGTCGCGATAATATAGTATGTTTCCATCTGCTCCATGTACAAAAAGATGGGGGGCCTGGAGCCACCCGATTGAATGGGAACCAGCGTGGACCAGGGATCTGACAATCCTTCTTGGCTCTTGCGGAGTGTGCACGAGCCATCTGTTCAATCGTAGGGGTTAAAAGGAACGCTGCAATTGGATAGTTTTTGCCCGTGAGCTTCTGGACTTCAGCCAGGAGAACCATGCCTAATAGCGAGGTTCCTCCCAGTTCAAAAAAGTCGTCGTTCATGCCGATGGGCTTGACCCCCAGCACTTTCTCCCAAATCGTGCTCAGCTGATTTTCGAATTCATCTCGGGGTGATACAAAAGTGTCTTCCCGGTCGTGCCTCGCAGGCTCAGGCGCTGGCAGGGCCCGACGGTCTATCTTTCCATGGGCTGTCAGCGGCCAGGCTTGCATTATCACGAAGGCAGAAGGCACCATGAATCCCGGCAATTTTTCTTTCAAATATCCCCGAAGCTTATTCACCGTGAGCGTCTGCCCCTGATTGGGAACGACGTAGCCGATCAGCCGTGTATGGCCTCCCGGCTCCTGTTGGTTTATTACGACGGCTTCCTTTACATAAGGAAATTGCCCTAGCACTGTTTCTATCTCTCCCAGTTCTACACGAATGCCAGAGACTTTCACTTGATTGTCGCTGCGTCCTAAGAACTCGATGTTACCATCCGGCATCCACCTTCCGAAATCTCCAGTTCGGAAGATCCTTTCGCCAGGCGACAGGGGGTTCTTTATGAATTTCTCAGCGGTCAATTCTGTATTATTAAGGTATCCTCGCGCGAGTCCCACCCCGGATACGCAGATCTCACCAGGCGCACCCATGGGAACCAAGTTCAGATGTTCATCCAAAATCAATACCGTATAATTTATCAACGGCTTGCCAATTGGGATTGTGGGATTGGCTTCCTCGGGCTTGCACTCATATAGCGTGGTATTGATGGTGGCTTCCGTGGGCCCGTAAATATTGATAATCTTCTCGGCGGAAATACATTCTTTTAATCTTGAATAGAGCGTTTTTGAAAATACCTCTCCGGCTAAAATGACATACTTGAAACGCCAATGATCAGAGTTCTTGACCTGATCTAATAAGACATTCATTAGCGAGGGAACCGTATTGACTATATCTATCCGGTTCGAGATAAGAAGATCCCATAATTCATTCGTATTCTGCATTGTAGATTTCGAAACAAGAACTAATTTCCCTCCGGATGTTAATGGCAAGAAAATCTGTTGGACAGAAGGGTCAAATGTAATTGGCGCCAGCAAAACATGGAGCAATGAACCATCAAAAGGATACAGTTTCTCCAATCCAGTAATTTGATTCACAATACTGCGATGTTCGATCTGAACGCCCTTGGGTCTCCCAGTTGAGCCGGATGTATAGATAACATAAGCGAGATCATTGGGCTGATTTATTTTTTCTAAATTGGAACACTCTCCAGAAAACAAAGAGTGATCATCAATGTTGAGGACCGCTCTTCCGAAATCGACTTTATTCTCTAGTGGACCCGAGGTCAATAAAGCAGCCATGCTGCTATCTTCGATAATAAACTGCAATCTATCTTTCGGTGACTCCGGATCCATCGGCAAGTAAGCCCCGCCGGCTTTTAATATGCTTAGGATTCCGATAACCATCTCTAGAGTATTATCATTTACCATCAAGCCGACGATTTGATCAGGTCCAACACCTTTTCCCCTTAAAATCCTGGCCAGTTGGTTTGAGCGCTCATTCAGCTCCCGATATTCCAGCTTTGCATCTCCGTAAATCAGTGCCAAGCTACTTGGCGTTTTTTGCACCTGGTCTTCAAACAACTCCTGTAACACTCTATCGTCGGGATAGGCGGTTCTTTTATGATTAAATTCGTTCAAAATTTGTTCCTTATCTTTTTTCATCTAAGGCCATCAAACGTCCGGCCAGTCTACTTTCATCCCTGTTTCATCATCAGAAATAGTGCTCTATTATAGGTCAATTAGATATTGCGCCGAAAAAATCCAAAATTAGAGTCGTTTATTTGATGGGTGCTTAAGTTCGTCCAATAGCAGAGGTATCGGTTCCAGCCTTTTCTCAAAGGGCAACGCTTCCTCTTCTAATATTTCCTCCCATTCGTGTTTGCACTCGCAGGTTAATCCATCCAAAGCGGTCAAATCAAGAGTCTTATTATATTGGATGATCTTATCCATCACTTTATCATTGCAGCGATCGCAATTGTTCGGGACTGCAGTAGGAGAAGGGAAGAACTTAAATAAACCTATGATCAAGTTCCCAGGCTTCTCCACCCTCTTGACAACTTCGATAATGCTCCAGAGCCATGGAGTGCTATAGAGCCCTCTCTCATAGAGGTATTTCATAAAAGTATAGTCCTGAATTGTGCAGGCTTCTAAAGAAACGGTAGTAGCTCCAGCGGCGAAAGCATATTCAATTGTCTCAACGGCCTGCTCAATGCCCTCCTTTTCCGTAAGAAATAATGGCTTTAATAAAACATATGTTCTTAAATTCAGGTGCTTGACGATAATTTGAGCAGCCATATCAAATCGGTGCAGGGAGAATCCCTTGTTGATACATAGCCCCCTATAAAAATCATTTTTCATTTCGAGTCCAATGCCAAGTTCAATATGCTTATCAGGCAGAAATTGTCTAATTTCCCCTACTTTCTCTTCCGTCACGAATTCGGGACGTGTTTCTAAGACCAGCATCTTGATGTCTGCATTTCTATTGATTATCTTTAGCATCCCCTTTCTGGCAGCTGGGGGGATTTCGTTATCATTAAGGAACGACCCGTTGTTGTAGAGATCCAGAATAGGATTCTGCTTAAAATCGATCTTTCCAAACTCCTCGGCAAATTGCCTTAGATAATCATCAACTGAGATTGGCCTATCTCTTCTTGTTTGCTTGGCCAGATGCCCACACATCGTACAGCCGTGACCACTCTTTAGGGCCCATTCGCAGCCGTTGGACATAAGATATATGATTGCCCGTCTATAATTTACGCCCTCAAAGACTTCTTCGCGGATGCCTGTTTCCACTCCAGCGACTTTATCAGTACTTAATTTTTCTTTAGGTATTTGTGCATGAATAATCCTCTGGGCTTCTGAGATAAGTTGGTAATACTGAGATTTCTTCAGGTCGCCTTCCAGCCCAGAACTTTGCAGTCGCCCTGAAAACATTTCGTGGGACCTATCCGATTTTTTAAGCATGGCTTGCTTTCCTCGATTCAGACATTATCTTAAATTGATAAGGATTCAGCATATGCTTTTCTCAAGCTTGACAGCTCAGGTCGCGCCACTCCCAACATTGGACTTCGCCGACAGCGCCTCTTATCGCGAAAGCCGCTGCGACATTCGAGATCAACTCGGGCTCTCCGATGGACCATAAAGTACCCTTGCCCCCATCCTCTTTTAGGATGAGTAGACTCGGTGGCTCATTCAAGCCCAAGGAAACCTCGAAACTATTTAGAGGGTAGGATAAGCCCTCTCCCGTAGCTTTAATGAAGGCTTCCTTCCTAGTCCAACATTTAAAAAAGGCCCTTTTCCTTTCTTCGACAGGCAGGGCTTGTAAGGTTGAATTTTCTGACTGGGAAAAAAAACTTTGAGATAGAAGCTCCATATCATCTATTTGCCGGACATACTCAATATCCACTCCGATATCACACTCTCGAGTGAAACCATAAAGGGCAACCCCATTCGAATGGGATAGGCTAAATTGAATAGAATTTGTGCCGCGGCTGGGCACGAGTTCAGGTTTTCCGTTTTTCCGATTGCGAAGCTCTACCAGGTTTGGCTTTTTAGCCAAATAAAGGCCCAAAATTGTTCTGAGAATCCCGCGGCGCAAGACAAAATGTATCCGACTCTGTTTAAATCTGAACCCAGCAGCCTTATTCTTCTCCTCAGCAGTGAGCAGCTGCGAATAATACTCAAATTGTTCGATGGAGTCATCTAACATTGCATACCAGATGTGGATTTCATCCTTTGTCCCGGTCAAGCTCGGAAGATATTTCGTGCGCAGATCGATCATTAAAGGCTAGAGAACGGGATGACTGATAACCGGGTCGCTCGTTCTAATGGCCGTAATAATGGTAATAATGTTTCATGTAGTAGTAATCGTGCTCATCGAGACTAATATTGTTAATAATGACGCCGGCGCACTTAACCTGGTGCATGTCGAGCTTTTCTTTGGTCCGTCTGAGCGCATCGCGAGTTGTCTTTCCACCCCACGCCACAAGGATCACCCCGTCGATCTTGGGTCCGAGGACGATGGCATCAGAGACCGGCAAGAGGGGCGGCGTATCAATTAGGAGATAATCATATTGTAGTTTCAAGGAATCGAGCAGGCTGCCCATCTTTTCCGACCCGAGGAGCTCCACCGGGTTCGGCGGGACAGGGCCCGAGTTGATCAAGTAGAGGTTGACGACTTGCGTCGGCCTTACCAGACCATCGAGTTCGGCCTGAGCACTGAGATAGTTCGTTAAGCCATTCAAGTTTTTCAAGCCGAAAATCCTATGCTGCCTTGGCTTCCTTAAGTCCGCATCGATGAGCAGGACTCTTTTCCCGGCCTGGGCAAAAGTGACGGCCAGGTTGGAAACCGTTGCCGTCTTTCCTTCCTGAGGAAGGGCGCTCGTAACGACGAAGCATCTCAGCTTTGAATCGGCGGCGGCCAGGAGCAATGTCGTCCGGATCGATCGATAATTCTCCGAGATACTCGACTTCGGGGAAAAATGCGTAATCAGGTCAATCGACTTTGGTTCCTGAGGACCTGCGTCCTCCTTCTTCGCGACAAGATTCGGAGTTTCCCTTCTTCCAGTTCCATCCTTTTCTTCCCTTGCTCCGTCAAGCAGCCATTCACCGTCAGCGGCCTTGTCTTTTTTCGATCTGCGTGACTTCTTGACTTCGAACTTTATTCCTCCGGTTTCTTTTTCCTTGGCGCGAAGTTTCCTGTAGCCGTCCTGGCTGAAAGCAGGCACGATCCCCAGGGACGGGAGCCCGGCGTACTTTTCGACGTCCTGAAAATTCTTTATCGAGTCGTCTAGACGTTCAAACAAGAATGCCAGGCCCAGCCCGCCAAACAGTCCGACCATCAGGGCGAGAACAACGTTGAGCTTCTTCTTCGGGCTCGATGGATAAAGCGGCACCGCCGCTTTATCCACGATCCAGATGTTCGAAGTCCTCAAGCCCTTAAGCCTTGCCGATACTCCCGTTTCGCTCTGCCGCTTCGAGAGCGAATCGAGCAGGCTCTTCTTGTTTTCTAACTCTATCTTCAGACTGTTATAGAGGATGGCATTGCTATTGAGCTGGATGGCTTCTTGCCTTTGCTTATTAAAAACTGCTTGGAGTGATCCTTCCTGTTTGAGCGCAGCCTGGTAATCGGAATATGCCCCTTTGATAAGGTTCTGGGTCTCGTTGGCCAGCGATTCGTTGGCAGAATCCAGTTCGGTTTTCAACCTTTGCATCTCCGGATATTCAGGCTTGAAAGTCTCAGATTTCTTTAGATATTCGCGTGTCAGTCTGGCATGATCTTCTCTCAGCTTCTGGATCAACGGGTTCGTCAGGCCCTCGGGGATATAGTCAGGCGAGGCCATTCTAATCTCATTGTAGTAGGTCTCCTTGTTCACTCTCTCGAGCTGGGCCTGGGTCAAAGCCCGGTTCAACTCGCCGAGCTTCTCGACAATCGTTGTCTCCTTATCGCTTAGAGCGATGATATTTTTCTCCGCCCCGTATTCCCCGAGTTTCTTTTCTTTATCTTGGATGTCGACGCTAAGATCGGCAATCTGGCTTGACAAGAACTCCGTAGCCTGCTCTGTGGCCTGGTATTTTTTCTGGATATTCATGTCGATAAAAGAATCAAAAAGGGCATTAAGAACGTCAGCCGCGAATTTCGGGTCGCGGTCCTTGAAACTCACCTCGACAAGCCTGGTCAGCTTTATCGGATTGACGCCGAGCCGGGCAAGGAAATTATTGATAAGCGTTTCCCGGAAGCGCGTGTCGGATTTATCGGGGACAGCGCCTTTGTCCTTGGTCTTGCCGATGAATTTCTCATTCTCAAAGAGCTTTAATCTATCGATGGTATCATTGGCCAGCGCCCGGCTTTGGAGGAGCTTAAATTGAGTCTGGAAATAGTCATCATTGAAGGTTTCGATCTGGAAGATGTCTTGAAAACTCAAAATGTTAGCATCCTTCTCGATAAGGAGCGTCCCCTTGGCCGTGTAGGTCGGCTTTTTTAGAAAAGAACCAAGCGTTACCGTTGTTACGACGACAAGGGCGAAAGAGATGATGGTCCACTTCCTCTTTTGAATGACCGTCCAGTATTCCCTCAGGTCTATTTCCGTCTTTTGTCTTTGGTCGTCATTCCCATATTTATCCATGCTCATCTCCCTTCAAAAGACTGATTCCGGCACATAAACCACATCTCCCTCTTTCAAATCGACATCCGGCTTTTTCCCCTTGATAATATCGCCGATGTCGACCTTGATATTCAGCTCTCTTCCTGTCCTGATTGTCTTTCCTCTTGATCACAACTCCCGATTTGGATGCCCCTTCGGCCGTCCCGCCAGCTTGCGCGATCGCCTGAAGCAGAGTTATTTTCTTCGACAACTTGACTTGCAGAGCGCCTGGATTCCTCACGGCACCGAAAACGTAAACATTGATGATCTCGTCAATTGGGATATTGACGACATCCCTCGGTCTGAGGGGGATGTTCAAACTCTGATTATTGTTGATGATCAAATCGTTCAGGTCGATGGCGAGTCTGGTCTGCGTTCCGTCCGCTCCTTCCCGCAGGACATACAATTCGCTCGAAGCCCGGTCTGTTAGTCCGCCTGCCTGGGAGATCATTTCGAGAAGAGAGACTCTGCCTATGATTTCATACATCCCGGGCTTGCCCACGGCGCCGATTACGGATACTCTCTGGCTCTGGTACTCCTTAATGAATATGGTCACCCGAGCTTTATTCAGCCATTTTTCCTCGAGCAGGGTGACGAGTTTCTTCTCCAATTCTTCTTTGGTCAGACCTTGGACTGCGACCTTGCCCAACAACGGTAGAGTGATGGAGCCATCCTCGGAGACGCGCACGGTCTGGTTTAGCTCAGGGGACTCAAAGACGGCGATCTCCAGCAAATCCTTGGGCCCAATCCTGTATTCCGAAACAAAAGCCTGCTTTTCTTGCTGAGCTCTGAGGAGTCCGAACGGCAAAAATACTATTAGCGTAATAAAGAAAACTATGCGTGAACTCTTTTTTCCATTCTCATTTCCTTACACCAAGCTAAAAATCGTATATCAGGTTCGCCCCGATAGTCGTCTGTTTTCCATTCTCCGATGCAACGGTCGATTTCCTGTCCCGCAGAACACCCATCACTCCCAGGGCGGCATTCTTTTTTATCCTGAAATATATACCCACGGATTGGGACTGATAACGATCCTCTCTCTCCTGGGATGAGCCTTGTCCCGCCACGGTGGCGGGATAAGTATTTCGTCCCCAGTAATAGTTATAATCCCATCTGATATTTTTGGATAGATAAAGCGACGCGCCGCTCCCAACAATGTTCTCTAGATAATAAGCGTTATTAAAATAGGCGGAAAACTGCACGTTCCTCCCGTAATTCGCCCTGATCGTCAGACTCTTAAGTAATCGGATCGAAATGCCCGTGTCTCCGACAAACCCCCTGTAGTCTTTGATCACGGCATTGATAACATCGAAGGACTTATATCCCAGGTTTATTCGGCCGCGAAAGACTCCGAGCGGGGAAAACTCAAACCCGCTGTAAATCCCACGACTCCTCGAATCGCGAGGGTTCAAGGGGTTTCGGAAGTTGAACGAGCCGTATTCGAAATCAACGAAGAACGTCGCTCGGTAAGAAACTCGATAATTGCCAGCAATATTCACCAGGTTTTCTTCGCGATTTAGTTGGCGGCTAATATCGGACCCAGCATATGAAAGATCTTCATAAATGTACTTGGCCCGGACGAACCTGAAAAGCAGGGAGGACCTTTTGGTGAGCTGCCATTGGAGATTTGCCTGCGAGGAGTCCTCCTTCCTTTGCGGTCGAGTGTTAATTTCCGTGTTCCATATTTCCCGGGCTACGGAATAACCTTTGCCTATAGCTAGGAAAAACCTGTTTATAATAAAATTGAGCTGGCCATTGAAAAAGTTATTCCAGGTCCGCTCACTTTCTGTCTTCATGAAATAGACATACTGGGGTGATTCGTAGATTGAAATAACGATTTTCTCTTTTATCGGCAAATAGACATTAAAGCCGGGCCCCGCAGTTATCGAAAAGTCCTTTATCGGGTTAACGGGGGCCCTGTAGACATTTGAGTCATATCCGGCGTCAGTCAGATAGAAAACTGTACGTATCCTGAAGGGCCCTAACGCGAGCCCGGCAGCCTTGACCTGTTGCTCAAGGTCATATCCCATGCGTGCTCTTCCCCACCCGTAACCCTCGTTGGGAGAGCATAAAATCGCACATAGAATCGCGACCACAAGCGTAATTAGGTTCTCGGCCTTCTTTGTGCTGAGCCCTGAGTGGTTACCTGGCAAGTTCCCCAGTTTGCTGCCTTTTCCAAGAAGCACGACTCGGCAGATCCCGTTCAATACCTTGAGCCCCAGCTGTTCTTATTATTCGTCTTTGACCTGGCGCTCGATCCAACGATAGGTTGTGGTCAGTCCGTGTTTAAGGGTAATGAGGGGGCCCAGCCCAAAACCTTCTCGATTAGTCTGTTATCCGAATTCCTTCCCCGGACACCCAAAGGACCTTCTATGTGCTTAATTGCGAGTTTTTTATTCGCAATTTCCATAATCATTTCGGCAAGTTGATTGATAGATACCATTTCTTCCGAACCGATATTTAGCGGACCTATAAAATCCGATTTCGTAAACCTTTCAATGGCCTCCAGACATTCATCAATATATAAGAAAGATCGTGTCTGTTTGCCATCTCCCCAAATTTCTATCTTTCCTCCGTCCTTTGCCTCGGCAACTTTCCGACTCAGGGCGGCAGGAGGCTTTTTCTCGGCCCCCCGTCCAGGTCCCTTCCGGCCCAAAGATATTATGAAAACGTGCTAGCCGCACATCAAAACGATAATTACGATGAAAAGCTAAGTACAAGCGTTCGCTGAATAGCTTTTCCCAACCGTATTCACTATCAGGATTAGCGGGATAGGCCGATTTTTCCTCGGTCTTTGGATTCTTGGGATCCAATTGGTTATATTCTGGATATATGCATGCGGAAGAAGAATAGAAGATTCTCTTGATGTTTCTTTTATGACAAGCCTCCAAGACGTTCAGATTAATCATCGCAGAATTGTGCATAATGTCAGCGTCATTTTCCCCAGTGAAAACAAAACCCGCACCTCCCATGTCAGCGGCCAGTTGGTAGACATCGTCGAACGGTCTGTCTATGACGTGGCGACAGATCAGTTGATCTCGCAGGTCCCCGATTACAAAATCGTCAGCTACGGTCTCGCAGAATTCGGGATATTTTAGATCTACACCTCTAACCCAATATCCTTGTTTTTTTAGCTTCTTCACAAGATGGCTGCCGATAAATCCCCCAGCGCCACAAACTAACGCAGATTTCATCGTGTTTGCTCCTTATCTAGTTTCTTATAATTCCGTCTTGACATCTCGGCAGATGCTCGTGACTTTTCTTTATTTTCTTTTTTCTGAAAATGAGCATTGTCCGAGACTCGAAGCAATCATTATGACGCGGAAAACCACGACGATTCTTTTCATTCCAATCCGATAAAGCCCCGTTTCGTAATAAGACTTTATCAATAGTCGTCCTGCTAAGCTTTTTGACAGTCTCATATCACGATAATCGGAGAGCCTTCGAAGTCGATTTACTCTGGCGTCTTCTTTCGATATATTTATTGAAGAAATGTCCAGGTCATTCTCGTATTCGATACTGATGTGCCTTGATTCCCCTTAGGTATTAATATGTCGAGCTCAATCTCGTTGTTGCCTTTTGATAGGGATAAGGCATATCATCTAGCCAAAAGTCGTTTGATCGCCGGAGAGAATGATTCTTCCTTTGTGAATATGATATTTCAGCTCCCTCTGATGGGAATTTTCGATAATAATGCTATTAGAAAATGCCATGACTTCGACGTCATCGTACAGCTGATCATTCTTTCAAGATAGAAGATGGTTTAATATGTACGCAAGCCTTTCCACTGAATATCCGGTTGAATTCTGTTTACTTTTTCGGCGACGTTAGTGAATGTGGCAATGCCGGTCCTAAAATAATCGTGGTGCGCATAGAAAAAGACTGGATTATCTAAGAAAAGATCTAAAGAGACGTCGGATATTGACCTATTCGGTCTGTATCTTTTCAGGCTCGGGAAGTTTTCGTACTTCATTGTTAGTGAACGTAATTGACTCTAAAGTCCGAAAGCGCGGTTGATCCCGAAGGGCACATTATCCGCGTTTATGGTCGCCAGGAATCTGTACTTCTTTAATAATCCCAAGGTGCTCTGCGGGCGCCATTTCGTGGGGGAACACCATTACTTTATCATAGGGACACCAGTCAACGCGCCAAATTTATCCATCCGGGCGAGAGCCTGTTTAATGTCCGGTTCTTGCTCTGGAGCGAAGTTGGTTTCGGAGGATCGTTACGTCGGGTTCTGTACTTGGAGAATTCAGCATGATCATGGTTGTTACCGTGAACGCATATCGAAAACCTTTCGGGATTTGTTTGAAGGAGAAATCGACCTCTTTCCTACTTCGGTCATAGTTCCAGGGAATGAACGCAATCGTGGTGTGAAACTTTGATATTTTCATTTGTTCGAGTAGTTGTCCAAAACTAAGGAAACCGTAGGGCTCTGAAAGCCAAGGGTCGTCTATGGTGAGATTTGCGAAGTGGCACCTCGGATGCCAACACATGCCGTTGAAAGGAATGTCGGAGGAATATTAGATAGGGAAGCAATTGTAGAATCTTATGATCGTATCGTGAAAGCGAGTTCTTCGAATATTGTTTTGTCCAGATATTTTCCGTCCTTGGGGTTCAGAAAGCTTGTCAAGCATATTTTCTGTAAGAAAGAATATTTCCTGGTTGTCTATATCGACCTTGACAAATATCGGATAAGGGTTTGTAGCCTTTCATCCGATACCTGGATTATTGGTGTTACATTGGCTTTTCATAGGATAAGTAGTTGACGTATCGCTGACACAACGGAAATTCAGTTCCGGATAATTGTTTCGTTATGGGCTGAATGCTCTGGTTTGGTAATTACCGCTAATTTCTTGGTCGCCTTATATTCTGACACGCCGTATTAGGGCGCGGGACCAATCTGATAGAATAGCGGGATTGTTGGTGGACGTATCATCGAATATTAAGAGAGGGAGTTTCTTCGTCCGGAGCATTCCAAATAGGTTAGACTGTGCGCATTTATGTAAATTGTCCAGGGAAGATGCATCTATGGCTATGGCAGATAGATTCTTCTCTTTAAAGAACCGCCAATTCCAGCATTATTTTCTATCGCGGAGTCAGGGATTCGGTCGATTTCTATTCCATAAAATGCGCAGGCAATTTCAATTGCTGAATCTTTTCCTTCGGGCTCAGCACCAATTTCGATGTAGCCAATTTGTTGAGCCGCGCACGGACAGATGAGGGCGAGGGCAAAATGAATCCGGCACCCAATGATTTTGCTTTCATGAAACCCTTTGCCGATCGCACCCTATGCCGCCTCATCACGTCCATGTTCACTTGCGCATGGTTGACAAAAATGGGATACCGCCGAGGACACGTAGCGCCCTAATCAAAACAAAGTTTATGTCACTGATCCGCAGGATCCCGATCGCCAGGCTCAGGGCCAAGTAGATCAATAATATCAAACCCGCTTTTGCGGCAAGACCAAGCCATCCTGTAAAATGTGCAGGCAGGAAATGCGCAGAGACCATCGTAACCGCCCCGGCAATAATTACCTGGCAGTATGGGACCAAGCTTTTTTTCCAGCGTATCCCTCCGAGCAGTTCTCTTTGCGTGAAAAGAGCAAACGCCAGATTGCTAATGAATAGGCCTATGAGCATACCTCCGAAGCGGCCCCCGCTCCAATTTTTGAAGTCATCACGAGAACCGGAACGGCAATTAGGATGGCTGTCCCAGCTGAGGCAACCAAACCCACATCCGCCCTGCCCATTCCTATGCAGACCTGGTTAGCTACGGTGCCTGGCGAACGCCAGACTGCAGCAGCGGCAAGGATGGCAAGTACGAGCCAGCAATTAGCCCCATACTCAGGCCCTACCCAAAGCGTCAGAAATTCTTTGGATAAAATCATGAGCGGGATTGCGATTAACGACGATAAAATAAACGTTATCCTGATCATCTCATGGAACAGGCGCCTTAATTCATCCATCCTGCCAGCCGCAACGGCCTCAGAGCTCAACGGATAGAGAGCGGCACGAAGACAGACATCATGCTCGGTATCTGTCTGTTATCCTAGTTGGAATTGAATAATAAGTCACAGCTGTAGTGTTCAGCATGACACCGACCAAAGTCCGGTCTATTTGCAGCCCGATGTGGCTGGTCAGTTGACCTGCAAACAATAAGGATGAAAAGAGGATAAACGCTTCAGAAAATTCGCGGTGATATGATATGTGCGATCGGACCGCACGAGCTTGCGAAGGAGCAGCCAAACCGCGATCGAAAAAAGCATTAATCCCAAGGCACTCGAGCAAACTTGGGCTATCACCGCCCCTATTAGTCCCCACCCTAGCCACAAGGCGAGGACGATCGCTACCGTATTGAATGTCCCCACCACCAACCCGATTTGATTTCGAATATCGAACCGCCGCATCGCCGAGGGAATGCCCTGCAACGCCGCGACCATGCCGTTTAGAAAGAAGCTACAGGCACCCAGTCGAAAAGCTAAAACTGCCGTTTCGACCAGAGGGCAGGGATGTGAAAGACGTTTACGGCCAGAGCCCTCGCTGCTATGAACATGACAGAATGCGTGAACTAGAGAGACAGCCCTCCGTTAATTACTATTCCGGCCATCGCCGTGACGCGCAGTTCCTGCCAATCCTCATTTGCATAAGCTTCAGCCAGGAACCGTACATTTCCCACTGCCACAGGATTATTGAGAGCAAACCAAGATATCCGGCGACTATGGAAACTATGGAGAAGACGCCGTACGACTGCCCATCTTCGAAACGATATAAGGGACAGATAAAATTGCCAAGCCGATCGGCCACACCCAGCCCAGCAGATTAAACATGATGTTTCGAGCCAGGCCCTGTGTCAAAGAGGCGTTATTCGCGGGCCGGCCAGGGAGCGACTCGAATTCGTTGCCCATAGGTTGCAGCCTATTTCCTAGACTTAGCGGAAAATACTTGTTAGAGAATTCGTAATTGCGAGATCATCTCGCGATATAGGCATTCCAACTTGCGGTACTCGATTAATCGGATCAAGGCGACGAACGCAACTATTGGGAGCTAGATGGGAACGTGTCTGGGCCAAGGAGCATCGTCCTCTTCTTCATTCGAGTACGTCATCATACGTTTCCTATGACACTGCCGTCTTCGAAACGATCTATAGTCGCTATATGCTTAAAATTGCCTAAACATAGATCATCATCCGAATGAAGAGTAATTGCACAGGAACTTTTCCTATAAAGCAGCCCATTTAGAATACGTGCTTGGGGCTCCGACAATGTAACTGCAGCTGCTAAGTGCGTACAAGTCTTCAATTATTGAAGAATCAGGGATAACAAAAACAGGAAGTTCCCGGAATTCGTCCAATGCAATTTCCTCATTTGAGCACATAAAAAAGGACACTTCCTTGCCGATTGCTTCAAATTGTGCTTTAAGCGATTTCATAATTCTAAAATAGATATTATTTGAGTAAAAATATACTCCGTCGTAATAAATAAACTTATAATCTCCCCTACGCATATGGACCCCGACGACTGTTCCCCTTGTGCTGAAAATATTGCCAATTTTTTTTATCACTCTAGATGAAGGAGAAAATAGATCATAGACATTCGCTCTTGTCTCGTGAAGACAAAACGTATCATTTCGATAATCCCAACCTTTTAGGAACCGTATTTTATTTTCTGAATCGACAATTCCTCTAATGACGGATGCGTATAGATATTCAGAGTCTCGCTTATACGCCTAACAAGTTTTTCTGTTAAAATAAATAACCTTTTTCCTATTTTGGTTTTATAGATTTTCTTAAAAGGAAGAAAAAAATGGATATTATCGTACGTATTTAGATGAGGAAAATAACTACTATAATCATCGAAAAATGTGATTACTAGTTTTTTATTATATTTTCTGCATAAAGAAATCAAATTATAGTAGGACCATAGTCTATTGCAGAGTTGTCCTTGTTTATCCAATAAGTAAAACATCAGATGGGAGATTTTCCTGATGTTTTCAAAGGGTATCTCAGGTTCTTAACAAAAGGGGAATCGACCGAATAGCCAGTCCAACCGACGTGCCTATCCAATCAAATTGAAAAACGGATTTTAAAGAGAAGACACCGCGGCACTCGAGATATACGGAAATTATCGGATTTCCTTTTCCGTATAATCAATCCTCTTGATTAAAGCGGCAGACAATCCCGCGAGCAGCCAGAATTGCGCAATAACTTGCGGACTGTTGAGTATAGCATAATCCACCGCGCCATATGCTGCAAAAGCAATGAAAGGCAGAAAAAACGCCCACGCTTGTTACCCAGACAATATCATTAGGCGCGCGGACAATGATTCGCCAGGCCTGGACCAGCAGAGTCGCCAGGAAACTCAGGAACGCTGCTAGCCCGACAAGACCCGTTTCCGCGGCGATGAGCAGATAGGCATTATGAGCGAGGTACTGTTTTCCAAATACGGCCGTGCTGTACTGAGAACTGACTAGAGAATAGTTGTTCAACCCGACTCCCACCAAGGGGTGGGTTTTTATTATGGCCAGCGCCGTCCGGGCCATCGTGATCCTGCTGTAAGCCGAACCCTGATCGGGACTCGTGAGACGGGACAGAATTATGTTTGGGCCAAGCAAGATAAAACCGAGCAGGAATAAAAGGCCTGCGGCAAATAACAGATTATTGCAGCTCGTGAACTGATTCGTCTATGACGGACAGCCAGTGTGAGCACAATACCTACGATTACCAGGAGGTTGATCCAGGCCATACGCGCGAGCGTAAAGATAAGTGCCACACAGCCGAGACAAAGGGCGATACCCGCGAAGATCTTAAATGAGTGTTTTATCCTCGAAAACAACGAAGCCAATAATATGGGTATTACCACTAATAAGTACATGGCGTAAGAATTGTGGGTGACGAATCGTGCCCTGGACACGATTTGCGAGACCTACTCTCATTTCCTGCCGCAGCACATCGGTTGTCTCGTCCAAAAAATAAAGTCCAAGGGGCCGTCCAGAGATTCCCTGGTAGGCACCTACTAGCGCTTGGAACAAAAAGCCCAGCATCAGTCCCGCAATTAAGAATTTCACATCAACGTCATTTTTTACACTGTTGGCAACGATCCAGCAAAGAAACAACAGCTTGCCCATGTTTATCAACTGGATAACGACAAGCTCGGCATCGTTGGCTGCTAGAAGAGATAGCGAGGAAAGGACCAGCCAGGCGGCCGCAGGGAACATGATCCTTGGGAACATATGGATTTCGGCTTTTTGAAGCGCCACATTCGCAATATAAAGCAAGAGCAATACCAGAGCCAAAAGGTCGATAAGTTTAATGCCTGTCCCATCCGATAGTCCAAGATGTCCCGGCCGCGCCATAAAATCTTTTCCGATGTTAAGTGATACGGCAAAAGCCAATATGAAGAGAAGAATTCGCTCTGGAATTCCAGAGATCATCATCAACGCGGCGGTTCCCAGTGCGGTCAAGAGAATGATCTCCCATTTGAGCGGGACATCAAGGAGAATTATCCCGCCCGCTAGTATGCCGGCCAAAAGAGGCAAGACATACTTAGCAGTTTCTCCCTTGTTTTGATGGACGTTATCGTCATGTGGTACGGACTCTAAACAGATAAACAATCTCAAGATACTTGAAGTTGAACCATATTTTTTAGGCTGAAGCCCTGCGTTCTAATTTGGCGGGGAGTCGTCGACTCCTCGAGCATCAGTCGGGGGGTAAAAGATATCGCGAAGCCTCGGATTTAAAAAAATGGGCCTCGACACGTCTGCATAAATCCTTCACCAAAGAAAGGGCCCAATGGACCTTGCGGCCCAACCTGGCGAATAGAATGGACGAAATTTATCCTTCGTCACATTCTCCGCGCTCGGGCTGGGCATCAGACCATTTATCCATTTGAGTCTTTATGCCAGCGATCTCCAATTCCTGTCCTAGCGAAATAGAAATATGGCTTAGGCGTGATTTTTGGCAGTTATCAACTCGTAAGCTTGAAGAAGGAATTTCTTTTGATATGTCCATGCGAGTCCTTTTTCTATACGATCTCTACCCAATCGCCCCATTTTTTTGCATCGTTCTTCGTCATCTATCAAGGCGACGATTTTCCTCGCGAAGTCTGGGATATCGTTCGGGCGTGCAAAAACTGCCGCGTCTTGGGCAGAGACTCGGTGCTCAGGCAGGTCAAAGGCCACAATAGGTTTTCCGAGCGCCATGTATTCAACTATCTTTATCATGGTTGATCGATCGTTGTAGGGATTGGATGGTTCGGGCGCAACACAAATATCCGCCCCGCCGAGATAGCAGGCCAGGGTCACTCGATCCACCCAACCTTTAAACACTACATATTTCATAAGGTCGAGTTTTATGGCCAGTCTCTTCATCGTGAGCAAGGCGTCTCCATCACCCAAGAGGACGCATAGGAGGTCAGTTCGATCGATATCCTTGACAATATGATTCATCGCCAGCAGAAGGTTTTCGACACCGTCTTGAATCCCTATTGTCCCTGCATAGGCAATAATCTTCCTTTTTTGCCTTCGGGATAGTGCTTCAGGTGTCATATAATGAAATTCCTCATTTGGCCCGTTCCGCACGACGGTAATCCGCTCTTCCGGAACGTGTCCCCGTTTTATTTCTATTGCCCGATAGGATTCATTTGTCGCTATTATCCTGTCTGCCAGCAAGCACGAGAGTTTTTCCAGCCAAACCAACGCAAGGTAGATAGGTTTATATCCATTTCGTCCATAGCGAGCATAATACAATTCTGGTACCAAGTCGTGGTGGTCATATATAAAGCGCTTTCCAAACAACTTATAGAACGCTGCGATAAATACCATAGTGTCGGGAGGATTAGCGGCATGCATAATATCAAAGCCACGGGTAATAAAGATAAAAAGAGAGATTATAAAAGTCGCCACAAATGAGTATGAATACTCCCAGAGATATCCCAAAGCCCCATTAAAAGAGGGTGGAGATGGGTAGCGAAAAACATGAGTGCCATCGACGTTTTCGCGTGAGGGTTGGTGAGGGCCAGCCGGGCAGATCACGGAAACTCGATATCCCGAGGAGGTCAGAGTCTGCGCCTCATGGAAAACGCGGATATCTTGCGGGAAAGGATTATTCTCCACAAGCATAAGCACGCGATTACGTCTTATTTGATTCATTTTCCCTGCGACGAAATCGCCTTCTTCAACCCGTCCCGAAAAGCAACTTCTTGGCTCCATCCCAATTGTTCGCCCGCCTTTCTTGTGTCGTAATAAAGATCTCTGCAAGCGCTGCGCACTACAAAACTTGAAAGTTTGGGAGGCGTATGAGAATCAGCTCTGTTAGCCCTCCATTCCAGCATTTTGGCCAGGCTCGTCAATAAGAATGGCGGCACGGGAATTGTGATTATCCGCTCGCCATTGATTTTTTGGGTTTCTTGAATGGCATCCCGGACACTGATTTGGGGTTCGTCAACAACATTATACGCTTGACCTGTCGCAGCCGGGGAAATGGCAGCCAAGAGGATGGCATCCACGGCATTCCCTACATAGGTGAAGGGCAGATGATTTCGGCCGGACCCTATCATAAATCGGAACGGACCGAGTTGGATTAATCCACGGGTCATTGAACGTCCTTCGCCCGGTCCGTAGAGAATGCCGAGGCGAAGGACGGTGACTGGTAAATGCGCTTCTTTCCAGATCGCCAACGCCAACTTATCAGCCTCAACTTTAGAACGCAGGTAATGTGCCCACCGGTCCTGCTTCGGTGAATAGGGAGCTGATTCGTCGATGACGCCGTTGTGCCTTGATCGGGCGAGACCATAAACGATGATCGAACTGATATGGATAACCCGGTCGACGTCTGCCTTGAGAGCCGCCTTGAACACTCTTTCCGTTCCAGCAATGTTTATGGCACGATGCGTTTCCCAATCAGCATTATTCTTGGTAACAGCTGCGCAGTGAAAAACGATTTTTGTACCTTGCACCGCGGCCTCGATTGCGGCTTGATCGCGCAAATCTCCATAGGCAATCTCGGCCAATTGCTCCAGTTGGAATGGAACACGATCCTTATTGTGCACCAAGACCCTGACACTCGCACCACACCTCGAAAGCGCTTCCACCAGGTGAACTCCGAGGAAGCCTGTGGCACCGGTCACCAAGACTTTCCCGGGTAGTCCTCTTTCGCTGATGATTTGCTCCGCCTTTGTTTTTGGGTTTATCGTCTTTGGCTTTCCAGGAAAAATTGAAGGACGCTTTAATCTTCTGTCTGTTATCTCCCCCACTTGCTCCATGATCTCGAGCATCATCTTGCCATCCTTGCCGGATACAGGAAGGGGTTTGTTAGCCTCAATGCTTGCATAAAACTCACGCAGGTGCCCAAGGAGCCCGGGGTTGCGCGCTAGACTCCCGACAGCCACTTTGGCAGTGTTGAGCGTTGTTTTTGAAGCCAATTGCAGGCTCTCTTCTAGATTGAAGAACACTTTCGTAAGCATGCCGGGCAGCCGATGAGATTTATGTAAGGTACAGACTTCAGTGGTCAGGTCAGCATGTATCATTCCCTTCGTGCCGTAGATATTGACGAATTTAGCATAGGGTCTGGCACGCATCGAAATAGCCATCACTCCGGACCCTCCAGATCCCTGCAATAAAACGGTAAGCTCGGAGGGTAGCTCTTCGACTTGATCACTGTGGGCCAGGGTCACGCCGGATACGACAACAGGACTGGATAAGAATGCCAATTGGAGATAAATTAGATGGGGCAGAAAATTAGTGAACGCGCTGCCGGGCAGACGCCATTCCCAGTGTGATCTTCCCGCAATACTGGAATAGGACCCGCCTTCTTCCGATAAACCATAGTAGCTGTCCACATAGACAACGTCCCCAATTTCTCCACGATCCAGCAATCGGCGAGACGCAATGATACAGGGGTTAAAAAGATAGTTGTGGTTAGTTCCCAGCCTAACCCCATTTTCCCCTGCAACCTGGATCATTCGGTCAGCCTCTTGTGTGCTTAAGGCCATGGGCTTTTCTACCAATACGT